>NZ_CP070368.1:695833-1391666 GCF_016919705.1 Paracoccus methylovorus
GCTTCTTGGGGGGCATCCTTGATTAGCGCTAGGTCGAAGCTCTCATCTGCCGCCAGCAGGCTGACAGGGCGGCCATCAATCTTCAGTGTTTCGCAACCCTCAACCACATGGGCATTGGTGATCAAGTGACCCTGCTCGGAAACGAAGAAGGCCGTTCCGCTGCCCTGCAAGGCCCGGTCGCTGGGCTTCGGCGCCGATGGAGATGCTGGTGCGGTTGCCGGCTGCTGGGGCGCTGGCGAGGGAACAGGGGTGATAGGGGGAGCGGTCATCCCTTCGCGCATCGCCTCCAGGCTCGCATATTCGTTGGGCTGGTTCTGTCCTGCTTCCGCGAGGACTGCTGCCATCGACGCAATGCCCTCAATGATTTCTCCGCCTGGAGGCAGCTTGATTCCGCTCGACCAACCCTTGGTAATGCTCCCGGAAACGGCATTCAGCAGGTTCTGATCACGCTTTGCGGCCGATAAGACAACGCTCGACCAGCCGTTCCGCCTCAGATCCGAGCGGGCATAGAGTATCGTTCCTCCCGCTTGCTCCACGGACGTGATCAGCACCTTTTCGCGCCTGAGCGTGTAGGGTGCGGCTCCGGGAAGCGCTGAGGATAGCGCATAGGTATGAATGCCGACCACTTGCGGCAGATCGCCCAAGTTCAGTGAGTATCGCAGCGAACTCGTGGTATGAGCATAGTTCAGGAAAGCATCGGTTGCTGGCTCGTGGCGCATCCGGCCGGCGGGGACGGCAAAAGAAATATCCATCGGCTCGAAGTATCGCTGCTCCCAACCGTCGGCTTGCACACGATCTGCGCTTTCCGCTGCAAGCAACACCACCTCCCAGTTCTCAATGGGTGGATCGAGGCCGGCACTCCGTGCCCAAGCCTCAAGAGCGCGCTGGCTGCCGCCACCCCACGCCCCATCCATGAGGGCGGAATATTTGCCATTCAGCGCGAGCCCGAATTGCAGGAAGCGTTTTTCCTCCACGGTGAGTTTTGATGCATCGAATTCTGCCCACATTTCCTCTACGGTGTATGCGCTGGCAGGAGCGGTTACGGCGAGGACTGAACTTAAGACGGCAGAAAATATGCGCATGTCGGGCTCTGAAAATTGGCTAAAATGCACATCCAGACTGAACGGAATGTTGATATGAGTCAAAGCCCATGAGCCTGCCAATTGCGGCAGGTTTTTTCCATTATTCCTACGTAGCGAGGCGACCACTTGGTTGCTGCCGCCCTTTCCGCTGCGCAGGACGCGCGTTTAGAGCGGGTCAAGATCGATCCCGAATTGATGAAACTGGCCGATTCTTACCGGTGAATAGCGGCGGTCGCGGCAGGCCTAAGAGTGCTTCCGGCTCATGTTTGGCGGTGAAACGCCATGTCATCGAGAACCCCTTTGACAAAAAGCCCGACGAGTGCCGCGACACCGAATGTGATGAACCCCGACAGATTGCCGCCAACATGGTCCGGTTGGAGCTCTAAGAATGACGCAACGGCCGGAAGGCGCAGGAGATAGTCAGATGGATAGGTCCACAGCCACGCGATTCCACCCGTTATGTCTGAGATTGAAAGCCCGGATTCGCAGTTGAACCCCGACCAACCATATTCCGGCCAAGTGAACCGGGACTGCCCGAAAGCCGTCTCCGAAATCTTGGCGCATTCTGCCCAATGCATAGTATGCCTCGCGGTTGATAGCCTCTCTCGGCCAGTCGCCTACAATTACCTGTAGCCCAGCTTCTGTGAGCTAGCGGAAGTCTCGTTTTTCTTCCAAGTAGATGCGTATCATTTCCGGGCGCGATGGCATCGGGTCCAGCTTTGCGCGCTCGGTATCTAGCCAAGCTAGGAGGGCGGGTTGCAGACGGACGCCTATGAGAGTGCCCTTGCCGGTGGCCGGGCGGCCCATCCTCTTTGTGTTATCATTTTGTGCTTGATCTGTCATGGGCTCATGATAGCATAAAGTCAGGCCGAGGGAAGTTGCGACCTTCCACCCGGCCCTAACCGAAACGCTGATCTGGAGGATCAACGAATGGCTATTCATTGCCATAACACCCCCGGCTTGCCTGCGCAAACCACGCTTATGCCCCCGGCCGAGCGGGCTTTGATTGCTGACAAGCTGCGTCTGGCTCTTGATGAAATCGAAACTGGCGCAGGCGATTATGCCTCTGTCCGCAATGCCGTCGCCTTCCAGCGCGAGGCGCTTCTGATCGGCCATCGCCGGATTGACCGCATGGAGGGCGTGGCATGACCGCTATTGAGCTTGATAATATCCATCGCGCGCTAGAGTTGATCGACAGTCAAGTCGCGCTTGAGGTTGCGCAGTTTGGCCGTCGTGGTTTCGGCCTGCCCATCCTTCCGCTGGAAATCGCCGCCCGCGATATCAGGCGGGTGCTCAATGCCAACTATCGGCGTGGGGGTGCAGCATGAACCGCCGCGCCCTTTTGAAAGCGATGCCCGCCGCTCTGGTCGCGGGTGCTGCGCCAGCCGTCGCGGTGGCGGACGAGGAAACGCCCATCGCAGCGATGTATCGCGAAATCATCCGGCTTAGAGAGGTCGCATGTGATCGAAGCTTACCCGAGGCTGAGGGTGATGCCGCCTGCGACCAGATGATGGATCTGGCGAACGACATAGTGGATCTGCCGGCGCGCGATGCCGACGACTTTCTGCGGAAGGTTCTCGGCTACACGGTCAACGGCGACCACGAGATTGGAGACGGCCCGAAGGCTGCCGAAATCTGGGCCGAGGCCCGCGCACTGATCGGAGGTGCAGCATGAGCGCGCTTCTCGACCACATCCAGAACCAGCAGACGCGGGCTATGCATCTGGAATATATCCTTGAGGCAGCCGAGACGCTGGACATTGAAGGACTTGCGCCGAAAGCCGTCCTTTCGCTGATCATTACCGCGCGCAGTATTGCTTGCGAACTCAATGCCGCGCTGGACAGCAGTGCGTTGCCGAAAGAGGGGGAACCGGCATGAAGTCATTCTCTGACGCATACCATGATGCGGAACGGGCAAGCGCTATCCTGCGGGGCCTAGCAGCGGCCATGCGTGATCTGGCTGCCGAGACTAACGCTATCAATCACAGTGACCGCGAAGCAAATACGCTGATGTCGCTGATCCTCACGGTCGATGAAAAAGTCGCCGATCTGGATGAGACAATCAGCCAAGTGTGGGTGGCGCACCGTGCCGAAAAGGAGCAAGCGGCCTGACGCCATCGCCCCCGGCTTCGGTCGGCCGCGCCCATCGCCATGACATGCATGACCTCTGATTTCTCGGCCCGACCCGTGCTGATCATTTAATTTCTATGCGGCTCAGGATCGTGGGTCGAACGCGGGTCGGAAATGGGAAGAAGAATAAGTTTTGCCTTTAATGCGGCGGCTTGCCAGTTCCTCTGCTCGCTCAAGCTGATATTTTGCCAGGGCGCGATAATGCCGTTTGCATCCTCCGCTGATGCGGCATGAGCCTCATACAGGCATTTTGCGACATATTCGGTCGTGGGGTCCGTTGGCATAAATATCTCCTATAAAACGATGTGCAACGATACGCTCGGCTGTCATGAGTGTTTAACGCGACAGATCGTCTCATCACCGAAAGTCGTTTCCACGTAAGAAACGGACCCCGCCTTGCGCGGGATTTTTTTGCGCAACTACACGAGGAAGAGAGATGGCCATAGTGCCCACACTGGATAACAGAATCAGCCTCGGCAATGTCCTCGTCTTGGGCGGGATGATTGTCTCCATTGCCGTTGCCTGGGGCGCTTGGACCGCCACCACCAGCGGTCTGGCGTCAAAGCTTACCGACCATGCAGGCCAGATTGCGGCTGTGGAGGCGCGGACACGCGCGCTGGAGACAGCCTCGGCGCGGCAGGACGAGCGCATGGTGCTGATCCTTGATAGCTTGCGCAAGATCGAGGCGCGGATGGATACGGTGAAACTGCCGTGAGGGGGGAGGGTGGCCCCAGCTACATAGCGCATGTAAAGCCGAGGCATGCCTGCCGCAGCTATAAAGAATGGCTCACAGGCAAGCGCACCGTAGGCCGCCAGTGCGAACCCGCAAGGCGCATGGTGTCGCACCCGCAGGTTGTAGGGAATTGGGGGTAACCCCGACTGTCAGCTGCATTCCAGTCGGGGCTTTCCTTGGAACAAATCGGCCAAGGCGGGCACGGAACTTATCTGCTGATCTGCCGCAGTCAATACTGCTCAGTGCCTATTCTGGCACCGTAACGCCCAATTCCATCGCCAACGCCTCCAGCGCGGCAATCGTCGGCTCGTAGGCCCCCTTGGCCTTCGGAAACCTGGCCTTCCGTGCGCGATAGAACCGCAGCCACTTCGGCAGTTCTTCCAGTGGATAGGTGGCTGACCAGATTTCGCCGGTCAGCGTGAAGGTCGTGTCGTCATGCGTGGCTTTCATGGCGGCGTTTTGCGACAGCCAGCCATGGGCCGCAAGATCGCCCGGATGATGACGGCCCCCAGAGTGTGCGTGATGTTCGGGAACTGGGGGCCGGCCTGCCCAAAAGGATCCGGTGTCGGCAGACTTGGGTAATATAGGTGATGCCGCGTAAGCGTCAATTTTCCCTACCGCTTTGCGGTGTTCAGTTGGCGAACGCATCAATCAGGTTGAGGACAGCCAGCACCTTTCGGGTCTCGCTGTCGACACGATAGATCCGGTCGTCATCGCGGTAGTAATTCCAACCATGGCGAGCTTCCAGATCGTAGCGACGGGGGTCTCGCACGACGATATAGTCTTTCGTGCGAAGGATGTCTCCCACCCGGTTCCCATAGCGGGCCACGTGCTTGCGCGCTTGCCCCGGCGGGACACATGGCGGGTTCTTTTTGGCAAGCCCCGGTGGGCAGTCGGCGATATATCTCGCTTGTGGTCGAGGCTTGCGGTGATCGCCCCTGTGTTCATCGTGGCGTGCTTGGTGACCCTTTCCATTCCCTCTACCGGGATCGGAGAATGCAGGCGCCGCGCCAAGGGTGCCTGCAATGACAGCGATTGCTGCCAGTGTGGGTGCGAGCTTCATGTCTATGCTCCTTAAGATCGTCGCAGATGGATACGCCGATCCGACGACCAAGTTGCATCACGATTGATTGCTAGGCGGGCTGTTGCCATTTCATGATCGGTTTTGCGCTGGCCTCTGCTTGTACCTTGATCGATCTCCGCGAGTGCGCGCGCATCACGGGTACCTACCCCCGTAGGCCCTGACGAAATGTAGGAGCGCCTCCAAACATAACCGCATCCGCCCCGCCTTCGTGCGGGGCTTTTTTCATGGAGAAACGCATGTACCCAGCAGGGTTCAAGGGCCGCGCCAAGCGGCTCACCGATATTGATATTGCCCGTGCCGGCCGGCTGATCGGCACCGGAGAGGATGAAATCCGCGCCGTGATCGAGGTCGAGACCTCGGGCGGCGGATTCGACAGCCAAGGCCGGCCGAAGATGCTGTTCGAGCCGCATGTGTTCTGGCGCGAGCTGGGGCCGGGCCAGAAGCGCGCCACGGCCGAGGCGACCGGCCTCGCCTATCAGAGGTGGGGTGGCGCGCCATATCCCAAGGACAGCTACCCGCGTCTCGCCCTGGCCATGAAGATCGATGCCGCTGCCGCGCTGCGCTCGGCAAGCTGGGGTCTCGGCCAGATCATGGGCTTCAACCACAAGGCTGCGGGCTATGCCTCGGCCGGCGATACGGGTCGCCGTTGACCGCAGGCTCTACCGCCTGCGCAATCTCGTTGAGCGGTGCTTCAACAAGCTCAAGAATGCCCGTCGCGTCGCCACCCGCTACGACAAGTCGACAACAGTCGCGGGGCTGTTGAACGTCCTGTCGGATGAAAGGCGCTTCCCTTCGGCGCGGATCGTCGTGCTTGATCTCCACGGCGAATATGGCAAGGCACTCGGCGACCGAGCGAATATCTTCAAGATCAGCCCGGATGCCCGTAACGCCAATGAGCATCGGCTGTGTATCCCTTTCTGGGCGCTTAGCTTCGATGAGCTCATGCGGGTGACATTCGGAAGCCTCCCGCCCGATGGAAAAGCACGCAACATCATCCTCGAGCAGATACTCGAGGCCAAGATCGCAAGCCTAACGGCGCAGCCGATCGCCGGTGTCGATTCCGCCAGCATCACCGCCGATAGCCCGGTACCTTTCTCGCTCAACAAGCTCTGGCATGATCTCTATTGTCGCGAGTTCGGAACCTATCTCAGCGCCGGCGGCGCAAACCCGTCAGATCAGGCGACCTGGGCCTACGAATGCGATCCTTTGGGCGCGAAGATCGTGGGCGATGCGCATGCCGCGGTCCCGCCGCGCTTTCGCAAGGTCAAGAATGTCGCCGCTGATCCGGAGAAGATCAATTGGCTCCCGGACGTCCTCAACATCCGGGGGCCGCTTGAGGCGCTCGGCGCTCGGCTTCGCGTCGCGCGCTACGACTTCCTGCTGAAGGCCGGCGACTGGCATCCCGAGCTCGACGGCACGACGACCAAGACGCTCGCCGATCTCGTCGGTCAATGGCTCGGCAGTGACAAGCCGATCACGATCCTCGACCTGTCAGGCATTCCCTCGACGGTGACGAACGATATCATCGGCAACATCTTGCGCGTCCTTTACGATGGTCTCTTCTGGGCGCGTAACCTCTCGGAGGGCGGGCGCGAACGCCCGCTGCTCGTCGTGATGGAGGAAGCGCACAGCTATCTTGGCGACAATGGCAGCAGCGCCGGCTGCCTGCTGCCAAGACAAAATGGCCGACAGCGTCCTCTGCTCAACAATGCCGCGTGCATCAGGCAGTAGCCTCGCCATTTGAGGATATGATCTAGCCCGGCATGGTGACGGGAAGGCCGCTGCGGGGATGCGACATCACGACCATTTCTATGCCGAAGATCAGTTTGAGCGCCTCGGCCCGCATGATCTGGTCGGGTGCCGCCTGGGCCACGACCGAGCCACGTTTCAGCGCAACGATCTGGTCGCAATAGCGGGCGGCCATGTTCACTGATGCAGGTGCGGCGATGTGACCGCCGCATCGCAGTTTTCTCAACCGTCGCTTTCGGTAAAGACTTCCTCCCGACGCTTGCGGATCTGGGGCAGGAAGACCAGCACCAGGATCGCCAGCGACAGCAGCAGCAGCGTTGCGCTGATCGGGCGGGTCACGAAGGTTGTGGGATCGCCTTTTGACAGGATCATCGCCCGGCGCAGGTTCTCTTCCAGCAGCGGGCCCAGGACGAAGCCCAGCAGCAGGGGTGCCGGCTCGCAGCGCAGCTTGGACAGGATATAGCCCAGCAGGCCGAAGAAGGCGACCGCGAACAGGTCGTAGGGGTTCGAGTTGACCGAATAGACCCCGATGGAACACATCGCCATGATGATCGGGAACAACACGAAATAGGGCACCGTCAGCAGCTTCACCCAGAGCCCGATCAAGGGCAGGTTGAGGACCACCAGCATCAGGTTGCCGATCCACATCGAGGCGATGATGCCCCAGAACAGCTCCGGCTGTTCCGAGACCACGTTCGGCCCCGGCACGATGCCCTGGATGATCATCGCCCCGATCATCAGCGCCATCACCGGGTTCGCGGGGATGCCGAGCGTCAGCAGCGGAATGAAGCTGGTCTGCGCGCCGGCGTTGTTGGCGCTTTCCGGCCCGGCCACGCCCGCCAGGGCGCCCTTGCCGAATTCGCCGGGGTTCTTCGAGACCTTCTTCTCGATCGTGTAGGAGGCGAAGGAGGCCAGGATCGCGCCGCCGCCCGGCAGGATGCCCAGCACGGACCCGATACCGGTGCCCCGCAGGACCGGCCCGACCATCTGGCGGAATTCCTCGCGGTTGGGGAACAGGCGGGTGATGTTCTTGGTCATCACCTGGCGGTCGTGTTCGTCTTCCAGGTTGCGCAGGATCTCGGCGATGCCGAAGACGCCCACGGCCACGGCCACGAAGTTCAGCCCGTCCGCGAACTGGTTCATGCCCATCGTGAAGCGCGGCGCGCCGGTATAAACGTCGGTGCCGACCATGCCCAGCAGCAGGCCCAGCACCACCATGGCAAGCGCCTTCAGCACCGATCCATGGGCAAGCGCCACCGACATGACCAGCCCCATGACCATCAGGCTGAAATATTCCGCCGCGCCGAATTTCAGCGCGATGGTCGTCAGGGGCGGCGCGAAGATCGCCACCAGGAAGGTCGCCACGCTGCCCGCGAAGAATGACCCCAAGGCGGCAGTGGCAAGTGCCGTTCCGGCCCGCCCGCGCTTGGCCATCTGATAACCATCAATGGCCGTCACGGCAGACGAGCTTTCGCCCGGCATGTTGATCAGGATCGCCGTGGTCGATCCGCCGTATTGCGCCCCGTAATAGATCCCCGCCAGCATGATCAGCGAGGACACGGGTTCCAACTGGAAGGTGATGGGCAGCAGCATGGCGATGGTGGCGGTGGCGCCGATGCCCGGCAGCACGCCGATCAGCGTGCCCAGCAGGACACCGATCAGGCAGAAGGCCAGGTTCGCCAGCGACGAGGCGACACTGAAGCCAAGCGCAAGGTTGGATAACAGCTCCATATGTGCCCCCTCAGACCGGCAGCCAGGGGCCGAAGCGCCGGAACGGCAGCCCCAGGCCATAGGAAAAAATCAGTGTCGACATGATGGTGACGATGATTGCCAGGATCAGCGCGGGCAGCGGTCGCATCCGCACCGATGCCTGGCTGGCGATCAGCGTGGTGATGAAGAGGGCGGGCACGAAGCCCAGGTCCCGGACGGTCAGGCCGAAGAAGATCGGCGCGGGCAGGATGAACAGGATGCCCCGCCAGGCGAAGCGGCCGATGGGTTCGTCATCGGGCCGCCCGAAGGCCTTGAACAGGATCACCGCGCCCAGGATGAACAGCAGACCCGACAGGACCATCGGAAAATATCCCGGCCCCATCCGCAGCGATGTGCCGATTTCCATTTGCAGGGCCTGCCAGCCGAAGAAGCCCCCCAAAGCCATGAAGAACAGGCCTGCAGCAATATCAGTTTGGTCTTTTGGTTTCGTGGACATGGTGCCTCCCCGCCCGCATGCCGCCAACAAACCCGCCGCCTCGATGGGCGGCGGGCGCATGGATCAGTTCGCCGGAGCGTCTGCCAGCAGCTTGGACCAGCGTTCGATCTCGGAGGTGAAGCGCTCGTCCATGGCCGCAGGGGTGGCCAGATCGGCCGCAACCGGGGTGGTGCCCAGCGTCGCGAGACGGTCAATCACATCAGGATCGGCAAGGGCCTTCTGCAGAGCTTCGGACAAGGGTGCCGACACCATGCAGGTGGCAGCCCGCGTGATGGCCGAGATCGACCGGCTCAAGCCTGATGGGGTGTTCATCGACGAGGGTGGAGTAGGCGGTGGTGTGGTCGATCGGTGCCGGCAGATGGGCTATTCGGTGATCGGCGTGAACTTCGGCGGCAAGGCGGATCGCGCAATTGAGGGCGTGCCCAAGTGCCGGAACAAGCGCGCGCAGATGTGGGCTACCATGCGCGAGTGGCTGCGTGAGGGCGGCTGCATCCCAGACAGCCGCGATCTTGAGATGGACCTGACAGGGCCGCTTTACGGCTTTGACGTGAACAACGCGATTGAGATCGAAAAGAAATCTGACATGAAGAAGCGCGGCGTCTCCAGCCCGGATGAGGCCGATGCGCTGGCCCTGACCTTCGCCTATCCCGTCGTCGCCCGCTCGATCCGGCGCCAGCAGGAAGCGCAGGCGCAAAGTGAGTGGCACCCGGTCTGGTAAATGGTATTTCTCCCATCATCCCTTCTGGGTCAGATACTTGGGCAGAACAACGTGGAGATTTAAATAGTGGGTGCCGACGACAGAACGAGCGCATTTGGGCTTTTCAACTTTGCGCATACCTATTGGGTTTCGGCCGTAGAGCTTGATAAAATCAGACGGGAAGTCTCGCACCCAGACAGCCCGGTTCAATATCTCTATTATCACGCTATTGAGCTATATCTGAAAGCATTTTTGCGGTTCTCTGGATCGAGCGTACTCGACCTAAGGAGCATCGGGCACAAGCTTGTTCGGTTATATGAGGCATCTGTTGGCCGAGGTCTGCCGGACGACGAGGAAACGCGCGAGGTTTGTCGCCTGGTCGACAGCAATTACATCTCGGCTCGTTACATTTCTGCGGGATACTACACGCGTGCTACAAACAAGGCGCTCTGGGGCGTTTGCAGAACCCTCCATGACGATATCGAGCCGAAGGTGAACGCTACACAAGGGGTAACGCGGATACGGCACATTCCGCTTACCGAGTAGGGGCTGCGCGCCCTTCGGCCAACATATATCGGATTTCGCTGCGTTCCTATCCTGCCCTCGAACCACGACGGGCAGGCCATGGCTACCACGCAGAATTTCACAGTCAGCAACTCCTGGACGCGGATCGCCAGCGGGCGGGCTGACGGTCAGGTCGTCAAGATCGAAGGTGCGGGGCCGTTCAACCTCGCCGTGACCGTTGGGTCCAAGTCCATCCCCCCGACCATAGCGCCGCTCACTGGCCACCGGATCGACGGCACCACGGATCTGCCGCTCGTCGCCGCCCAGCACCTTTGGGCCAGCGCCGCAACCTCCACCAACCTCACGGTGACCTGATGGCCAGCGCAACCCAACGCATCACCCTGTCCGCAGGCTGGCAGAAGATAGCTGAAGCCAAGGGCCGCGAGGCGATGGCCCTGATCGACGCCTACGGCGCCGTGCAGCTTGCCATTGCCGATGGCGAACCGCCCCGTGGCGATGTGGCAAATGGGCATGCGCTCAATGGTTCGATGATGTGGCCAGTCAGGGGCGCGGAGATCGTCTGGGCCCGGGGCAACGGCGTTGCGGTGTCTGTCACGCTGCTCAAGGTTGTGCCCGAGTTCGCCACGCTCGATTCCGCGGCGGTGAAGGTGGCCGCGGCCTCCGCGAAGGTAACCGCCACCGCCGCCGACGCCAAGGCAACGCAGGCGCAGGAGGTGCAGGCGCGTCGGGATTTTGCCGTCTGGCACCTGGTCGATTACCTGCATCCCGACGATATGACTGCCGCGCTGGCTGGTGATACATCCAGTCAGAATGAGGCCCGCGTGACTGCTGCTGTCCAGCAATTCCACGACGACATGATTGCATGGTGGTCGGCGGGTGGCGGAAGGACCGCCGATCTGATTTATCCGTGCGTCACGTTGGCCATGAATGACGAAATGTTCAGCGAGAACTTCGCGGACGCGCTGTGGGGAATGGGGTTTGCGCAAGAGGAAAATCGGATCAACTTCAACGGCAATGGTGTTAGATTTTCCTGTAAGAACTGGCTGGCCCGTGCTCGGGTCCGCGCCTCCGGTTTCTATGCGGCTCAGGGTATTACCTATCCAGTTCCGACCGCCCTATTCCGTTGGGAGCAATCGTCGCCGCGCCTATTCTCGCCACAGATTATCGGGCGCATCTACTTAGACGGTGCAAACGATATCGCCACCGATCCTGTCGCGTTCAAAACGCAGTCTTGCAATGTGGCAAATATCGACAAGGTATTTATCCGTCGCTTTCGAAACATCGGCTTCATGACTGAAAACCTGTTCAATTCGACAGTTGGGCAGCTTGAGGTTTCGGCCTGTGGCTATCAGCCGACCGACGCGGGTGGGGCTGGTTTCATTGCGCCGGCAACGCGGTTTTCCAACGTCGGAGCGGTTGTCACGGCGACCGCCGCTACCTTCGATGCCAGCCATGAAGGGCGGTGGTTTTTCCTCGCAGGGGCTGGCCCGAGTAACGGTGTCCTGCGTCTGGTCAATGCGGCGCAGATCGTCAGTGTGGACGGCCCGACCCAGATCACGCTGGACAGCGCGCCGGATACTGACGTGGTGTCCGCTACCGCATCCTTCGAGGCGGTGCGCTGCGCCACCACGGCGGGCAGCAACATAGCAACTTTGACGGCTGCCATCACCGACGATCTGACCGGTCGCTATGTCACGATTGGGCGCGCCGGGCAGCAAGGTATCGACGCGCAATATGGCAGCATCACGGCGATCATCACCGCCCATAGCGGCGATCAGATCACGCTATCCCACGTGGCCCGCGTCACGACGATAGAGGCGCCGGTTGTGTTTTCGTCGGGCCTGCATATCGGGCGCACGGCTCAAGGCGCCGTTGCCGGTCTGGGCCTTAATGACGACGTGACATTTGACAATCTTCGGGTTGAGGAGGGGGGATATTCGGCAGCCGGTGGCGCTGTATCGGCGGTCATCACGACCAGCACATCTCTGGACTTTGCCCCCGGGTCGAAATTCCATGGCTGCGCGACCGAGAACAATAATTTTGCGGGCAACTTCGCGGGCATCCTATGGGACCGTGCGAATAACATCCACCTGGTAGACACAGTGGTCGCGCACTCTGGCTACAGCCCGCGCTTCGGGAAGCAGTATTTCTGTGGCGGCCGTATCCGCGTCGAGTTCACCGGCGATGAGGTAGGCTTTCCCGACTGCACCCATACCGCCAGCCTGTTTAACGATCTGCAACCCAGCCCGACTGTAGGTCGGTTCTATTACGGCGCGTCTCGCAACGTGCCCCGCATCGCTTCTCAGGTTCCGGCTCGTTACGGCTATGCCGGCCTGCCATCTCAGATCAGGGCATACAACAGCTATCGCACATCGCAGCAAACCCCGGATGGTGCAGATTTTCCAACCTATCTTGATGATCTGGTCCTTGAGGGGACTTTGACCGGAGCGGGCGCGGTCGGCAACAGCGCTGATTTCAGCGCGGGCAAAGTGATGCTGGCTGGTTATGGTAACGAGACGGGCACGGCCATTCCGACCGCAGTTTCGGACCTTGACGCGGTCAAGTTGGTCCATCGCACAGTGTCTGCGTCAGCATCGACAGTTGGCGCTCCTGACACTTTGGGCGCTTGGGTGGTCAAAATAGTGCGAGCAACTGCTACCGTCACGGTTCAGCGTGCAACGCGCTACTATTTTAATGGGGCGCCTGTGACAGTGACGCGCCACGATAATAATTCTGGCGGCGCGTGGTCACCGTGGTGCCTGCCAGACGGTGCCACCTACACCCCCTGAGCGCGCGCAGAGGGGGCCGGGGATCGCGTGAGCCGGGAACAGCATAGCATACTTTCGGAGGCAGCGGCCCCGGCACCCCGGCGGGATTTTCCCTCCATGACAGGCCAACATATATCACCCGCACCGCGCCTCGCATGATGCCCTCGAAGCAATCACGAGGTCATCCATGTGCAACGCCCCGGACATTCCCGAGCCGACGCAATACCAGGCCAGCAAGGCACCGGTGTTCAACACAGCGTCGCGCCCCCGGTCGAAGTCAGGCCGGCAGGGCACCATCCTTACCGACACTGCCGGGCAGGCTTACGCCCCTGATGGCAAGAAAACGATCTTGGGCGGCTGATCCTCATGGCCCCCGTTCTCAACCAGCAACTGCGTAAGACTCTGGACTATCGCCGCGGGGCGATGGACCAGGAGTATGAGTATTGGCAGGCGCATTTCCGTGAATTGCGGGATGCGATCCAGCCGACGCGCGGCCGGTTCGAGGCGAATGAGCGACGCAGCGATTCCTCGATCAACAAGCGGATCCTCGACAACACCGCCCAGATGGCGCTGCGCACGCTGCGCGCCGGGCTGATGTCGGGCGTCACCTCGCCGTCACGGCCGTGGTTCCGGCTGGGCCTGCGGGGCTCGTCCGAGAATGAGGCCGAATTCGAGGTTAAGGACTGGCTGCACGAGGTCCAGCGCCGGATGTATGAGGTCATGCGCGGGTCGAACATCTACCGCAGGCATGCGCCAGCCTTTCGTGCGCTTGAGCTGGATTCGCTTTGGCGTCATCGCGCGTCCTCCGGGGGTTGGGGGAAAAGTGCGCGGATCGGTGCACTGTCCGGGTTCCATGCGGCCATGAAATCTTCAAATGCCTGATTCCTCGTCTGGCGCGGATGGCTGCCCCAATCGTAAGCCGTTGCTTCGTCGCTACCTTGTTCGCATCCCGCGTCAAAGGCCGCGCGGATGGCCTTCATCATTCCGTCGCTCATGTCCTCTCCTTCTGGTCGCGGGGGTCAGTTCAGCACAAGCCGAGGAGGCCGGCGCAGCTTGCCGCCTGTCTCGCGCTCGAATGCTTCGATCTGGTCGGGGTGGATGCGAATCGCCGCAAGCACCTGCGATCCGCGGAACCTCGGGTCGAACGCATAGACGTCGCCAAGCTCCACCCGGTTCGCGAGGCAGAACATCATGAACCGGGCCATACTGGCTTTAGTCATGCTCAAGCCTTTCTCGCAATGCCGCCAGACGCGACCGTAGTGATCGGCCTCGCTGCCCGGCTCGGGGCATTGGCAGTCGTGCAGCGGCTCGTTGCATCTCGCGCAGGTGCTCATGCTGTCATTCCTCTGTGGATGGGGGCGAATCGGGGGCGGAACGAGAACAGGCTTTGCCAGTTCTTTGACACATGCCCCGGCGTGGACGTGCTTTGTTCTGCGCAATAGCCACAAAGCGGGACAGCCGCCATTCGCGCTAGAAGCCTTGGAAATATGGGGATTTTTATGGTGCTGCGAGAGAGGATTGAACTCTCGACCTCTCCCTTACCAAGGGAGTGCTCTACCACTGAGCTACCGCAGCGCCGTGGCCGGGGCTTTAGACCGACCGCGCCGAGGGCGCAAGAGGGAGAGTCGCAAAAAATTGCATTTCGCCATTCGTTGCCGATCGCCCGTGGCTGGCCGCGCCGCCGCTGGACGCAAGCGGGCAAGGACGCTAACAGGGAGAGCATGACGAAAACACCCCACGATCCCAAGGGCGATGCACGCGAAGCGCGGCTCAAGGCGGCGTTGCGGGCCAACCTTGCCCGGCGCAAGGCACAGGGGCGCGCGCGGGCTGGGACATCGGACGAGACGACGCAGAACGAGCAGCACGGGCCAGAGATACCGCCGAACGGACAGGCGCCCGGGAACGAGGAATAGATGGACCAGATCATTGTTAGGGGGAACGGGCCGCTCAAGGGCGAAATCCCGATCGCCGGGGCAAAGAATGCCTGCCTGACGCTTATGCCGGCGACACTGCTGACTGACCAGCCGCTGACGTTGACGAATGCGCCGCGCCTGTCGGATATCCGTACCATGACGGCGCTGTTGCAGTCGCTGGGGGCCGAGGTCGCAAGCCTGCAGGACGGGCAGGTGCTGGCGCTCTCCAGCCATGACCTGACCAGCCACCGCGCCGATTACGACATCGTCCGCAAGATGCGCGCGTCGATTCTGGTGCTGGGGCCGATGCTGGCCCGCGATGGGCATGCCGTGGTCTCGCTGCCGGGCGGCTGTGCCATCGGCGCGCGGCCGGTGGACCTGCATCTGCGGGCGTTCGAGGCGATGGGGGCCCAGCTTGACCTGCGCGACGGCTATGTTCACGCCAAGGCCCCATCGGGTGGGCTGAAAGGCGCCGTGATCGACTTTCCGCTGGTTTCCGTCGGCGCGACCGAGAACGCATTGCTGGCCGCGACGCTGGCACGCGGGACTACCGTCATCAAGAATGCCGCGCGCGAGCCGGAGATCGTGGATCTGGCACATTGCCTGCGCCGCATGGGCGCGCAGATCGAGGGAGAGGGCACCTCGACCATCACCATCGAAGGTGTGCAGGCGCTTGGTGGCGCAACGCATCCGGTGGTGACGGACCGTATCGAACTTGGCACCTATATGCTGGCCCCGGCGATCTGCGGTGGCGAGGTTGAATGCCTGGGCGGCCGTATCGACCTGGTCGCGGCCTTCTGCGAAAAGCTGGACGAGGCCGGAATCGAGGTGATCGAGACCGAACGCGGCCTGAAGGTCTCGCGCAAGAACGGACGGCTGCGCGCGGTCGATGTGGTCACCGAGCCGTTCCCGGGCTTCCCGACCGACCTTCAGGCGCAGATGATGGCGCTGCTCTGCACGGCCGAGGGCACCTCGGTGCTGGAAGAGAAGATTTTCGAGAATCGCTTCATGCACGCCCCTGAACTCGCCCGCATGGGGGCCCGGATCGAGGTGCATGGCGGCCACGCCACCGTCCACGGCGTCGAAAAGCTGCGCGGCGCTCCGGTGATGGCGACGGATCTGCGGGCCTCGGTCAGTCTCATTCTAGCCGGGCTTGCCGCAGAGGGTGAAACCATCGTCAGCCGCGTCTATCACCTCGACCGCGGCTATGAGAAGGTGGTGCGCAAGCTTCGCGGCGTGGGCGCCGATATCGAACGCATCAAGGAGGCAACCGTCGATGGCTGACGCCCGTTTTACCGACGCCGATCCGGCACCGCTGGCGCTGCTGGCCAGCGATGCCGAGGATCTGACTGTGATCTCGACGTTGACGCAAGACGCCATCCTGCCGGTAACCGAGATTTCCTATGACAGCCGACACCGCCAACTGGCTTTGCTGGTAAACCGTTTCCGTTGGGAAGATGCCGATCTCGCCCGCCGCGACGGTCGCCCCTATGAGCGCGTACGTGCGGTGCTTTTGATCTCGGACGTGCAACGCGTGTTGAGCGACGGGATCGACCGTCAGGACAAAGACCTGATCCTGGAGTTGCTGGCTTTGACGTGGCAGGCCGGAGAGGATGGCGCCGGCCGCCTGCTGCTGGAATTCGCAGGCGATGGTACGCTGGCGGTCGAGGCGGAATGCCTGAATGTCGAGCTGCGCGACGTGACACGACCTTATATCGCGCCCTCACGCCGCGCACCGCAACATCCTGACGATTGATTGCGTTGCGCCCCTCGTGGTCAATGTTGGCTCAGCTTGCCATGCCGCCATGGGTATTTAGACAACGAAGAAGAAACTGGCCTGTCTTGAGCTCGGCTTGTGCTTCTTCGTTGTGCAAATACCCGAATCCGGCCTTGCAACATAGTTGAATGGTCGGGTTCAGCCTTGCCGTAGCCGCTTGAGCCCCTTGCCCACAGCCGCTAACAAGGTCGGGTCATTGTGAGCCCGATCCATGCCCATCCATCTTTCCACTGCCCAACCCGATTTTGCCGAGCGTTTCTCTGCGCTTCTTTCCATGAAGCGCGAGGATGCGGTGGATGTAAATGATGCCGTTGCCGCGATTATAAGCGATGTGCGCAGCCGGGGCGACGCGGCACTGGTCGAATTGACCGGGCGTTTCGACCGTCTGGCACTGACGCCCGACACGCTGATCTTTTCCAAGGAACGGATTGCTGCGGAAATAGCGAAGGTCTCGGCCGAGGATCGCGCCGCGCTGGCCATGGCCGCAGGGCGCATTCGTGCCTATCACGCCCGGCAGATGCCTGACGATCTGCATTGGACCGATCCCGAAGGGGCGACCTTGGGCTGGCGTTGGACGCCGGTTTCTGCAGCGGGACTTTATGTTCCGGGCGGGCAGGCAAGCTATCCTTCGTCAGTGCTGATGAACGCCATTCCCGCCCGTGTGGCCGGTGTCGAGCGGCTGGTGATTTGCGTGCCTACGCCCGATGGCGTGGTGAATCCGCTGGTCTTGCTGGCAGCGGAGCTGGCCGGCGTGGACGAGGTTTATCGCGTCGGCGGTGCGCAGGCGATCGCTGCGATGGCTTATGGCACCCAGACCATCCGGCCGGTGGACAAGATCACCGGGCCGGGCAATGCTTATGTCGCAGCCGCCAAGCGGCAGGTTTTCGGCCGCGTGGGCATCGACATGATCGCGGGCCCCTCCGAGGTGATGATCATTGCCGAGGGGGCGCAGAACCCGGAATGGCTGGCGCTGGACCTGTTGGCGCAGGCCGAACACGACGCCGACGCCCAGTCGATCCTCGTCACTCCGGATGCGGCCCTGGCCCGGGCCGTTGTTGCCGAGGTCGAGCGTATTTTGCCGACACTGCCCCGTGCAAAGGTGGCCGGGGCGAGTTGGCGCGACTATGGCACCGTCATCGTGACGCGCGATCTTGATGAAGCGGCGGCGCTTTCGAATCGGCTTGCACCCGAGCATCTGGAGCTTTGCGTCGACGACCCCGAGGCTTTGGCGCAAAAGACCCGGCATGCAGGGGCCATTTTCCTTGGCGGCTGGACGCCCGAGGCGGTGGGAGATTACGTCAGCGGTCCGAACCACGTCTTGCCGACGGCGCGTTCGGCGCGTTTCTCGTCCGGTCTGTCGGTGATGGACTTCCTGAAGCGCAGCACCATTGCCCGGCTTTCGCCCGCGGCGCTGGGGGTGATTGGACCGGCGGCGGTCCGTTTGGCTGAATCCGAGGGGCTTTCGGCGCATGGCCGGTCGGTTTCGGTCCGGCTGGCGGCTTTGAACGGGGAAAAGCCATGAGCGACTCCACGAATCGGCTGTGTCGGATCGACATCGACGACAGTGCTCTGCCCCCTCCTACGCCCGAACTTGAGCAGGAGCGGCGTGTCGCGGTTTTCGATCTGCTTGAAGACAACAGCTTCAACCTACCGGGTCGCGAAGGGCAGGAGGTTCCCGCCGGTCCCTATGCACTGGCCTTGGCGGTGCGTGAACGAAGGCTGGTCTTTGACATTGCGACCGAGGCGGGCGGCAAGGTGGCCGAATTCCACCTGTCGCTTGGCCCGTTCCGACAGACGGTCAAGGATTACTTCCAGATCTGCACCAGCTACTTCGATGCGGTCAAACGCCTGCCGCCTGCGCAGATCGAGGCCATCGACATGGCCCGGCGCGGCATCCACAATGAGGGGGCCCGCACGTTGCAAGAGCGGCTGGAGGGCAAGGCCGAAATCGATATAGATACGGCGCGGCGCTTGTTCACCCTGATCTGTGCACTGGTTCCTGGGTGATTCGTGGTCGGGCCGATTCCCCATTCGGTACTGTTCTGCTGCGACCACAACGCCATCCGTTCGCCCATGGCAGAGGGGATGATGAAGAAATTCTACGGTCGTGCTGCCTATGTCCAGTCGGCTGGCGTCAAGAACGACATGGAGATCGACGGCTTCGCCATCGCCGTCTGCAAGGAGATCGGAGTCGAGCTTTCGACCCATCGCGCACGTTCATTCGACGAAATGAAAGCGTGGGGTGACGACCTGACCAGCTTTGATCTGGTGATCGCGCTGTCTCCGGCCAGTCAGAGGCGAGCCCTTGAAATGACCAGAGTTTCTCATATGGACGTGGAATATTGGCCGATCATGGACCCCAGCGGCCTCGCTGAGGGGCGAGAGGCCAAGCTGGCGCTTTACCGCACCGTGCGGGACCAGATCCGCAAGCGGATGGTCGGGCGCTTCGGCCCGCCACTGGAAGATTAAAAAGGGGTCGGCCGTAGAGAAAGTTCCGGCACGCTAACGGAATCTTAGCCTATCGGCGCGATGTTGCCCGGGAATCCTTTGCAGGGGCTTTTCCGGATGACTGAAATCCAGCGGCTTCATCACGATCTCGAGTGGGCCATGCGAGCGATGGATACTCATCGCGCGGTGCTAATTCTTGATCTGGCTGGCCATATTGTCGCAGTGAACCACCGCTATCTTGCCATGTGCGGCTATCAAAGGGCCGAACTGATCGGTCGTCCCGTCGCCGTCCTTCTGGATCCATCTGAAAGGGGACCTAACCGGCTTTGGCGCATGTTGGCGGCGGAGGATGGTCGCGAAGCACGCCTGCACGACGTGGCGCAGATCGCTAAATCGGGACGGCGCTTCTGTGCTGATGCTCGTATCTGCCAGATTCTCGATGACAAGGGACGAGTGTGCCTGAACGTGCTGTTCCTGCGCGAAGCGGCCGAGGGAGCAGGATTGCCGCCCCTTGAGATGCCTCAGGCGGCGGGAATGGCACAGGTGATCCGCCTGCCGGCGCGTGCGGCGGGCTCGCAGCTTTCGCGGCGGGGCGGATGGGATAGGACGGGGGCCGATGTCGCCATCGGCCCGGTGATGTGGCGGGAGCATTGAGGGATTTTGCTGGCATTGTTGCAGACGGGTGTCGTCAGACGACGACTGCCGCCCCTTCGGTGGCAGGTCCCACGTTGCGGCGAAAGACAGCAAAAAGCTCTCGACCCAGTCCTTCGGTCGAGTGCGAAGGATCGTATTCGACCGGGGCACGATCCTCGAAACCCGGGGCGAGGCAGGTCAGCGTTCCTGTCACGGCATCCAGCCGGATCAGGTCGCCGTCGTGGATACGCGCCAGCGGTCCGCCATCGGCTGCCTCGGGCGAGATATGGATTGCGGCGGGCACCTTGCCTGACGCGCCGGACATGCGGCCATCGGTGACCAGCGCCACCCGCAGGCCGCGATCCTGCAATACGGCCAGCGTGGGGGTCAGAGAATGCAATTCGGGCATGCCATTGGCGCGTGGGCCCTGGAAGCGGACGACGACGATCACATCCTGTGTGAATTCTCCGCGCTTGAAGGCAGCCTTGACCTCTTCCTGGTCGGAAAA
Organism: Paracoccus methylovorus; assembly: GCF_016919705.1. Lineage (NCBI taxonomy): Bacteria > Pseudomonadati > Pseudomonadota > Alphaproteobacteria > Rhodobacterales > Paracoccaceae > Paracoccus > Paracoccus methylovorus. The sequence continues at coordinate 716,086 of NZ_CP070368.1, forward strand.
CACCCGGGCGGGGGCCTCGATGACATGACGCTCGGATGCCACGGCCGAGACTTTGATAACCCCGCGCCCCAGATTGCCGGAAAGCTGTTTCAGCCCCCCCGTCGGCGCAAAGGGATTGGATGCGGGGCGCAGGATCTTGTCGTTCAGCGTCTTGCTGGCACCCTCGACCCACTCGATGCGCCCGTCCTTCAGCTTCGGCTCGTGGGCATAATGGTCAAGCCCGCCGCCGGCGATGGTGCGTACATCCTGATGCAGCAGACCGGCATCAAGCAACTGACCGATCATGAAGCCCAGACCGCCGGCCGCGTGAAAATGGTTCACGTCCGCCAGCCCGTTGGGATAGACCCGCGCCATCAGCGGTACGGTTTCGGACAGGTCGTGAAAATCTTCCAGATCGAGGATCAGCCCGGCCGCGCGTGCCATGGCTGGCAAATGCAGGACCAGGTTGGTCGAGCCGCCGGTCGCCATAAGACCGACGATGCCGTTGACAAATGCGCGCTCGTCCAGCACCTCGCCGGCGGGCATATAATCATTGCCCAGCCGGGTAATCGCAGCCGCGCGCTGGACGGCGGCGGCGGTCAGTGCCTCACGCAAGGGGGTGTTCGGGCTGACGAAGCTGGAGCCTGGCAAATGCAGGCCCATGAACTCCATCAGCATCTGGTTGGTGTTCGCCGTGCCGTAAAAAGTGCAGGTGCCGGGTGCGTGATAGCTGGCCATCTCGGCAGCCATCAAGGCTTCGCGTCCGATTTCCCCGGTGGCGAATTGCTGGCGGACCTTGGATTTCTCGTCATTGGGCAGGCCGGATGGCATGGGGCCGGCGGGGACGAATACCGCAGGAATATGGCCAAAGGTGGCGGCGGCGATGATCAGACCGGGCACGATCTTGTCGCACACGCCCAGATACAGCGCCGCATCGAAGGTGTCATGCGTCAACGCCACACCCGAGGCCAGCGCGATGACATCGCGCGAGAACAGCGACAGTTCCATGCCGGGCCGGCCCTGCGTGACCCCATCACACATGGCTGGCACCCCGCCCGCGACCTGCGCGGTCGCGCCGGCGGCATGGGCGGCCCGGCGGATCAGGTCGGGGTAGATTTCATAGGGCTGATGGGCCGAGAGCATGTCGTTATACGCGGTCACGATGCCGATATTCGGTTTGCGCGTCTGGGCGAATTCCTGCTTGTCCGGCATGGCGGCATAGGCATGCGCCTGGTTGCCGCACGACAAATGGGCGCGGCGCGGCCCCTCTTCGGCAGCCCGGGCGATCTTGGCCAGATAGGCGCTGCGGCTGTGGATCGAGCGTTCGCGGATGCGGTCGGTGACCCGGTCGATGGTGGCGTGCAGGGGCATGGCTGGCATCTCCTTTACGGACAATGTATCCCGTTAGCGGTAACAACGCAACCGACGCGCTCTTGCCCGCAGGCTCGCGCCGTGGCAATCCTGCGCCGTTTTGCACGAGGCCGCCATGACCGCCGATCTGCCTGCTATCCGACTGCGCCCAAAATCCAAGCCCCAGGCGATCCGCCACGGCTTTCCCTGGGTCTTTGCCGACGAGTTGGTCATCGACCGACGCACGCGGGCGATTACGCCCGGCAGTTTCGCGGTTCTCGAGGATGCCGAGCGCCGCCCACTGGGGCTGGTTACGGTGAATCCCGATTCGCGGATCATCGCCCGGATGATGGACCCCGATCCGCAGGCGCAGATCACCCGCGACTGGATCGCCCACCGGTTGCGGCGCGCGCTGGCACTGCGAGAGCGGTTGTTCGACCAACCCTTTTATCGGCTGATCCATGCCGAGGCCGACGGCCTTCCCGGCACCGTGATCGACCGGTTTGGCGATGCTGCCGTAATCCAGCCCAATGCCGCTTGGGCCCAGCGGATGGTCGAAGAGATCGCCGCGGCGCTGCGCGAGATAACCGGCGTCACCACCGTGATCCTGAACGGGCAGGGCCGGGCGCGCGCATTGGAGGGGCTGGATGAGCGGACCGAGATCCTGTCGGGTGCCGTCGCCGGCCCCGTCGAGGTCTCGATGAACGGGGCGATCTATCTGGCCGATCTGACGCAAGGTCAGAAAACCGGCTTGTTCTATGACCAGCGCCCGAACCATGCATTCACCCAACGCCTTGCGAAAGGTCAGCGCGTGCTGGACGTGTTTTCGCATGTCGGCGGCTTTGGCCTTGCGGGGCTTGCGGCTGGGGCGACGCATGCGACCTGCGTGGATGGCTCGGCCGCGGCGCTGGAACTGGCACGGGGCGGCGCGCGCGCCATGGGGGCCGAGGCGCGGCTGACCACCCGTCAGGGAGATGCCTTTCAGCAGATGGAGGCACTGGCCGCCGAGGGCGCGCAATTCGACGTAGTGATCTGCGACCCGCCGGCCTTTGCGCCCTCGAAACAAGCGCTGGAGGCCGGCTTGCGCGCCTATGAGCGGGTGGCGAAACTGGCCGCGCCGCTGGTCGCGCCGGGAGGGTATCTGGGCCTGTGTTCATGCAGCCATGCCGCCGATCTGACCGCTTTTCGCAGCGCCAGCGCGCGTGGCATCGGCCGGGGTGGGCGGCGAATGCAATTGCTGCACACCGGGCAGGCTGGACCTGACCATCCCACGCTGCCGCAATTGGCCGAGACCGGCTATCTCAAGGCGCTGTTTTTCCGGCTGGATGGATGAGGGCGGTTCTGGACGCCTGTGTGCTGTTTCCGACCGTGCTGCGGGAAATCCTGATCGGCACGGCGTCGGCAGGGCTGTTCCAACCGCTCTGGTCGCGCCGCATCCTGGACGAATGGCGTCATGCCGCCAGCCGCCAGAACGCCGAGGCCGGCGTCGAAATCGCGTTGCTGGAATCGCGCTTTCCGGCGGCTTTGGTCCAGCCGGGCGGTGAGGTGGCGGGTATCGACCTGCCCGATCCGGCTGACCGGCATGTGGTTGAAACCGCTTTGGCTGCAGATGCCGGTATCATCGTCACGGCGAATCTGCGTGATTTTCCACGCGGTTCGCTGGCCTTGATCGGGCTGCGGGCGATCCATCCGGACGAGTTTCTGCGCGATCTCTATTTGCAGGCACCCGAAGCGGTACTGGCCGCAATTGCGGCGACCGAGGCTCGGGCCAACGCTATGGGCGGTGGCATAAGCCGTAAGGAACTTATGCGCCGTGCCCGCCTGCCACGTCTGGCCAAGGCGATTGCCCGGTTGGACGGGCCCGAAACCGCACCATATCGGCCAAATGGCGCCTCGAATATCCCCCTGCGGGAACAGGATTGAAAAGGGGATGGATTTGAAGGACTTGCTGTTACCGCTAACATCGGCTAATCGGCAGAGCAGCGATGAGGAGGCGGCGATGGTTTCACGCATCATTCCGGTTGAGGATTTCGACCTGGTGATCTTTGGTGCAACCGGCGACCTGGCGCGACGCAAGATCGTGCCGGGGCTTTATCGCCGCTTTGTGGCTGGTCAGGTTCCCATCACCGCGCGGATCATCGGCGCGGCCCGCACCCGCCAGGATGACAATGCCTTCCGGGCCGAGATGCGTGCCGCCATCGAAGAATTCGTCGGCCCCAACCAGGATTCGGCGCAGCTTTCGGCTTTTTTGAATATGCTGGGTTACGTCGCCATCGACGCACGCGGCACGGACGGCTGGGCCGAGCTCAAGGCCCGGACGCGACCGGGCGTGGCCCATGCCTTTTACTTCTCGGTCGCGCCGGCGCTGTTTGGCGACATTGCCGAGCGGCTGGCCGGCAATGGCATCGCCGATGCGGATAGCCGCATCGTGGTCGAAAAACCCTTCGGCCGCGATCTCGCCACCGCGCGCGAGTTGAACGCAACGCTTGCCCGGCATTTCGAGGAAAACCAGATCTATCGCATCGACCATTATCTGGGCAAGGAAACCGTCCAGAACCTGATGGCGGTGCGTTTCGCCAATATCCTGTTCGAGCCGCTGTGGAACGCGCAATATGTAGAGCATGTGCAGATCACCGTGGCCGAGACGGTGGGCGTCGGCGGACGCGGCGAATATTACGATCACTCCGGCGCCATACGCGACATGGTGCAGAACCATATGATGCAGCTTTTGTGCCTGACGGCCATGGAGCCGCCCTATCACTTCGACCCGGATGCGGTGCGCGACGAAAAGCTCAAGGTGATCCGGGCGCTGGAACCGCTTGCACCCGAGGACATCGTGCGTGGCCAGTATCTGGCCGGCGCGGATGGGCCCGGCTATCTGGAGGATGCCGAAAACCCGCGTTCGCGCACCGAAAGCTTTGTCGCGTTGAAAGTGCGGATCGCCAACTGGCGCTGGACCGGGACGCCATTCTATCTGCGCACCGGCAAGCGGCTGCGTGCGCGCACCAGTGAAATCGTCGTCACCTTCAAAGAGCCGCCGCATTCGATCTTTGACGACGGCGGCACCCACAAGGCCAACCAACTGGTCATCAAGCTGCAGCCCAATGAGGGCATGCACCTGACCGTGATGATCAAGGAACCCGGGCCGGGCGGCATGCGGCTGGTGCAGGTCCCCCTGGACATGAGCTTTGCCGATGCGCTGGGGGCCGAGGGCACCGACATGCCCGACGCTTATGAACGGCTGATCATGGATGTGATCCGCGGCAACCAGACGCTGTTCATGCGCGGTGATGAAGTCGAGGCCGCCTGGGCCTGGACCGACCCGATCATCGCCGATTGGGAAGCCGGCTTGAAACGGCCCGAGCCTTACGACCCTGGCTCCAGCGGCCCCGAAGAGGCGCTTCGCCTGCTGCACCGCGACAATCGCCGCTGGAGGGAGATCCGGCCATGACCCTTGAATTCATCGAATATCCCGATCGCGAGATGCTGTTTCTGTCGCTGGCCAACCGGCTGGCGGGTCAATTGGCCCAGCACCTGCGGGTAAACGACAGCGCCAGCCTGTGCGTGCCGGGCGGCACCACGCCGGCGCCGCTCTATGATTATCTCTCGGGCAGCGAAATCGACTGGCCCCGCATCACCGTTCTGCTCAACGATGAACGCTGGGTGGATGGCGAACATCGTCGCTCGAACGGCCGGCTCTTGCGCCGCCACCTGCTCAAGGACAAGGCTGCTGCCGCACGCTATATCGACCTTTATACCGGCGATGCGCGCGCCGAGGACGCGGTGCCGGCGCTGTCCGAAGCGATTATCCCGCACCTGCCGCTGACCGTGCTGTTGTTGGGTATGGGCACGGATATGCATACGGCAAGCCTGTTCCCCGCTGCCTCTGAAACCGTGCTGGCACTGGCCTCCGACGCTTCGCCGGTCATGGCGATCAACAGCGTCAGGGATGAGCCAAGGATCACCCTGACAGCCTCGGCGCTTGGGGGCGCGATCAATACCCACCTGCTGATCACCGGCGCCGACAAGCGCAATGCGTTCGAACGGGCGCAGGGCCTCGACCCGACCGAGGCGCCGATCCGCGCCTTCCTTGGCGACATCACCGTGCATTGGGCAGAGTGACATGACCATCTGGAGTCGACTGAAGGATCATCACGAATCGCAAGGCGCGCTGCGGATCGAGGCGCTTTTTGACGCCGATCCGGCCCGCGCCATGGATTTTTGCACCAGTGCCCACGGGCTGGTGCTGGACTGGTCCAAGACCTCCATCGACGCGCGCGCCCGCGATCTGCTTATGGAGTTGGCTGGACCAGTGCCGCAGCGGCGTGAAGCCATGTTCACCGGCCAACGCATCAATGAGACCGAGGATCGCGCCGTGCTGCACACCGCGCTGCGCAATCAGGGCGGCAGCATCACGCTGGACGGTCGCGATGTCATGCCCGAGGTGCGCCGCACGTATGAACGGATGCGCGCTTTCGCCGCTGCCGTGCGCGCGGGCGATTTCACGGGGCAGGGCGGTCGCATCACCGACGTGATCAATATCGGCATCGGCGGCTCTGATCTTGGGCCCGCCATGGCCACGCTGGCGCTTGCGCCATGGCATGACGGGCCGCGCGTGCATTTCGTTTCGAACGTGGACGGGGCCGATATCGCGGACACGCTGAAGGGGCTCGACCCGGCGACGACACTGGTGATCGTCGCCTCCAAGACCTTCACCACCATCGAAACCATGACCAACGCCAAAACGGCCCTTGACTGGATGGCGGCGACGGTCGCCGATCCTGCGACGCAGTTCATCGCGCTTTCCTCGGCTACGGACCGGACCGGCGAATGGGGTATCGACGAAACCCGCGTCTTCGGCTTTGAGGACTGGGTCGGCGGGCGTTACTCCGTGTGGGGTCCCATCGGCCTGTCGCTGATGATCGCCATCGGACCGGATGAGTTCGACCGCTTCCTGGCGGGCGGCGCTGCCATGGACGACCATTTCCGCAACGCGCCTCTGGCGGAAAACCTGCCGGTAATCCTTGCGCTGGTCGGCATCTGGCACCATCAGATCTGCGGCTACGCCACCCGCGCGGTGCTGCCCTATGACAACCGGCTTGCGCGACTGCCCGCCTATCTCCAGCAGCTGGAAATGGAATCGAACGGCAAGCGCGTGGCGATGGACGGCAGCGACCTGACCCTGCCCTCGGGGCCGGTGGTCTGGGGCGAGCCGGGAACAAACGGTCAGCATGCCTTCTACCAACTCATCCATCAGGGCACGGCCGTGGTACCTTGCGAATTCATTATCGCGGCGCGCGGGCATGAACCCGATCTGGCGCATCACCACCTGCTGTTGATCGCCAATTGCCTCGCGCAGTCCGAGGCGCTTATGCGCGGCCGCTCACTTGATGAGGCGCGGGCGCTGATGCAGGCCAAGGGCCTGACTGGTGCGGAACTGGACCGCCAGGCCCGACACCGCGTCTTTCCGGGCAACCGTCCCTCGACCACGCTGCTGATCCCGGAACTCTCGCCCTATACGCTTGGTCAGATCGTCGCGCTTTACGAGCAGCGCGTCTTTACCGAGGGCGTGATCCTGGGCATCAACAGCTTCGACCAATGGGGGGTCGAACTCGGCAAGGAACTGGCGTTGAAACTCGCGCCGCTGCTTCGGGGAGAACCTGCGCCGGGCCACGATCCCTCGACCGAGCATCTGGCGCGGCTGATCCGGCAGGCGCGCGCCTGACCGCTTCTTTGTTGTCCAAATACCCATGGGACGCTGCCGCTCGCGCATCCTTGCCAATTCAGGGCGTTGCCCGCGCATTCCGGGATTGACCCTTGCCGTATCACGTTTAGCCTTGGGCTGCGTAAACAGGAAGGAAACCCATGGATCTTCTGGCCAAGGCGACGGCTCTTGTCGGCGGCGCGATGGTGTTGATGCGACGGATGGGCGCGCCGGGAACGCAGGCGGTCGGGCCAAGCCCCGATATCCCCGACGCAAAAAAACAGGGCATCATGACGCTGAAGATGCCCACTGCGCGCGGCTGGGCGCCCGGGCAACTGCCCAAGGCCGCCTCGGGCCTGCGCGTCAATGCTTTTGCCCGCGACCTGCAGCATCCCCGCTGGATCGAGGTGCTGCCCAATGGCGACGTGCTGGTGGCCGAGGCGCTGCAAGAGGCCAGCCGGCCGCAATCGCTGCTGGACCGTGCCACGCAGGCCACCATGCGCCGCGCCCGTGCGCTGGGGATCAGTGCCAACCGCATCACGCTGTTGCGCGACAGCGATGGCGACGGCGTCGCCGAAACGCGCGAGATCTTTCTGGAAGGCCAGCGCCAACCCTTTGGCATGGCTCTGGTCGGCGACAGTTTCTATGTCGGTAATACCGACGGGATCGTTGCCTTCCCTTATGAGCCGGGCGCAACCCGGCTGACCGGGCCGGGCCGCAGGCTGATCGACTTCAAGCCCGGTGGGCATTGGACGCGCAGCCTGATCGTCTCTCTTGACGGCAAGCGGCTTTATTGCGGGGTCGGTTCGCTGACCAATATCGCCGACGAAGGCATGGATGCCGAAAAGGGGCGCGCAGCGATCTGGGAAATGGAGCTGGAAACCGGCAAGGCCCGGATATTTGCGTCCGGTCTGCGCAATCCGGTCGGCATGGCGTGGGAACCGGGGACCGGTGCGCTCTGGACCGTGGTGAACGAACGCGATGGTCTGGGGGACGAGACCCCGCCCGACTACCTGACCTCGGTTCAGGATGGCGGGTTTTATGGCTGGCCCTATTGTTACTGGGGCCGGACCGTGGACGACCGCGTGCCGCAGGACCCGGCCGAGGTCGCCCGTGCGATCACCCCCGATTACGCGCTGGGTGGCCACACCGCCTCGCTTGGCCTGTGCTGGATGCCCGAGGGTACCCTGCCGGGGTTTCCAGATGGCATGGTGATCGGTCAGCATGGATCATGGAACCGCTCGACGCTTTCCGGCTACAAGCTGATTTTCGTTCCGTTCCAGAACGGCCGGCCATCGGGTGCGCCGCGTGACATCCTGTGGGGCTTTCTTTCCGAGGACGAAAAATATTCCTATGGCCGCCCCGTGGGCGTAACCATCGGCCCGGATGGAAAATCGCTGTTGATGGCCGATGACGTGGGCGACGTGATCTGGCGGGTCAGTGCGGCCTGATCGCGGCTTGCCGGGTCAGAACCACTGGCCCGGCTCCATCAGCCCGAACTCCATAAGCTGCTGCGAATCCCAGCGGAAGGGATGTGAATTGCGCCAGTGAAAGCTGCGGATATGCTCGCGCGAGCCGGGGTTCTTCGCCAGCGCCTTGGCGACCCGGAAGGATGCGATGGCAGCGGTCAGATTGTTGTGCCAGGGGCAGGCATAGGTGTTGTATTCCTCGACGTTGAAGCGGTGATCGGGCAAAAGCCGCAACCCCGGCTGGCTACGAAACAGGGCGATACGGTCGATCCGGCGGCGGTCGGGGGGCAAATGTTCTTCAAAGCGCCAGCGCAACCCGCCATGAAAATCCAACTGCCGCTCTTTGTAGCAGCCATCGGGTCCCATGCGGCCAAGTGCGTAATAGCCGGTGCGGTCGAACATCGCCTCGTTCATGCTGACTGCGTCGGGAAAACGCTCCAGATCAGGGGCATAAAGATCGACCACATAGGCCAGCATGGCGCGCCGGCGTTCCTCGGCGTGAAAGGCCAGCATCTCGCCCACCGTCCGGCTTTCCGAGAAGGGATAGAACAGGAATTCGGTATTATAGCCGTAGTAAAGCCAGGTCTCGGCGGGTGCTGCCTCGATCACCGCATTGACGGCATCGACATGCGCGCGGGCGCGGCGGGAATCGTGGCGCAGGTTGACGATGCGATTTGCACCCGATTCGGGGATGGAACGGGCAGGCAATGGCTCGGGCGACAGCGCCAGGATCAGCTTGAACCCGGCGCCCAAGTGATGCGCCAGTGTCTCGGGAACCGCGACCTCGTCCTCGATCAGCAAAAGCGCGATGGGTCCTTTTTCAAGCCGGTCGCTTGCGCCGCTGAGAAAGTTGCCCAGGGTGGGAAAGCTCATTGCAGGGCCGTCTTGATCTGCTCCAGTGCCTGTGCCCGCGCGGCAGGGTTCAGCGCCGCCTGATCGAGCAGTGCGGTCAGTTCGGATTTGAGTTCGGGCGAAAGGCTTGATCCGTCGATCATGCTGCGCACCTTTGCGGCGTCGAACCCCTCGGGGGTAAGGGCCGCATCGATTTCGACCGCTTCCGTAGCAGCGGCGCCGGCATCGCGCGTTGCGCTGGCGGCTTCGCGCGCGGCTGTGCCTGCGGCGATTGCGGCTGCCTCGGCTTGCTCAGGGGTGGTGTTGGCTGTTGCGGCGGCATCGGCGGCACGGTCGGCCGCAGCTATGGCGGCCTCGGCTGCAGCCTCGGCCTGATCGGCGGCAGAGCCCGCCGCACCGACCGCCGCCTGCCCAGCCGAGATCGAGGCATCTGCCGCCGCATCCGTCGCGATGGCCGCCGCATCGGCCGCGGCATCTGCCGCCGCATTGGCACTTTCTTGCGCCGGGGGCGTGGTCTCGGGGGCTGGCTGGATGGGGGCTGGTGTCGTGCTGCCGGTCAGCCGGGTCAGATCGCCCCCGCTCCACAGCCACACACCTCCGAATGCCACGGCAAGAATCACGATCACGGCCAGGAATTTCTGCATCGGTTTCTCCGTCGGGGCAGCGGCGTTTCAGTTCTTTTATGTCATGTTGAGGCAGGGGCGAAAAGCGCCCTGGCGACGCAGGGGTCTTATGTGCGCACACGCCTGCGTCAACGGCGTCGTGAAACGGGCGCAACCGCCGTCAAACCTTGGCCCCAAACGTCGAATCCGGTTGAAAATTTGCCCGCGCAGGACTATCTAACCGCGCGATAGACCGGCAATACAAGGATGACAGCCATAGCCCGCAGACCGCATAACGCTCCGCCCACTCGTGATACCGGCCCCCGCGTCAATGATCGCATCCGAGTCGCCGAAATCCGCCTGATCGGCCCCGAAGGCGAGAATGTCGGAGTTGTGACACCCGCCCGCGGTATGGAGCTAGCACGAGACGCAGGGCTGGACCTTGTCGAGATTTCCCCGAACGCCGTGCCCCCGGTCTGCAAGATCATGGATCTGGGCAAGTTCAAATACGAACAGCAAAAGCGCGAGGCCGAGGCCCGTAAGAAGCAGAAGATCATCGAGATCAAGGAGATCAAGTTCCGTCCCGGGACCGATACCCATGACTACGAGGTCAAGATGCGCTCGGTCATGAAATTCCTGGCCGAAGGCGACAAGGTCAAGATCACCTTGCGTTTCCGTGGCCGCGAGATGGCGCACCAACAACTTGGCGTCGAACTTTTGAACCGCGTTGCCGCCGAAGTCGGCGAGGCGGGCAAGGTCGAATCGATGCCCAAGCTGGAAGGGCGCCAGATGGTCATGATGATCTCGCCGAAATAAGGGGCTTTGGGGATGGCGGCCGAGGTGACGATTCTGGTTCTGCGCGAACCGGGCGCCGACCCGGCGCTGCCCCTGCCCGAATACCAGACCGCGGGCTCGGCCGGCGCCGACCTACGCGCCGATCTGGGCGGGGATGAGCTGTTGCTTGATCCCGGCCAGATCCGCCTGGTACCCACCGGGCTGCGCGTGCAGATCCCCCCGGGTTATGAGATGCAGATCCGCCCCCGCTCCAGCCTTGCGCTGAAGCATGGGGTGACCTTGCCCAACACCCCCGGCACCATAGACAGCGATTATCGCGGTCCGCTGGGGGTGATCATGATTAACTTGGGGTCGCAGCCCTATACCATCCACCATGGCGAACGTATCGCTCAGGCCGTGGTCGCCCCTGTGACCCGCGTCGCCTATGTCATGGCCGGAGAGCTGGACCAGACGGCGCGCGGAGAAGGCGGATTCGGTTCGACCGGGCGGGCGTGAGCCCGTGCTGATTCTTGTCCTCATGCTCGCCATGCTGGTCGCGGCGCGTTTGCTCGGCTGGCCGGAATGGCGGGGCTGGGCCGGCGTCGCGGCGCTTTGGCTTGCCGCCATCGCTGCCTTGGTTCTGGCCCCGGGCAGTGCTGCTGCACGGCTTGTTGGCGGCGATGCCCGTGTCTGGACGCTGGCGGGCGGCGTGGTTGCGCTTGTCCTCGGCTACCGCCTGCTGTTGCGCCAGATGCATCGCAGATCCGTTCCCTTGCCCGAAGCGTCCAATATCCCGAACCCGCCCCAGCTCTCCGGACCGCTTTCGGACGCCGAGCTTGACCGCTATGCCCGCCATATCGTGCTGCGCGAGTTGGGCGGGCCGGGGCAGGCGGCGCTGCGGCGTGCGCGGGTGCTGGTGGTGGGGGCAGGCGGGCTTGGCGCGCCGGTCTGTCTTTATCTGGCCGGTGCTGGTATCGGACGCATCACCATCGCCGACGAGGACCGGGTCAGCCTGTCGAACCTGCAACGCCAGGTGATCTTTCGCAGTGCCGATGATGGCCGCCCCAAGGCCGAGGCAGCGCGCGACGCCATGCAGGCGTTGAACCCCCATGTCGAAATCACCGCGCTGAACCGGCGTATTGCCGAGGATGACGCCGCGCTGATCGCCGAACACGATCTGGTGCTGGACGGCACCGATACATTCGCCGCGCGCCATGCGGTGAATGCCGCCTGCGTGGCGGCGGGTGTGCCGCTGATTGCCGGCGCCATCGCGCAATGGGAAGGGCAGGTCACCGTCTGGGACCCGCGCCATGATGCGCCCTGCATGGCCTGCCTTTTCCCGCAGGCCCCGGCGCCGGGGCTTGCGCCGGCCTGTGCCGAGGCGGGCGTCGTCGGTCCGCTGCCCGGCGTCATCGGCAGCATGATGGCGCTGGAGGCGATCAAGCTGATTGCCGGGACCGGAGAGCCGCTGCGCGGTCGGATGCTGATCTTTGACGGGCTTTATGGCGAGAATCGGGTGATGAAAATCTCGCGCCGCGCCGATTGCCCGGTCTGTGGCTCTGGACATTTCCGCGCAGGCTGAAACACTCGCGGCCAACCGGAAAAGGAGGCTCGCATGAACCCCGAACTGACCCATTGGACCGGCCCGCTGGGGCTGCCGCGTTTCGACCTGATCCGCGACGAGGATTTCCCGCCCGCTTTCGATGCCTGCCTGCAACTGGCCGGACAAGCGGTCGAGGCGATTGCCGCCAACCCCGCTCCGCCCAGCTTCGACAATACCGTCGCGGCGCTGGAAAGCGCCGAGGAGCCGCTGAACCGGCTTTGCGCGATCTTCTACACCCTGACCGGGGTCGATTCGAACCCCGCGCGCGAAGACCAGCAACGTCAGATCGCCCCGCGTCTGGCCGCGCATGGCAGTAAGGTCAGTATGGACCCGCGGCTTTTCGACCGGGTCGAGGCGGTGATGCAGGATGCCGATGACCTTGCGCCCGAGGATCGGCGGCTGACCGAACTGACCCTGCGTGGTTTGCGCCGGGCGGGGGCGGGCCTGACTGGTGCGTCGCGTGAACGTATGGCCGAAATCCGCGAGCGGCTGGCGGTGCTTTCGAACGACTTCGCCCAGAACGTGCTGACCGACGAGCGCGACTTTACCATGGCCGTGTCGGACGACCAGCTTGCGGGCCTGCCCGAATGGCTGATCCGCGCCATGCGGGCGGCCGCGCGGGAACGCGGGCTTACCGGGCAGATCGTGACGCTCAACCGCTCATTGATCGTGCCATTTCTGGAATATGCAGCCGATCGCGGGCTGCGCGAGGCGGCATGGCGCGCCTGGACCGCCCGTGGCTCGGGGCAGGGTGCCGGCGGCGCTGCGACCGACAACCGCCAGGTCGCCGCCGAGATCCTGAGCCTGCGGCACGAACGCGCCCGGTTGCTGGGTTACGAGGATTTCGCCAGCTACAAGCTGGAGCCCGAGATGGCCAGAACCGCCGCGAATGTCGAGGCGCTGCTGACCGAGGTCTGGGCCGCTGCGAAGACCCGCGCCGATGCGGATGCCGCGCGTCTGGCCGAAATGCTGCATGAGGATGGCGTGAACGGCGCGCTGGAGCCTTGGGACTGGCGCTTTTACGCGGGGCGTCGACGCAAGGCCGAACACGATCTGGACGAGGCCGAGGTCAAGCCTTACCTGACGCTTGAGGCCATGCTGGGTGCGGTCTTCGATACCGCGCAGCGGCTGTTCGGTATCGAGATGCGCGAATTTGTGGCACCGCTGTGGTCGCCCGATGCCCGTGCATGGGAAGTGACGCGAAACGACCAGCCTCTGGCGGTGTTTGTCGGCGATTATTTCGCCCGGCCCAGCAAGCGGTCGGGGGCGTGGTGTTCGTCCTTGCAGCAGCAGCACAAGATCGGGCAGGGGCAGCGGCCCATTGTTACCAATGTCTGCAATTTCACCCCGCCCGAGGCCGAGGGCGCGCCCGCCTATCTGTCGTGGGACGATGCGCATACGCTGTTCCACGAATTCGGTCATGCGCTGCATCATATCCTGTCGGATGTCAGTTGGCCCTCGATGTCGGGCACCTCGGTCGCACGGGATTTCGTTGAACTGCCAAGTCAGCTTTTCGAACATTGGCTGGAACAGCCGCAGGTGCTGGACCGCCATGCGCGCCATGCCGAAACCGGCGCGCCGTTGCCGGCCGGCCTGCGCGATCGCATCCTTGCGGCGGGCAATGCCGATCAGGGTTTCGCGACTACCGAATATCTGGAAAGCGCGCTGGTCGACCTGGCCTTTCACCGCGGGGCCCCGCCCGCCGATCCGATGGCGCGACAAGCCGAGGTTCTGGCTGGTTTGGGCGCACCTGCGGCCATTCCGATGCGCCATGCCACGCCGCATTTCGCGCATGTCTTTTCCGGCGACGGCTATTCCTCGGGTTATTACAGCTATATGTGGTCCGAGGTGATGGATGCCGACGCGTTCGAGGCCTTCGTGGAAAAAGGCGATGCCTTCGACCCGCAAACCGCGCGGCGGCTGGAGGAGTGGATTCTGTCCAAGGGCGATTCCCGTCCTGCCGATGAGCTTTGGCTGCAATTCAGGGGACGCAAGCCCGGAGTGCAGGCGCTGCTGAAAGGCCGTGGCCTTGTGACTGCCACCGACTGATACCCGTCGCGAATGTCAGGCCGGGGACAGCATTCGCCCTGTCCTTGGCGCGTCCGGTCGCCGATGTTGACCGGACGGGTATTTCTGGGCTTGGCTGGCTTTCCGGGGCCTTAGTCGCGCGTCTCGTCGGGATCGACGCCCCAGATCGTCGTCTTGGGCACCCAGCCCTTCTCTCCACCGCCCGAGACCCGGCACCAGTCGACGGTGCATTCATGCAGCCGCACGATGGCGCCCGCCTCGGCCCGGGCCACCACGTTTGCGCGCGGTTCGGGGCGGGACAGCAGGTCCAGCATGTCCTTGGTCACGATGGCGGTGCGAACGCCCGACAGCAGTGAGTAATGCACCCAGCCGCCGGCGCCGTCCTGATCCTCGACCCGGCGCCAATGGCCGAACTCGGCCACGACGCGCAGGGGCATGCCGGCATGGCGGAACACCCAGTCTATGCGATGCGACAGGCTTGGCCCCCGGCGGGCATTGCCCTCGCCGCCCTTCAGGCTGACAAAGCGCGGCAGCGGCAGGTTGGTCACGGTCCCCCGGTTCGGATCGCCCTTGCCGTCCTGATGGCGGCTGATTGTCGCATCCGCGGACAACCCGGGAATCTGCCGGGCATCCAGATTCTCACCCGGATTGGTGGCTTGCGCCAGCGCTGCCATTCCGAAACACGTCGCCGTCGCCAGTATCGCGGCGCCCAGCCAGACCTGTCCTTGCTTCATCTGCCCGTCCTGCTTGTTGGGGGTCTTGTGCCTGCCCCGCATCGCGGGCACTTTGCCAAAAGCCGCCCGGCTTTGGAAGAGAGGAGCGACCATGCCCGCCGTTCATGCGACCGATCCCACCCGTTCGCGCCTTAAAGTTACCGTGAGCAGGCGTCTGCCCGAGGCGGTCGAGACCCGGATGTCCGAACTTTTCGACGTTGCCCTGAACGCCGACGACCACAAGATGAGTCGCGACGAACTGGTGGCCGCCATGCGCATCTCGGATGTGCTGGTGCCGACGATCACCGACCATATCGACGCCGCCATGCTGGCTCAGGCCGGAGACAAGCTGAAACTGATCGCCAATTACGGCGCCGGGGTCGATCATATCGACGCCCATTCCGCGCGTCAGCGCGGCATTCTGGTCAGCAATACGCCGGGCGTGGTGACCGACGACACGGCAGACGTGGTCATGGCCCTGATCCTAGGCGTGACCCGCCGCATCCCCGAGGGCATGGCCGAAATGCAGGCCGGCCGTTGGCAGGGGTGGTCGCCCACGGCGCATCTGGGCGGCCGGCTGGGCGGTCGCCGTCTTGGCATCCTTGGCATGGGCCGTATCGGTCAGGCGGTGGCGCGGCGCGCCAATGTCTTTGGCATGCAGGTGCATTATCACAACCGCCGCCGGCTTCGCCCGGAAATCGAGGCCGAGTTGCAGGCGACCTATTGGGAAAGCCTGGATCAGATGCTGGCGCGTATGGATATCGTGTCGGTGAATGCGCCGCATACGCCCTCGACTTTTCACCTGCTGAGCGCGCGGCGGCTGAAGCTGCTGAAACCCAGCGCCGTGGTCATCAACACCTCGCGCGGCGAGGTGATCGACGAAAACGCCCTGACGCGGATGCTGCGCGCGGGCGAGATCGCGGGGGCAGGCTTGGACGTTTTTGAACATGGGCATGAGATCAACCCCCGGCTGCGAGAGCTGGCCAATGTGGTGCTGCTGCCGCATATGGGCTCGGCCACGATCGAGGGGCGGGTCGAGATGGGCGAGAAAGTCATCATAAATATCAAGACTTTCGCGGATGGTCATCGCCCGCCTGATCTGGTGGTGCCCTCGATGCTGTGACTGCCACGCCCGGTGTTCCGGGGCGTTTGCATCTGATGCCCTGCAAATGCCGCCCAAGTGTCGCCGTGTCGTTTTTTGCCAAGAACATGTCGCGGGAAATATCTGCACCGCTCCCGTTTCGGGCTCTAATCGCCATAATCAGCTAGAGCGCGAAACAGGGAGTCGCTTGCCATGAAAACCCATGTGAAGGCCCTTGTGGTCGGAGGCGGTGCCGTGGGCTGCGGCATCGCGTTGCATCTGGCCCGTGCGGGGTGGGAGACGATGCTGGTCGAGCGGGACGAACTGACCGCCGGATCGACCTGGCATGCGGCGGGTCTGCTGCCCCTGTTCAACATGGGCTATGCAACCACTCATATCCACGACTATTCGGTCAAGCTTTATGCCGGTCTTGAGGCCGAGACGGGGCTGAACGCCGGCTTTACCCGCTGCGGCAACCTGCGCATGGCGCAGACGCAGGCGCGGATGGACGAATACATGCTTTATTCCGCCACTGCAGAAACAGTGGGCATCGAACATGAATTCCTGACACCTGCCCAGATCAAGGAACGCTGGCCGCTGCTGCGCACCGAGGATCTGCAAGGCGCGCTGTTCCATCCGACTGATGGCTATATCAACCCCGCCGATGTGACGCAGGCCATGGCGCGGGCGGCGCGCATGGCGGGCGCGACCATCGAACGCAGGATCCAGGTCAACGGCTATGAATGGACCGGCGAGGAATGGATCGTCACCTGCGAGAAGATGATCGAAAAGGGCGGCAATCTGGTTCCCTCGGGCGAGCCGTTTCAGATCCGGGCCGAACATGTCGTGACCGCGACCGGCAACCATGCGCAGCGCACAGCCCGCCTTCTGGGCATCAAGATCCCGGCGATTCCCGTCGAGCACCAGTATATCGTGACCGAGCCCGATCCGGACCTTGCCGCCTGGCGCGCCGCCGGTAATCCCGAACACCCGGTCCTGCGCGATGCGGATGCCAAATGGTATGTGCGCGAGGAACGCGGCGGCTGGATCCTTGGTCCATATGAACGCAACGCTCCGGCGCGTTTCCTGTACGATGTGCCCGAAAGCTTCCGCGCCGATCTTTTCGCGTTGGATCTGGAACGGATCGAGCAGGAATACATGTCGATGATCCACCGGATTCCCAGCTCGGAAACTGTGGGTCTCAAGGACGATTTCAACGGCCCGATCTGCTACACGCCTGACGGCAACCCGCTGGTCGGCCCGGCACCCGGCCTGCGCAACATGTGGCTGGCCGAAGGCTTCAGCTTTGGTATCACCGCTGCGGGGGGCACGGGCCATTATCTGGCGCAGATGATGACCGAGGGCGAGGCCGAGATCGACATGGCCAGCCTTGACCCGCGCCGCTTCGGGCAGTGGATGACGACCGAATACGCGGCCCGGAAAAATGAAGAGGCCTATGAGCATGTCTTTGTCCTGCACCACCCCGATGAAGAACGCGAGGCCTGCCGCCCGCTGCGCACCACCCCGGCCTATGACCGCCAAAAGGCGGCGGGCGCGCAATTCGGGCAGGTGAACGGCTGGGAACGGCCGAACTATTACACGCCTGCCGGTTTCGACGACCATGCCGCGCGCAGTTTCCGCCGGGGCAGTTGGTGGCAATATGCCAAGGCCGAGGCCGAGGCGATTCGCAACGCCGCCGGTCTGATCGACGCCTCGGCCTTTGCCAAGCACCGCGTATCGGGCGAGGGGGCGACGGCGTTCCTTGACTGGTTCACCACCAACAAGCTGCCGAAAGTCGGTCGCATCAACCTGACCTATGCGCTGACCGAGACCGGCACGACGCGGACCGAATACACCATCGTCCGTCTGGCCGAGGATGACTACTACCTGATCTCGGCCGGCGCATGGGCGGATTACGACGGCGACCACCTGCGCAAGATGGCCGAGGAGATGGAGGGTGAATTCGGTCAGGTGATCGTGCAGGACATCACCACGCAATGGGGCGTCTTTGCCATTGCCGGCCCGAACAGCCGTGCGATCCTCAACGAACTGGTGCGCGATGCCGATCCCGCCTCGGTGCTGGGCAACAAGCGTTTCCCATGGCTGTCGATGCGCAATATCGAGCTGGGCATGTGCCCGGTCCGCGCCATCCGCGTCGCCTATACCGGCGAATTGGGGTGGGAGTTGCATCACCCCATCGAATTCGGCCGCTATCTTTGGGATCAACTGGTCGCTGCGGGTGAAAAACACGGCATGAAGTTGGTTGGTGCGCGGGCGCAGAACTGGTTGCGGCAGGAAAAAAGCTATCGCGCCTTCGGCACCGAACTGGGCCGCGATGCGACGCCGCTAGAGGCCGGGCTGGACCGATTTGTCGATCTGGACAAGGCGTTCAATGGCAAGCAGGCGATGCTGGACAAGGGTATTCGCAGCAAATGCGTCACCCTGCTGATCGACGGGCCGTCCGATGCCGATCCCTGGGGGCGCGAGGCGCTATATACCGCCGATGGCACCAAGGTCGGACGTCTGACCTCGGGCGGCTGGTCGGCGGCCTTTGGCAAATCCATCGGCATGGGCTATGTGCGCCCCGATCTGACCGAACCGGGAACCCGGCTCAAGGTTCGGATGCAACGCGAGTTGTGGGATGCGGTGGTGACCGAAGACAGCCCCTATGACCCCCAAAACAAGGTGATCCGTATCGACGGTTAAGCCGCTGAAAGAAGGCCCCGGGGCGCGGGGCCTTTTCCTTCATGCAGTGCCAAATTGGTGCCGCATTATCCCATAGCGATAAAACGGCTCGTCCTGCCGTAAACAGTTGATGAGACGCATTCCAACCTTGGCTGCCACGCGGATCGAGGCGAGGTTGTCGGGGTGGATGTCTGCAAACACCTGATGGACGCCCGAAAGGCGAAATGCGTGTTCCAGAACGGCTAGGGTCGCCTCGGTCGCATATCCTTTGCCCCATGCTGATCGGTTCAGTCGCCAGCCTGTCTCGAGTGCTGACTTTTGGGAGCCGTCAGCGGTCAGGAAGACCCAGCCGAGAAAACGATTGCCACCATCCTTGGGAAACAGCGACCAGTATCCCAGTCCCTCGCCCCAATTTGTCTGCATCCGTTCGCGAAGAAAGGCTTTATGTGCCTGCGGGTCTGTCCAAGGTCCGGGGATATATCTGGTGACCTCGGCATCGCAATCCATCGCCAGACAGGCGTCGAAATCGGCCAAAGAGCGCGGCCGCAGCTCAAGACGCTGCGTGGTGAACTGCGGCATGTTCCGGTCCATCGGAAAAAGACTCCGAAGACAGGAGCGTATTGCCGCGAGAATCGCAACCGGCGCGATGCATTCCTGCGGGGGTTTTCACCCAGTCGCTACCGACGCGCCGCCGCAAGCCGCCGATCCAGATCGTCGTGCAAGGCCTGGCGTTCCTCGGGCGCAAGGAATGCGCCCAGTTCGACCTCGCGCTTGCCGTCGGTCAGAACCAGATAATCCTTGACCGGGCCGTTCTGGCGCAGGGTGGCGCGCACCCAATAGGGGTTGGTCTGCCAGACCCGATCCGGCTGTCCGGGATCGCTGCGGATCAGGGTCAGGCGGTTCTGGTCAAGCCACATTACCTCATGCGCTGTGCCATAGCTGCGCTGAATGGCATGCCACAGCGCCCAGACCACCAGTGCGGCAAAGGGTAAAAGCCCCCAAAGCGCCGTCGAGCCGACCACTGCCAGCAGGGGTAACGCCAGTCCCGCTGTGGTCAGTCCGATCACCCAGACAAAGCCCTTACGGGACAATGAGCGGTGCGGCCAGATCTCAAGCCGAAAGCAAACGGCCCCGGAATCATCCGGGGCCGCGTCATGCCAAGTATAAGGCATCGCTGCTCAATGCGCGGGATTAATGCGCATGTGCGCGGTCCCAGTCCTCGCGCTTGGGCAGCGTCTCGAAAGTATGCTCCGGCGGCGGGGACGGCAGGGTCCATTCCAGCGTATCCGCATGCTCGTTCCAGTAGTTGGGAACGTTCACGCGCTTGCCGGCGAACAGCGTGTAGAAGACGATGCCGATGAACAGCAGGAACGAAGCGAACGAGATATAGGCCCCGATCGACGAGATGTTGTTCCAGTACGAGAACTCGACCGGATAGTCGATATAGCGGCGCGGCATGCCCTGACGGCCCAGGAAGTGCTGCGGGAAGAAGATCATGTTCGACCCGATGAACATCATCCAGAAATGCAGCTTGCCCGCCCATTCCGGGTATTGCCGGCCCGACATCTTGCCGATCCAGTAATAGACCCCGGCGAAGATCCCAAAGACCGCGCCCAGCGACATCACATAGTGGAAATGCGCCACGACGTAATAGGTGTCGTGATAGACCCGGTCCAGCGGCGCCTGGCTCAGCACCACGCCGGTCACGCCGCCGACGGTGAACAGGAACAGGAAGCCGAAGGCCCAGAGCATCGGCGTCTTGAACTCGATCGAGCCGCCCCACATCGTCGCGATCCACGAGAAGACCTTGATGCCGGTCGGCACCGCGATGGTCATGGTCGCCAGCATGAAATAGGCCTGCTGGGTCAGCGACATGCCAACCGTGTACATATGGTGCGCCCAGACCACGAAGCCCAGAATACCGATCGCGGCCATGGCCAGCACCATCGGCAGATAGCCGAAGATCGGCTTCTTGGAGAAGGTCGAAATCACATGGCTGATGATGCCGAAGCCCGGCAGGATGATGATATAGACCTCGGGGTGGCCAAAGAACCACAGGATGTGCTGGTAAAGCACCGGGTCGCCGCCACCGGCCGGGTCGAAGAAATGCGTGCCGAAGTTGCGGTCCATCAGCAGCATGGTGATCGCGCCCGCCAGAACCGGCAGCGACAGCAGGATCATCCATGCGGTGATGAAGACCGACCAGGCGAACAGCGGCACCTTGAACAGCGTCATGCCCGGGGCGCGCATGTTCAGGAAGGTGGTGATGATGTTGATCGCGCCCAGAATCGAGCTGGCACCCGAGACGTGGACGGCAAAGATCGCCAGATCCATGGAGTAGCCCGACTCGGTCGTCGAAAGCGGCGGGTAAAGCACCCAGCCCACGCCCGAGCCCGGCTGGTCGCTGCCGCCCGGCGCCAGAAGCGATGCGACACCCAGGGCCACGCCGCAGACATACATCCAGTAGGACAGGTTGTTCAGCCGCGGAAAGGCCATGTCCGGTGCGCCGATGTGCAACGGCATGAAATAGTTGCCGAAACCGCCGAACAGCGCCGGGATGACCACGAAGAACATCATGAGCACACCGTGATAGGTGATCATGACGTTCCACAGATGTCCGTTCGGGGTACATTCCGCCGCGGCGTTGGGGAAGAGACGCGCGCCTTCAAGGCACATGAACTGCACGCCGGGATGCTGCAGTTCCATCCGCATATAGACGGTGAAGCATACCGAGATCAGGCCGACGACGCCGGCCGTGAACAGGTAAAGGATACCGATATCCTTGTGGTTTGTTGACATGAACCAGCGGGTGAAAAACCCGCGGGTGTCATGATGGTCACCGTGGCCGTGAACGGCTGCGTCTGCCATGCGTGGACTCCCTAGACATGCGGCTGGCCGGCCATAGGCCGACGGACTCGCATGTTTCTAGCCCACAATCCTACCCCTCGCAATGCGAAGAAGGGACTAATAGTCGCGCCCCTGAGTGCTTTTGTCGCACGCAGGGGCGGGGTTATCCAGAATCATGATTGCCGTGTGGCGATCAGTTCGATTCGCCTTCGGCTGCGGCTTCACCGCCCGCGTCGGGCGAGTTCTGGGCCAGGAATGCCACTACGTCGGCCTGGTTCTTGCCCATCTTGAAAGTCATCTTGGTCTTGGCTGCCGAATCGTCGGTGTGCTTGATCAGCCAAGGCTTGGGATCGGTGACGTATTCGATCAACTCGGCCTCATCCCAGACCATGTCGGGGTTCTTTTCGGCGACCTCAAGAATGCCGTCGCCATATTTGAAGCCGTCTTCCGAGGCGATCTTGCGGCCGACGACCCCGTAGAGGTTCGGCCCGGTCTTGCCACCCTTGACGATGTCGGTGCCATCCGGCGCCTGGATCATGTGGCAAGCCTTGCACTTGTTGAACTCTTTCTCGCCTTTGGCCGCGTCGCCATCTTGAGCCGCAGCGGGCAGGGCGAGGGTGATGGCGGCGAGAGTGGCATAGATGCTGATCTTCATCGCGTTTCCTCTTGGGTATCGCACATTGTCTTGGGAAACGAACCTCTCCGCCTCCCGTTTGACAGGGCTATCATGCACCAAGCCGTCGGGACACAGGAAAAAGGTCGCAGGCCGGTACAGAGGAGAATATGTCGCAGGAACGAAATCAGCCGGCGAGAGGCGGAAAGTTCCGGGCAAAACTGCGATGCAGCGCCAGATCCAGATCGTTCATTCCAACCGGCAGGCCCATATCGACAAGGCTGGTGACGCCATGTCCGGAAATGCCGCAGGGCACAATGCCCGCGTAATGTTCCAGATCCGGCTCCACGTTGATGGAGATGCCGTGGAAGCTGACCCATTTGCGCAGTTTGATGCCGATGGCGGCGATCTTGTCCTCGCGCATGGATCCGTCGGGCAGCCGGGCCTTGTCGGGACGGGCGATCCAGACGCCGACGCGGCCTTCGCGGATCTCGCCTTTCAGGTTGAACTCGGCCAAGGCGTCGATGACCCAGCCCTCCAGCGCCTTGACAAAGGTGCGCACGTCGCGGCCGCGCCGGTTCAGATCCAGCATGACATAGACCACGCGCTGCCCCGGTCCGTGGTAAGTATACTGACCGCCGCGCCCGGCTGCATGCACCGGAAAGCGCGCGTGTAGCAGATCGGTGGGCTTGGCCGAGGTGCCGGCGGTATAAAGCGGCGCATGTTCGACCAGCCAGACCAGTTCCTCTGCCTCGCCGGCCGCAATGGCGGCTGCGCGCGCCTCCATGAAGGTGATCGCCTGCTGATAGTCGGTCAGGCCGGGGGCGGAAATCCATTCGGTCATACGCTTCTCTTGCATCAAGCGGCGCGACCGGGCAAGGGGCGGTGCTTAACATGAATATGCTGCATGATTATCGTGCGGATGTTGAATTTCACTAAATGCCCGACTGCCTGTATACAGGCGGTCTCATAACGCCCGGATTCTGTCATGACCTTGCCTTTTTCCCCTGTATTCGACGCCCTGCGCACGGCAGCCCGCCAACGCATTCTTATCCTCGACGGCGCGATGGGGACGCAGATTCAGCAACTTGGCATGACCGAGGCCGATTTCGCCGGTCATGGCGCGGGTTGCGCCTGCGGCTGCCATCCGCCCGCGCCGGGCGAACATCCGCAGCAGGGCAACAACGATCTGCTGAACCTGACCCAGCCGGTGGCGATCGAAGAGATCCATTACCGCTATGCCATGGCCGGTGCCGATATCGTCGAGACCAATACATTCTCTTCGACCACCATAGCGCAGGCCGATTATGGCTTGGAATCGGCGGTTTATGACCTGAACCTCCATGGCGCGCGCATTGCCCGCCGCGCCCTTGACCGCGCTACCGCCGAGGACGGGCGCCCACGTTGGGTGGCCGGCGCGCTGGGACCGACCAACCGAACCGCCTCGATCAGCCCGGATGTGAACAATCCCGGCTATCGGGCTGTTTCTTTTGACGATCTGCGCATCGCCTATTCCGAGCAGCTTCGCGGGCTGATCGATGGCGGTGCCGATCTGATCCTGATCGAAACCATCTTCGACACGCTGAATGCCAAAGCTGCCATCTTTGCCTGCGAGGAAGTGTTTCAGGACAAGGGGCTCCGCCTGCCGGTGATGATCTCGGGCACGATCACCGACCTGTCCGGGCGCACGCTGTCGGGCCAGACCCCGACGGCATTCTGGTATTCCATGTCCCACGCCGCGCCGATCACCGTGGGCCTGAATTGCGCGCTTGGCGCGGCCGCAATGCGTCCGCATCTGGCCGAACTGTCTTCGGTCGCGGATACGCTGATCTGCGCCTATCCCAATGCCGGCCTGCCGAACGAGATGGGCCAATACGACGAAACGCCCGAGGAGATGGCGGCGCAAGTGGCCGATTTCGCCCGCGAAGGGCTGGTGAACGTGGTCGGCGGCTGCTGCGGCTCGACGCCCGAGCATATCGCCGCCATCGCCCGTGCCGTGGCGGACCTGGCCCCGCGCGAGATCCCGCAGATCGAACCGCGCCTGCGCCTGTCCGGTCTTGAGCCCTTCATCAAGACCGATGACATCCCCTTCATGAATGTGGGCGAGCGCACGAACGTCACCGGCTCGGCCCGGTTCCGCAAGCTCGTGACCAATGGCGATTACGCCGCCGCGCTGGACGTGGCCCGCGATCAGGTCGAGAACGGTGCGCAGATCATCGACATCAACATGGATGAGGGGCTGATCGATTCCAAACAGGCGATGATCGACTACCTGAACCTGATCGCTGCCGAGCCCGACATCGCCCGCGTTCCGGTCATGATCGACAGCTCGAAATGGGAGGTGATCGAGGCCGGGCTGAAATGCGTGCAGGGCAAGGCCATCGTGAACTCGATCTCGCTGAAAGAGGGCGAGGAGGCGTTTCTGGAACACGCCACGCTTTGCCGCCGCTATGGCGCGGCCGTGGTGGTCATGGCCTTTGACGAAGCCGGTCAGGCCGATACCGAGAACCGCAAGGTCGAGATCTGCACCCGCGCCTATGACCTGCTGGTGAACAAGGTCGGTTTCCCGCCTCAGGACATCATCTTCGACCCCAACATCTTTGCCATCGCCACCGGTATCGAGGAACACGACAACTACGGCGTCGATTTCATCGGTGCGACGCGGCGCATCGTGCAATCGCTGCCGCATGTGCATATCTCGGGCGGGGTCTCGAACCTGTCCTTCAGCTTCCGCGGCAACGAGCCGGTGCGCGAGGCGATGCATGCCGTCTTTCTTTACCATGCCATTCAGGCGGGCATGGACATGGGCATCGTCAACGCCGGTCAACTCGCGGTCTATGATCAGATCGACGCCGAGTTGCGCGAGGCGTGCGAGGATGTGGTGCTGAATCGCAAACCCAAATCCGGTAGCTCCGCCACCGAGAACATGCTGGAGCTTGCCGAGCGTTATCGGGGCGAGGGCGGGGCAAAGGCGCGCGAAAAGGACCTGACCTGGCGCACCTGGCCGGTCGACAAGCGGCTTGAACATGCACTGGTCAACGGCATCACCGAATATATCGAAGAGGATACCGAAGAGGCGCGGCAAAATGCCGAACGCCCCCTGCACGTCATCGAAGGCCCGCTGATGTCCGGTATGAACGTGGTGGGCGATCTGTTCGGTGCGGGCAAGATGTTCCTGCCGCAGGTGGTGAAATCCGCCCGGGTGATGAAGCAGGCCGTGGCGCATCTGCTGCCCTTCATGGAGGAGGAAAAGGCCGGGCAGGGCGGCGGTTCTTCCAGCGCCGGCAAGGTGCTGATGGCGACCGTCAAGGGCGACGTCCACGACATCGGCAAGAATATCGTCGGCGTCGTGCTGGCCTGCAACAACTATGAAATCATCGATCTGGGCGTGATGGTTCCGGCCACCAAGATCCTTGAGACGGCCAAGGCCGAAAAGGTCGATATCATCGGCCTGTCCGGCCTGATCACCCCCTCGCTGGACGAGATGGTGCATGTGGCCTCGGAAATGGAGCGCGAGGGGTTCGATATTCCCCTGCTGATCGGCGGCGCGACGACCTCGCGGGTGCATACGGCGGTCAAAATCAATCCGCGCTACGGCCGCGGGCAGGCGGTCTATGTCACCGATGCCAGCCGAGCCGTGGGTGTGGTCAGCAGCCTGCTCTCGGGCCAGAAAACCGCCTATGTCGACAATATCCGCGCCGAATATCTGGAGGTCGCGAACAAGCACGCCCGCGCCGAGGCGGACAAGAAGCGCCTGCCGCTTGCCACGGCGCGCGACAACGCGCTGCGCATCGACTGGACGGGCTTTCAGGCCAAGACGCCGGAGTTTTTCGGCCCCCGCGTGATCGACGAC
The DNA here is from genome assembly GCF_016919705.1 of Paracoccus methylovorus. Lineage (NCBI taxonomy): Bacteria > Pseudomonadati > Pseudomonadota > Alphaproteobacteria > Rhodobacterales > Paracoccaceae > Paracoccus > Paracoccus methylovorus. The sequence goes on from NZ_CP070368.1 coordinate 742,239, forward strand.
TTTGATCTGGCCGAGATCGCCCGCTATATCGACTGGACCCCCTTCTTCCAGACTTGGGAACTGAAGGGCGTTTATCCGCGCATCCTTGAGGACGAGAAGCAGGGCGAGGTCGCGCGACAGCTTTTCGCAGACGCCCAGGCCATGCTGAAGCGCATCATCGACGAGCAATGGTTCAAGCCGCGCGCGGTGGTCGGTTTCTGGCCGGCAAACCGCGTCGGAGACGATATCCGGCTTTTCACCGACGAGAATCGCAAGGACGAACTGGCCAGTTTCTATACCCTGCGCCAGCAGGTAACCAAACGCGACGGCCGCCCGAACGTGGCGCTGGCCGATTTCGTCGCCCCCGAGGGGCACCGCGACTATGTCGGCGGCTTCGTGGTTACGGCCGGTGGCGAAGAGCAGCAGATTGCCGACCGTTTCAAGGCGGCGCACGACGATTTCTCGGCCATTCTGGTGCAGGCGCTGGCCGACCGTTTCGCCGAGGCGCTGGCCGAGATGATGCATGAACGCGCGCGCAGGCAATACTGGGGCTACTCCGACGAAAGCTTTGCCCCTGACGAGCTGATCGCCGAGCCTTATGCGGGCATCCGCCCCGCGCCCGGCTATCCGGCCCAGCCGGACCACACGGAAAAGGTGGCGCTGTTCCGGTTGCTGGATGCGACCGCCGCGACCGGGGTGGAGTTGACCGAATCGATGGCGATGTGGCCCGGCGCCTCGGTCTCGGGTCTCTATATCGGCCACCCCGAGGCCTATTATTTCGGCGTCGCCAAGGTCGAGCACGATCAGGTTCTGGACTATGCCGCCCGCAAGGGAATGCCGGTTGCCACGGTCGAACGCTGGCTGGCTCCGATCCTGAATTACATGCCGCAAGCGGCTGTCGCGGCCGAGTGAAAAGAAACGCGCAGCGGGTGCAAAAATGCCCTTTTCATCCGCTGCGCAAGCGTCTAGAAGCCGGCTTGCTACGGATGCGGTCGTGGCGGAATTGGTAGACGCGCAGCGTTGAGGTCGCTGTTCCTTAACCGGAGTGGAAGTTCGAGTCTTCTCGACCGCACCATTTATCCCCAAAATTCAAAGGCGAATGGCGCTGCCCCCCTTGCCGGGGTGCCCGGCGATCGGGTTGGCATGCGCGGTTTTCCTCCGTCGGGCGACGGCGTTTCCCTTGTCGCGCCCGTGGGATTCCTATGGCATTTCCGGTTCGCTTGCGCCTAGTCTTCGCACCGAACCAAGGGAGAGTTTCCATGTCCGAGAATTGGGGTTTCGACACCACCGCCATCCACGCAGGCAGCGCGCCCGACCCGGCCACCGGGGCGCGGCAGGTGCCAATCTATCAGACCACGGCCTATGTCTTTAAGGACGCCGCCCACGCCGCCCGACTGTTTGGCCTGCAAGAGGTGGGCTATATCTATTCGCGCCTGACCAACCCGACGGTTGCCGCACTGCAGGCGCGGGTGGCCCAGCTTGAAGGCGGGGCCGGGGCGGTTTGCTGCTCTTCGGGCCATGCGGCGCAGATCATGTCGCTGTTCCCGCTGATGGGGCCGGGCAAGAACCTGGTCGCCTCGACCCGGCTTTACGGCGGCACCATTACCCAGTTCAGCCAGACCATCAAACGCTTCGGCTGGGGCGTGAAATTCGTCGATCTGGACGATCTGGACGCGCTGAGGGCGGCGGCCGACGACGATACCCGCGCGATTTTCTGCGAATCGATCTCGAACCCCGGCGGCTATGTCACCGACATTCCGGCAGTGGCCAAGGTCGCGGACGAGGTCGGCCTGCCGCTGATCGTCGATAACACGCTGGCCACGCCCTATCTGTGCAAGCCCATCGAGATGGGTGCGACGCTGGTCGTCCACAGCCTGACGAAATACATGACCGGCAACGGCACGGTGACCGGCGGCGTGGTTGTGGATTCGGGCAAGTTCGACTGGTCGGCTTCGGGCAAGTTCCCCAGCCTTTCGGAACCCGAGCCCGCCTATCACGGGATGAAATTCCACGAAACCTTCGGTGCGCTGGCCTATACGTTCCACGGCATTGCCATCGGTCTGCGCGATCTGGGCATGACCATGAATCCGCAAGCCGCGCATTACACGCTGATGGGGATCGAGACGCTGGGCCTGCGCATGGGCCGGCATGTCGAAAATGCCCAGAAGGTTGCTGAGTGGCTTGAGGCCGATTCGCGTGTAACTTCGGTTACTTATGCGGGGCTTGCCTCTTCGCCGTGGAACGCGACGGCGCAGCGGGTCTATCCCAAGGGGGCGGGTGCGCTTTTCTCGTTCGGTATCAAGGGCGGCTATGACGCGGCGGTGAAGCTGGTCGACAGCCTCAAGCTGTTTAGCCATGTGGCCAATCTGGGGGATGCGCGTTCGTTGGTGATCCATTCCGCCTCGACCACGCACAGCCAGTTGACCGACGAACAAAAGATCGCCGCAGGTGCAGGGCCGGACGTGGTGCGGCTGTCCATCGGCATCGAGGATGCGGCCGACATCATCGCCGATCTAGATCAGGCGCTGGCCGCAGCCACCGCCTGAAATGAAAAGGGCGGCGAGGTTTTCGCCGCCCTCTCATGATCAGTTCGCCGGAGCGGCGGGGGTTGCCTCGCCTTCGGGTGCCGGGGGCTCGCCGTTCTCTGCCGCGCGCATGGCGAAGACCGCCGTGACATTGGCACTTACACCCAATTCACCGGCTTCGATCGGCGTGGCGCTGGCCACTTCGGCGCGCATGGCCATCATCGGCCGCGGCCCGCCACCCATCTGCGCCTCGGACAGCGAGATCAGCCGACCAAGCTCCATGCCTGCCGCCTGGGCCATCACCTCGGCGCGTCGGCGCGCGTCGGCCACGGCCTCGGTGCGGGCCTGATCCTCGGCCCCTGTCATGTCGTCGCGGGAAAAGGCGATGCCGCTGATTTCATTGGCGCCCGAGGCGACCAGCTTGTCCAATACCGCGCCCAGCCCCGCCAGATCGCGCACCCGCACGGTTACGCTGTTTTGCGCGCCATAGCCCACCAGCTTGGGCGGCTGACCCTGATCCGAGAAATCCATCACCGGCGACAGGTTCAGTCCCGAGGTCTGGATATCGCGAGCCTCGACCCCCTCGGCTTTCAACGTCTCGATGACCTTGCTTTGCTGCTCGGCATTTTGCGCCATCGCGTCGGCGGCGGTGGTGGCGCGGGTGCTGACGCCCAGCGTGATGGTGGCCATGTCGGGCTGTGCCGTGGCCTGTCCGGTACCGGTGACCGTCACTCGGGCAAAGGGGGCGGGGTGTTTCATGGCGTGATGTCCCATCTGTGCGGGCGGCGGCGCGTCCGCTGGGGCAGGCTGGGCCATCAGCGGGGTTGCGCCCAGCACCATCAGCGTCGCGGCAGCCATCAGGGGTCGGAATTGGGGCATCGGGTCTTTCTCCTTGGGACGGCGGAAGTCTTCCGCACGCAGTTGTATTCACGAGCCCATATAACGCCAGAAAAGCGCCAGAGGATGCCTCACATTCCGGTGTTCGGCTTTTCACGGATCGCGTTCTGGGTTAGTTCAGAAGGATCAATCACGAAGATGCGCCCAAGGATGCCCCGGGTGCCCGGAACCGAAAGCAAAGCCCGTCGATGTCGCTTGATTCCGTTACTGAATACGCTCTTTCCTTCAGCGAGGACGCCGTGCATGTCGAACGGCGCGAACGGGGACAGGGCGGCACCGCCCCGGCGGCTTGGCGGCATATGGGCTCGGTCGATTTCGCATCGCCCGGCTTTCACGAGGAACTGGCCCAGCTACGCGCCATGGCGACCGGCGCAGGACCCGAGGTGGCGCTGCCTGTCACCTTGATCATTCCCGACGACCAGATCCTTTATACGACACTGACCGTCGCGCCGGGCGCGGATCGCGAACATGCCGTGGGCCGGGCGCTGGACGGGCTGACCCCCTATGCGATCGAGGATCTGGCCTTCGATTGGGAGGGCGATGGCGACAGCGTGCGCGTCGCCGCCGTGGCCCGCCAGACCCTGCGCGAGGCCCGCGACTTCGCCGAACAATACGGTTTCGACGGGCAGGCCTATTGCGCGTCCCCTGCCGCCGGGGTCTATCCGGGCGAGCCGGTCTTTTCGCTGCGACCGGCCTCGCGCGTCCGCACCCAGGTCGATCCGGCGCAGGCCGCCGTCACCGCCTCGGCCTTGCTGATCGAGGAAGAGGACCCCGAGGACGCGGCGGAACAAGAGGCGCTGGATCTTGACGCCGACCGGCCAGAAGCGACCGAGGGCGAGGCTGTCGATAGCTTTTCCGACGCAGATGCTGGACAGGCAGAGCCGCTGTCCGAGGAATCCGCCCCGGCAGAAGTGGGTGAGGCGGAGGAGCCAAAGGAAAACACCGGCCCGATTTTTGCGCCGGAAGCTGCCGCAGAAAATATCGAAGATATCGGCGTAGGCTCAGAAAATTCCGAAGAAATTTTGGATAAGACGGTGGGAGAGGCCTTGGCCGAGGAAACGCTGCAGGATGAAGGGGCTGCGGTTTCTGAGGGGGCGTTTGAGGATCCCGCCGAAACCCTTGCTGCCGAGGCCGCTGGGATTCCGACTGAAGCCACCGCAGCTATGGGCGGCGCTGCACCTACTGCGGGGCCGAAATCCGCGCCTCGGGCGTCGAACGAGTTGAACCCGCGTGCCCGCGCCTTGCATGAGCGTGCGGCCAGTGCCCGCCAGACTCGCCCTGCAGGCAGTGCGCCGCCCCAGCAGCCGAAGCGTGTGGGCCAACGTGGCGGTCTTGCCGGATTGGTCACCATGCTGGGTGCGCTGGTCGTGGGGTTGATTCTGATCTGGGCCTTTCTGGTGCCGAACCGAGAGCCCGCGCAGATTGCAGCGGTTGCCCCCGTTGAACGGGCCGCCGTCCCGCACCCTGCCGAACCCGCCCCGGCGCAAACGGCTAATCCCGCTGTCGCTGCCCCGGTCGAACCCACGCCCGCGCCGGCTATCGCCGAGCCAGTTCAATCCACTGATCCAGCCACTGATCCAGCCACTGATCCAGCCACTGATCCGGCCACTGATCCGGTTGCGGCCGAACCCGCCGCGATTGCGCCCCAACAGCCTGCAGCGGTGAACCCGGCAGCTACCGCCACCCCGCCGGTCTCGGCCCTGACCGAGGAAGAGCAGCGCCGCGTCATCGTTGCTGCCGCCGCCGTCGCCGCCGCCGTGGTGCCTCCGGTTCAGGCAACTGTCGCGACAGAACCTCAACCCCAGCAGCAGGCCCAGGAAACGTCGCCGCGGTCCGCCGCTGAAACGCCGCAGCCTGCTGCTGTGCCCCGGCCTGCGGCCGTGGCTGCTCCGGCCCCTGCGCCAGCGCAAGCTCGCCCTGCCGGACCTGCACCCGCTGCCACCCGGCTGACCAGTTCGGCGCGGCCGCAATTGGCGCCACGCCGCAGCACACCGCAAACCACGGTGCCGCGTGCAGATACCGCGCCCCGCTTGCCCTCGGACCCGCTGCCTTTCGAGGCCAGTCAGCGCCGTGCCGACCCCGTCGCCAGCGCCCGGCCGCCCGCTCGCAGCCGTCCTGCCGCTCCGGCTGCGACCCCGGCGGTGGTCCCGGCGCAAGCTCAGGCTCAAGTTCAGTCCGCCACGACGACCAGCAACGCGGTCATGCGCGGCTCTGCCCGGCCGCCGTCGCGGCCCGAGGGTTCGACCCCCGAGCTTTCGGGGGCAGACCTGTCTGTCGACAGCCTGACCCCGGCCGAACAACAGCATTTGCGTGACCTTATCGGAGATATTGGACGCAGCGGGCTGGTTTCGCTTGATCCCATGCCGCGCGGCGAGCGGCTGGCGCAGGCCCGCCCTCAGCGCAAGCCGGGCGCCAGTCCCCCGGCAACCGCCAGCGATGTCGTTAGCCCCTCGGCCATAGATGCCGCGCTGAGTTCTGCAACCACGCCGCCACCAGACAAGCCGGCCCGCACGGAAACCGCCGCTGCGCCCGCCCGGGATTCGGGCGGGCTTTTGCGTGGCTCGTCACGTCCGCGCGCCCGTCCCGGCACGGCTGCTGCCGCCGCGGTTTCCGGTGAGGCTGTCGAGGCGGCCCTCTCCGCCGCGGTCGCGGCTTCGCCTGCGTCGCCGGGTGGGGTGCAGCTTTCTGCGCTTGCCTCGTCCCCCTTGCCGCCCCGGCGCGGCGACCGGCCCGCTGCGTCGCCCGAGGCGGCTGCCAATCCCGCGCCTGCCGAGGCGGCTGCCGCTGCCGCAGCGCCCGGCGTCGGCGAGGCTGAACTGGACGCCCGCCGCAAGCTTGACGAACAGTTGCAGGCACAGGCCGAGGCCCGCATCCGTGCCCGCGCCGCTGCCGATGCCAAGGCCGAGGCGCAGGCCCGCGCTCAGGCCGAGGCCCGCGCCCGCGCCCAAGCGGATGCCGAGGAACGCGCGGCCCGCGCCAAAAGTCAGGAATACAAGCCGCCCGAGATCGACAACGAGCCCGAGATCGCCGCCAGCGCCCTGACCGGGGGGGCGACCTCGGCCTCGGTGGCCAAATCCGCGACTCAGGCCCGCGCCATCGACCTGGGCCGCACCACGGTCATCGGCATCATCGGCGCCGGCAAGGCCAGCCGTGCGCTGATCCGGCTGCGCAACGGCAAGGTGGTGACCGTCCGCCTGGGCGACCGCATCGACGGCGGCACAATCAACTCGATCGGCGATGGACGGCTGACCTATGTCAAGGCCGGCCGCACCCACGAATTGCGGATGCTGGACGGGCGCTGATGGAGACATTCCTGCTGATCGCCACTGTCTACCTGACGACAATGGTGATCGCTGTGCCGCTGTCCGCCCGACTGGGTTTGGGCTCGGTCCTTGGCTATCTGATCGCGGGCATCGTCATCGGTCCGGTGCTGGGTATTGCCGGCACGCCGGGCGAGATGGCGGACTTGCAGCATTTCGCCGAATTCGGCGTGGTGATGATGCTGTTCCTGATCGGGCTGGAGTTGGAGCCGCAGGCACTGTGGCAGATGCGCAAGCGCCTGCTGGGGCTGGCGAGCATGCAGATTCTTGGCACGGTCGCGCTTTTGGCGCTGGTTGGTATGGCACTGGGGCAGGACTGGCATATCGCGGTTACGCTGGGCATGATCCTGTCGCTGAGTTCCACCGCCATCGTGCTGCAGACGCTGACCGAGAAGTCGCTGATGCACACTCCGGGCGGTCGCAGCGCCTTTGCGATTTTGCTGACGCAGGACATCGCGGTGATCCCGATGCTGGCGCTGATGCCGCTGCTGGCCACCCGCGCGCCCTTGCAGCAGGCCGAGGATCATATCGGCGAAGCCTTCATGCATTCTCTGCCCGGCTGGGGGGCGGCGCTGGTCACCTTGGGGGCGGTGGCGGCGGTGGTGCTGATGGGGCAATACCTGATCCGGCCGCTGTTTCGCTATGTCTATTCCGCCCGCCTGAACGAACTGGATACCGCCGTTGCGCTGCTGATCGTGGTCGGTATCGCCTCGCTGATGGAGTTCGTGGGCCTGTCGCCGGCGCTTGGCACCTTTCTGGCCGGGGTGATGCTGGCCGGGTCGGAATTCCGTCACGAGCTGGAAGGCCAGATCGCGCCTTTCAAAGGTCTGCTGCTGGGGCTGTTCTTCATCACCGTTGGCGCGGGGATGAATTTCCAGTTGCTCTTCGAATATCCGGCGACGGTGCTGGGCATCACCGTGACGATGATCGCCATCAAGGCGCTGGTGCTGCACCTGATCGCGCGGCTTACCGGGTTACGGGGCAGGGACCGCACACTGTTCACCCTGTCGCTTGCGCAGGCGGGGGAGTTCGGCTTTGTGCTGATCTCCTATGCCGTATCTCTGGCGATTCTGCCGCGGCTCGTGGCGCAGGGCTTTTTGTTGGTGATCGCGCTTTCCATGCTGGCGACACCCCTGCTGTTCATTCTGTCCGACTTCATCTCGCGCCGCATTGCCGAGGAACGTGCCAGCGACATTGCCGACGAGATATCGGAACAGCAGCCGATCATCATTGCCGGGGTGGGGCGCTTTGGTCAGGTGCTGAACCGGCTCGTCACCATGTCGGGCTACAAGACCACCGTGCTGGATCACGATCTCGAGGTGATCCAACTGATGCGCCGCTTTGGCTTCAAGGGCTATTTCGGCGATCCGACGCGCCCCGAGATCCTGGCCGCTGCGGGCCTCGACAAGGCGCGGGTGCTGGTCGCTGCGCTCGACGACCCCGAGGCGAACCTGCGCCTGATCCGCTATGCCAAGGAAAAACGCCCCGACATCGTGATCATCGCCCGGGCGCGCGACCGGGTGGATGTGTTCCGCCTTTATGCCGCCCGCGCCGACCATATCGTGCGCGAGACATTCGACAGTTCGCTGCGCGCGGGGCGCTATGTGCTGGAGCATCTGGGGCTTTCGCCCTACGAGGCGTCCGAGTTGGAGCGGATCTTCTATCGCATGGACCGCGCCCATATGCGCGAACTGGCCGAGGTCTGGAAACCGGGCGTTCCGGTCGATGAGAACGGCGAATACATGCAGTTGAGCCGCGACCTGAACCGACAGCTTGAAAACGCGCTGATGCAACGCTTTGCCGACGGCCCCAGCGCCGCCCCCATCGCTGCCGAGCCGGACGAGGCACCCGAACATGGGCTGGCACGACCCGGCCGTCCCGGTGGACGCTGATCGCGCCTTGCAACAGTGCGGGGGTGGCGTGCGACACTTGCGAGCCGCGCGCCAAGCGCCTAGAAGGCGGGGCAACCTCGCCAAGGGAAATGCCATGCTTGACCATCTGACCTATACCGCCCCCGAACCGAAAGTCATCCAGGGTGCGAAACAGGACTGGGAACTGGTCATCGGGCTGGAAGTCCATGCCCAGGTCGCCTCGAACGCCAAGCTGTTTTCGGGCGCCTCGACCGGCTTCGGGGCCGAGCCGAACAGCCATGTCGCCTTCGTCGATGCCGCCATGCCCGGCATGCTGCCGGTAATCAACGAATTCTGCGTGGCTCAGGCGGTCAAGACCGGCCTTGGTCTGAACGCTGCGATCAATCTGTTCTCGGCCTTTGACCGCAAGAACTATTTCTATCCCGACCTGCCGCAAGGCTATCAGATCAGCCAACTCTATCACCCCATCGTGGGCGAGGGCGAGGTGATCGTGGACATGGCCCCCGGCGTTGCCCGTCGCGTCCGCATCGAACGCATCCACCTGGAACAGGACGCCGGCAAGTCGATCCATGACATGGACCCGAACATGTCCTTCGTGGACCTGAACCGCACCGGCGTGGCGCTGATGGAGATCGTCAGCCGCCCCGACATCCGCGGCCCCGAAGAGGCGGCGGCCTATGTCGCCAAGCTGCGCCAGATCATGCGCTATCTGGGCACCTGCGACGGCAACATGCAAAACGGCAACCTGCGCGCCGACGTGAACGTCTCGATCTGCGCGCCCGGCGCATATGAACGCTATCAGGAAACCGGCGATTTCAGCCATCTGGGCACCCGTTGCGAGATCAAGAACATGAACTCGCTGCGCTTCATCCAGGCCGCCATCGAATACGAGGCCCGCCGCCAGATCGCTATCGTCGAGGATGGCGGCAAGGTCGTGCAGGAAACCCGGCTCTACGATCCCGACCGGGGCGAGACCCGCTCGATGCGCTCCAAGGAAGAGGCGCACGACTATCGCTATTTCCCCGATCCCGACCTTTTGCCGCTCGAGATCGAACAGGGCTGGGTGGACGAAATCGCCGCCGTCATGCCGGAACTGCCCGATGAGAAAAAGGCGCGTTTCGTCACCGGGCTGGGCCTGTCCGAATATGACGCCGGCGTGCTGACCGCCGAGGTCGAGAATGCCGATTACTTCGAAAAGGTCGCAGCCGGCCGCGATGGCAAGCAGGCCGCGAACTGGGTCATCAACGAACTCTTCGGCCGCCTGAACAAAGAGGGGCTGACGGTGGAAACCTCGCCCGTCTCGGCCGAACAGCTTGGCGGGGTGATCGACCTGATCGCCGGTGGCGCCATCTCGGGCAAGATTGCCAAGGACCTGTTCGAGATCCTCTGGACCGAAGGCGGCGATCCCGCCCAGATCGTCGAGGCGCGGGGCATGAAGCAGGTCACCGATCTGGGCGCCATCGAAAAGGCGGTGGACGAGATCATCGCCGCGAATCCGGCGCAGGTGGAAAAAGCCCGCGCCAATCCCAAGCTGGCGGGCTGGTTCGTCGGCCAGGTGCTGAAGGCGACGGGCGGCAAGGCCAACCCGGCTGCCGTGAACGAACTGGTCGCCAGGAAACTCGGCCAATAACCTGCATGTCGGCCCCGACGAATATCGGGGCCGCGTCGGGAACCGCCCGGATCGGGTATCTTCGCCCTAATCGGCCATCCTGCCGTTCTGGTCATGCCCGCCGCCGATCTCGTGATCGGCCTTGGCAGCCACCCGGACGACCCGGATGCCGTCGCGCCTCGCCGGCGATTCCTTGCTGCGCCCGTCTGGCAGGGCGGCCCGGCTCAAGCTGCCGCTTCCCTTGCCGCCGCATCTCGCCTAACTTGCGGGGCAAACGAAAGGCCCAAGCATGAGCTACGAATACACCGTCATCCCCGCCCCGGCGCGCGGCGAAAAGGCCAAGGGCGCCCGCAGCGGGATCGAGCGTTTTGCAGCGACCCTGACCGACCTCATGAACGATATGGCCCGCGACGGCTGGGACTATGTCCGCGCCGAAACCCTGCCCGCCGAGGAACGCTCGGGCCTGACCAGCCGCACCACGGTTTATCATAACCTGCTGATTTTCCGGCGCGCTCTCAACCAACCCGAAGTTCCGCAAGCGGTCGTTCAGCAGCCCCAGCCGGTCACTCCCGCCTACGAACCCGAACCCCACCAGCCAGAGCCCGAGGCATCGACGCCCGCCCGTGGCCCCTTCAGCCAGCCGATGCTGGCCGCATCGAAGCCCGTCGCATCCGGCGCGCCGCCCCGCGTTTCTGAGCCACCGCTGACCGCGCCGCAAGCATCAGTGCCCAATGGTCCGCGTTTGGGCCCGGCCAGCCGCTGAATTCTTTCGTGTCCAAATATCCCGGGGTGAGCCCCCGGCACGGGGGCGAGGGGCAGCGCCCCTGACCCCTTACCAATGCGGCGGACGCTGATCCGCCAACGGAATCGTCCCGGTTTCGGCCTCGCGTTCCGCTTCGCGCTCCATCAGCAGGCCGATGCGTCGCGCCAGCCGGGCGATCTCGCCTTCCTGCCGTGCTACGATCCCTGACAGATCGTCCGTCTGCCGGGTCAGATGTGCCACGGCCACCTCCAGCCGTTCGATCCGTTCCTGCGTCTGCTTGTCCATCCATCCTCCATCCGTTAGACCGCCGCATGGAAAAGCCCGAGGCAAACCATGGCGAAAGATCAGAAGAAACAGCCCCGTCCCAAGGCCGAGACGCCCAAGGGGTTCCGTGACTATTTCGGCGCCGATGTGACCGAACGCAAGCAGATGCTCGACCGTATCGCCGAAATCTATCATCGCCACGGTTTCGAGCCTCTGGAAACCAGCGCCGTCGAAACCGTCGAGGCGTTGGGAAAATTCCTGCCCGACGTGGATCGGCCCAATGCCGGCGTCTTTGCCTGGCAAGAGGCCGAGGTCCCGGGCGGCGGCACTGGCGACTGGCTGGCGCTGCGCTATGACCTGACCGCGCCGCTGGCGCGCGTCGCGGCGCAGTTTCGCAACGACCTGCCCAGCCCCTATCGCCGCTATGCCATGGGGCCGGTCTGGCGCAACGAAAAGCCAGGGCCCGGCCGTTTCAGGCAGTTCTATCAATGCGACGCCGATACCGTGGGCGCGGCCTCGGTCGCGGCGGATGCCGAAATCTGCGCCATGCTGGCTGCTGCGCTGGAACATGCCGGCATCGCCCGCGGCGATTACCTGATCCGCATCAACAACCGCAAGGTGTTGAACGGCATTCTTGAATCGATGGGCGTGGATCATGGCAAGCCCGCCGACGACGTGCTGCGCACCATCGACAAGTTCGACAAGGTCGGCGAACAGGGCGTGCGCCAGCTTCTGACGACCGGGCGCAAGGACGATTCGGGCGCTTTCATCGACGGGGTGGGTCTCAGCCCCGAACAGGCCGAGCCGGTAATCGCCTTCCTGACCTCGAAGGGCACGGACAATACGCAAACGCTGGCCAATCTGCGCGCTGCCGTGGGCACCTCGGAAGCCGGTGCCGAGGGGGTCGAGGAGCTGGCCCAGATCGCGGCGATGCTTGCCGCCATGGGTGTCGGAGAGGACCGCGCGGTCATCGACCCCTCGATCGTGCGCGGCCTTGGCTATTATACCGGCCCGGTTTTCGAGGCCGAACTGACCTTTGAAATTCTGGACGAGAAAGGCCGCAAGCGCCAGTTCGGCTCGGTTGCGGGCGGCGGGCGCTATGACGGGCTGGTCGAACGGTTTACCGGCCAGAAGGTGCCGGCCACCGGCGTTTCCATTGGCGTGGACCGGCTTCTGGCCGCGCTGCGCGCCAAAGGGCTGATGGGTGGGGCCGAACAGGGTCCGGTCGTCGTCACCGTCATGGACCGTGAACGCATGGCCGATTATCAGGCCATGGCCGCCGAGTTGCGCGCAGCCGGCATTCGGGCCGAGGTTTATCTGGGCAATCCCAAGAACTTTGGCAACCAGTTGAAATACGCTGACAAGCGCGACGCCCCGGTCGCCATCATTCAAGGCACGGACGAAGCGCAGCGCGGCGTGGTGCAGGTCAAGGACCTGATCCTGGGGGCAAAAATCGCCGCAGAGGCCAGCCATGACGAATGGAAGGCCCAGCCCGCCCAGACCGAGGTGCCGCGTCAGGATCTGATCGCGGAAGTGCGGCGCATTCTGGGATGAGCAAGCGCGAGAAACAGGCGATCGGCCAGCAGATACTGAGCGCCTTTCGTGCTGCAGGGGCCGAGGAAGTCGCACCAGACATCCTGCTGGAGGCAGAAACGCTGCTGGATCTTTACGGCGAGGATATCCGCGCCCGCGCCTATGTCACGCAGGACCCGATCCGGGGCGAGATGATGCTGCGCCCCGATTTCACCGTGCCGGTGGTGCAGATGCACATGGCCAACGGTGCCGAACCGGCGCGCTATTGCTATCTGGGCGAGGTCTTTCGCAAGCAGGATCATGGCGAGACCCGGCCGGACCATCCGCGCGACAACGAATATCTGCAAGCGGGGTTCGAGCTTTTCGCCCGCGATCCCGATGCCGATGCCGAGGTCTTTGCGCTGTTCCACCAGATCCTTGCCCCCCTGAGACTGCAAGCCAGCATGGGCGATATGGACCTGTTGATGGATGCAGTACGCGCTTTGCCGCTGTCGGGCGCCCGTCGCGCCGCGCTTTTGCATCATATCTGGCGGCCCAAACGCTTTGCGCGGCTGCTTGCGCGATTTTCCGCGCCGACCTTGACCCGCAGCTTTCCCGAAAGCGATGCGCCTTGGACCGGGCTGCGTTCGCCCGACGAGATGCAGGCCCGGATCGACCGCTTGCGGACCGATGCGGCCGAGGCACCGCTGGCGCCGCAATGGGTCGAGAGGCTGGAGCGGTTGTTCACGATCCGCGCCCCGGCCCCCGAGGCGTTGCGACAGTTGCGCGCGCTTGCCGCCGAGATCCCCGACATCGCCGAAGCCGTGGACCGGCTGGAGCGCAACCTCTCCGCTTTGGCGGCGCGCGGCATCGATGTGGAGGCCATCCATTTCGACGCCAGCCACGGTCGCCACACGATGGAATATTACGACGGCATGACCTTCAGCTTTGCAGCAGCGGGGCATGAAGACTGGCCGCCGGTCGCCTCGGGCGGGCGCTATGATGCCTTGGCTGCCGTGCTGGGGCAGGCGCGCGGGCGCTCGATCCCGGCGGTTGGGGGGGTCATTCGCCCGGGCCTCGTCCATGAACTGGGGGGCTTTGAATGATCCGGCTGGGCGTGCCGTCCAAGGGGCGGCTGATGGAACAGACCTTCGACTGGTTCGCCGCACGCGGTGTGCGGCTGTCGCGCGCTGGATCCGAACGTGAATATGCCGGCCGTGTTGACGGGGCCGGGAACGTGGCGCTGGTCCTGCTTTCGGCCGGCGAGATCCCGCGCGAATTGCAGGCCGGCCGCATCCATCTGGGCGTGACGGGCACCGACCTGATCCGCGAGAAGCTGGCCGGCTGGCGCAGCCAGGTTGAGGAGGTGGCACCCATGGGCTTTGGCCATGCCGACCTGATCCTGGCCGTTCCCGCCTGTTGGAGCGATTGCGACGATCTGGACGATTTCGCGACCATCGCGCGCGATTTTCGCGCCGAGCACGGCTTTCGGCTGCGTATCGCGACGAAATACCACCGCCTCGTCAGGGCCTGGCTTTCGGCCGAAGAGGTCGCGGATTACCAGCTTGTGGACAGCCAGGGCGCGACCGAGGGCACGGTGGCGAACCTGACCGCCGAGGCGGTTGCCGACATCACCTCATCGGGCGAGACGCTGCGCGCCAACCATCTCAAGATTCTGGGTTGCGAGCCGATCCTGCGCTCGCAGGCGACACTTTTGCGGTCGCTTTCGGCGGGGGATGATGCCGAGGTGCGTGCTTTCGCGGCGCGGCTGGGGTTATAGAAACCATTGGCGGGGCAGGGGCGTTGACTTCCTGCGCCGCTTATGGAGAACGACGATGCGCCTGCCGGTCCTGATGCTGTTTTTGTCCGCAAGCCCCTTGCCGGCCTCGTCCGAGGAGGCTTGGCAGCAGTTTCGCGAGGATGTCGAGACCGCCTGCACGACGCTTGCGCCCCAAGAGGGGGAGACGGCGATCGAGGTGAATCCCTTTGGATCGGAAAGCTATGGCGCGGCGCTGCTGATCACCACGCTCGCCGATGGTGGGGCGGATCGCTATGTCTGCATCTATGACAAACAGGCAGGCACCGCCGAACTGACCGCCCCCTTTACGCCGCCGCAAGAGGTGACCGAGCCACAGGCCGATGCGGATGGCACCGTCGCGCCCGATGTGAATGCCAGGACCGACGCGCATCTCGTCAAACCCTGACGCCGCGCCGGCTAGTCAGGTCGCAGGGGGTATTTGGGCAACGAAGAAGCGGCTTGGGTCAGTCCCCCAGGCCGACCAGAGCCCGGGCAAATTCGCGGGCATCGAAGGCGTCGAGGTCGTCGATCTGTTCGCCAACGCCGATGGCATGGATTGGCAGGCCGAAACGGTCGGCCAGTGCCACCAGCACCCCGCCGCGGGCAGTGCCGTCCAGCTTGGTCATCACAAGGCCCGAGACATCGGCCAGTTTCTGAAAGGTCTCAACCTGGCTCAGCGCATTCTGACCGGTAGTGGCGTCCAGCACCAGCAGGGTGTTATGTGGTGCGGAAGGGTCCTTTTTGCGGATTACCCGGACGATCTTGGCCAGTTCCTCCATCAGGTCCTGGCGGTTTTGCAACCGGCCCGCGGTGTCGATCATCAACAGATCCGCGCCCTCGGCCTCGGCCCGGATCATGGCGTCGAAGGCCAGGCTGGCGGGGTCGGCACCTTCGGGCGCCGTCATCACCGGCACACCCGCACGTCTGCCCCAGACCTGCAACTGCTCGACGGCTGCGGCGCGGAACGTGTCCCCGGCGGCAATCACCACGTTTTTGCCCGCCGCCTTGAACTGGCTGGCAAGCTTGCCGATGGTCGTGGTCTTGCCCGAGCCGTTTACACCGACGACCAGCACCACCTGCGGGCGTTTGGGATAAAGCGGCAGGGGTTTGGCGACCGGGGTCATGATGCGGGCGATCTCGTCAGCCAACAGTTCTTTCAGTTCGGTGGCCGAGACGCGGCGGCCCATGCGCCCTTCGGCGATATTTGCGGTGACGCGCAGTGCGGTCTCGACGCCCATGTCGGCCTGGATCAGCATTTCCTCCAGTTCCTCCAGCATCACATCGTCCAGCTCGCGGCGCGGTTCGGCGATGGTGGGCGTACTGCTGAAAAGCCGCCCCAGCATACCCGTACGCGCGACTTGTGCGGCCGGATCCGCAGAAGACCGGATCTCAGAGGCTTGTTCTGGCGTTGAAGCAGGTGTGCTGCCCGCAGTTACGTGCGCCCAGTCCTGTTCTGTCTCCGGCGCTTTCTCGCTTGCGCCCTCAGTGACGATATCCTCCAGCCCCGCGCCAATCTTCGACGACGAGCGTGTCAGCCGGTCGCGCAGCTTTGAGAAAAACGACATGCACCCATCCTTCTGTCTGTCGCGCAGAACCTAGGCAATCTTGGGCAAAAGGAAAAGGGCGCCCCGAAACGGACGCCCTTTCTTTCGTGCCTAAATATCCCGGGGTGTGGGGCAGAGCCCCACGAATCCGCGATCAGGCCTTGCCCAGATAGATATCGACCAGCTTTTGCAACATTTCCAGCGCATCCTCGCGCGAACGCTGGAAGCTGTTGCGACCGATGATCGAGCCGTTGCCGCCGCCATCGCGGATGGCGCGGGCGTCGTCATAGACCGCATCCGCGCCTTTGGCGGCGCCGCCCGAGAACACGACGATACGGCGGCCGCTAAAGGCCGACTGCATGCAATGCTCGACGCGCTTGGCCTGGGTCGAAACGTCGATGGCCTTAGCTTCGTAAACCTTTTTCGCCTCGGGCAGTTCAAGGTGATCGGTCGACAGCTTGATCTTGATGATATGTGCACCGATCAGCGCGGCGATCTGGGCGGCATAGGCGGCGATGTCGATAGCGGTCTCGCCGTCCTTCGAAATCGCTTCGCCGCGCGGATAGGACCAGATCACGGTGGCTACGCCCTTGGCGGCGGCTTCCTTGCGCATCTCGACGATCTCTTCGATCATGTCCAGCGCCATGTCCGAGCCCGGATAGATGGTGAAGCCGACGGCCGAGCAGCCCAGCCGCAGCGCGTCATCGACCGAAGCGGTGATCGCCTGGTTCTTGCCGGCAGTATCCGACATCAGCGAATTGGCCGAGTTCACCTTGAGGATGGTCGGGATCTGGCCGGCAAAAGTGTCGGCACCTGCCTCGATCATGCCCAGCGGGGCCGCAAAGGCATTCAGCCCGGCGTCGATGGCCAGTTGATAGTGATAGTGGGGGTCATAGCCGGCCGGGTTCGGCGCGAAGCTGCGCGCGGGTCCATGCTCGAACCCTTGGTCCACGGGCAGGATGATCATTTTGCCGGTGCCGGCCAGCTTGCCGGTCATCAGCATGCGGGCCAGTTGTGCCTTCACACCCGGCGCTTCGCCCTCGTAATTGGCGAGGATCTTGCGGACGGTATCGGTCATCTGCATCGGGGAACTCCATGTCTGAATGGGGGCTGATTAGCAGACCCGCCGACAAGGGCAATCGCGGTTGCGCTAACGGAACCCGTTGCCGTCGTCCAGCGTTGTTTCTGGGTCAGAATCGGGGGGATTCCCATGGCAAACGAAGATCCCGGCGACATTCCCGAACAAATCCGCCAGAACCGGCCCTTTTTCCTGGTGCTGGGTTTGGCCTTCGTGGTCTCGATCGGGGCTTTTCTCTACATCCTGTTCCTTGACACCGAGTCGCGCGATATCGAGCGCAATGCGCCGCCCGCCGTGACTGCGCCGGCAGCGCCTTCGGGCGAGACCGCACCGGCAGAGGGGAACTGATCTTGCACCGAACCGGGGACGACTGCGCCCCCGGTCATGCAACCTTGGCGGGAACCGTCCGCGGGGATATGGGTTACCTCGACAAACCGGAGATACTCATGTCGCCCAGCAAGCGACCGCAACGACGGGCCCGCCATTTCGCGCCGATTATCGCCATGACGCTCGCGCTGTCCGTGGCTGCTGTAGCGATTGCCTTGTTTGTTGCAGCCGAGCCCCCGAAACAGGGCGCTGTGTCCCATGGCAAGGTATCGGCACCCGGCATTTCCACGGCAGGGAATTAACGCTTTCCCGCATGAAAAAAGGGGCCGTTATGGCCCCTTCTGTGTTGCTGTACCTTGGCTTAGCGTTTCTGCAATGCCGCCACGCCGGGCAGTTCCTTGCCTTCCATCCATTCCAGAAAGGCGCCGCCGGCGGTCGAGATAAAGGTGAAATCGCCAGAAACGCCGGCCTTGTTCAATGCCGCCACCGTATCGCCGCCACCGGCGACCGAGATCAGCTTGCCGTCGCGCGTCAGGCTTGCCGCCTCTTGTGCGGCGGCGTTGGTCGCGGTGTCGAAGGGCGGGATTTCAAAGGCGCCGAGCGGGCCGTTCCAGATCAGCGTGCGGCTGCTTTCAAAGACCTCGCGGATTTTTGCCACCGTGGCGGGTCCGGCATCAAGGATCATGGCATCGACAGGACAGGCGTCCGCCGCAACCGTTTCGCTTTCGGCACCTGCCTTGAATTCGCAGGCCACGACCACATCCACCGGCAGGTGAATGGTGCAGCCGCATTTTTCGGCCTTGGCCAGAATCTCGCGCGCGGTATCCGCCATGTCGCGTTCGGCCAGCGACTTGCCGACTTCGATACCTTGGGCGACCAGAAAAGTGTTGGCCATGCCGCCGCCGATCACCAAGTGATCCACCTTTTCGATCAGGTTGCCCAGCAGGTCCAGCTTGGTCGAAACCTTGGCCCCGCCCACGACCGCCACCACTGGGCGCTGCGGGGTGCCAAGCGCCGCGTCCAGCGCCTTGAGCTCTGCCTCCATCAGCCGGCCGGCAGCGGCGGGCAGCAGCCGCGCGATGCCTTCGGTCGAGGCATGGGCGCGATGCGCGGCCGAGAATGCGTCGTTCACATAGACCTGACCCAAGGCGGCCAACGAGGCGGCAAAGGTCGCGTCATTGCTTTCCTCGCCCGGATAGAAGCGGGTGTTTTCCAACAGCAGCACGTCGCCCGGCACGAGGTCCGCCACGGCGCGCTTGGCCGGCCCCCCGATGGCCTCGTCCGAGAACTTCACGCTTTGGCCAAGCGCCTTTTCCAGTGCCGGCACCACCACTTTCAGGCTCATGCTGTCCACGCGCTGGCCCTTTGGGCGGTCGAAATGCGCCAGAAGCACCGGGATGCCGCCCTTGGCTTGAATATCCTTGACGGTCGGCACGATCTTTTCGATCCGCGTGGCATCGGTGACCTGACCATTCTCGACAGGGACGTTCACGTCCACGCGGACAAGCGCCACCTTGCCGTCAAGATCCAGATCGTCGATCGTGTTGAAATCCGCCATGCTCCGGTCCCTTTCATATTGGGCTACGCGCCCCCGCGGGTTTTCCCGCATCATGACATTTTCGTCAACCTGCGCCTGAATCCTTGTTCGCGGCGAACTGGCCTGCAAGGGCGGCGTTGTATGGATCGGACGAAATGCTTATGCCTTTGTCCAAGCCATCAGAAGGAGACCCCCATGGCCGAGATCAAGGATCCCGAGAACACGGTCATCATCGAGCTGAAGGACGGCCCGGTGGTGATCGAGCTGCTGTCCGACGTTGCCCCCAAGCACGCCGAGCGCATGAAGGAACTGGCCCGTGCCGGGAAATACGACAACGTCGCATTCCATCGCGTGATCGAGGGCTTCATGGCCCAGACCGGCGATGTCGAGCATGCCAATATGGAAAATAACTACAATCCGGGCCGCGCCGGCACGGGGGGTTCGGACCTGCCGGACCTGCCGGCCGAGTTCTCGCGCCTGCCGCATGATCGCGGCACGCTGGGCGCGGCGCGGTCGATGAACCCGAACTCGGCCAACAGCCAGTTCTTCATCAACTTCAAGGACAACCATTTCCTGAACGGGCAATACACCGTCTATGGCCGGGTGATCGAGGGGATGGAGCATGTCGACAAGATCGCGCGCGGCGAGCCGCCGGCCGATCCCGACCGGATGATCTCGGTAAAGGTGGCAGCCGATGTTGCATAAAGCGCTGATCCCCGCATTGCTGATGGCGGCCGGTGCGGCTCATGCTCAGGGCCTGCCCGGTGTGACGGATGGGCCCGGCCCGAACCTCGTCATCGAGGTTGCCGATTCCAAGGGCACGGCCAAGGGCAAGATCGTGCTGGACCTTTACAGCGACAAGGCGCCCAAGCATGTCGAGCGACTGACGGCGCTGGCGAAATCCGGCGCCTATGACGGCGTGGTGTTTCACCGTGTGATCGACGGTTTCATGGCCCAGACTGGCGATGTGCAGTTTGGCAAACAGGACGGCGATACCGCGCGGGCGGGCATGGGCGGCTCGGACCTGCCGGACCTCGCGGCCGAGTTCAACGATGTCAGCTTCCAGGCGGGCACGGTGGGCATGGCGCGCTCGCAGGATCCGAATTCGGCCAACAGCCAGTTCTTCATCGACCTGGCGCCCGCCACTTTTCTGGACGGGCAATATACGGTCGTTGGCCAGTTGGTCGATGGCTGGGACGTTCTGAACGCGATCAATAAGGGCGACCCGGCCGCCAATGGCGCAGTGTCGGACCCGGATTACATGGTCAAGGTGACGGTCGAGGAGTAATTTCCGACCCTTTCCATCAAAGGCCCCGCCGTCGTGCGGGGCCTTTTTTGTGGCGCCGGGCGGAATACCCATGGACAGCGCCGCGCGGTGATGATCTCTCGGCAGGTCATGTTTACGCGCAGAACCGCCCCTTACTGGGCCACCTTTTTCATTATCCTTTTGACCGCGGGCTGGCTGCTTTGGATCGGGCGCGAGCCGATCTGCAAATGCGGCTATATCAAGCTGTGGCACGGGCAGACGGCCAGTTCGGAAAATTCGCAGCATATCGCGGATTGGTATACGCCGTCGCATATCATCCACGGGCTGCTGTTTTACGCGGCGTTGTGGCTGGTGGCGCCCCGGCTGAGCTTTGGCTGGCGGCTGGCGATTGCCACGCTGATCGAATCCGCATGGGAGATCGTCGAGAATTCGGCCGCGATCATCGAGCGCTATCGTGCCGTCACCATCTCGCTGGATTATTACGGCGACAGTGTGCTGAACTCGGTCGCCGACATTATTGCGATGATGCTGGGTTTCGTCCTTGCCTCGCGGCTGCCGGTCTGGGCGTCGGTGGCCCTTGCGCTGGGGCTGGAACTGCTGACGATCTGGCTGATCCGGGACGGTCTTTTGCTGAATGTGCTGATGCTGATCTGGCCGTTGGAGGCGGTGCGGGACTGGCAGGGCGCGTTGTGAAAAAGGCCGGGGATCAACCCGGCCTTTCGCTTATCCCAGTTGCACCATCCGGTGCTTTTTCTTGCCGACCGAGACCTTGAGCCCGTCTCCGATCAGCGTCGCATCAACGGCCAGCTGCGGGTCCGAGACGGCTTCGTTGTTCAGCCGCAACCCACCCTCGGCGATCAGACGCTTGGCCTCTTTGCCCGAGGCGGTGATGCCGGTCTGCGCCAGCAGTTGCACGACCGTCAGACCTGCGGTCAGCGCATCGGCGGCGATGGTCACCACCTCCAGGTCGCCGCCTGCGCCGCCCTGTTCAAAGACCTCGCGTGCGGTGGCTTCGGCGCTGGCGGCGGCATCGCGCCCGTGCAGCAGCGTCGTCACCTCATTGGCCAGAATGATCTTGGCGGCGTTGATCTCGGACCCGGCCAGCGCACCCAAACGGTCGCATTCCTCGACCGGCAGTTCGGTATAAAGCTTGAGGAAACGGCCGACGTCGGCGTCGGTGGTATTGCGCCAGAACTGCCAGAACTCGTAAGCGCTCAGCATAGCCCCGCTGAGCCAGACCGCGCCCCCCGCAGACTTGCCCATCTTGCGCCCGTCCGACGTGGTCAGGAGCGGCGAGGTCAGACCCCAGATCTCGGCATCCAGTACCCGACGCGTGAGGTCGATGCCGTTGACGATATTGCCCCATTGATCCGAGCCGCCCATCTGCAAGCGGCAACCATAGCGCCGATGAAGTTCCAGGAAATCATAGGCCTGCAGGATCATATAGTTGAATTCAAGAAAGGACAGAGACTGCTCGCGGTCCAGCCGCGACTTGACGCTTTCGAAAGACAGCATCCGGTTGACGCTGAAATGCCGGCCGATGTCGCGCAGGAAGTCCAGATAGTTCAGGTTGTCCAGCCATTCGGCGTTGTTCAGCATCATCGCCTTGTCCCCGGTGTAATCGAGGTAGCGGGCAAAGACCTGCTTCATGCCGGCAATGTTTTCGTCGATCTTGTCGGGCGTCAGCAGCGGACGCTCTTCGCTGCGAAACGATGGATCGCCGACCTTGGTCGTGCCGCCGCCCATCAGCGTGATCGGGCGGTTGCCGGTTTTCTGGAACCAGCGCAGCATCATGATGTTCAGCAGGTGCCCGACATGCAGGCTGGCCGCCGTCGCGTCATAGCCGATATATGCCGTCACCGGGCCCTCGATCAGGGCTTCGTCCAGGGCCTGCAGATCGGTGCAGTCCGCCAGATAGCCACGTTCGATCATCACGTTCAGGAAATCGGATTTGGCACGGTAGGTCATGGGCTTTTCCTTTCGACTGGCGCGGATATACCGGGGGAAAAGGCGAAGGGAAAGCATGCGAATGATCCGGGCGCTGGGGATGATGTCGGGCACCTCTCTGGATGGGGTGGATGCGGCGATGATCGAAACGGACGGCACACGCATCGCGGGTTTCGGGCGCAGCGCCTATCGCGCCTATTCCGGCAATGAATCGGGGCTGCTGCACGCGGCGCTGGGGCAATGGCCCGGTGGGCCGGACGTATCCGAGGCCGCCGCGCTGTCTGTCGCCGCCCATGCCGCGCTGGCCGAAGGCTTTGCCGAGGCGGAAGTGGTCGGCTATCACGGCCAGACGCTGGCGCATGACCCCAAGGGGCGCGGCACGCATCAGGCCGGCGACGGGGCGGCACTGGCGCGCAGGCTGGGTCGCCCGGTGGTATGGGACTTCCGCAGCGAGGACGTGCGACAGGGTGGCGAAGGCGCGCCGCTGGCGCCGTTCTTTCACTGGGCCTGCGCGGATTGGGCCATGGGGCAGGGGGTTTTGCCGCGCGCGCCGGTCGCTTTCCTCAATCTGGGTGGTGTGGGCAACCTGACCTTTGTCGATCCGGCCGCCGCCGCGCCCGAGGCGCCGGGCGCCTGTATCGCCTTTGACACCGGCCCGGCCAATGCGCCGCTCAACGACCTGATGCGTGCCCGACGGGGGCTGGCGCGGGACGAGGGTGGCCGGCTTGCGGCGCAAGGCTGCCCGGACGAGGCGGTAATCGCCCGCTTTCTGCGCCATCCGCATTTTGTCCGGCCGGTGCCGAAATCTCTGGACCGCGATGCCTTCCCGGATCTTTCCACTGAGGTTGCGGGGCTGTCGGATGCTGATGCGGCCGCCACGCTGACCCATGCGGCCGCCGCGGCGGTGGCTGCGGGGGTGGCACTGCTGCGGCAGCCGCCGGAACTGATCCTGATTTGCGGCGGCGGCCGGCACAACGCCGCGATGATGGCGGCGTTGACGCAGCGGCTGCCTGTCCGCGTCGCCCCTGTCGAAGAGGCGGGACTGGACGGCGATATGCTGGAGGCGCAGGCATTCGGCTGGCTGGCGGTGCGGGTGTTGCGCGGGCTGCCGACCTCGGGCTCCGGTACGACGGGCGCGCCCGCCCCGGTCTGCGGGGGTCGGATCAGTTATCCGCCGCGGCACTGACCCGGCTGCAGACCGGGGCGAATTCACAGGCGGATTTCCGCCTTGTGATTGTTTCGTGGGCCTTTAGCGGGAACGATGAGGCGAAAGGGACGTTCTACGACCATACGACGGCACCCTGCCGTCCGTGACAACGACAACCGGAAAGGACATCGTCCATGAAACCTCTTGTCATCGCTGCCACCACCCTGGCCCTTGCAAGCCCCGTCTTTGCCCAGACCGAAACCACGCCACCACCCGAAATGCCGGTCGAGCAGGTCGAGGATGCCGCCACCGCGGCCGAAAACGCCGCCGATCAGGCCGAGCAGGCCGCCGATCAGGCGGAACAGGCTGCCGAGCAGGCCGCTGACGAAACCGGCGCTGCTGCGACAGACGCTGCCAATGACGCCGCCAAAGCCGCCGACGCGGCTGGCGATGCCGCCAGCGATGCAACCGGCGCTGCTGCCGGCATAGGCGTCGCTCCCGACGCGCCTGCCGGTGACGCGGTGCCCGATGCGGCCACCGATGCGGCTGATGCCGCTGCCGATGCTGCCGACGACGCGGCTGCTGCCGCGAACGATGCCGCCGATGCTGCGGCGGATGTAGCGGCCGAAGCGCCGGTCACGCCCCCCGATGTCAACCCGCCCGCGATCTCTGAGGCTGATCCGGGTGTGCTGAGCAGCTGGCTGACCAGCCGCCGTATCTGGACCACCAATGAGCCGTCGAGCACCGAATGGGTCGATCCCGCGGTCGAGGAACGTCCCGCCGAGTGGCAGGACATCGCCAAGGTGAACGATATCGTGCTGGATGATTCGGGACAGGTCGTCGGCTATGTCGCCGATATCGGCGGTTTTCTTGGCATCGGCGCCAAGAAGGTCCTGCTGGGGGTCGATGCCATCCATCTGGTGACCATCGGCAACGATACCTTCTTTGCCACCAATTACACCAAGGCCGAACTGGAAGCCCTGCCGGACTTCGACTCGAAAACCGTACGCCAATAAGGCCCGGAACCATTTTCGGACCTAAGCGGGGCGCCTTTCGGGGCGCCCTTGCGTTTTTTGCGCAATATCGGCCTTGACGCCATCCGCCGCCGTGCGTAAACCCCCTCGCACCCCGGACGGCGATCCGGGGGAAGTGGTCTGCGCGGTTGTAGCTCAGTTGGTTAGAGTACCGGCCTGTCACGCCGGGGGTCGCGGGTTCGAGCCCCGTCAACCGCGCCACCACCACTATATATCGCCGAAAAGATGCGCGGTTGTAGCTCAGTTGGTTAGAGTACCGGCCTGTCACGCCGGGGGTCGCGGGTTCGAGCCCCGTCAACCGCGCCATCTTTCCCATTTGCTTTTCATGGCTTTGCAGCCGCGCTTTCAGCGCGGTTTTTTGGGTATTTCAGCAACGAAGAAATGCACGGATGTGTGCCCGATTTTGACTGGCGGGCTTCTGCGCTAGGGGCTTTTCAAGCCGCTTCAATTCCCTATGCTGGCCCCCGATCAAGACGGAGGACGCCATGGCACGCGGAATAGATTACGGCGGAATGATGCACCGGGCCATGCAGCGGCTTATTGCGGATGTGCTGCAGACGGTGGCGCAAGAGGGGCTGCCGGGCGACCATCATTTTTTCATCACCTTCGACACCCGCGATTCGGACGTGGAGATGGCCGATTGGCTGCGCGAGCGTTATCCCGAGGAAATGACCATCGTCATCCAGCACTGGTTCGACGATCTGGTGATTACCCCCGAGGGATTCCGCATCACGCTGAATTTCGGCAATTCGCCCGAGCCGCTTTATATTCCCTTTGATGCATTGCGCACCTTTGTAGACCCATCGGTCGAGTTCGGCCTGCGCTTCGAGAATCACGAAGAAGACGAAGAGGACGAGCCGGAAGAGGACCCGGCGGAGCCCGAAGATCCCGGCGAGGGCGGTCCTGCGGGCGGGGCCGAGGTGGTCAGTCTGGACAAATGGCGTAAATGACGCGGGACGAGGCGCGGCATACCACGGCATGCCGATTGCGAATCCCCGTCATCGGGCCTAGAACCCCCGCAACATCGTGAGGGAGCATGCCATGACCAAGACCACCCGCACCGAAACCGACAGCTTCGGCCCGCTGGAGGTGCCTGCTGACAAGTATTGGGGCGCCCAGACCCAGCGCTCGATCCAGAACTTCCCGATCGGCTGGGAAAAGCAGCCTGTGCCGATCATCCGCGCGCTGGGCGTGATCAAGCAGGCGGCGGCCGAGGTGAACATGGCCTCGGGCAAGCTGGATCCGGCCATCGGCAAGGCGATGGTGCAGGCGGCCTCGGAAGTTGTGGCGGGCAAGTTCGATGACAACTTTCCGCTGGTGGTCTGGCAGACCGGTTCGGGCACCCAGTCGAACATGAACGCCAACGAGGTGATCTCGAACCGCGCCATCGAGATTCTGGGCGGTGAGATGGGTTCGAAAAAGCCGGTCCATCCGAATGACCATGTGAACATGGGCCAGTCCTCGAACGACACTTTCCCCACCGCCATGCATGTCGCCATCGCCATGCATGCGCGCGACGTGCTGATTCCGGGGCTGGAAAAGCTGCACAAGGCGCTGGTGGCCAAGGCAGAAGAATTCAAGGATATCATCAAGATCGGCCGAACCCATACGCAGGACGCCACGCCCCTGACTCTGGGGCAGGAGTTCGGCGGCTATGCCCATCAGGTCGCCAAGGGCATCGAGCGCGTCAAGCTGGCGCTGGGGGACATTTATGAGCTGGCGCAGGGCGGCACCGCCGTCGGCACCGGGCTGAACACGAAGAAGGGCTGGGACACCGCCATCGCGGGCAAGATCGCCGAGATCGCCGGCCTGCCGTTCGTCACCGCCCCCAACAAATTCGAGGCGCTGGCCGCGCATGACGCGATGGTCATGTTCTCGGGCGCGCTGAAGACGGTGGCGGCGTCGCTGTTCAAGATCGCCAATGACATGCGGTTGCTGGGCTCGGGTCCGCGTTCGGGTCTGGGCGAGTTGATCCTGCCGGAAAACGAACCCGGCTCCTCGATCATGCCGGGCAAGGTGAACCCTACACAGGCCGAGGCGCTGACCATGGTCTGCGCCCATGTCATGGGCAACGACGCCGCGGTCGGTTTCGCCGGGTCTCAGGGCCATTTCGAGCTGAACGTCTATAACCCGATGATGTCCTATAACGTACTGCAATCCATGCAGCTTCTGGGAGATGCGGCGGGGTCGTTCACCGACAATATGGTCGTCGGCACCCAGGCGAACGTCGCGCGCATCGACAAGCTGATGAAGGAATCGCTGATGCTGGTGACGGCTCTGGCGCCGACCATCGGCTATGACAATGCGACCAAGGTGGCCAAGACCGCGCATAAGAACGGCACCACTTTGCGCGAAGAAGCCATCGCCCTTGGTCTGGTTGATGGCGAGACCTTCGACAGCATTGTCCGCCCCGAACAGATGATCGGCCCGGAAGACTGAATGTGACCGGGACCGGATCAGAGAAGGTCATCAACCTGCGGGCGGCGCGTAAAGCCGCCGCCCGCGACGCCGCCCGCAGGCAGGGCGATGAGAATGCCGCGAAATTCGGCCGCAGCAAGGCCCGCAAGCGCGCCGACGACGATGCCGCCGTGCGTGCCGCCCGCCATCTGGACCAGCATTTGCGCCAGCCTTCCGAGCCGGGCGATGAGTGACCGGCCGTCCCTGTCGCTGCCGCCGATGAGCGCGCCGGTGAAACGATCGGTGACCATCGGCGGGCATCGCACCTCGGTCAGTCTGGAGGATGCGTTTTGGCGCGAGCTGCGCGACATGGCGGGGACCGACGGGCGCACCACCGCCGCGCTGATCGCCGAGATCGACAGCGCCCGCCCGCCCGAGGTCGGGTTGGCCACCGCATTGCGGCTGTATGTGTTGGCCGGGATCGTCAAGAATCGGGCGTAATGCTTGCGGCCCGGGCCTTGGCTGACTAAAAGCCGCTGCACATATCCAAATTCTGGGAAATACCATGGCAGGCCATTCCAAATGGGCCAATATCCAGCATCGCAAGGGCAAGCAGGACAAGCTGCGCTCGAAGCTGTTTTCGAAACTGGCCAAAGAAATCACCGTCGCCGCCAAGATGGGCGATCCTGACCCCGAGAAGAATCCGCGTCTGCGGCTTGCGGTAAAGGAAGCCAAGTCGAACTCGATGCCGAAGGACGTGATCGACCGCGCCATCAAGAAATCGCAGGGCGGCGATGCCGATAACTATGACGAGATCCGCTATGAGGGCTATGGCCCCAACGGCATCGCGATCATTGTCGAGGCGATGACGGACAATCGCAACCGCACGGCGTCCAACGTGCGCAGCTATTTCACCAAATACGGCGGCGATCTGGGCCAGACCGGCTCGGTCAGCTTCATGTTCGATCGCAAGGGCGAGATCCTGTATGGTGTCGCGGCCGGCGACGCCGACACGGTGATGATGGCCGCGATCGAGGCCGGGGCCGAGGATGTCGAAAGCGACGAGGACGGCCACTGGATCTATACCTCGGACAGCGACCTGGCCGAGGTTTCCACCGCGCTGGAAGCATCCTTGGGCGAATCCGAGCACGCCAAGCTGATCTGGAAGCCGCAGGCAGCGACCGAGATCGACCTTGAAACCGCGCTGAAGCTGATGAAGTTGATCGATGCGCTGGAAGAGGACGACGACGTGCAAAACGTCACCGGGAATTTCGACATTCCCGAGGATGTAGCTGCGCAGCTTTGATGTCCGCCGCCTCCGGCGGGGGTATTTGGGCAACGAAGAAATCAGGGTCGCAGCTCGGCTGCGGCCCTTTTTTTGATTGCGGCGGTAAGAGGAGCGAGTGCGGGCGCCATGGCGCGCTGCACATGCCAGTAAAGCGTCACGTCCAGCGGCAGGTCGGGGATCAGCGGTTGCAGGCGGCCTTGCCGTTGCGCCGGGGCTGCCATGCTGTCGGGAATCATGCCCCAGCCGAGGCCGAGTTCCGCCGCACGCGCAAAGGGTTCCGATGCCGGGATCATATGGCCGGGCAGGTGCAGGCGCTTGCCGGTGGCCTTTTGCGCCCATCGCGATTGCAGCGCATCCTTGGCATTGAAGATGAGCGCCGGCGCGGCCCGCAGCGTGTCCTCGGTCACGCCGTCTGGAAAGTGCCGGGCAATGAAATCGGGCGAGGCGAGGGCATGATAGCGCATCGCCCCCAAGGGCAGGACGTCGCAACCCGGCACCGGGTTGGGGTCCGAACTGATCGCCCCCGAGACCTGGCCTTGCCGCAGCCAGTCGCGGGCGTGGTCCTGATCGTCCAACAGCAGATCGTAGAGCACCGGCAGCGCCGTCATTACAGGCGGAAACCAGGTGGCCAGACTGTCGGCGTTGATGGCCAGCCGCAGCACCGCCGCAATGCCCGAGGGCCGCAGGCTGGTCGCAAGGCTGGCCTCGAGTAGCCGCACCTGATCGAGATGCTGCATCAGCCTGAGCCCGGTTTCGGTGCCGGTGGCGGGCGGGCCGCGATGGATCAGCACTTGGCCCATCCGCTCTTCAAGACCCTTAATGCGTTGCGAGACTGCCGAGGGGGTGACGCCAAGCGCGGCAGCGGCGGCCTCGAAGCTGCCACGGCGGATGATCTCGGCAAGTGCGGCAAGGGCGGCATAGTCCAGCATTAAGGCAGCCTTCATCGAAGTAATGATTTTGAATTTGCCTGAAGCACGGCAGATCGGCAAGACGGTGGTGAAGGAGAGCCTCATGCATGCTTATTTCGCCGGCCTTGGCACGGGTTTGTCGTTGATCGTCGCCATCGGGGCGCAGAACGCCTTTGTGCTGAAGCAGGGGCTTTTGCGTCGCCATGTTCTTGCGACCTGCGCCTTTTGCGCGATCTCGGACGCGGTGCTGATCACCGCGGGGGTCCTGGGCGCCGGCGCCTTGGCTGCCCGTGCGCCCTGGTTTCTGGAGGCGATGCGCTGGGGTGGCGCGATCTTTCTGCTTGTCTATGGCGCGCGGGCCCTTGCGGCGGCATGGCGGGGCGGCGAAGCATTGCGGGCAGGGCAAGGGGCAACGGCGGGGCTGGGCGCGACATTGGCGGTGCTGGCCGCGTTGACCTGGCTTAACCCGCATGTCTGGTTGGATACGGTGGTGCTGATCGGTTCGGTCTCGGCCGGGTGGGACGATAAGTCGGGGTTCGTCGCCGGTGCGGTATCGGGCTCGGTGCTGTTCTTTTTTGCGCTGGGATATGGCGCGCGATGGCTGTCGCCGCTGTTTGCGCGGCCGGGGGCATGGCGGGTGCTGGACGCGCTGGTCGGGGTGGTGATGTGGTCCATCGCGCTGGGGCTGGTGCTGAACGGCTGAGCCTTGCGTTGCAGATGTCGGCAGGGCATGGCTGGCGGATGAGCAAGGTTTCCCATTCGGCGCGCAGCGAACTGTCGGGCATCCTGTGGATGCTGGCGGCGGGGCTGTGTTTCGTCGCGGTCAACGGCACGGTGCGCTGGCTGGGTCAGGCCCTGCCTGCGGCCCAGGGCGCATTCATCCGCTTTGCCTTTGGTCTGTTGTTCCTGATCCCCGCGCTGGCTCCGGCATTGCGGCGGGGGTTTGCGCCACGGATCTGGGCCTTGTTCATGCTGCGCGGCGGGCTGCATGTGGTGGCGGTGATCCTTTGGTTCTTTGCCATGGCGCGCATCACTGTGGCCGAGGTCACCGCCATCGGCTTTCTCAACCCCATTGTGGTCACGTTGGGTGCCGCGCTGTTGATGGGCGAGCGGATCTCGTGGCGGCGGGCGCTGGCCATTGTCGTGGCGCTGACCGGGGCCATGATCGTGCTGCGACCCGGTATCCGGGTGCTTGAGCCGGGCCATATCGCCCAGCTGGGTGCCTCGGTGACGTTCGGCGCGTCTTATCTGCTGGCCAAGCGCCTGTCGGAACTGGTGCCGGCCTCGGTCGTGGTGGCAATGATGTCGCTGACCGTTTGCATGGGGCTGGCGCCTGTCGCGGCTTTGGTCTGGGTTCCGCCGACCCTGCTGCAATGCGCGGTACTGGCCTGCACGGCGTTTTTCGCCACTGCGGGACATTACGCCATGACGCGGGCTTTCGCGGCGGCGCCTTTGACGGTGACGCAGCCGGTGACCTTTCTGCAGTTGATCTGGGCCAGCCTTCTGGGGGCGCTGGTCTTTGCCGAGCCGGTGGATCTGTGGGTGCTGGTCGGCGGCGCGATCATGATCGGGGCGATCAGTTATATCACCTGGCGCGAGGCCAGATATCGGCATCGCACCATCACGCCGCCGGCGGGTGCGACCCGCGAGAACTAAGGGGTCGTGCCGGTCGGGGTCTGGTGTTCGCCGCCAGCCTGACGGGGCTGGGCGACAAGATGGGTCATGATGCTTTGTCGTGTCACACGGCCGCCGCCTTGCAGGGCCAGCACCTCGGCCCCGGTCAGGGTCATGATCTGGATGACCTTGCGCACCGGTGTCCTGCGGTCGATCGGGGTGCCCGTCGCCTCGCCCGGCTCGGCCATGTCCTCGGCGGTCAGCACGGCGAGCGGGTTCATATGGGCGACGAAATCCTCGACATAGGCGTTGACCGGGTTCGCGATGATCTCGCGCGCGGTGCCGATCTGGACGATACGGCCGCCTTCCATCAGCGCGATGCGATTGCCGATGCGAAAGGCCTCGTCCAGATCATGGCTGACGAAGATGATGGTGCGGCGGTATCGGTCCTGCAATTCCAGCAATTCGTCCTGCAGGCGGTTGCGGATCAGCGGGTCCAGCGCCGAAAAGGGTTCGTCCATCAGCAGGATCGGCGCCTCGGTGGCGAAGGCGCGGGCCAATCCCACGCGCTGCTGCATGCCGCCCGAAAGATCGCCCACCTTGCGCTCTGCCCATTCGCTTAGCCCGACCGTGGCCAGTTGCGCATCGACACGCCGGCGGCGCTCGGCTGCCGGAACACCCGCAAGCTCAAGCCCCAACCCGACATTTTCGCGCACCGAGCGCCAGGGCAGCAGGCCGAACTGCTGGAACACCATGGCGATGCGTTCGCGCCGCAGGCGGCGCAGTTCGGCACCCGACGCCTTGGTGACCGAGGCCATGCGCCCGCCGTCCCAGATCCGCACCTCGCCCCGGCAGACCGGATTGAGGCCGTTCACCGCCCGCAAAAGCGTGGACTTGCCCGAGCCGGACAGGCCCATCAGCACCAGAATCTCGCCCTCGTGCACGGTCAGAGAACAGTTGTGCACGCCAAGCACCTGTCCGGTTTCGGCCTTGATCGGGCCCCGGTCCAACCCCTGATCCATCAGCCGCAGCGCGGCCTTGGGCGCGTCGCCAAAGACGATGTTCACATTGTCGAACTCGACCGCGTTACGCGGGGCTTGGATGTGTTCAGTCATTGCGCCCCCTTACCCGCAGCATCCGGTCCAGCATGATTGCAACCACCACGATGATGATGCCGCTTTCGAAACCGAGTGCCGTGTTCACGCTGTTCAGCGCGCGCACCACGGGCACGCCAAGTCCCGATGCGCCGACCAGCGCCGCGATAACCACCATGGACAGCGACAGCATGATGGTCTGGTTCATCCCCGCCATGATCTGCGGGGTGGCCGACGGCAGCTCGACTTTCCACAAAAGCTGGCGCGGCGTGGCGCCAAAGGCGATAGCGGCCTCGACCAGCGCGGTGGGGGTGGAGCTGATGCCCAGATGCGTCAGCCGGATCGGTGCGGGCAGCACGAAGATGACGGTGGCAATCAGGCCGGGCACCATGCCGATGCCGAAAAAGACGATGGCCGGGATCAGATAGACAAAGGTCGGCAGTGTCTGCATCAGGTCCAGCACTGGCCGCATCCATGCGTAAAGCCGGGGCCGGTGCGCGGCGGCGATGCCCACGGGCACCCCGATCGCCATGCAGACCACGCAGGCCGACAGCACCAGCGTCAGCGATTGCATGGTCTCGTCCCAATAGCCCTGATTGAGGATGAACAGGAAACCCAGAGCCACCAGAAGACAGGTTTTCCAACTGCGTTGCAGCACCCAGGTCAGGGCCACGGCCAAGAGCGTGAAGACCAGCGGGTGCGGAAACTCCAGCATCTTCAGAATGCCGCCGATCAGCCCCTCCATCACCTTCGAGATGAAGTTGAAGACAACCGAAGCATGGGCATTCAGCCAGTCGAAGATCGCCTTGGCCGTCCGGCCCACCGGGATCTTCGTCTCGGTCAGAAGTGCGGTCAGTTGATCCATGCGTCCCTTTCTTTCTGCCGTTCGGGATGATCGGGCGCCCGGGCGGAGGCATGCGCCCTAGGGGCGCGGCTGCACGGCCCGGACGCATATCCCGGCTAGGGTAGAGGAAAATGCCCCGATGAGCAAAGCAGCGGGCCGGAGGTGGTGCCCCCGACCCGCGCGGGGCTTTATTTGGACAGGGCGGTGCTCAGGGCCGCGGCGGCGTCGCCGCCATCGACGGTGGTTACGCCGGCAAGCCAGGGCGTCGCCGCGTCGGGATGGGCCTTCAGCCACTTCAGCGCCGCATCCGCTGGCGATTCGCCATCATTCAGGATCAGGCCCATGACCTCGTTCTCCATCGGCAGGGTGAATTCGAGGTTTTGCAGGAACTTGCCGATGTTGGGACATTGTTCGGCATAACCGGCGCGCACGTTGGTATCGACCCTTGCGCCGCCGAAATCGGGGCCGAAAATATCGTCGCCGCCAGACAGATAAGTCATCTGGAACTGGCTGTTCATCGGGTGCGGCTCCCAGCCAAGAAAGACCACCGGTTGTCCGGCATTGTCGGCCCGCGCGACCTGCGCCAACATACCTTGTTCGCTGCTTTCGACGATCTCGAAAGTGCCAAGGTCGAACTTGTTTTCGGCTACCATCTCCAGCAGCAGGCGGTTGCCGTCATTGCCCGGCTCGATGGCATAGATCTTGCCGCTCAGTGCAGCCTTTTGCGCGGCGATCTTGCCGAAATCGTCGATGCCCAGTTCCGCTCCGGCCTTGTTGGTCGCCAGCGTGTATTTCGCCCCGGTCAGGTTGGTGCGCAGCACCTCGACCGTTCCGGCGTCGCGATAGGGGCGGATGTCGTTTTCCTGCGTGGGCATCCAGTTGCCCAGAAAGACATCCACGTCGTCCTTGGCCATGGCGGTATAGGTCACGGGCAGGGACAGGATCTTGGTTTCGGGCTGGTACCCCAGCGCCTGCAGCACGGTCGAGGCCAGTGCGGTGGTGGCGCTGATGTCAGTCCAGCCGACATCCGAGAAGATGACCTTGCGGCACTCCATCGGCTCTTCTGCCGCAGCAATGCCGGCCGTGGCGAACGAGGCGACCAACCCGGCGGCAAGAGCTGCGGCGGTGCGGCGAAATGTCATCTTGATCTCCTTGGTTTATTGGCGGGTAAACTAGCTAAGGCTTTTCTTGATTGACGAGTCAATCAAAAATGTGTCAGATGCGGCTCTCTCGCGCGAATTCTCCAACGAAACTGCACAGATTGGTATCCTGTTATGCCCAAGCTTGGCGCCGAACCTATCCGAAAGGCAGCATTAATCAACGCTGCGATCGTCACGGTGGGGCGCGCGGGGTCGCTTGACGTCACCGTAGCGCAGATCGCCCGCGAGGCCGGGATGTCGTCGGCGCTGGCGCATCACTATTTCGGCTCGAAAGAGCGGATTTTTCTTGCGGCGATGCGGCACATCCTGACGCAATACGGGGACACCACCCGCGCGGCGCTGCGCGGAACGGAACTGCCGCGTGACCGGCTGCGCGCCATCATCAGCGCCAGCTTCGACAGCGTGAATTTCGAGCATAATACCATTGCCGCCTGGCTGAATTTCTATGCGCTGGCAGTCGTCGAACCTCAGGCGGCGCGGCTGTTGCGGGTCTATCACCGCCGGCTTGCTTCGAATCTGCTGGCGGCGCTGCGACCCTTGGCGGGTCCCGATGCCGAACAGATCGCCGGCACGCTGGGGGCGCTGATCGACGGGCTTTACCTGCGCGCGGCACTGTCGGATACGGCCGATGCCGCAGCAGCCGAATGCATGACACTGGATTATCTGGAGAAGGTGCTGCCATGAGCCATGACGCGCAACCACAGGCCAGCCTTTATATCGACGGCGGTTTCGTCGAGGGCGAGGGCGAGGCGCTGGCCGTGCGTTATCCCTTTACCGGCGAGGTGATCGCGCGGCTGCACGAGGCGAGCGGCGACCAGATCGCCCAAGCCACTGCCGCAGCCGCTGCGGCCCAGCCGGCCTGGGCTGCGGCCCGACCGGTTGAACGCGGCCGGGTGCTGATCCGCGCGGCGCAGATCATCCGCGAGCGTGCCGAGGAACTGGCCCGGCTGGAAACACTGGATACCGGCAAGCCGATTCAGGAAACGCGAGTTGCTGATTGGCCCTCGGGCGCGGAGGCGCTGGAATATTTCGGCGGGCTTGCACCGACGGTCACCGGGCAGATGATCCCGCTGGGCGGTGATTTCGTCTATACCATTCGCGAGGCGCTGGGGGTTTGCGCGGGGATCGGTGCCTGGAACTATCCCAGTCAGATCGCCTGCTGGAAGGCCGCGCCTGCGCTGGCCATGGGCAATGCCATGGTATTCAAGCCAAGCGAGGAAACGCCGCTCGGTGCCTTGAAACTGGCCGAGATCCTGACCGAAGCCGGTTTGCCCGCAGGTATCTTCAACGTCGTGCAGGGGCGCGGCGAGGTCGGGGCGTCGCTGGTGACCGACCCACGGGTGGCCAAGGTTTCGCTGACCGGCTCGGTCGCCACCGGGCAAAAGGTGTATGCTGCGGCGGCCGGGGGGATGCGCCATGTCACCATGGAATTGGGCGGTAAATCGCCGCTGATCGTGTTCGATGACGCCAGCCTTGAGGATGCGGTCGGTGCTGCGGTGCTGGCGAATTTCTATTCCTCCGGCCAGATCTGCTCGAACGGAACGCGGGTTTTCGTGCAAGAGGGCATCCGGCAGCAATTCCTTGACCGGCTGGCCGAAAGGCTTGCCGGGGTCAGGATCGGCGATCCGCTGGACGAGACCACCCAACACGGGCCCATCGTCAGCCCGGCGCAGGCGGCCAAGATCCGCACCGCCATCGCGCGCGGCATGGCCGAGGGCGCGCGGCTGGTTTGCGGCGGTCCGGGCGAGGGGGCATTTGTGCCGCCGACCGTCTTTGCCGACACCTCGGACGAGATGTGGATCGTGCGCGAAGAGATTTTCGGTCCGGTCATGTCGGTTCTGGGTTTCGTCACCGAGGCCGAGGTCGTGGCCCGCGCCAACGCCACGCCTTATGGGCTGGCGGCAGGGGTCTTCACCCGCGATCTGGCGCGCGGTCACCGGGTCGCGGCCGCGCTGCAGGCGGGGACCACCTGGATCAACGCCTATAACCTGACCCCGGTCGAGGCGCCCTTTGGCGGAGTGAAGCTGTCGGGGATCGGGCGTGAAAACTCGGCCGCTGCCATCGAGCATTATTCGCAGCTGAAATCGGTCTATGTCGGCATGGGAGGGGTCGATGCGCCCTATTGATCGGCGTTGCGCGGGCGGCGCGGGGGAAATGGGTATTTGGGCAACGAAGAAGGCCGCAGGCGCGGCGCGGAGAGGGCTGGCGTGACCCCGGATTATGTGATCGTGGGCGCAGGTTCCGCCGGTTGCGCGCTGGCTTATCGGCTGGTGATGGCCGGCAAGCGTGTCGATATCATCGAATATGGCGGCAGCGATGTCGGGCCCTTCATCCAGATGCCGGCGGCGCTGAGCTATCCGATGAACATGCGTCGTTACGACTGGGGTTTTTCCTCGGAACCGGAACCTCATCTGGGTGGGCGGAGGCTGGTCACACCGCGGGGCAAGGTGGTCGGCGGCTCGTCCTCGATCAACGGGATGGTGTTTGTGCGCGGCCATGCCAGGGATTTCGATTTCTGGGCCGAGAGCGGGGCGTCCGGCTGGGCCTATGCCGATGTGCTGCCCTATTTCAAGCGGATGGAAAGCTCGCATGGGGCGGTCAGCGACTATCGCGGCACCGAAGGGCCTTTGCATGTGACGCGCGGTTCGCGCAAGAATCCCCTGTTCAACGCCTTTATCCGGGCCGGGCGGGAATCCGGCTATCCCACCACCGAGGATTACAACGGTGCCCGGCAGGAGGGATTCGGCGCCATGGAGGCGACGATCTGGGAGGGGCGGCGTTGGTCTGCCGCCAATGCCTATCTGCGTCCCGCGCAGGCGACGGGGTTGTTGCGGTTACGGCGCGGGCTGGCGCAGCGCGTGGTGTTCGAAGACGGCCGCGCCGTGGGCGTCGAGGTCAGGAATACACGTGGTGTCAACGTGTTCCGCGCCAAGACCGAGGTGATTCTTTCGGCCAGTTCGATCAATACGCCCAAGCTTTTGATGCTGTCGGGTATCGGCCCGGCCGGGCATCTGCGCGAGCATGGCATCGAGGTTCTGGCGGATCGGCCCGGCGTGGGTGCGAACCTGCAAGACCACCTTGAAGTCTATATGCAATATACCGCGACCAAGCCGGTCACGCTTTACAAGCATTGGAATCTCTGGGGAAAAGGCTCCATCGGGGCGCAATGGCTGGCGACCGGAACCGGGCTTGGGGCCTCGAACCAGTTCGAAAGCTGCGGCTTTATCCGCTCGGCTGCGGGCGTCGAATATCCTGACATCCAGTATCATTTTCTGCCGCTTGCGGTTCGCTATGACGGCAAGGCAGCGGCTGAAGGGCATGGTTTTCAGGTCCATGTCGGGCCGATGCGGTCGAAATCGCGCGGCACGGTGCGGTTGAAATCGACCGATCCCAAGGCGGCGCCCGAGATTCGCTTTAACTATATGTCGCACCCCGACGACTGGGCCGAGTTCCGCGCCTGCGTGCGACTGACGCGCGAGATATTCGGGCAGCCCGCCTTTGCCCAGTACAAGGGGTATGAGATCCAGCCGGGCGAGGGTGTGGTCACCGACACCGAGATCGACGGCTTTATCCGCGACCATGCCGAGTCGGCCTTTCATCCCTGTGGCACGGCGCGCATGGGCGGGGAAGACGATCCCATGGCGGTGGTCGATCCCGAGCTGCGGGTGATCGGGGTCGAGGGATTGCGCGTCGCGGACAGTTCGGTTTTTCCGCGCATCACCAACGGCAACCTGAACGCGCCCTCGATCATGACCGGCGAAAAGGCCGCCGATCATATTTTGGGTCTGGGGATGCTCGCGCCGCTGAACCTGGGGCCGGAGCTTTCACCGGATTGGGAAAAACTCCAGAGATCTCTATAGGTTATTCGCTATTATTCGGGTTCTTTAGCAGGTCCGCAAGCCCTGAGAAAGGCTTGCGGGTCGGCTCTTCGGGCTCGGGTTCCGATGCGTCGAGCGCGGCCCCCTTGGCGCGCGGGTAAAGCGGCAGGGCCAGAACCAGCGTCTCGGTCATGATCGCCTCGACGTCGATGAATTGGCCCAAAGGTTCCATTTCTTCGTCCGGCATTTCGATTTCCTCGCCCTCGGGCGTGCCGACATGGGGCGAAAAGACGCGATGCACAGCTTCGCGCAGGTCGGTCTGGACCGGGGCCAAGGTCACCACGCAAGGCTGTACCACGCGGGCCGTCAACTCACCCGTGACCTCCCACGCGTCGCTGGCTACGGCACGGATGCGGCCGGAAAACCCCAGCCGGGGCAGGGCGTTCAGCCCCAACTCGGCCGCCAGCGCCGCTCGCGCGGGGGCGTCGGGGGCCAGTGCGAAATCGGTCGGCTGCCGGGGGTTCAGATGGGCCACCCGGAACCGGGTCTGCTGGGATTTGGAATTGGTCATCGGTGGCCTTTCGCGGGCAAATTCGCCCTGGGTCTGGATATTCTTGAGCGTGAGGCACGAGTTTGCTAAGCCGGTCGCGCGGCGTCAACAGGCGCGTAATGGGACAGAGAGAAGATGAAGATTTCACGGCGGCAGCTCATGGGTCTTGCGTTGGCCGCGTCTCTTGGCCTTTCCGCCTGTCAGGCCACCTATCGCAATCATGGCTATGTTCCCCCCGAGGAGCAATTGGCCCAGGTGGTGGTCGGCCAGACCACCCAAGCCGAGCTGGAGGGGCTGATCGGCCGGCCTTCGGCGCAGGGGCTGCTGACCGGTTCGGCCTGGTATTACGTCGGGTCGCGCTGGCAGTTCTATGGTCCGCGCGAGCCGCGCGAGGTCGATCGTCAGGTGCTTGCCATCAGCTTTGCCGAGAACGGCGTGGTCAGCAATGTCGAGCGTTTTGGGATGGAACGCGGGCAGGTCGTGGTGTTGTCGCGCCGCGTCACCGATACCGGCGTGGTCAGCCTTGGCCTGATCCGCCAGCTTCTGGGCAATATCGGCCGCGTTCAGGCCGGCGATTTCCTGGGGGATTAAGCGAAAAAGGGGCGCTTGCCGGCGCCCTTTTCCGTTCATCCCGGCTGAGGCACAAAGCGCAGCGCCACGCCGTTGATGCAATAGCGCAGGCCCGAAGGCGGCGGGCCGTCGGGGAAGACATGGCCAAGATGCGCGTCGCAGCGATGGCAGCGCACCTCGGTTCGGATCATGCCGTGGCTGGTGTCGCTGTGCTCGTCAATCGGGCCACCGGGGCCGGAAAAACTGGGCCAGCCGCAGTGGCTTTCAAACTTGGCGTCGCCATCGAACAACCGCGCCCCGCAGCACACGCATTCGTAATATCCCGGCCCATTCGGGAAGCCCGGATGCGAAAACGGCCGCTCGGTTCCCGCCTGCCGGGTCACGCGATAGGTTTCGGCGTCCAGTTGCGCCCGCCATTCCGCATCGCTTTTGATGATCCGCTCTGACATCTTGGCCCTTCAGTCCTTATATGCTGTTGTTACAAGATAGGTGCAGTGTAAGTGGTGACAAGTCGAAGCGGGACCGGCTCAAGATCGGACGGGACGCCATGAGGCCATTGCGCAAGGGTCGTTACCAGGTTGGCTTTGCTGAAAGCGACGCGGATATTCGCAGCGCGCAGCAATTGCGTTGGCTTTGCTTTCTGGGCCGGTACGACGAGGCTGACGGCCGGGAGCTGCTGGATGCCGATGATTACGACGGGCGTTGCAGCCATGTGCTGATTCGCGAAACCGCCACGGGCCAACTGGTCGCTTGCTTTCGCATGCTGACCTTGTCCGCCGGAGCCGAGATCGGCGACAGCTATTCGGCGCGCCATTACAACCTGTCACGTCTGCGCGATTACCGGGGCCGCATGGCCGAGATCGGTCGTTTCTGCATCCATCCCCAATGGCATGACCCCGATATCCTGCGACTCGCCTGGGGAGCGCTGGCCCGCCATGTCGATGAACAGCGTATCGAGATGCTTTTCGGCTGCTCCAGCTTTGCGGGCGTCGATACCCATGGCTACGAGGATGCCTTTGCCATGCTGCGCGAGCGGCATCTGGCGCCGAAACGCTGGCTGCCGCGGGTCAAGGCCCCGCAGGTCTTTCGCTTTGCCCGCGTGCTGCGGCTGCGCAAGGCAGACCCGCGTCGCGCCATGGCGGCGATGCCGCCGCTTTTGCGCTCATACCTCGCCATGGGGGGATGGGTCAGCGATCATGCGGTGGTGGATCGCCAGCTTGATACGCTGCATGTCTTTACCGGGCTGGAGGTTTGCGCCATTCCTCCGGGGCGGGCGAAGCTCTTGCGGATGGCAGGGGGCTAAGGCGGCTTTGCATCCGGCGCGCAAAGCGCCTATGTGGCGGCGCATGAGCGACAGATTCCAATTCTCGGTCCAGGCCACCGACGGCCGTGCCCGCACCGGTGTCATCAGCACCCCCCGGGGCGAAATCCGCACCCCCGCCTTCATGCCCGTCGGCACCGCCGCCACGGTCAAGGCGATGCTGCCCGAATCGGTGCGCGCCACCGGTGCCGATATTCTTTTGGGCAACACCTATCATTTGATGCTGCGCCCCGGCGCGGAACGCATCGCCCGGCTGGGTGGGCTGCACAAGTTCATGAACTGGCCACGCCCGATTCTGACCGATTCGGGCGGGTTTCAGGTCATGTCGCTTTCCAGCCTGCGCAAGCTGACCGAAGAAGGCGTGACCTTTTCCAGCCATGTCGATGGCTCCAAGCATCACCTGTCGCCTGAAAGCAGCATGCAGATCCAGCGCCTGCTGGGGTCCGATATCGTCATGGCCTTCGATGAATGCCCCGCGCTGCCGGCGTCCGAAGACGAGGTGGCGAAATCCATGCGCATGTCGATGCGATGGGCGCAGCGATCACGTGACGCCTTTGGCGACCGGCCTGGCCATGCGCTGTTCGGCATCATGCAGGGCGGCGTCACCCGCGAATTGCGCGAGGAATCCGCCGAGGCGCTGAAATCCATCGGTTTTGAAGGCTATGCCATCGGCGGCCTTGCCGTGGGCGAGGGGCAAGAGGCGATGTTCGGCGTGCTGGACTATGCGCCGGGTTGCCTGCCCGAGGACAAGCCGCGCTACCTGATGGGCGTGGGCAAGCCGGACGATATCGTCGGTGCGGTGGTGCGCGGCGTGGACATGATGGATTGCGTGCTGCCCTCGCGCTCGGGGCGCACCGGGCAGGCGTGGACCCGTCGCGGCCAGGTCAATGTCAAGAACGCACGGCATGCCGACGACCCCCGCCCGCTGGACGAAGAATGCAGTTGTCCGGCTTGCACAGGCTATTCCCGTGCTTATCTGCATCATGTCTTTCGCGCTGGCGAGATGATCTCGGGCATGCTGCTGACCTGGCATAATCTGCACTACTTCCAAGAGCTGATGGCCGGTCTGCGTGATGCCATCGCGCGCGGAGCCCTG
Source organism: Paracoccus methylovorus (assembly GCF_016919705.1). Classification (NCBI taxonomy): domain Bacteria; kingdom Pseudomonadati; phylum Pseudomonadota; class Alphaproteobacteria; order Rhodobacterales; family Paracoccaceae; genus Paracoccus; species Paracoccus methylovorus. The sequence continues at coordinate 783,318 of NZ_CP070368.1, forward strand.
ACCAGTTTTGTCACCGAATTCGAGGCAATGCGGGCACAGGGTGACATAGATCCGTTATGAAACGCGGGATCATCTCTTGAATTCTGACAAACCTTAGATAATCCCGAAAGGATTCGCTGGCGGAAGAACCGCCCTCTGAAAGAGCCATATGCCCGCAAAAGCAACCCAAGATCAAAATCCCGAGATCCGCACCCTTACCACCACGGATGAACTGGCCGAGTTCTGCGCCCTCGCAAAAACCCAGCCCTATGTCACACTCGACACCGAATTCCTGCGCGAACGGACTTATTATTCCAGGCTGTGCCTGATTCAGGCCGCGCTGCCTTCAGCCTCGGGGGCGAAAGCGGCGGGCGGCACTGCGGTGCTGATCGACCCTATGGTCGAAGGGCTGTCGCTTGAGCCGCTTTACGACCTTTTCCGTCACCAAGCGACGGTCAAGGTGTTCCACGCCGCCCGGCAGGATCTGGAGATCTTCTTTCACGATGCGGGCGTCATGCCCGACCCGCTGTTCGACACGCAAATCGCCGCCATGGTCTGCGGCTTTGGCGAGCAGGTGGGCTATGAGACACTGGTCAAGAAGATCGCCCGCCAGCCGCTGGACAAGTCCTCGCGCTTTACCGATTGGTCGCATCGGCCGCTTTCGGATGCGCAGGCCGCCTATGCGCTGGCCGACGTGACGCATCTGCGCGCGATTTACGAATTCCTGTCGACCCAGTTGGAAAAGACCGGCCGCGCGCCTTGGGTCGCCGAAGAGGTCGCGGTTCTGCTGAACCCCGAAACCTATATCACCCGGCCCGAAGAGGCGTGGGAGCGGGTGCGCACCCGCTCCGGTTCGCCGCGCTTTCTGGCCGTGGTGCGCGAACTCGCCCGCTTTCGCGAAACCTATGCCCAGGATCGCGACATTCCCCGCGCCCGGGTGTTCAAGGATGACGCGCTGATCGAGCTTGCCTCGACCAAGCCGCTGACCGAAGGCGATCTGGCCAAGTCCCGCTTGCTTTTGCGTGACGCCCGCCGGGGCGAGATCGCCAATGGCATCCTTGCTGCGGTCAAGGCCGGGGTCGATGCGCGCGAACTGCCCAAGCCCGCCCCCGAAGAACCGGGCCGACCCGGCAACGCAGCGTTGGCCGAGCTTTTGCGCGTGCTGTTGAAGGCCAAGGCCGATTCGGCTGGGGTGGCGCCGCGGCTGATCGCCTCGGCCGCCGATCTTGACGCCATCGCCTCGGGCGCACGGGATGTGCCTGCGCTTTCGGGCTGGCGGGCCGAGGTTTTCGGCCATGACGCATTGCGGCTGGCGGCGGGCGAGATTGCCTTGTCCGCGCAGGGTGGGGTGGTCAAGGTCGTGCCGGTTCCGGTCTGAAGCGCGCTAATCCGCGTCGCTGTCCGCAGTATCGCGGGCGGCGGGGCTGACCAGCGCCCGGACTAGATACAGCACCACCATGGCCATGGCGGTGGCCATCAGCGCCAGTCGCAGGTCGCCGGTGCCGCAGCAGAGGCCGATGGCGCCGCAAAGCCACATTGAAGCGCCGGTGGTGATGCCGCGTACGTTGCCCTTGCTGATGACGATCGAGCCGGCGGCCAGAAAGGCCACGCCCGCAGTCACCGCCTCGATGAGGCGCAAGGGGTCGGTGCGCTGCTGCTCTTCGTTCACGGGGCTGAAATCGACCAGTTCCATCGCCACCAGCGTAAAGCAGGCCGCGGCCAATGCGATCAGCATATGCGTGCGCAGGCCGGCGGCGCGGGATTTGACCTCGCGCTCCCAGCCGATCACTCCGCCCAACAGAACCGCCATGGTCAGCCGCAGAGCGACCACCCCGGCGGGCAGGCTCATGGGGCGCGAGAACTCGCCCACCAGCATGTCCAGCATGATGTTACTTTCGAGACGCTTTTTCCTCGATCCCCGAACGCCCCTCGCGGCGGTCGAGTTCATTTTCCACGTCGGAAAGCGTCACATCGCGGGCGGCAAGCATGACCAGCAGATGATAGATCGTGTCGGCGGCTTCACAGATCAGCCTGTCGCGGTCGCCCTTGACCGCCTCGATGATCGCCTCGATGGCTTCCTCGCCGAATTTCTCGGCGCATTTCTCGGGGCCCTTCGCCAGCAGGTTTGCCGTCCAGCTTGTCGCGGGGTCGGTGCCCTTGCGGGAAGCGATGGTGTCCGCCAGCCGCTGCAGGCTGGTTACGTCCGGCCCGCTCATGTCAGGCGCACCGGGATGCCGGCGGCGGCCATATGCTCTTTGGCCTCGCGGATGGTGAAGGTGCCGAAATGAAAGATCGAGGCCGCCAGCACCGCCGAGGCATGGCCTTCCAGCACACCCTCGGCCAGATGCGACAGCTCGCCCACCCCGCCCGAAGCGATCACCGGAATGCCCACGGCATCGGCGACGGCGCGGGTCAGCGGGATGTTGAAACCGGCTTTGGTGCCGTCCCGGTCCATGCTGGTCAGCAGGATCTCGCCTGCGCCCTTGGCGGCCACGGTGCGGGCGAATTCCACCGCGTCGATGCCGGTCGGCTTGCGCCCGCCGTGGGTAAATATCTCCCATTTCCCGGGCGCGACCGTCTTGGCGTCGATGGCGCAGACGATGCACTGGCTGCCGAACCGATCAGCGGCCTCGGCGATCACATCCGGGTCGGCCACGGCGGCCGAGTTGAAGCTGACCTTGTCTGCGCCAGCCAGCAGCAGGTCGCGCACATCCTTGTGGCTGCGCACGCCGCCACCCACGGTCAGCGGCACGAAACAGGCTTCGGCGGTGCGCGTCACCAGATCGTACATGGTGCCGCGATTCTCATGCGTGGCATGGATGTCGAGGAAACAGATCTCATCCGCGCCGGCGGCGTCATAGGCGCGTGCCGCCTCGACCGGATCGCCGGCATCGACAAGGTCCACGAAATTCACGCCCTTGACCACGCGGCCATCGGCGACATCCAGACAGGGGATCACACGGGTCTTGAGCATGAAGCTTTGTTACCTCGTCCGGCGTGCTCAGGCCAGCGCCTTCAGCGCCGCGCCCAGGTCGATGGCGCCATCGTAAAGCGCCCGACCCGAAATTGCTCCGGCGATGATGCCGGTGTTGCGCAGCGCCAGCAGATCCTGCATCGAGGACACCCCGCCCGAGGCGATGACCGGAATATTCACCGCCCGCGCCAGCGCTTCGGTCGCCGCGATGTTGGGTCCGGCCATGGCCCCGTCGCGGTCGATGTCGGTATAGATGATCGCGGCGACGCCCGCGTCCTGAAAGCGATGCGCCAGATCGACGGCCATCACATCGGTTTCCTCGGCCCAGCCGCGGGTCGCCACCCGGCCGCCGCGCGCGTCGATGCCCACCGCGATCTTGCCCGGGAATGCCATCGCCGCCTCGCGCACCAGATCGGGCTTTTCGACCGCAACCGTGCCCAGAATCACCCGCGACAAGCCCCGATCCAGCCACTCCTCGATGGTCGCCATGTCGCGGATGCCGCCGCCCAACTGGGCGGGCACGTCGATGGCGGCCAGGATCGCCTCGACTGCGGCGGCATTCACCGGCTTGCCGGCAAAGGCACCGTTGAGGTCGACCAGATGCAGCCATTCCGCCCCGGCGTCCTGAAAGGCGCGGGCCTGCGCTGCGGGATCCGAACCAAAGACGGTCGCCGCCTCCATGTCGCCGCGCAGCAGCCGTACGCAATTGCCGTCCTTGAGGTCGATCGCGGGATAAAGGATCATCGCATCTCTCCTGATAGCGTGGCGCCCCTTTGCCACAGCCGCCGCCGATCCGAAAGACCCCGCCCCCAAAGCCGCGACCTCACGTCAGGCTTGATCGGGGCATCGCGCCTTCGCATCCTGCGCGCAGGAACCATGACCCCGGGGGAGGGGGGAACCACCATGAAGATACTGACCATCGCCGCCCTGCTTGCGCTTGCAGGCACTGCTGCCAATGCTCAAGGCATCGACGGCATCTTTCAGACCCAGGCCAATGACGACGGCAATGTCGGCATGGTCGAGTTCTACGATTGTGGCGGAAAATATTGCGGCAGGCTGATCAAAAGTTTCGACAAGTCGGGCAAAGAGATTCAATCGCCCCACACCGGCAAGAACATCGTCGCCAATATGAGTGATAATGGCGGCGGTAAATTCTCGGGCGGCACGATCTGGGACCCCGGTGCGGACAAGACCTATAAGTCGAAAATGCAACTGAACGGCAAGGCGCTCGACGTCTCGGGCTGCATTGCGGTCTTCTGCAAGACCCAGCACTGGGTCCGGGCCAGATAGGCCCGGCTTCTTTCGTGTTCAAATATCCCGGGGGACGCGCTTGCCGCCCCCGTCAAGGGGGCGACAAGCGCGGGGGGCAGAGCCCCCGCCAGCGCCCGTCAGGGGCGCCAGCGCAGGAAATTGCCGATGATGCGCAAACCTGTCGCCTGCGACTTTTCCGGATGAAACTGCGTGCCGACGATATTGTCGCGCCCAACTACGGCCGTCACCGGCCCGCCGTAATCGGCCGTGGCCAAAAGATGCGCTTCGTCCGTGACGCGAAACTGCCAGCTATGCACGAAATAGGCGTGATCGCCCGAGGAAATGCCATCAAGCAGCGGATGCGGGTGCAGCACCTTCAGATCGTTCCAGCCCATATGCGGCACTTTCAGGCCCGGCGCCCGGATCGCCTCGATTTCGCCGCCGATCCATCCCAGACCATTGGTATCACGATACTCATGCCCGATCCCGGCCAGCATCTGCATACCGACGCAGATGCCCATGAAGGGCACGGCCCGCGCCAGTACCGCCTCGTGCAGCGCCTCGACCATGCCGGGCACGGCGTCGAGCGCGACGCGGCAGGCCGGAAAGGCGCCGTCGCCCGGCAGCACGATACGGTCGGCGCGCGCCACCTTTTCGGGATCGGAGGTCACTACCACCTCGGCCCCGGTCTCGCGTCCCATCAGGGCAAAGGCTTTCTCGGCCGAATGCAGGTTGCCGCTGTCGTAATCGACCAGTGCGACCCGCATCAAAGCGCGCCCTTGGTCGAGGGCAAAACGCCCGCCATGCGCAGATCCGGCTCGACCGCCTCGCGCAGGGCCCGCGCCACCGCCTTGAAGGCGGCCTCGGCGATGTGGTGGGCGTTGAAGCCGCTCAGCCGGTCCACATGCAGCGTGATCCCGCCATGGGTGGAAAGCGCCTGAAAGAATTCGCGCACCAGTTCGGTGTCGAAGCTGCCGATCTTTTGCGCCGGGAAATCCACGTTCCATGCCAGCCATGGCCGTGCCGAAAGATCCAGCGCCGCGCGCACAAGCGCATCGTCCATCGCCAGATGGAACGAGCCATAGCGCCGGATACCCTTTTTGTCTCCCAGCGCCTGCGCCAGCGCCTGTCCGATGGCGATGCCGGTGTCCTCGACCGTGTGATGGTCGTCTATATGCAGATCACCCTTGGCCCGCACCGTCAGGTCGATCAGCGAATGCCGCGAAAGCTGGTCCAGCATGTGATCGAAGAAACCGACGCCGGTCTGGTTGTCATAGCGGCCGGTGCCGTCGAGGTTCAGCTCGACCTCGATCTGCGTCTCGGCCGTCTCGCGGGTGATCTTTGCGCGGCGCATCTGGCGTCTCTCCTCATGCAGGCTGGTTGCCTTATAGGGCTGGACCGGGCGGCTGAAAAGCCGATGCGGCACGCAGATCCGCCGGTAAACTCTGCCCGTCCTTGTCATATGGCCGATGCAATGCGAAAAGTGACGGGCGACCCCCAAAGGACAAGCGACCCGAAAGGATCCTGGTCGATGAGAAATGACTTGAACGTCAGCGAAAAGCGGCTGATCGCGGCCTTGGACCGCATTGACCAATTTCTGGACCGGACGGCCCTGGCGCAGCGCGCCTCGCCCTCCGCATCTTCGTCCGGCGATGCCGAGGCGCGATTGCACGAACTGCATGCTGAAAACCAGCGCCTTTCCCAAGAGCTTGCGGCCTTGCATGCGCGTCAGGCCAGCATGCTTTCCGACTGCGAGACGCGCTTGGCGCAGGCGCATGAGCGTCTGGTTCAGGCCGGGCAGGAGGCCGCGCGGCTTTCGGCCGCGAACGAGGCGCTGACATCCGCCAATCGTGCCCTGATCGCGACGCAGGATCAGGGTGCGTCACCCGACGATATCCGCCTTGCGCTTGAGGCCGAGGTCGAATCGCTGCGCGCCGTCCGCGCCGCCGAGGTTGCGCAGATGGGCGAGATCGTCGATGCGCTGGACCGCATGATCGACGATCCGGCGCCCCCGGCCCATGACGATGCGCCACCCGCTGTGGTCGATGCCCAAAAGGCCGAAGCAGCGGTGATCGCGGGCGACGAACAGGCGAGCGAGGTGGCCGGGACGGCCGCATTGGCCCGCGATGATGCCACCGTGGACGGGGAAAGGGGCTGAACAATGGCCGAAGTGGATTTCTCGATCGGGCACAAATCCTATACGCTGGCCTGCCAGGAAGGCGAGGAGCGGCTGCTGAAGCGTGCCGCCGGCCTGCTGGATGCCGAGGCGCAGGTGATTCTTGAACAGGCCGGCCGGATGCCCGAGCCGCGGCTTTTGCTGCTGTCGGGGCTGATGCTGGCCGATCGGACCTCGGGTCTGGAAGATCGCGTCGCCACGCTGGAGCGCGAGTTGGCGCGGATGAGGACCAATCCGCAGCGCGTGGAGGTGCCGGTGGTGCCCGAAAGCCTGTCGGAGGCCATGGCCGAACTCGCCGCCCGGGCAGAGGCCCTGGCCCAGAAGGCCGAGGATCAGGCGGCGGACTAAGCGCCTTACGTCGCGGTTTTTTGGGTATTTAAGCAACGAAGAAAGGGCGGGGCCGGTGCGTGGTTTGCGGCGCGTCCTTGTGTTGGGGCGGAGTTTTTGGCCGGCTGTGCCGCGCGGACCCTTGCGACTTTGCCCGCCATGGATATAACCCCGGACGATTTATCAGCCGCCAGCCCGAGGGACCGTCATGCCGAAAAGAACCGATATCAAATCCATCCTGATCATCGGTGCCGGCCCTATCGTCATCGGCCAGGCATGCGAATTCGACTATTCCGGCGCCCAGGCCTGCAAGGCGTTGCGCGAGGAAGGCTACCGGGTCATCCTTGTGAACTCGAACCCCGCCACGATCATGACCGATCCCGAGATGGCGGATGCGACCTATATCGAGCCGATCACCCCAGAGGTGGTCGAGAAGATCATCGCCAAGGAACGGCCCGACGCGCTTTTGCCGACCATGGGCGGTCAGACAGGGCTGAACACCGCCCTGGCGCTGGCGGATATGGGGGTGCTGAACCGCTATGGCGTCGAGCTGATCGGTGCGCAGCGCGCCGCCATCGAGATGGCCGAGGATCGCAAGCTGTTCCGCGAGGCCATGGACCGCATCGGTCTGGAAAACCCGCGCGCCACCATCGTTGCAGCGCCGAAGCATCCCAACGGGCGCTATGATATCGCTGCGGGCGTCGCGATGGCGACCGAGGCGCTGGAGGATATCGGTTTGCCTGCCATCATCCGCCCTGCGTTTACTCTGGGCGGGACCGGCGGCGGCGTCGCCTATAACCGCGACGATTACGAGCGCATCGTGCGGTCGGGGCTGGAAGCCTCGCCCGTCGCGCAGGTGCTGGTCGATGAAAGCCTGCTGGGCTGGAAAGAATACGAGATGGAGGTCGTGCGCGACCGCGCTGACAACGCCATCATCGTCTGTTCGATCGAGAACGTCGACCCGATGGGTGTGCATACAGGCGATTCGATCACCGTCGCCCCGGCGCTGACGCTGACCGACCGTGAATACCAGCGTATGCGCAACGGCTCGATTGCGGTTTTGCGCGAGATCGGCGTCGAGACCGGAGGTTCGAACGTGCAATGGGCGATCAACCCCAAGGACGGCCGCATGGTGGTGATCGAGATGAACCCGCGGGTGTCGCGGTCCTCGGCGCTGGCGTCCAAGGCGACCGGCTTCCCGATCGCCAAAATTGCCGCAAAGCTGGCGGTGGGTTTTACGCTGGACGAGTTGGACAACGACATCACCCGGGTCACTCCGGCCTCGTTCGAGCCGTCGATCGACTATGTTGTCACCAAGATCCCCCGCTTTGCCTTTGAAAAATTCCCGGGATCGAAAGCCGAACTGACCACGGCGATGAAATCGGTGGGCGAGGTGATGGCCATTGGCCGGACCTTCCACGAATCGCTGCAAAAGGCGCTGGCCTCGATGGAGAACGGCCTGACCGGGCTGGACGATATCGAGATACCCGGCGCGCCGGACAAGGCGGCCATCATCAAGGCGATCAGCCAGCAGACCCCCGACCGGCTGCGCCTGATCGCGCAGGCCATGCGTCACGGGCTGAGCGATGACGAAATCCTTCACGCCACCAGTTTCGATCCGTGGTTCCTGAGCCGCATCCGCGAGATCGTCGATACCGAGGCCGGGATTCGCGCCTCGGGGCTGCCTGCCGATCTTGACGGGCTGCGCAGGTTGAAGATGATGGGCTTTACCGATGCACGGCTGGCCGACCTGGCCGGGAAAACCGAGACCGAGGTGCGCCAGTCCCGCCGCGCGATGGACCTGCATCCGGTCTTCAAGCGCATCGACACCTGTGCCGCCGAATTCGAGGCCCAGACCCCCTATATGTACTCGACCTATGAAGTTCCCGCGATGGGCGAGGTCGAGAACGAGGCCCGTCCCAGCGACCGCAAGAAGGTCGTGATCCTGGGCGGCGGCCCGAACCGTATCGGTCAGGGCATCGAATTCGACTATTGCTGCTGCCACGCCTGTTTCGCGCTGACCAAGGCCGGTTACGAGACCATCATGGTCAACTGCAACCCCGAGACGGTTTCGACCGACTATGACACCTCGGACCGGCTTTATTTCGAACCGCTGACGCTGGAACACGTCCTTGAAATCCTGCGCATCGAGCAAGAGAACGGCACGCTGCACGGCGTCATCGTCCAGTTCGGCGGCCAGACGCCGCTGAAGCTTGCCAACGCGCTGGAGGCCGAAGGCATTCCGATCCTTGGCACCACTCCCGATGCCATCGACCTGGCCGAGGATCGTGAGCGGTTCCAGAAACTGCTGAACGACCTGGGCCTGAAGCAACCGATCAACGGTATCGCCCGCAGCGGCGCCGAGGCGCTGGACATCGCCGCCCGCATCGGCTTTCCGCTGGTCATCCGCCCGTCCTATGTCCTTGGCGGTCGCGCGATGGAGATCGTGCGCGACGTGGACCAACTCAACCGCTATATCCGCGAGGCCGTGCAGGTTTCGGGTGACAGCCCGGTGCTTCTGGACAGCTATCTCTCGGGCGCCATCGAGGTGGATGTCGACGCGCTTTGCGACGGGCAGAACGTCCATGTCGCCGGCATCATGGAGCATATCGAAGAGGCCGGCGTCCATTCCGGCGACTCGGCCTGTTCGCTGCCGCCGCATACGCTGGACGCCGCCACCATCGCGGAACTGAAAACCCAGACCGAGGCGATGGCCCGCGCGCTGAACGTCGTCGGTCTGATGAACGTGCAGTTTGCGCTGAAGGACGGCGCGATCTATGTGCTTGAGGTCAACCCGCGTGCCTCGCGCACCGTGCCCTTTGTCGCCAAGGCCACCGACAGCGCCATCGCCTCGATCGCGGCGCGGCTTATGGCGGGCGAGCCGATGTCGAACTTCCCCACCCGGCCGGCCTATCCCGCAGGGGTTGGCCCGGACGATCCGCTGCCCTTTGCCGATCCGATGACGCTGGCCGATCCGAACACGCCCTGGTTCTCGGTCAAGGAGGCGGTGCTGCCCTTTGCCCGCTTCCCCGGTGTCGATACCTTGCTTGGCCCCGAGATGCGTTCGACCGGCGAAGTCATGGGTTGGGACCGCAGCTTCCCGCGTGCCTTCCTCAAGGCGCAGATGGGGGCGGGGACGACGCTGCCGGATTCCGGGCTGATCTTCATCTCGGTTCGCGATGCCGACAAGACAGAGGCGCTGGCCGAGGCTGCGCGCGACCTGACCGCCATGGGCTTCACGCTGGTTGCCACCCGCGGCACGGCCGAATTCCTGCGCGGGGCCGGGGTCGAGACGGAACTTGTCAACAAGGTGTATGAGGGCCGCCCCAACATCGTGGATCGCCTGAAGAACGACGAGATCGCGATGGTGCTGAACACGACCGAGGGCACGCAGGCCATCGCCGACTCGCGCGAGATCCGGGCCGTCGCGCTGAACGACAAGATCCCCTATTTCACCACGGCGGCCGGAAGCATTGCCGCAGTCGCTGCGATCAAGTCGCGCGGCGATGGGGAAGTCGGAGTCAGGTCGCTGCAGGCGTAAGCCGGCGCATCACCGCACTTATGTCGCTGGCGTATTCATATGTGGATGCGCCGGCGCACTTGATCCGGCCTCGGCACGGTCCCGTGCAATGCGTGACCGTGATGCCTGCAATCCGCGGCTGGTGTCGTGACAGCCTGGCAGAGTTTCAAACCAGCAGGGTATGTGCCTGAAAGGGCATGACGCCGTTCGCGCTTTCGGCGCGATCAAACGGCATGCGCAAATTCCATCATGCCCAACTGGCCGGAAGCCGTCTCAAGAACAGCGGATACTTATGCGGGAAAAGTGGCAGCCCGTAGGGGAGTCGAACCCCTCTTTTCAGGTTGAAAACCTGACGTCCTAACCGATAGACGAACGGGCCACTTTCTGCGTCCGCCGCATCATGCCCGGCGGCGTGGGGCGGTATTTAGGTTCTATGTCGGGGGGCTGCAAGCGGAAAAATCACCCCAAGACAAAGTTTTTCCGGCAAGTCCTGTTGCCTCATCCCACGGGCGCGGCATCCTCCAGCCGCAGGCGCACCCGCTCGCGTCCGCCCCATTGCGATAGCTCCAGCTTGCCTGCCAGATGAAAGCGGCGGCCACGGGCGCCCAGCAGCGCGGGGCCCAGCGGGCCGCTCATCGCGCCCCATGCCACTGCCTCCAGAACCGGGCTGCCGGGGCTGCGGAAGCGCAGGCGCAAATGGCTGTCACCCATCGTCGAGGCGCTGTCGATCAACTGTTCGGCGAATGCGAAACGCGGGGCAGGGGCGGCCTGCCCATAGGGGCCGGCGCGTTCCAGCATCTGCATCAGCTCGACCGTGGCGCCGGCGGGGTCCAGCAGGCCCGAGATGCGCAGCTCTCCGGCGCCGATACGCTCGGCCATCTCGCGGGCCAGAAGCTGCGACAGGCGCTTCATCGCCGCGGGAATCTTCGCCTCTTCGATGGTCAGGCCGGCGGCCATGGCGTGACCGCCCCCCTTCAGCAGCAGCCCCTCGGCGGCAAGGCGTTGGATAGCGCGGCCCAGATCGACGCCGGCCACCGAACGGGCCGAGCCCTTGCCGATACCGTGCTCGATACCGATCACTACTGAAGGCAGGCCGGTCGCCTCTTTGACGCGGGCGGCGACGATGCCGACGACGCCGGGATGCCAGCCTGCGCCCGCTGCCCAAGCCAGACAGTCGGGATCGTCGGAGGTGGCTATGCGCGCCTCGACCTGAGCTAGCGCCTCTTCGCGCACGGCGGCCTCGATGGCGCGGCGATCGCGATTCAATTCGTCCAGTTCGGCTGCCAGCCGCTCGGCCTGCCGTGCGTCGGTGCAAGAAAGGCACATGGCCCCCAGATCCGCGCGTCCGACCCGGCCGCCGGCATTGATGCGCGGACCCAGAAGAAAGCCCAGATGAAAGGCGTTCGGCGCCGAATCCAGCCGTGCCACGTCGGACAGCGCCACCAGCCCCGGACGCTCGCGCCGGGCCATGATAAGCAACCCTTGCCGCACAAAGGCACGATTGACGCCGACCAGAGGCGCGACATCCGCGACCGTTGCCAGCGCCACCAGATCCAGGAGCGCCATCAGGTCGGGCTGCGGTTGGCCCCCCTCGCGCAGCAGTCGGTTGGCCTGTACCAGCGTCAGAAAGACCACGCCTGCAGCGCAAAGGTGGCCAAGGCTGCCATCCTCGTCCGCCCGGTTGGGGTTCACCACGGCCAGCGCGGGCGGCAGGGTCTCGCCACCCTGATGGTGGTCCAGCACGACCACGTCGCAACTGGCTGCCGCCAGCGCCTCATGGCTGAGTGTGCCGCAATCGACGCAGACGATCAGGTCATGGTCGCGCGAAAGCGCCGTCATGGCCGGGGCGTTGGGACCATAGCCTTCGTCGATACGGTCGGGGATATAAAGCGTAGCATCGCGCCCCTGTCGGCGCAGCCAGTCCAGAAGCAGCGCGGCCGAGGCGCCGCCGTCTACGTCGTAATCGGCAAAGATGGCGATGCGCTGGCTGGAAAGCACTGCCGCAACCAGACGTGCGGCGGCCTTGTCCATGTCGCGCAGCGACAGCGGATCGGGCAGCAGGTCGCGCAGCTTTGGCTCAAGATAAAGCGGCGTCTCATGCGCCAGAACGCCGCGTGCGGCCAGCACCCGGCTGACGGGCAGGGGCAGGCGGCTGTCCTGCGCCAGCGCCTGTGCTGCGCGTTCCAAAGCGGCGTCGGGACCGCGCCAGAGGCGGCCGGTCAGCGAAGAGGTGACGGAAAGAAATGCGGTCATGCGGGCTTCATCCCCCATGACCGCCTGTTGTTCAAGCCTGTTGGGCCGTGATTTACTTGATCGGGTTGCGGTAGATCATGCGCCGCACCGAGCCCGTCTTGGAGCGCATCAGGATCGTCTCGGTCTGCAGGTAATGCGGTTCGCGCTTGACGCCGGCCAGGATAGAGCCGTTCGTCACGCCTGTTGCGGCAAAGATCACGTCGGCAGTGACCATCTCGTCACGCGAATAGATCCGGTCCAGATCGGTAATCCCGGCCTTGGCGGCGCGATCCTTTTCATCCTGATTGCGGAACAGCAATTTGCCCCACATCTGCCCGCCCATGCATTTCAGCGCCGACGCGGCCAGCACGCCCTCGGGTGCGCCGCCCGAGCCCATATACATGTCGATGCCGGTCAATTCTGCCTCGGCGCAATGGATCACGCCGGCAACGTCGCCATCGGTGATCAGGCGGATTGCTGCGCCGGTCGAACGCACCTCGGCCACCAGTTCCTCGTGGCGGGGGCGTTCAAGAATGCAGACGGTGATGTCGCTGTCCTTCAGGCCACGCGCCTTGGCCAGCGCCCGTACCCGCTCGGCCGGAGACATGTCGAGGCTGACGATATCCGTGGGATAGCCCGGCCCGATGGCAAGCTTTTCCATGTAGACATCGGGCGCATGCAGCAGCGTGCCGCGGGGCGCCATGGCGATCACGGTCAGCGCATTCGGCATGTCCTTGGCGGTCAGCGTGGTGCCCTCAAGCGGGTCCAGCGCGATATCGACCGCAGGACCCGCGCCAGTGCCGACCTCTTCGCCGATATAGAGCATCGGAGCCTCGTCCCGCTCGCCCTCGCCGATGACGACAACCCCCTTGATGTCCAGCTTGTTCAACTGGTCGCGCATGGCGTTCACGGCGGCCTGGTCGGCAGCCTTCTCGTCTCCACGGCCGATCAGCCGCGCCGAGGCATGTGCCGCCGCCTCGCTGACGCGGGCGAGGCCAAGCGACAGCAGGCGGTCGTTGAAATCCTTGGGCGAGGTCATAGGGAAATTCCTTGTGCTTTCTGGCTTTCCCGGCTTCTACGCCCGGGGTCCGGGGCGAACAAGACTGCGTGCGCTAACGGTTCAGCTTTCCGCCAGTTCCAGTGCCAGCGCATGAATGCGCGGCACGATGTCGCCCAAGGTGCGATGCACCAGCCGGTGGCGCGCGACAGGGTTAAGCCCCGCGAACTGCGCGCTGGCCATGCGGACGCGGAAATGCGTCTCGCCGCCCTCGCGCCAGCCTCCGTGTCCACGATGGTTTTCGCTTTCGTCGACGATTTCCAGCCGGGACGGTTGAAGTTCGGTCAGTCTTTTATGCATCTCGTCGGCAATCATGCGCTTGCCCCCTTTCATGTCTCGCGAAATAGCCTAAACTGCCTGTCCCGTTCAGGACAAGGCAGGGAAATGAGTAACAGCGACCCGTTCGGATTCGATATTTCTGCGGCTGCGGATAAGAAACGCAGGACCAAGGGCCGGCGCGGCATGTCTGGTGCCTTTGAAACCTCGACCCGGCGATGCGACAAGGAAGGCTGCAACCAGCCGGGCCAGTACCGTGCGCCGAAATCGCCGCGGGCGTTGGATGAATATTATTGGTTCTGCAAGGACCATGTGCGTGAATACAACCTGAACTGGAACTATTTCCAAGGCCAGTCTGAGGCTGAGTTTCAGGAATTCCTGGACAATGCCACGGTCTGGGAACGGCCGACCAAGCCGTTCGGCCGCGCCACGCAAGAGCAGAAATGGGCGCGTCATGGGATCGACGATCCGCTGGAGATCCTGGGGGCGAACGGGACCAATCCCGAAATGCGCACACGCGCGGCGCGGAAACTGCCCCCGACCGAACGCCGGGCGTTGGAAATCCTCGAAGCCAAGGAAACCTGGACGCGGGCCGAGATCCGCAAACAATACAAATCGTTGGTCAAGGATCTTCATCCCGATATGAACGGTGGCGACCGCTCGGATGAGGATCGGCTTCAAGAGGTGGTCTGGGCTTGGGACCAAGTCAAGGACAGCCGCAGCTTCAAGGATTGAAGCATGGGGGCTTTGCGCCCCCACGCCCGTCGTGCAAGCCCGACGGGCTTCCCCCGCAGGATATTTGTCCACGAAAGAAACCGGCGAAAGGTCAGACCCGGCCACGGTTTCTTCGTTGCTTAAATACCCTGGGGGAGCGCGGAACGCGCGGGGGCGAAGCCCCCTTGCGCCTCTACAGCTCGCGCTTGATCGCTTCGGCGAGGTCGGTCTTTTCCCATGAGAATCCCCCGTCGGCGTCGGGTGCGCGCCCGAAATGGCCATATGCGGCGGTGCGGCGATAGATCGGGCGGCAGAGCGCCAGATGGTCGCGGATTCCGCGCGGCGTCAGGTCCATGGCGCGCGAGACGGCGCGTTCGATCTCTGCCTCGGGGATCTCGCTGGTGCCGAAAGTATCGGCATAGATGGACAGGGGCTTTGCCACGCCGATGGCATAGGAAAGCTGGATCACGCAGCGTTTGGCGAGGCCTGCGGCAACGACGTTCTTGGCCAGATAGCGTGCGGCATAGGCCGCCGAGCGGTCCACCTTGGTCGGGTCTTTGCCCGAGAAGGCGCCGCCGCCATGCGGGGCTGCGCCGCCATAGGTATCGACGATGATCTTGCGTCCCGTCAGCCCGGCGTCTCCATCCGGTCCGCCGATTACGAAAGTCCCCGTCGGGTTCACCCACCATTCGGTGTTCTCGGTCAGCCAGTCCGTGGGCAGGACCTCGCGGATATAGGGTTCAACGATGGCGCGGATGTCGTCGGAGGTCTGGCTTTCGTCCTTATGCTGGTGCGACAGCACCAGGCTGGTGATCTCGACCGGCTTGCCGTTTTCGTAGCGCAGGCTCAGTTGCGATTTTGCATCCGGGCCCAGTGACGGGGCGTCGCCGGATTTGCGCGCTTCGGCCAGACGGCGCAGGATCGCGTGGGAATACTGGATCGGTGCGGGCATGAGTTCCGGCGTCTCATCGACCGCATAGCCGAACATGATGCCCTGGTCGCCGGCACCGTCGCGGTCCACACCCTGGCTGATATGGGCGGATTGCTCGTGCAGGAAGTTGTGAACGTGACAGGTGTTCCAATGGAACTTTTCCTGCTCATAGCCGATGTCGCGGATGGTGCTGCGGGCGATATGGCCGATGCGGTCCATATATTCGCCAAGCTTTTTCTTGTCGCTTAGCCCGATCTCGCCGCCGATGACCACGGTGCCGGTGGTCGCAAATGTCTCGCAGGCGACGCGGGCGGCCGGGTCCTCGGCCAGAAGCGCGTCCAGCACCGCATCCGATATCTGGTCGCATAATTTGTCGGGGTGCCCCTCGGATACGGATTCCGAGGTGAACACGTAGTTCTGTCTGGCCATGAAATGCTCCGTTGAAATGACGCCGCCACGCCAGGAAGCCGTTGTGGCGGTCAAGCAGAAGCGTTAGTGGACGCGCCCGCCGCCGTCAACTGCGCAACTTGGTGCGGGGTCTTGCCGCGACGCACAGGAAGACGGCCAACGCCAGCGCCACGGCCGGCCAATCGCCCCAACGCGACCATGGTGTCGGCGGCAGCGCGCCGGGCAGTGCCGCGTCGATGCGGCCGGCTTGGTTCATTCCCAACATGGCGCGGGGCGTCCCGCGTGCGTCGATTACGGCCGAGACACCGGTATTGGCTGCTCGCATCAGCGGCAGGCCCGATTCGATGGCGCGCAACCGGGCTTGTGCCAGATGCTGCCATGGGCCCGAGATCTGGCCGAACCAGGCATCGTTGGTCACCTGCAGCAGCCATGCGGGCCGGTTTTCTCCGGAAATCAGATGATAAGAAAAGACGGCCTCGTAGCAGATCAGCGGCTGCATCGGCGGCAGGCCGGACAGGTGCATGACTTGCGCCCCAGGTCCGGCGGAATAGCCAAAGCCGTGTTGAGCGGCGAAGGCACGGATGCCAAACCGCGCCATCATGTCGCCCCAAGGCGTGTATTCGCCAAAGGGAACGAGGTGGAATTTGTCGTAGATCGGTCCGATGCCTTGGTCGGTAAATTCGGTCAGGCTGTTGAAATAGCGGCTGCCCTCAACCCTCTGGATACCAAGGATCACCGGAGCGCCGACGTAGGCCGCGATATCCTGCGGGGCGGTGCCCGATTGTTCTAGCAGGAAGTTCACCGCCGTTTCGGGCCAGATCACCGCGTCGGGTGGCGGCATGCCCGGGTCGCGCGCGGTTGAAAGATCAAGCATGCGGCGAAAAAAGACCTCGGACCAATAGGGGTCCCATTTCAGGGCCTGTGTCGCGTCGGGTTGGATCAGCCGCAGGCGCGGGCCGGTATCGGGCGGAAGCGGCTGGGCCAAACGCGCAAGCCCCGCGCTCCACGCGGTAGCGACGACCAATACCGCCAGGACCGTGCCCGGTAGCGCAGGAAAACGGCCCGGGCGGCGGAAGGCCAGCGGCAGGGCGGCGCAAAGCATGGTCAGACCCGACAGCCCGATGGCGCCAAGGGTTGCCGCTGTCTGTCCTGCAGGGGTGTCGATCCAGATATGGCCGGTCAGAGCCCAGGGCAGGCCGGTGAAAATCCAGCCTCGGATCCAGTCGGACAGCACGATCAGTGCCGCGAACCCAATCCCTTGCCGGGGAAATCCAGGAGCGAGCCGGGCGGCAAGCCAGGCGGGGATGGTCCAGAACAATGCCCCGCCAGCGGCCATAAGAACCAAGGCGAAGGGGCCCATCCAGCCGTAGATATCTGCCTCGACCAGAAAGGGCTCGACGATCCAAGACATGGCCAGGGCAAAATAACCCAGCCCGGCAGCAAAAGCGTGCCAAGCCGTGCGGCGCGGCGTTTCGGCGCAAGCGACGCGATGGCAGAGCAGGGCCAGCGCCAACAGGCTCAGTGGCCACAGATTCCATGGCGCTTGACCCAGTGCCGCTGCTGCCCCCAGCCCGGCATCAAAAACGAGGGTGACCCAGAAGGGACGCCCACCTCGCGATGATGACGTGAGGGCCGGAGGGGCCATGAAAGCGGCTCAGGCTCCTGTGGCGGTGTCGTCCGATCCGGGCGCGGGTTCGGCACCGGAGGCTTCGGTTGTGGCGGCTTCTGCTGCGACCGGCTTGGCCCGGGGCTTGCGCGGGGCACGAGGCTTGGCTGGCTTTGCTGCCGTCTTTCGTGCCGGTTTGGCGGCGGGAGCGGGTTCGGCAGGCGTCTCTTCTGCACTGGACTCGGCGCTATCTGCAGCGGGTGCCTGGGGTTCGGAGGGCGCTTCGGCGGCGGCTTCGACAGCTTCGACCTTGGCCTTGGGCGTGCGCGGCTTGCGCTTGCGCACCGGCTTTTCCTTGGCCTCGGGTTCGGCTGTTGCCACGGTTTCCGGGGCAGGCTCGGCTGAGGCGGAAGGCTTGGGGGCAGGCTGAGGCGCGGATTCAGGCTCGACCGCAGGCGGAATAGCGGGCTCCGCCACGGACCCGGGCGAAGGCTGGGCCTCGGCAACCGGCGCCTGCTGGTTCTCCGCCGTGACCTCGGTTAGGGGTTCGGCAACCGGCTCGGCCGCTACGGGCTGGGTAGAGCGTGCAGGCCCCCTGGCCGGTCTGCGCTGGGACTGCTTGGCAGGAGTCGGCTTGGCCGGTTCGGCTGCTACCACCTCGCGCGGGGTTTCCGCGATGGTTTCCTCGGCGGGTTCGGTGAAGCCGGGGCGGAAGGTGCGGGTCAGGAACTCTGGCACATGATCGCCCATGCCCATGACGGGGTGGCGGTCGCCGCGGCGATCATCGCGCCGGTCGTGTCGTTGGTCGTGCCGTTCGCGACGCTCTTCGCGGGGGGCGTGGTCGTGCCGCTGCTCGGGCTGCTCGACCGGCTTTGCTTCGACGCGCGGTTCCAGCGGCGTGGTGGAGGCGTGCTGCTCACCATCCTCGCGGCGGGGACGGCGGTCACGTTCGCGACCGCGTTCGCGGCGGCCGTTTTCGCGTGCGGGACGCGGGGTGCTTTGCGCGGCGCTGGACAAGGTAAAGCCTTCCGGTACGGGTGCGCGGGGCAGGGTCTGCTTGACCAGCGATTCGATGGCGCCAAGGTACTTGTCGTCCGAGGGCGTTGCGATCGAGATGGCGGTGCCCAGACGTCCGGCGCGGCCGGTGCGGCCGATGCGGTGGACATAGTCCTCGGCATGGCTGGGCAGGTCGAAGTTGAAGATATGGCTGACGGCCGGAATATCCAACCCGCGTGCTGCCACGTCCGAGGCGACCAGGAAACGCAGTTTGTCTTCGCGGAAACCGTCCAGCGTCGCCGTGCGGTGGCGCTGGTCCAGATCGCCATGGATCGGAGCAGCATCGAAACCATGCGCCTTCAGCGATTTGGCGACAATGTCTACATCGGTCTTGCGGTTGCAGAAGATGATGGCGTTCTTGAGGTTCTCACCCTCGGCGCGAATCAGCGCCCGCAGCAACTCGCGCTTTTGCTTGGCGGTCTGGTCGCGGCGGGTCGGGGTGATCTCGACCAGCTTCTGGGTGATGGTCTCGCTGGTGGTGGCCTGCCGGGCGACCTCGATGCGTTCGGGCGTGTGCAGGAAGGTGTCGGTGATCCGCTCGATCTCGGGCGCCATGGTGGCGCTGAAGAACAGGGTCTGCCGGGTAAAGGGCGTCATCTGGAAGATGCGCTCGATATCGGGGATGAAACCCATGTCGAGCATGCGGTCGGCCTCATCGACGACCATGATCTGCACGCCGGTCAGCAACAGCTTGCCGCGTTCGAAGTGATCGAGCAGGCGGCCGGGGGTGGCGATCAGAACATCGACGCCGCGGTCGATCAGCTTGTCCTGTTCGCCAAAGGATACGCCGCCGATCAGCAGCGCCTTGGTCAGCCGGGTGTGCTTGGCATAGATGTCGAAGTTCTCGGCCACCTGAGCAGCCAGTTCGCGGGTGGGACACAGCACCAGGCTGCGCGGCATGCGCGCGCGCGCCCGGCCACGGCCCAGAAGCGTAATCATCGGCAGGGTGAAGCTGGCGGTCTTGCCGGTGCCGGTCTGGGCGATCCCCAAAACGTCGCGGCCTTCCAGCGCCGGGGGAATCGCCCCCGCCTGGATCGGCGTCGGGGTTTCATAGCCCGCCTCGGCGATGGCTTTCAAAACCTTGGGGTCAAGCTTCAGATCGGAAAATTTGGTCATTCAGGGCTTTCGTATCAATGCGCAGAGCAATCTGCGCCGTGCTTGCGTCCATCGCCGTCCGTCCGGAAACCGGATTTCGCGGCGGTTCGGGACGCAATTTCCGCACGCCCCTCGCCTTGCCTGCCGGATGCAGACAGCGCGGACCTAGCTGAAAACACGCTCTACGTCAATCTGATGCGGTTTTCGCGTTTCGTGGCCCGGTTGACGGCCCCCTCGGGCAGGCGTTATCCCCGGACGATCTTACGGATGGAAGCCATGAACCTCTTTTCGGATATCCGCGCGCTGGTCATCGATACGCTGGCGCAGATGGAACAGGCGGGTGAACTGCCCGCGGGTCTCGACACCGCGAATGTGACGGTCGAACCACCCCGAGACGCCGCGCATGGCGACATGGCCACCAACGCTGCGATGGTGCTGGCAAAACCCGCCGGCAAGAAGCCTCGCGACATTGCCGAGGCGCTGGCTGCGCGACTTGGCGCCGATCCGCGCATCACCTCGGCCGAAGTGGCGGGACCGGGTTTCCTGAACCTGCGCCTCGCGCCTGCCGAGTGGCAGGGCGTGATCCGCGCCGCATTGAACGAGGGCGGCGATTACGGCCGTTCGGATCTGGGGCAGGGGCAAAAGGTCAACGTTGAATTCGTCAGCGCCAATCCGACCGGGCCGATGCATGTCGGTCATACGCGCGGCGCGGTCTTTGGCGATGCGCTGGCTGCGCTGCTGGATTTTTCGGGCCATGACGTCACGCGCGAATATTACATCAACGACGGCGGCGCGCAGGTCGATGTGCTGGCACGTTCGGCCTATGAGCGTTATCGCGAGGCCAACGGGCTTGAGCCAGAGATCCGCGAGGGGCTTTATCCCGGCGATTATCTGATCCCGGTGGGCGAGACGCTGAGGGCGAAATACGGCACCAGCCTGCTGGACAAGCCGGAGTCGGAGTGGCTGGACGAAGTGCGCGATCTGGCCACCGAGGCCATGATGGCGATGATCCGCGACGATCTGGCGCTGCTGAATGTGCGCATGGACGTCTATTCCAGCGAGAAGGCGCTTTACGGCACGGGCCGGATCGAGGCGGCCATTGCGCGGCTGCGCGACGCCGGGCTGATCTATGAAGGCGTGCTGGAGCCGCCCAAGGGCAAGACGCCGGACGACTGGGAACCGCGTGAACAAACGCTGTTCCGCTCGACCGCGCATGGCGACGATGTGGACCGCCCGGTCCAGAAGTCGGACGGTGCGTGGACCTATTTCGCGCCCGATATCGCCTATCACTGGGACAAGATCGAACGTGGCTTCGATGCGCTGATCGACGTGTTCGGCGCCGACCACGGCGGCTATGTCAAGCGCATGACCGCGGCGGTCAGGGCGCTGTCGGACGGCCGTGTCCCGCTGGATATCAAGCTGATCCAGTTGGTCCGGCTGTTCAGGAACGGCGAACCTTTCAAGATGTCCAAGCGCGCCGGCACCTTTGTCACCCTGCGCGACGTGGTCGAGCAGGCGGGCGCGGACGTCACCCGCTTTCACATGCTGACGCGCAAGAACGATGCGGCGCTGGATTTCGACTTCGCCCGCGTGCTGGAGCAGTCCAAGGACAACCCGGTCTGGTATGTGCAATACGCCAGCGCGCGGGTGAACTCGGTGCTGGGCAAGGCGGCGGCAATGGGGATCGACACTTCGGATGCGGCGCTGGCGCAGGCCGATCTGGCGCAGCTTTCGCATCCGGCCGAGCTGGAACTGGCCCGCAAAGTTGCAGAATGGCCACGCACGGTCGAGATCGCCGCCCGCGCGCACGAGCCGCACAGGATCGCGTTTTTCCTTTATGACATTGCGTCCGAGCTGCATTCGCTGTGGAACCGCGGCAATGACGAACCGTCCCTGCGTTTCCTGCAAGAGACCGATCCGGCAGCCACGGCGGCGAAAATCGCCCTTGTGCGGTCCGTTGCCGTTGTCATTTCGGCCGGTCTTGGTATCTTGGGGGTAACTCCGGCCAAAGAAATGCGCTGAAAATACGGCGCTCTGCCGGGGCGAGCAGTAAACGAGCAGCGTCGGAACAACCGGCAGGCAGGCAGGAATGACGGTAGTAGATTTCCGCTCTTCGGGCGGGTTTGACGGGTCGCAGCCTCATGGGTTGTCGCAGGATTACCCTCATGCCGAGGGGCAGCAGGGCTATGCTGACGATTGGCAGGACGACGGCTGGAACGAACAGCACTATCACGTGGGTGCCGAATCGCTGGTCGATTCGCCTTCGGTTCTGGGACGGCTGACGCGGCTGACGCATTATCTGGGCGCGCTGATCTCGGTCGGGCTGATCGTGATCCTTGCGGTCTGGGGCTATAAGCTGGTGGTGCGCGACGTATCGGGCGTGCCGGTGATCCGCGCCATCGAGGGCGAGGCCCGCACCGCCCCGGACAATCCGGGCGGAGAGTTGACGCATCGCATGGGTCTTGCCGTGAACTCGGTTGCGGCCGGTGCCGAATCGGCTGCGGTGGATCGTGTGGCGATCGCCCCGCAGGCGGCGACACTCGACGGTCAGGACGTGGCCATGGGTGAACTGGGCGCTACGGCGCAAGAGCCCTCGCACCTGGTCGAACTGCCGCTGGCAGAGGAAACCGCCCGCGTCATCGCCCGCCCCGATAGCGAACCAGATCCGGCGGTTGCTGCCGTTGCCAGCGCGGTGATCTCGGACGCTCCGGTCGCTGACGCGCCGGTGAACGAGGCGGTGACCGATCTGGCCGGAAACGAGACCCGCGACATGGCCATCACCACCGCATTGGCCGAAGCCGCTGCCGCGCCCCCTGCCGGTGCCATCGCGCAATCGGTTCGTCCCGCGCCGCGCCCGCGTCGCGTGGCCGCAGCGCAAGTGGTTGCAAGCGACGCCGCCCCGGCACCCGCCGCTGCCGAAAGCCGCCCGGCCGCAGCGCCCGACACCTCCGCACCGACGCCGGCCCCTGCACAGGTCGCCTCGGGCGCGCCTTTGGTCCAGATCGGCGCTTTTGACAGCGACGCGCTGGCACGGGGGGAATGGAACCGCGTTTCCGGCAAGCTGGGCGGGCTTTTCGCCGGCAAGGGCATGGTGATCCAGGAACACAAGTCCAATGGCCGCACCTTCTGGCGCTTGCGCGCCTCGGGCTTTGCTTCGCGCGACGATGCCCGGCGTTTCTGCGTGGCACTGATCGCCGAGGGCGTGGACTGCATCCCCGCCAGCGCGAACTAGGCCGATGGGCAGCGCCACCATCCTTGGCGGCATCGCCGGCCCGGACCTGAGCCGGGCCGAGCGCGATTTCTTTCGCGCCGCCGACCCTTGGGGTTTCATCCTGTTTGCGCGCAACATCGACACGCCGGAGCGCCTGCGCCGGCTGACCGCCGATCTGCGCGAGGCCGTGGGCCGCGACGCCCCGGTTCTGATCGATCAAGAGGGGGGGCGCGTCCAGCGCATGCGTGCGCCGCATTGGACCGACTGGCCGGCACCCCTGGATCAGGCAGGGCGCGGTGAGCGGGCGATCTGGTTGCACCACCACCTGCTTGCGCAGGAACTGCGTGCCGTCGGTATCGATGCCGATTGCGCGCCGGTTCTGGACATCGCCCGCGAGGATACGCATCCCTTTCTGAAAAACCGCTGTCTCGGTTGCGATGCCCAAACCGTGATTCAACTGGGACGTTCTGCTGCCGATGCGATGCTGGCTGCGGGGGTTTTGCCGGTGGTCAAGCACATGCCGGGCCATGGCCGGGCGCGGGTGGACAGCCACAAGGACCTGCCGGTGGTCGACACGCCACTGGACGAGTTGCGCGCCAGCGATTTCGTGCCTTTCCGCGCGCTCAGCGACCTGCCCATGGCGATGACCGCGCATATCCGCTTTACCGCGATCGACGATGCGCCGGCCACTGCCTCGGCCGCGGTGATCGAAATGATCCGCCGCGAGATCGGCTTTGACGGTCTTCTCATGTCGGACGATATCGGCATGCAGGCGCTGTCGGGCAGCATGGCCGAACGCGCCGCGGCCACCATAGCCGCCGGCTGCGATCTGGTTCTGTCGTGCAATGAAACACTTGCGCAGATGGACGAAATCGTCGGTGCCGCCGGTGCTATGGGTTCGCGGGCCATCGAACGGGGTGATGCGGCCCTGGCCATGCGCCGCGCCCCCCGGCAGGATGAAACGGCTGCGCTGCGGGCCGAATTGGCGGCGCTTGGCGGGTCGGCGGCCTGATCGGTTGACTAAGCCCGGTGCATGGCGGATTCTGCGCAGATCCTGTTTTTCGGAAACGTCATGACCAAGGTGCCTTATCTGATCCCCGTGCCCAACCCCAAGCCGGATCCGGTGCCGCATTTGCCGGGGCTTGCGCCGCAGGATGTGGCCGAGCGCCGGGCAGAAGAGGTGCTGGTCGTCGATGTCTCGGGCTTTGAGGGGCCGCTGGATCTGCTGCTGACCTTGTCGCGTACGCAAAAGGTCGATCTGATGCAGGTCTCGGTGCTGGAACTTGCCGACCAGTATCTGACCTTTGTCGAAGAGGCGCGCGCGCTGCGGATCGAACTGGCGGCGGATTATCTGGTCATGGCGGCATGGCTGGCCTTTCTGAAATCCCGCCTGCTTTTACCGCCCGATCCCGAGGCCGAGGGTCCGTCGGCCGAGGAAATGGCGGCGCATCTGGCCTTTCAGCTGGAACGGCTGAATGCCATGCGCGAGGCTGCGGCGCGGCTGATGGCGCGCGACCGGCTAGGACAGGACCGTTTTGTGCGCGGCGCCCCCGAAACCGTCACCCGCCAGCGCCAGGTCGCCTGGCAGGCCGGGCTGATCGATCTGATGCGGGCCTATGCGCGGCTGCGCACCCGCGACGAATTCCGGCCATATGCCTTTGATCGCCGCGACGTCCTGAGCATGGAGCAGGCGCTGGACAGGGTGCGTGGACTGATCGGCTTTGCCGGCGACTGGACCGAGCTTTCCGCCTTTCTGCCCGAAGGGTGGGAAAGCGACCCGCAGCGCCGCCGCTCGGCCACCGCCGCGACCTTTGCCGCCACGCTGGAACTGGCGCGCCAGGGCGCGCTGGAGATTGCTCAGACCGAGAGTTTTGCCCCGATCACCATCCGCAGGCGCCCGCAATGAGCCAGGACGACGCCGCCACCCCCGAGCTGCAACGCTTTCCGCCCCCGCCGCTGCCCGAGCAGGAGCGGATGGTCGAGGCGATCCTGTTCGCCTCTGCCGAGCCGATGAGCCAGCGCGAGATCGCCGCGCGGCTGCCTGCCGGCTGCGACGTGGCCGAGGCTCTGCAAGCCTTGCGCGCCCGCTATGATGGGCGAGGGGTGCAGTTGGCGCGGGTGGGCGAGGCTTGGGCATTTCGCACCGCTGCCGATCTGGGCTTTTTGATGCAGGAAAGCGTGGTCGAAAGTCGCCGCCTGTCGCGCGCCGCCACCGAGACGCTGGCGATCATCGCCTATCACCAGCCCGTCACCCGCGCCGAGATCGAAGAGATCCGCGGCGTTGCCGTCAGCCGCGGCACGGTGGACCAACTGATCGAGCTGGGCTGGGTCCGCATCGGTCGTCGTCGCCAGACACCGGGCCGGCCGGTGACTTTCGTCGTGACCGAGGTGTTTCTGGATCAATTCGGGCTGGAAAGTGCCCGTGACCTGCCGGGATTGGCGGAATTGAGGGCCGCGGGTCTTTTGGAGTCCCGCCCGCATGGTGATGGGCTGACACCCGGTCTTTTCGGTGAGGACAGCGATGAAGGCGCGGGAATGTCGGCCGAAGATTTGTTCGAAGACGAGTGAAGAGTTTAGGGTAAATCAATGAATTTTAATCAGACTATTATTAAGCTGATGCGTATGGCGACCAATCGGTTGCTGAACTGGGGGATTCGCCGGGTGAATGCGCCGAAGCCGGGACAAAGGCGAACGGCGCAGCAGCGGAGCCAGGAAAAAACCGCGCGCGATACTGTCAAGCGTACGCGTCAGGCCGCCCGTCTTAAGCGGCGAATGTGAGTTAGGTCCCGGGGGCTCTGCCCCCGCCGCGCCAGATGCGCGGCTCCCCCGGGATATTTGGTCACGAAAGAAGGCAGGCGGTTCAGGCGAATTGCTTGGCGAGCTTGAGACCTTGACCCTGATAGTTCGAGGCGATGCCGCTGCCGTATAGCTGCTCGGGCCGCGCGGACATGCGTTCATAGACCAAGCGCCCCACGACCTGACCGTGTTCCAGCGCGAAGGGTGCCTCGTGGCAGCGGACCTCCAACACGCCCCGTGCGCCTTGGCCGGCTGTGCCGTGGCCGAATCCCGGGTCGAAAAAGCCAGCGTAATGCACCCGGAATTCGCCGACCATGGCCAGATAGGGGGCCATCTCGGCGGCGTAATCAGGTGGAATCGCCACGGCCTCGCGGCTGACGAGAATATAGAAGGCGCCGGGATCGAGGATGAGTTGGCCGTCGTTGGTGTGCAATTCGTCCCAGAAATCCTTGGCCTGATAGGCGCCGATGCGGTCGAGGTCGATTACGCCGCTGTGGGGGCGGGCGCGATAGCCAACCAGATCGCCCTGTTCCGGGCGCAGATCGACCGAGAAGCCCAAGCCGTCGTCGATCAGCGCCTCGCCATTGACCAGCGGCTCGTGCCGATGCAACGCGCGCAATTCGGCATCCGATAGCATTGCCTGACCCTGCCGCAGCCGTAGCTGATTCAGCCGCATGCCGGGCCGCACCAGCACGGAAAAGCTGCGCGGGCAGATCTCGGCGTAGATCGGCCCGTCATAGCCTGGGGGTAGGCGGTCGAACTCCGTGCCCTCGTCCGTCACCAGCCGCGTCAGAAGGTCGAGCCGCCCGGTTGAGCTTTTCGCATTGGCCACCGCATCAAGGCCCGGAGGCAGGCGCAGGCGTTCCATCAGCGGCACCAGATAGACGCAGCCCTTTTCCAACACCGCGCCGCCGGTCAGGTCCATGCGGTGCATTTCGAAATCCTTGAGCCGGTCGCTGACCTTGCGCCCGCGTCCGGCCAGAAACGACGCGCGCAGCCGCCAGGCCGTTGCGCCCAGCCGCAAGTCGAGGCTGGCCGGCTGGATCTGTTCGGGCAGGATCGGATGGCTGGCCGAGATCGCGCCATTCGCGATCAACTGGCGCAGGGAAGAATCGGGAAGCACACCGTTCACGCAAAACCCTTTCGGCAAAAGGAAACGCCCATCCCCGGATGGAGATGGGCGTTTTCGGAATGGTCGGGCCGGCGAGATTCGAACTCGCGGCCTTCCGCCCCCCAGACGGACGCGCTAACCAGGCTGCGCCACGGCCCGACGCGGGTCATATAGAGCGAAGCGCCGACCCAGCACAAGAGGCGAAGGACGGAAATTTCAGCAAGAAATTCGATTGCTGTGGATAGATTGCGACCCAGGGCAGGAAAGAGACCTGCCATGCGTATCAGCGTGCGCCCGACAATGCGTCCCGCAGAGCTTTTGCCTGCGCGGGCAGGGGCTTGCCATGCAATTCGCGCTGACGCAGCACCATCGCGGTTGCGACAAGACGGCCAAGCCAGTCGGATGTTGGGGCGATGTCCTGATCGGTGTCGACTGTAGCGAAAAGCGGCAACGATTCTGCCGTCGGCTGTTTGCGCCGAGTCGGCTTTGCCGGCTTCGTCGTGGGTCCGGTGGAGGGAAGGGAAGCCTGCCCGGACGTGCCGGGCGGGGCCAGGCCTATGGCGAGGCCGGGATGTTCGGCATCGCCCAGTTGTTCTCCCAGACGGGCTGCGCCTATCTTGCGCAGGGCACCGCCGCGATCCGAGGCTATCAGCCGCTTGGCGCCGCGAATGCTGAGCCCTTCCTCACGCATGACCTGACAAAGTCCAGCGGCCAGCCGCACATCGTCCGGGCGGTAATAACGCCGGCCATCGGCGCGTTTCACCGGGGCAAGCTGCGTGAATTGCGATTCCCAATACCGCAGCACATGCGGCGCGACGCCTACGAGGCGCGAGACCTCTCCGATGGATCGAAAGGCGTCGGGGGACTTGCTCATCAGTCCTTGCGCCTGTTTCCGGCCGCCACGCGATCCTTCATCAGATGCGAGGGTCGGAAGGACAGCACCCGTCGCGGCGTGATCGGCACTTCCTCGCCTGTCTTGGGGTTGCGGCCGATGCGTTCGTTCTTTTCGCGGACCGAAAACGTGCCGAAGGACGAGATCTTGACCTGCTCGCCGCGCACCAGCGCATCGGAGATATGGTCAAGGACGCTTTCGACAAGCTGGGCCGATTCGTGGCGGGACAGACCCACCTCACGGAACACGGCTTCGGCCAGGTCCATGCGGGTCAGGGTAGAGTCGCTCATCTCGGAAACCTCTTGAATGGTGCGAAGGATGATTTCTTTACGCCGCCGAGTCAACAACCCCGGCCCGATTCCGTTCCCTGCTTCGCCAATTTTGTCCCGCATTATTCGCGTCTTACCCGCAAGGTCCCGCGCATTGCCCCACGCAGCCTGCTTGGAACAGCGGCAATTCGCACCTATCTTGGGCCTGAAAGGGCAAGCGAGGCGAAAAGGATATGGCCGGAGGGTGGACCCGCGACGACGCGGTGAACGAACAGATCGACGTCTCGACCCGAGAGGCGATCGAGCGGATGCGGCTGCGTAATACTCCGCGTGATGGACAGGATAGCGCCGAGTTCTGCGATGAATGCGACGAGCCTATCCCCGAGGCGCGGCGGCAGGCGATTCCCGGTGTGCGCCTGTGCGTCAACTGCAAGTCGGGGCACGACAGGCCATGGCGTCCGACGGTGGGGTTCAACCGGCGTGGATCAAAAGATTCGCAGTTGAAATAGGGGCTTATCTACCAGCGTAGAACCACCGACCCCCAAGCAAGGCCGCCGCCGATAGCCTCGGCCACCAACACGTCGCCGGGTTTGAAGCAACCTTCGGCATTGGCCACGGACAGCGCCAGCGGGATGGATGCGGCCGAGGTATTGCCATGGTCGGCGACGGTCAGAACCACCTTTTCCATCGGCAGATGCATGCGCTTGGCGGTGGCCTCGATGATGCGCAGATTGGCCTGATGCGGCACCAGCCAGTCCACTTGCTCGGGCGTCAGCCCGGCGCGGTCCAGGGCGCGATGCGCAGTTTGCGCCAGCTTTTCGACCGCGTGACGGAACACCAGATTGCCCTGCATGCGCAGATGTCCGGCCGTGCCGGTCGTGGCCACGCCGCCGTCGACGTAAAGCAGGTCGCGATACTGTCCGTCACTGTTCAGGTCGGCCGCGAGGATACCGCGATCTGCGGGCGATCCGTCGCTTTCGACCGCCTCCAGCACCACTGCGCCTGCCCCATCACCGAAAAGAACGCAGGTCGAGCGGTCGGTCCAGTCCATGATCCGGCTGAAGGTTTCCGCCCCGATCAGCAGGACGCGATCCGCAAGGCCGGCGCGAATCAATGCATCGGCATTGGCCAGCGCAAAGACAAAGCCGGCGCAGACCGCTTGCAGGTCATAGGCAAAGCCTTGCCGCATCCCCAGCCCGGCCTGCACCATGGTTGCGACCGAGGGAAAGGTCAGATCCGGGGTCGAGGTCGCCACGATCACCGCGTCGATCTGCCCGGCCTCGATGCCGGCATCGGCCAAGGCGGCCTGCGCGGCCAGAATGCCCAGATCGCTGGTGCGCTGGTCCTCGGCGGCGAAATGACGCCGCTCAATCCCGGTGCGGGCGCGGATCCATTCGTCGGTGGTGTCCAGCTTGTCCTCGAACCAGCTGTTCTCTACCACGCGCTCGGGCAGGTAATGGCCGGTTCCCCGGACGATCGCACGCCGCATCAGGACGCCCCCTCGTTTTCCTTGCCGCCGTTGTTTTGGCTGGCCGCCGCGACGGATTGCGCCACGCGCACCGCCAGCCGCTGCTGAAACCCCGATTGCGCCAGCCGGAAGGCCAGCTTGATCGCCGCCGAAACGCCGGTCGCATCGGCCGAGCCATGCGATTTCACCACCGTCCCGTTCAGACCCAGAAAGACGCCGCCGTTGACACGACGGGGATCGATCCGTTTTTGCAACCGCTTGAGCGAACCCATCGCCAGCAACGCGGCAAATTTCGACAATATTGACTTGCCGAAGGTTTCCTTGAGAAGCCCGCCGACCAGTTTCGCCGTGCCCTCGCCGGTTTTCAGCGCGACATTGCCGGTAAAGCCGTCAGTTACGATCACGTCGACGCGTGCCGAGGGCAGGTCGCTGCCTTCGACAAAACCGACATATTCGAAATTCGCGGCCTGAGCAGTGGTGGGGATCAGTTCATGCGCCTGTTTCAGTTCGGGCCGGCCCTTATGCTCTTCGGTGCCGACATTCAGCAGCCCGACGCGCGGCCGTTCAAGCCCGAAACCATTGCGGGCATAGGAAGCCCCCATCAGCGCATAGGTCAGAAGATCCTGCGCATCGGCGCGGATGTCGGCGCCGACATCCAGCATGACGTTGAAGCCCTGCGGATTGTGCGAAGGCCACAGGCAGGCGATTGCCGGGCGGTTCACCCCCGGCAGCTTGCGCAGCCGCAGCATGGACAGTGCCATCAGCGCCCCGGTGTTACCACAGGAAACGGCTGCGGTCGCCTCGCCCCGGCGAACCGATTCGAGAGCAGACCACATCGAGGTGCCTTCGCTTTTGCGCAGCACCTGACTGGGCTTGTCGTCCATCGTCACGACACCGGCGGCGTCGCGGATGTCGCAGCGCTGTGCCAGATCGCCCCGGCGGCTGATCAGCCGCTCGAGCTCGGCACGCGGGCCGTGGACGATAAAGCGGATATCGGGATTCTTCGCGGCGCTTTCGGCAATGCCGGCGATCACCGTCGCAGGGCCGCTGTCGCCGCCCATTGCGTCAACGGAGATCACCACGTCGCCCCCGTCGCCAGGGGCGCGAGGCAGAATGCTGGAATCTGCCGAAGCCATATCCGCGGTCTGTCCGCTCAGGCCGCGTCTTCGTCCAGATCGACCTCGGTGGCCTGCGCCACGACCTCGCGGTCGGCGTAATGACCGCAAGAGGGGCAGACGTGGTGCGGGCGCTTCAGCTCGCCGCAGTTGGAGCATTCGTTCGGGTTACCGGCAACGAGCGCATCATGCGAACGACGCATGTTGCGGCGGGAACGGGTAACTCGGTTCTGAGGGACGGCCATGTCTCAACCTCAAGTGGTTCGGGGGGCAACCGGCTGGGTGGCCCCGGATTCAGTGTTCTTTTCTGGGACGGGCATAGGCCACGGAGGCGCTGGCCGCAAGTCGCGAAAACTGCTCGCAAAACGGGGGCCGCGGTCCGGGATACCCCGCCGGTCGAATGAACGCGGCAAAATAGCGGGATTTTTGCATTGCGCAAGGGAAATCTTTGGGAAAAGCGGCGCAGGCGCGCCGCTGCCTCCGGCGGGGATATTGGGGCACGAAAGAAGCTGGGCGGCCGCGAGAGGGGCTAGGTTCAGCGGGCGAGCTTGGCGTGGACCTCGTCGAGGTCGATTTCGGCCTTGGGGAGTTTGTTGTCGGGATTGTGGAAGTCGTATTTGAAGAGCTGGAAATCCTTTTTGTAGATTTCCCAGATCAGGTGCCGCGACAGGTCGTCGAAATATTCGCTGACCTTATGAGCGCGCTTGGGGCCGTGGCCTTCGGATTCGTTGAACTTCGGCACATCGTTCACATCCAGCTTGACCGGGGTCGGTGCGGCGTCCAGCACCCTCTGCATGCCTTCGTCGAACTTTTCAGTGAAGAAGATCTGATTGTAGCGCCCACCGTTCACGATGAAGGTGGAGATATGACCGGACATGGCCGACCAGTGAATATCGGGCTCCATCGGGCGGCGCCAACGGATGGTGTCGCGCGCAAACAGCAGGAAGCGGCGGAAGCTTGCGATCTGGTCGAATTCGAAGCCGTTTTCCGGACTGCCGACATCGACGCCGTAACGCTGCATCAATTGGGGGACAAGATTGCCCCGGTAGCGCTTGCCGTTGCGCTGGATGCCGGCGATCTTGTCGAAGAACGAAGACAGGATGCGCGCATAGGGGTTACGCACGCAAGTGAAGGTCAGCGTCTGATGCGCCTTGACGTGTTCCTCGATCAGCGGCTGGCTTTCGGGCTGGTTCCATTTGTGCAGCCCGCTGGTCGAATCGTGGATGTCGCCGTCGAAATAACGACCGTGATCGGAATAGAACATGATCTGCCCGATTGAGGAACAGGCGCATTTCGGGACCACGCGATAGATCATGCTTGCGCTTTCCGTCATCCAGGTTCCTGGGAAACCCATGGCTTTACACCCCTCAAAAAAACTGCGCCGGCCAAAGCGGATCCGCGACCGGGTTGCCCCACCGGTCAAAATCAGTAAGGACACAAAGCAAATCACCGGCAGAGATTCAACCTGCCGTCGTGCGTTACCTGCGTGAACCGGATGGGATGAGTATCGAGATGGCGCGCATTGCCTTCATTCTGCTCTGCCACAAGGATCCAAAGGGCGTGGTCGCGCAGGCCCGCCGCCTGGCCGCCTCGGGCGATTATGTGTCGATTCACTTCGATGGACGCGCCAATGCGCAGGAATTCGAGTTCGTCCGGGCTGCACTTGCCGACAATTCCTCGGTCGTTTTCGTGCAGCGGCGCTGGAAATGCGGCTGGGGCGAATGGTCGCTGGTCGGGGCCACGCTGGAGGCGGTGCGCGCCGCCGTCGTCGCTTTTCCGCGGGCAACGCATTTCTATATGTTGTCGGGCGATTGCATGCCGATCAAATCGGCCGAATATGCCCATGGTTTTCTGGATGCCGAGGATTGCGATTACATCGAGAATTTCGACTTCTTCGAATCGGACTGGATCAAGACCGGTCTCAAGGAAGAGCGGCTGATCTATCGCCATTGGTTCAACGAGCGGATGCAGAAATGGCTGTTCTATACCAGTTATGATTTGCAAAGGCGTTTCGGTCTGACTCGCAGGGTGCCGGCGGATATCCAGGTGATGATCGGTTCGCAATGGTGGTGCCTGCGCCGCCAAACCGTCGAGAAGGTGCTGGATTTCTGCGCCAGCCGGCCGGATGTGATGCGCTTTTTCTCGACCACATGGATCCCGGACGAGACGTTTTTTCAGACCGTCGTGCCCCATGTCGTGCCGCGCAAGGAGATCCGGGCGCGCACTCTGACCTATCTGGTCTTTACCGATTACGGCATGCCCGTGACCTTTTATAATGACCATTACGATCTCTTGATGGGGCAGAACTATCTGTTCGCCCGCAAGATCAGCCCCGAGGCGATCCAGTTGCGCCAACGGCTGGGCGCGCTTTGGGCCGCAAGCGGGATGCATTTCCCGATCTCGAACGCGGCGACGGGACTGTTTCGTTTCCTGACGGCGCGTGGTCGTATCGGGCGGCGTTTTGGCCAGCGTTTCTGGGAGGCGGAAGGCAGTCTGGGCCGCGCCAATTCCTTGCTGCTGGTGGTGGCCAAGAAATGGCATGTCGCCAAGCGCCTGACCGCTGCGGTGCGCGCGCAAACGCTGATTCCGGCGGTGGATTTCGTCTTTAACGAACTTGACGCGCATCTGCCCGATCTGGGCGGCGTCGAAACCACGGTCGAAAAGCGTGACCGCCATCGGCGCGCGTTGATCCGGCTGTTGTTTCAGCATTTCGAATCGCACCGGCTGGTGCTGTGCCTTGACCCTTCGGCGCTGTATCTGATTCAGGATATGGTCTCGGACAAGGCCGAAACCCGTATCCTGCTAATCGATTCTCAGTTCGACGACGACTATCTGCGCGGTCACATCGCGCGGGTGGGGCTTGCGGGGACCGGAACCGCTCCGGACGTGATCGAGCAATTGCTGCCCATGGTGCGCGCCGATCTGGAGCATGAGGCCGAGCGGCTGCGCGACATGGATTTCGCGGCCTTCCATTCCATTGCGCCCTGGTTGACGCCCGAGGAGAATGCCGAGCAATTGGCGCGGTTCCTGGACGTGCCAACCGAGACCGCGCTGGCGCTGGCCAAGACCGAATATCTGTTCAGCGATTGAGGAGAGCCCGATGCCTGCCTATGACGACAGCAATATCTTTGCCCGTATCCTGCGTGGCGAGATTCCCAATGACACGGTTCTGGAAACCGAACATACGCTGATCTTTCGCGACATTCGCCCGCAGGCCCCGGTGCATGTGCTGGCAATCCCCAAGGGGGCCTATGTCAGCTATGACGATTTCGCGGCCAATGCCTCGGAGCCCGAAATCGTCGATTTCCACCGCGCCGTGGCCCGGGTAACGCGGGATCTGGGCGTTTCGCTGGAGGCAGGGCAGGGGTTTCGTGCCATCACCAACGCCGGAGAGCACGGCGTGCAGGAGGTGCCGCATTTCCACATGCATATTCTGGGCGGCCGTCCCATGGGCCGGATGGTACAGCCGGGCTGAAGCGGTCTTTCAGCGCGAGGTCAGCTGGATGAACACATCTTCAAGGTCCGGCGCTTCGACCGTGACATCGCGGATCGGCAGGCCGGCTGCGCGCAGCGCGTCGATCAGCCCGTCCACCGGAATGCGCGAGGGCGCATAGCTAAGGGCGAGCCGGCCGTCCTGCCGCCGTTCGGCGCGCACGCAGTCGGGCAGGGTGGGCAGGGCGCGGGCCTCGCCTGTATCGACGATCAGCGTCTTGGAATCGGCACGGCCGAGCATGGCGGCGGTATCCTCGCACAGGATCAACTCGCCACGGTCGATGATGGCGATGCGGTCGCACATCTTCTCGGCCTCTTCCAGGTAATGCGTGGTCAGGATGATGGTCATGCCCTGTTCGTTCAGCTTGCGCACATTGCGCCACAGCATATCGCGCAACTGGATGTCCACGCCCGCCGTCGGTTCGTCCAGGACAAGGATTTGCGGCCGATGCACCAGCGCCTTGGCCAGAAGCAAGCGCCGCTTCATGCCGCCTGACAGATGGCGCGAATAGCTTTCCGCCTGATCGGTCAGCCCCACCAGTTCAAGCAGGTCGTCGGTCCAGCGTTCGCCTTTTGGCACGCCGTAAAGCCCGGCCTGCACTTCCAGGCTGGCGCGCGGGCTCAGGAACGGGTCTATGTGCAATTCTTGCGGCATGATGCCGATGGCGGCGCGGGACTGGCGCGGATTCACGTCCTGGTCGAACCCCCAGATCCTGACCTTGCCCGCGGTCTTGCGCACCAGCCCGGCCAGAATGTTGATCGTGGTCGATTTTCCGGCGCCATTTGGCCCGAGCAAGCCAAAGATCGAGCCGGCGGGAATCGACAGGTCCAGGCTTTTCAGCGCCTGTTTCGCCGCGGCCCTGCCTGCGGCGGCATAGGTTTTGGTCAGGCCGCTGATTTCGATGGCGTTCGGGCTTTGCTGGGGGGCTGGCATCGGCTCTTTGCGTTCATTATGATCGCCGCTGGTTTAACCCTGTTTGTTGTCAGAGCTCAAGGAACCGCCATGACCATTCCGGCCCCCGAGATCCAGACCGTGTCCAACTGGAAGGTCGCCTGCGACGGCGACGAGACGCGGGGGCTGGGCCATCCGCGCGTCTGGCTGGCCATTCCGCAGGACCTGGGCTGGGTCGAATGCGGCTATTGCGACAAGCGCTTTGTGATCGACCGCGAACACGTTCACGGCGATCACTGAAGCCGGTTGCGGCTGGATTTCCAGGCCGTTCCCCGTGCTGCTTTGACGTGCTGGCGGAGGCGTTGCGACGCCTCCGGCGGGGATATTTACGCACGAAAGAAGGCCATGGCCACGCGGTCTTGGCCCGCCCGGCGCTTCGTGGCAAAAGGGGCGCCGGAATGATGCAGGACAGGAGCGGGCGCATATGACTGAGGCATTCGGCAAGGGCCACCACCTGCATCTGATCGACGGATCGGCCTTTATCTTTCGCGCCTATCACGCCCTGCCGCCGCTGACCCGGCGTTCCGACGGGCTGCCCATCGGGGCGGTGGCGGGCTTTTGCAACATGGTGTGGAAGTATTTGCAGGACGGCAAGGGATCGGATCAGCCGACGCATGCGGCGGTGATCTTTGACCATTCCTCAAAGACGTTTCGCAATGACATCTATCCGCTTTACAAGGCCAACCGTCCCGAGCCGCCCGAAGATCTGCGGCCGCAGTTCCCACTGACACGCGAGGCGACGCGCGCCTTCAGCATTGCCTGCATCGAGACCGAGGGGTTCGAGGCCGACGACATTATTGCCTCGTTGGCCTGTCAGGCGCGGGATGCAGGCGGGCGCGTGACGATCATCAGCTCGGACAAAGATCTGATGCAGTTGGTCGGTGATGGTGTTCAGATGATGGATCCGATCAAGGGCAAGCCCATAGGTCCCGAGGAGGTGCGCGAGAAATTCGGTGTCGGCCCCGAACGGGTGGTTGATGTGCAGGCGCTGGCCGGCGATTCTATCGACAATGTGCCGGGCGCGCCTGGAATCGGGATCAAGACGGCTGCGCAGCTTATCGGGGAATACGGCGATCTAGAGACCCTGTTGGCGCGGGCCGGAGAAATCAAACAGCCCAAGCGTCGCCAGACCCTGATCGACCATGCCGAGCAGATCCGCATCTCTAGGCGGCTGGTCGAACTGGACTGCCGGATGGTGCTGGATTTCGGGTTGGAGACTCTGTCGATCCGCGAGCCCGAGCCGGAGGCGTTGATGGAATTCCTGACGCGGATGGAATTGCGCACGCTGACCAAACGCGTGGCCGAGCGTTTCGGGACCGAGGCTCCGACCGTGGCCGAGGCGGCGCCCGGGCCAACTGCCGCTGCCGGGGATGCGGCTTCGTCGGTCGCTGAACTGCCGGCGATCGACCGCAGCCTTTATGTGACGATTCGCGATGAGGCTGTCCTGGCCGAATGGCTGGCTGAGATTGGCGAAAAGGGTATTGTCGCCATCGATACCGAAACCACGGGCCTGGACGAGATGCAGGCCGAACTGGTCGGGATTTCGCTTTGCACCGGGCCCGGTCGCGCGGCCTATCTGCCGCTGGGCCATGTGGACGGTACGGCGGATCTGTTCGCCTCAGGTGCGCGCTCGGGCGGACAGATGGATCTGGAGCGGGCGCTGGCCATGCTGCGGCCGGTGCTGGAGGATCCGTCGGTGCTGAAGATCGGCCAGAACGTCAAATATGACTGGAAAATTCTGGCCCGTCATGGCATCCGCATGGCACCCTTGGACGATACGATGCTGCTGTCCTATGCGCTGAACGCGGGGGCGCACAACCATGGCATGGATGAACTGGCGGACCTGTACCTGGGTCATCGCTGCCTGCCGATCAAGGATCTGATCGGTTCGGGCAAGGCACAGATCAATTTCTCGCAGGTGCCGATCGACCGGGCCAGCGAGTATGCCGCCGAGGACGCCGAGGTGACCTGGCGGCTTTGGTACCATCTGCGTCCGAAACTGTCGCCCAACCATGTCACCACAGCCTATGAACGGTTGGAACGGCCGATGATCGGGGTTCTGGCCGATATGGAGATGGCCGGCGTCCGCATCGATTCCGAACATCTCAAGCGCATGTCCAATGCCTTTGCCCAAAAGATGGCCGGGCTGGAGGCCGAGATACACGCCTTGGCCGGCGGGTCGTTCAACGTGGGCAGCCCCAAGCAACTGGGCGAGATCCTGTTCGAGCGCATGGGCCTTGCCGGCGGCAAGCAGGGCAAGACCGGCGCTTTTTCGACAAGCGCCGAAGTGTTGGAGGATCTGGCCGCCGAGGGGCACGAACTGCCGGCACGGGTGCTGGACTGGCGGGCGATTTCCAAGATGAAATCGACCTATACCGATGCGCTTCCCTTGCATGTGAACCCCGAGACGGGGCGGGTGCATACCTGTTATTCCATCGCCGGTGCGCAGACAGGGCGGCTGGCCTCGACTGATCCGAACCTGCAGAATATTCCCGTGCGGACCGACGAGGGGCGGCGCATTCGCGAAGCCTTTGTCGCCGGGCCGGGGATGCGATTTGTGAGCCTTGACTATAGCCAGATCGAGCTGCGGATCCTTGCGCATGTGGCGCAGATCCCGGCGCTGAAGCAGGCTTTTCGCGACGGAATCGACATTCACGCCATGACTGCCAGCCAGATGTTTGGCGTGCCGGTCGAGGGGATGGACCCGATGATCCGGCGTCGGGCCAAGGCGATCAATTTCGGGGTGATCTATGGGATTTCCGGCTTTGGCCTGGCGCGCAACCTGCGCATTCCTCGTGCAGAGGCGCAGGCATTTATCGACACATATTTTGAGCGTTTTCCCGAGATCCGAGCCTATATGGACCGCACCGTCGCCGAGGCAAAGCAGGACGGGTTCGTACGCACATTGTTTGGCCGGCGGATCATGACGCCGGGGATCAACCAATCAGGTCCGGCGGCCGGTGGGGCGCGACGGGCGGCAATCAACGCGCCCATCCAGGGCGCGGCGGCCGATATCATTCGCCGCGCGATGATTCGTATGCCGGACGCAATTCGGGACCTGCCGGCCCGGATGCTGCTGCAGGTGCATGACGAGCTGGTCTTTGAGGTTGAAGAAGGCGCGGTGCCCGACCTGATCGAGGCGGCGCGCGCTGTCATGCAGGGTGCGGCCGATCCCGCCGTCAAGCTGGATGTGCCGTTGATCGTTGACGCCGGTCATGGCCTGAACTGGGCCGAGGCGCACTAAATTTCAGCGAAGCGCACGGGTTGTACGGTCGGGTTTGGGTATTTGGACAACGAAGAAGCCGCTGAGGAGCGGGGCTGTCGCATAGGCTTGAAGAGAGCTGGCACCCTATCGCTCATCTCTGACAATGCGACTGTCGTGTATGATCTTTGACTGTCGTGTATGATCTTTATTGCCTTATCCGCACCGCGCAACATTACCTGCCCGCAAGTGGCGACGGGCAGGTCAAGTATGCGGTTGCCCGTAAGGGCGGAGCCTGTCACGGCGGGGAGGGTCAGATCGCTGCGGAATGGCCCGAAGCTGCCATGTCATAGCCGTCAAACATACGGGCGATGATGCGGGTCAGCGGGCGTCCCTTTAACGTGATGCGGAGGCCCGAGGCATCGGTTTCGACCATTTCGCCGAAATGCGCGGCGACGGGTTTGAGGACCCGCGCCAAGCTTTCGGCGTCGAAGCCGTAGTTTTCGATGAATTCCTGTGCCCGGATCTCGAAATCGCACATCAGTGCCTCGATCATCCGCGAACGCCAGCGATCCTCGGCCGTGAAAGTGTGCCCGCGCGTGGTCGAGAATCGCCCGTCGCGTATCTTGCCCAGATGGGCACCCGTTGCCGGCGCGTTCTGCGCATAGCCTTGCGGAAAGCGCGAGATCGACGAGGCGCCGAGCCCGATCAAGACCTCGGCCCGGTCGTCGGTATAGCCTTGGAAGTTGCGGCGCAGCAGCCCGGCCTTTTGTGCACGGGCCAGCCCGTCGCCGGGGCGGGCAAAGTGATCGATGCCGATTTCGTCATAGCCATCGGCCAGGAACAATTCGCGCGCGGTTTCAAACAGGCGCAGCCGGCCGTAGGGATCGGGCAGGGCATCCGAAGGAATCATCACCTGTCGCTTGGCCATCCACGGTACATGCGCATAGCCGTAAAGCGCGACCCGGTCGGGAGAAAGCGCCAGCAACTTCTGCACCGATTCCGCGATCTTATGCGGGTCCTGATTGGGCAAGCCGTAAAGGATGTCGGCATTCAGGCTTTCGATACCGCGGTCGCGAATCATGTCCACGGCGCGGTTCGTGATCTCGAAGCTTTGTTCGCGACCGATGATCTTCTGGATCTCGGGGTCGAAATCCTGCACCCCGATCGAGGCGCGGGTCAGCCCCGCCTCAGCCAACGCATCCATACGCGCTTCGTCGATCTCGTTCGGGTCGATCTCGACCGAGAACTCTGCCCCCTCGGCGAGTGGAAAAGCGTTCAGCACCGCGCCGGCAACTTCGCGCATCATCTCGGGCGGCATCAGCGTCGGCGTTCCGCCCCCCCAGTGCAGGCGCGACAGCCTGACGCCGGGCGCAAGCGCCGATTTAAGCATGGTCAGTTCGGCCAAGAGGGCCTTGGCATAGGCGCGCACCGGCTCGTCCGATTGCGTGCCCTGCGTGCGGCAGGCGCAAAACCAGCACAATCGCCGACAGAACGGCACATGCATATAAAGCGAGATCGACGCGCCCGAAGGGATCGCGGCGATCCAGTCACGGAAGACCGGCTCCCCGACTGCGGGGGTGAAATGCGGTGCGGTGGGATAGCTGGTGTAACGCGGCACACGCGCGTCAAACAGTCCCAGCCGCTCAAGTTGCGATTGCTGTTCCATGCTGTTATCCTGACGTCGAACACGCGCCAGGACCTTGACACAAATCAAATGTCACACAACGCCGCAATCTGCGCGACGCAGCAGCCCTGCGAAATCTGTCCGATCCGGTATCGGGCCGTCTGCGCGCATTGCGAAGGCGATGAGCTGAACGAACTTGAGGGCATGAAATTCTATCGCCGTTACGAGGCCGGACAGGTGATTGTCTGGGCGGGTGACCGGATGGATTTCGTGGGTTCCGTGGTTTCGGGCATGGCGGGACTGACCCAGCAGTTGGAGGACGGGCGTACGCAGATCGTCGGCCTGCTGCTGCCCAGCGATTTCCTGGGCCGTCCCGGGCGCGATATCGCGGCCTATACCGTCACCGCGACCAGTGATCTCGTCCTGTGCTGCTTCCGGCGGAGACCCTTTGAGAAGCTGCTTATCGACAACCCCCGCATCGCCAGTCGCCTGCTGGAGATGACGCTGGACGAACTGGACGCGGCCCGCGACTGGCTGCTGCTTCTGGGCCGTAAGTCGGCACGCGAGAAGATCGCATCGTTGCTGGTGATTCTGGCGCGGCGCGCGGCGGCGATGATCAAGCGCCGGCCCGAAGGGCGCATTGTCGTTGAACTGCCCCTGACGCGCGAGGCGATGGCCGATTACCTGGGCCTGACGCTGGAGACCGTTAGCCGGCAGATGAGCGCGCTGAAGCGTGAAGGGGTGATCGAGCTTGATGGCAAGCGGCGGGTGATCGTGCCTTCTTTCGTGCGTCTGGTCACGGAAAGCGGCGATGATTCGGACGGCGGGCCGCTTAGTTAGGCGAAAGAGCGCGCCTTTGGCTGCTGGAATGAAAAAACCCCCGGGCAACGCCGGGGGTTTTTCTGTCAGGGCGGTAGGATCAGCGTGCCATCAGCACCGGAACCTGCGCTTTTTCCAGCATGTTGCGTGTGGCGCCGCCCAGAATCGCCTGACGGAACCGGGAATGGCCATAAGCGCCCATCACCAGCATGTCCGCGCCGATTTCCGTCGCACGGCGATTCAGGATGTCGCTGATCAGCGGCAGGGTGCGGGCCAGCACCGCGATTTCGGCTTTTACGCCATGGCGCGTCAGCATCTGGCACAGCGCCCCACCGGGGTCCGAGCGTTCGGGACCGTTGGGCGAGGGGTCGATCACCGTGATCTCGACGCTTTCGGCCGCGATCAGCAGGGGCAGCGCCCGGCGCACTGCGGCCAGCGCCTCGTTCGACTGGTTCCAGGCGATCATGATTTTTTTGCCGAAGGGTTCCTTCAACTCATCCGGCACGATCAGCACGGGGGCGGCGCCCTCGAACAGTGCAGCCTCGGTCACGGCCTCGGCATCGACAAGCGCGTCCTTGCCATAGGGGCGGTTCAGCACGACCAGATCGGAATAGCGCGCACGCATCCCGACCAGCGTCGAAAGCCCGCCGACCTGGGCCACAGCGGAATCGACGGACCAGCGGATGTCTTCGGGGTCGAGCCGGTCGCGGACGTTTTCCTCCAGCTCGGCTGCTGCCGTCACGGCCTTGTCGATGGATTCCTGAAACACATAGGCCGAGGCCCCCGCATAGTAATAGCCGCTTTGAGTGTGGTCCACGCCCATGCAGAACACGTCAAGATGCGCATCCTCCCGCCGGGTCATGGCAATGGCCGAATCAAGCTGCCTGCGCTGATTGGCGTCGGTCAGAACGGTCAGGATCGTCTTGTAGCCCATGGGCCCTCTCCTTTCGGGGGTTCGGTGCAAGTTTTGCCGTGATCGGGCAGGATCGCAATCACCACCGGGACCCGACTGCGACATTCTGTCCAGATTATTTGAGATTTTACACCTATCCCGCGTGGACAGATTGACGCAGATCAAAGTTCACGGAACCGTGCGACGTTAGATGAAACTGTCGAATAGGCGATCCAGTCGCATCACCACGCGATTCGGACGCATTCTGCGCAGGATGAAGGACACGAACTTATGTTGGACACCATCAAGCTGATCGCACTTGGCAGCGTCGCGGTTCTTGCCGCGATCGCGGCCAATTATGCGCGCGCGGATGATCTGGCGTATCTGGTGAACGCCTGGATCGTCATGTTGGCGGCGGGCGGCATGTTTTTGCGCGTGCTGCGCCGGATGGGCAACGAACAACCTTCGTTAGAGCCGCATCCCGAAACGCAATATATGGACGACGTGATCCGGGCGGGCGTGATCGCCACCGCTTTCTGGGGCGTCGTGGGCTTTCTCGTCGGGGTGGTCATCGCCTTTCAGCTGGCCTTTCCGGCACTGAACCTCAGCGACATCACCCTGGGATACACCAACTTCGGCAAGCTGCGGCCGCTGCATACCTCGGCAGTGATCTTTGCCTTTGGCGGCAACGCGCTGATCGCCACATCGTTCTATGTGGTGCAGCGGACCTCTGCTGCGCGGCTCTGGGGCGGCAATACGGCTTGGTTCGTGTTCTGGGGCTATCAGTTGTTCATCGTGCTGGCCGCGACCGGTTATATCCTTGGCGCCACCCAGTCCAAGGAATACGCCGAGCCTGAATGGTATGTGGACTGGTGGCTGACCATTGTCTGGGTCGCCTATCTGCTGGTGTTCCTGGGTACGATCATGAGGCGGAGAGAGCCGCATATCTATGTGGCGAACTGGTTCTACCTGTCCTTCATCGTGACCATCGCCATGCTGCATATCGTCAACAACCTGGCGATCCCGGTCAGCCCCTTCGGCTCCAAGTCGGTGCAGCTGTTCTCGGGCGTGCAGGATGCGATGACGCAATGGTGGTATGGCCACAATGCCGTGGGCTTCTTCCTGACCGCTGGTTTCCTGGGCATGATGTATTACTTCATTCCCAAGCAGGCCGAGCGTCCGGTCTACAGCTACAAGCTGTCCATCATCCACTTCTGGGCGCTGATCTTCCTTTATATCTGGGCTGGCCCGCACCACCTGCATTACACGGCACTGCCCGACTGGGCCGCAACGCTGGGCATGGTGTTTTCGATCATCCTGTGGATGCCTTCGTGGGGCGGCATGATCAACGGGCTGATGACGCTGTCGGGGGCCTGGGACAAGCTGCGCACCGATCCGATCATCCGCATGATGGTGGTGGCCGTCGGCTTTTACGGCATGGCGACCTTTGAAGGTCCCATGATGTCGATCAAGGCGGTGAACTCGCTGTCGCATTACACCGACTGGACCATCGGCCATGTGCATTCCGGCGCCTTGGGCTGGAACGGCATGATCACCTTTGGCGCGCTCTACTATCTGGTGCCGCGTCTTTGGGGGCGTGAGCGGCTTTATTCGACGGGTCTGGTCAGCTGGCACTTCTGGCTCGCCACCATCGGGCTGGTGCTCTACGCGGCCTCGATGTGGGTCTCGGGCATCATGGAAGGGCTGATGTGGCGCGAGGTCGATGCGCAGGGCTTCCTGGTCAACGCCTTTGCTGACACGGTTGCCGCGAAATTCCCGATGAACGTGGTCCGGGCGTTGGGCGGCGTGCTTTACCTGACCGGCGCGCTGATCATGTGCTACAATCTGTGGGCCACCGTCGCCAAGCAACCCAGCACCAAATCGACCGCCGTCGCGGTTCCTGCCGAGTGAGGACGGATCATGGCCATTCTTGAAAAGCATAAGGTTCTCGAAAAGAACGCCACGCTGTTGCTGGTCTTTTCCTTTCTTGTCGTGACCATCGGCGGCATCGTCGAGATCGCGCCCCTGTTCTATCTGCAGAACACCATCGAGGAGGTCGAGG
Organism: Paracoccus methylovorus; assembly: GCF_016919705.1. Classification (NCBI taxonomy): domain Bacteria; kingdom Pseudomonadati; phylum Pseudomonadota; class Alphaproteobacteria; order Rhodobacterales; family Paracoccaceae; genus Paracoccus; species Paracoccus methylovorus. Next base: position 826,828 of record NZ_CP070368.1, read on the forward strand.
GGATGCGCCCCTACACCCCGTTGGAGCTTAAGGGCCGGGACGTATATGTCCGCGAGGGCTGCTATGTCTGCCACAGCCAGATGATCCGCCCGATGCGGGACGAGGTCGAACGCTATGGTCATTACAGCCTTGCCGCCGAGTCGATGTATGATCACCCGTTCCAATGGGGCTCCAAGCGGACCGGGCCGGATCTGGCTCGGGTGGGCGGTCGCTATTCGGACGAATGGCATCTCGACCACTTGGTGAACCCGCAGGCGGTGGTGCCGGAATCGATCATGCCGAAATACGGTTTCCTGCTGGACCGTCGCATCGACCCCTCGGACATGGCGCAGCGGCTCAAAACCGATTCCTGGGTCGGAGTGCCCTATGACGAGGAGATGATTGCGGCGGCGGTCAGCGATTTCCGCGCGCAGGCCGATCCGGATGCGGATGCCTCGGGGCTGGAAGAACGCTATCCGGGCGTGCAGCAGCGCAATTTCGACCGCCGTCCCGGCGTGTCCGAGATGGACGCCCTGATCGCCTATTTGCAGGTGCTGGGTACGATGGTCGATTTCTCGACCTTCGAGCCAGACCCGAACCGCTGAGGCCCGCCATGGATATGTATTCCTTCCTGCGTGAACTGGCCGACAGTTGGGTGCTTTTGTCGCTGGTGCTGTTCTTTCTGGGGACCGTGTTGTTCGCCTTCAGACCGGGTTCGCGCCCGTTGCACCGTGACGCGGCGGAAAGCATCTTCCGCAATGAGACGAGCCCCGCCTCGGCGGGCGAGAAGGAGGTCGAGTGATGGCCGATACCGACGACGAGCATACCAGCCCGAAAAATCCCGATAACCGGATCGAGTTGGAACGCCAGGCCGCCGATGAGGCTCACAAGGCGGATATCCTTGCCCATCCGCCCGAAGGACCGGGCGGACAGCCGCTGCATCCGCCGGCCACGCCCCGGCCGGGGGCCACCCGCGTCGTGCGTGACCGCAAGGGCGGTCGCCAAGTGGTCGAAGTGCCCTCGACCGGCCATAGCTGGGACGGGATCGAGGAATACGACAACCCGCTGCCGCGTTGGTGGCTGTGGACCTTTTATGCCACCATCATATGGGGACTGGCTTATGTCATCGCCTTTCCCGCCATTCCGCTGGTGAACGGGGCGACCCAAGGGCTTTTGGGCCAGAACACCCGTGCGGATGTCGCGGCCGAGATCCAGCGCTTCAACGATACCAATGCCCCGATTCAGGCACGGTTGGTCGAGACGCCGCTGGACGAGATCGCGGCCGACCCGGAACTGGCGAACTACACCGCCAACGCCGGTGCTGCGATCTTCCGGACCTGGTGCGCGCAATGCCACGGCTCGGGGGCGGGTGGCGCGTCGGGCTATCCTTCGCTTTTGGACAACGACTGGCTTTGGGGTGGCACGCTGGAGGAGGTTCACACAACGGTGATGCACGGTATCCGCGACCCCAAAGACGCCGATACCCGTTATTCCGAAATGCCGCGTTTTGGCACCGACGAGTTGCTGGATGATACCCAGATCCAGCAGGTCGTAAACCATGTGCTGGAGCTGGGCGGCCAACCGCATGATGCGGCGCTGGCGGCCGAGGGCGTGACGGTATTTGCCGACAACTGCTCGTCCTGCCATGCCGAGGACGGAACCGGCGACCGTGCGCAAGGTGCGCCTGATCTGACCGATGCGGTCTGGCTCTATGGTTCCGACCCTGCGACGATTAGGCGAATCGTGCGTGAAGGCCCCTTTGGCGTAATGCCAGCTTGGACAGGTCGTCTGTCCGACGCCGATATCGTCGCCGTCGCTGCCTATGTCCACAGCCTTGGCGGTGGCGAGTAACATAATTCCGAGATCCGCGGCCGGGCAACCGGCCCCGGAGGCACCGGCCCCCCGTCCTGTTCGCGCGTTTCCAAGGGGGGCCGGCGCTCATATCAAATCGCAAGGATTGGCCCCGGTGCAAGCCGGTGGGCCGATTTTCTTATGCGGGGTGCGACAATTCGGCCCATGTCCCGCCAGTTTGATACCGCTATTCTCGTCGAGCCCTGCGATTGACGCAGATCAAAGCACTTTCGCCATCAGGCTCTACACTGAATAACGCGCAACAGGAGCCAATCATGTCGAATTCCGACATTGACCCGCCACGTCTCTATGCCGCCCGAGAGCCGATCTTTCCTCGCCGGGCCCATGGCTGGTTTCGCAACCTGAAATGGATCATCATGGCGGTGACCCTGGCGATCTATTACGTTACGCCATGGATACGCTGGGATCGCGGACCCAGCCTGTCGGATCAGGCAGTGCTGGTCGATCTCGCCAATCGCCGCTTTTATTTCTTTTGGATCGAGATCTGGCCGCATGAATTCTATTTCGTGGCCGGTCTTTTGGTCATGGCGGGTTTGGGGCTGTTCCTGTTCACCTCGGCGCTGGGACGTGTCTGGTGCGGCTATACCTGTCCGCAGACGGTCTGGACCGACCTTTTCATGCTGACCGAGCACTGGGTCGAGGGGGATCGCAACGCCCGCCTGCGGCTGTGGAACGCACCATGGAGCGCGCGCAAGCTGCGGTTGCGGCTGACGAAATGGACGATCTGGCTGGTGATCGCGGTGATGACCGGCGGCGCGTGGATTTTTTATTTCACCGATGCACCCACGCTTTTGGGAAACCTGTTTACCGGAAACGCGCACCCGGTCGCCTATATCACCATGGGTATCCTGACCGCGACCACCTTCGTTTTCGGTGGTTTCGCGCGCGAGCAGATCTGCATCTATGCCTGTCCGTGGCCGCGCATTCAGGCCGCCATGATGGATGAGGATACGCTGACTGTCGCCTATCGCGACTGGCGCGGTGAGCCGCGCGGCAAGCTGCATAAGGGCGAGGCGACGAAATCCGACGGTGCGGCCAAGGGCGATTGCATCGACTGCATGGCCTGCGTGAACGTTTGTCCCATGGGCATCGACATTCGTGATGGACAGCAGATGGAATGTATCACCTGCGCCCTTTGCATCGACGCCTGCGACGAGGTGATGGACAAGATCGGCAAGCCGCGCGGCCTGATCGATTACATGGCCCTGAGGGACGAGTCCGCCGAGCGCGCGGGCGAAACCCCGAAGCCGGTGATCCGGCATATCCTGCGTCCGCGCACAATTCTGTATTTCACCCTTTGGGCCGGGATCGGTGTGGCTTTGATCGTGGCGCTGTTCCTTCGCTCGCCTTTCGACCTGAACGTGACGCCGGTGCGCAACCCGCTTTACGTCACCATGGCCGACGGCGCGATCCGCAACACCTATGCGTTGCGACTGCGCAACAAACAGGGGGACGAGCGCGATTTCCGCGTCCTGGTCACCGGATCGGACGGCTCTGCGCCGCAGGGCGTCGCCTTGACGCTGGAGGGGTTGCCCGATGCCGCCCTTAGCGTGCTTGCCGACAGCACCCATACGCAGCGGGTCTATATCACCGCCGAACCCGGCTCTGCATTGGCCGAAAGTGGACAGAGTGAGTTGACGCTTTGGGTCGAGGATGTCACCGATGGGGTGAAATCCCGCATCGATACCGTCTTCCACGGAAGGAGCGAATGATGCAGCGCGAACTGACCGGCCGCCATGTGCTGATCATCACCTTGGTTGCCTTTGGCACCATTATCGCCGTCAATGTTTTCATGGCGGTCAAGGCCGTCGGGACCTTTCCGGGGCTTGAGGTCAAGAACAGTTATGTCGCCTCGCAGAACTTCGACCGCGAACGCGCGGCTCAGGAGGCGCTGAACTGGACGGTTACGCCGGAATTCGACGGGCATGAACTGCTGCTTACGATCCGCGACGAACAGGGCTATCCGGCACCCGTGCAGGATCTGGAGGTGACGGTGGGTCGTCCGACTCATAGCCGCGAGGATCAGACGCCCGGGTTCACCTATGCCGGCGGTGTGTTCCGCGCGCCGCTGACGCTGGCGCCGGGAACGTGGAATATCCACCTGACCGCCACCAGCCCCGACGGCACGACGTTCCGTCAGCGCATCGACCATTATCACGGCAACCGGGTGAACTGACATGGCGGATACCGCGCTGCACGATCACGACGCACGTCTCTCGGCCTGTCCGGCCTGCGATGCGGCGCCGCTGGCGCAGCGCATCGCCGGAGCGGTTGGCGGGCAGGGGGACGTCATCCTGTCCCTGCCGACGATTCATTGCGCCACCTGCATTACCGATGTCGAGCGGGTGCTGAACCGTCATCCCGGCGTCAGGGACGCGCGCGTCAACCTGACGCTGCGCCGCGTGACCGTGGATGCGCCCGGCATGACTGCGGATGAGCTTATCCCTGTCGTTGAAAGCATCGGCTATGAGGCGCATGGGCTTGACCCGGCTGCGCTGAGCGCCAGTGCTGCCGACCGGCAGGGCCGGGACATCCTGATGCGCATCGGCGTGTCGGGATTCGCGATGATGAACATCATGATCCTGTCCGTCGCGGTCTGGTCCGGGGCCGAGGACGCGACGCGCGACATGTTCCACTGGATTTCCGGTGCCATCGCGCTGCCCACGGTGGTCTTTGCCGGGCAGCCGTTTTTCGCCAGCGCATGGCGGGCCCTACGACATGGGCGGTTGGGCATGGATGTGCCGATTTCGCTGGCGCTGATCCTGGCCAGCTCGATCTCGGTTTATGAAACGCTGCATTCCGGTCGCCACGCCTATTTCGACGCGGCGGTGATGCTGTGCTTTTTTCTGCTGATCGGGCGCTATCTGGATTACCGGACCCGCGCCGTGGCCCGCTCGGCGGCCGAGGAACTGACCGCGCTTGAAGTGCCGCGCGCCTTTCGTGTCACGTCGGCGGGCGACGAACCGGTGCCGGTTTCCGAACTGGTCCCGGGCGACCTGATCCGCATTCGCCCCGGTGCCCGCATTCCGGCGGATGGCGAGATCGCGCAAGGCAGCAGCGAAATCGACCGCTCACTGTTGACGGGTGAAAGTATTCCCGTCCCGGCCGGTCCCGGCGTCGCGCTTTCGGCGGGCGAGGTGAACCTGACCGGCCCGCTGATCATGCGGGTGACGGCGGCAGGGCGCGACAGTTCGCTGGCGCGGCTGACAGCCCTTGTCGCGGCGGCGGAATCGGCGCGCGGGCATTATACCGGGCTGGCCGACCGAGCCTCGCGCCTTTATTCGCCGATGGTGCATCTTTTGGCCTTTTGCAGCTTCCTTGGCTGGTATTTCACTACGCATGACGCGCGGCTGGCGCTGAATGTGGCGGCGGCTGTGCTGATCATCACCTGCCCTTGCGCCCTTGGTCTGGCCGTGCCTGCGGTGATTACCGCCGCCTCGGGCCGGCTGTTCAGGCGTGGCATGCTGATCAAGGACGGCACAGCGCTGGAGCGGCTGGCAGAGGTCGATGCCGTGGTCTTTGACAAGACGGGCACCCTGACCATGGGCGTGCCGCAACTGGTTTCGCTGGACGGACTTTCGCCCGAGGCGCGGCCGGTGGCGCTGGCGCTTGCGCAGGGGTCTGGCCATCCGCTGTCCCAGGCTTTGGCGCAGGCGCTGACTGACGCCGGGGCCCGACCCGCAGCCCTTTCCGATCTGTGCGAGGTTCCGGGCTATGGTATCGCCGGGACGTGGCAGGGGCGCGAGGTTCGGCTGGGCCGTGCCGACTGGCTGGGCGCCCGGCATGGCGATGCCCGGCTTTCGGCAAGCTGGCTGTCCTTGGGTCAGGACGCGCCGATCCGGCTGGAATTCTCGGACCGGCTACGTCCGGGGGCCGAGACCTGCGTGGCGCGGATTCTCGCCTCGGGGCGGCGGGTGATGCTGCTGTCGGGCGATGCCGCGCCAGTGGTTCAGGATCTGGCCCAGCGGCTGGGCATCGCAGAATGGCAAGCCGGCGTCACCCCCGTTGAAAAGGCCGAAACCCTGCGCGGGTTGCGCCAGCAAGGGCTGCATGCGCTGATGGTTGGCGATGGGCTTAACGACACGGCCGCGCTGGCCGAGGCGCATGTCTCGATCTCGCCCGCCTCGGCGCTGGACGCGGCGCGCACCGCCTCGGATATGGTGCTGATGGGCAGCGACCTTGCCCCCGTCGCCGAGGCGTTGGCGCTGGCGCGAAAGGCACGCGCCCGGATCAAAGAGAACTTTGCCATCTCGCTGCTTTACAACGTCGTTGCGGTTCCCATCGCCATTGCCGGCTTTGCCACCCCGCTGATGGCGGCGCTGGCCATGTCGCTGAGCTCGATCAGCGTGACGCTTAACGCGCTGCGGTTGAGGTAAAAAGGGGGAAGCATGGAAATTCTCGGCCTTCTGATCCCGGTTTCCCTTGCCCTTGGCGGGCTTGGGCTTCTGGCCTTTATCTGGTCCCTGCGCGGTCGCCAATACGACGACCCCAAGGGCGATGCAGAGCGGATCCTCAGTTCGCAATGGGACGACCATCCCAAGCCATGACCCGCGGGTCACGGCCTTGTTGGCTTGCATTGTCAACGCTGAAAGGCCAATCAGGCGCGACCCAACAGACAGGTAAGCGATGGCCAGTCCCGCCCCGTTTTCGCGTTACGAATTCATGATCGCATGGCGCTACCTGCGCGCGCGCCGGGCCGAGGGCGGCGTCAGCGTCATGACCTGGATCAGCCTGATCGGCATCACGCTGGGCGTGATGGCGCTGATCGCCACGCTGGCGGTGCGCGCCGGGTTTCGGGCCGAGTTTGTCGATACGATCCTGGGTGCCAACGCCCATAGCACGGTCTATTATGCGCCTACGCAGATCTATAACGAACTGACCGAAGAGACCTATGTCACCCCCGGTAGGATCGAGGATTACAATGCGTTGGCCGCCAAGATCGAACAGATCCCCGGCGTGACCCGCGCGATGCCCGTGATCCGTGCGCAGGTCATGGCGCGGCAGGGCGAATCCGCCACCTTGGGCGATGTCTATGGCATCACGCTCGATGCGCTTAGGGAGATGTCGGGCATCGCCGACCCGGATCGGGCGGCAGGGAACCTTGATGATTTCGACTGCGGCATCGCCATAGGCATCGGTATGGCCCGTGATCTGGGGCTGGGCGTCGGCGACCGGCTGCAACTGGTTGCGCCCGATGGCGCCAAGACGCCCTTCGGCACCACGCCCCGGGTCGAGTCCTTTGAGGTGGTCTATATCTTTTCCGCCGGGCGCTATGATGTGGACAAGGCGCGCATCTATATGCCGATGGCCGAGGCGCAGAGCTTTTTCAACCGCGAAGACCTTGCCGATGAGATTGAGGTTTTCGTGACCGACCCCGAGCGGATAGATGACTGGACGCTGCCGCTTTTGCAGGCCGCGGGCGAGCGCGCGCAGATCTGGACCTGGCGCGATGCATCGGGTTCATTCCTTGCGGCGCTTGATATGGAGGATGACGTCATGTTCATCATCCTGTCGATTCTGGTGCTGATCGCCTCGATGAACATTACCTCCGGGCTGATCATGCTGGTCAAGAACAAGGGCCGCGATATCGGCATCTTGCGAACCATGGGGCTGACCGAGGGTTCCGTGCTGCGGATATTCTTTCTGTGCGGGGCCTTTACCGGGGTAATCGGCACCATCGCCGGCGTGGTTCTGGGCGTGGCGCTGGCGCTGAACGTCGATCACATCATGGCGGCGCTGAATGCGTTGACGGGCGGCAATGCCTGGCAGCCCGAGGTGCGCGGCATCTATCAACTGACTGCCGAATTGCGGGCCTGGGATATTTTCCGGGCGGCGGCCTTGTCGCTGGCGCTGTCCTTTATCGTCACCATTTTCCCGGCCCGCCGCGCAGCTCGGATGAACCCGGTGGAGGCGCTGCGCTATGAGTGACATTCTGGTTCTGGACGGAATTTCCAAGACCTACGGCATGGGCGGGCCTGCGCCGGTGCCCGTTCTGTCGGATCTGTCGCTTTCGGTCGCGCGTGGCGAAGTTGTGGCGTTGGTCGGACCTTCGGGCACCGGGAAATCGACGCTTTTGCATATCGCGGGGCTGCTCGACACAGCCGATTCTGGCCGGGTGCTGCTGAATGGTCGCGACATGGCGGGGCAGAACGACCGGGCGCGGACCGAGGCCCGCCGCGAAGAATTGGGCTTCGTCTATCAATTCCACCACTTGCTTCCTGAATTTTCGGCAGCGGAGAATATCGTTCTGCCGCAGTTGGCGAATGCCGTTCCTCAGTCAGCCGCGAGGGCACGGGCGCTGGATCTGCTGCGCTGGGTGGGCCTGTCCCACCGTGCGGATCACCGGCCGGCGCAACTGTCTGGTGGCGAACAGCAAAGGGTCGCCTTTTGCCGGGCGCTGGCGAACCAGCCTTCGTTGCTGCTGGCGGATGAGCCGACGGGGAACCTGGATCCCGCCACATCTGACAAGGTTTTCGACATGCTGATGGGGCTGGTGCGCGATACGGGCCTTGGGGCGCTGATTGCCACGCATAACATGGAACTGGCGGGCCGGATGGACCGGGTGATCCGGCTGGGCGCATGAGAAGCGCAGTTGCGGCACGCGATGAGGCATTCAGGGGCCTTGAGCGGAGGGTCTCATGCGTCTGATAGCGGCTGCCTGCGTCGGTCTGCTGGCGAGTTCTGCGGTGGCCGACCCCGTCGAGCAGTTCGGTACGGCGATGAAATACGGCCTGCCGCTGGCGGCTGCGGCCTGCGCCGCCGATCAAGGACGGCTGGAGGATTTCGCCGTGCGGGGTGTTTTGCAGGCCGCACTGGTTTGGGGGATGAAGGAGTTTTTCGACGGCCAGCCGATCTCGCGCCGGCCTTCGGGCGAGGGCAAGGGCTTCCCCTCGGGTCACACCGCAGCGGCGTTTTTCGGCGCTGCCGATCTGGCGGGGAAATGTTTCGACGACCGGCCTGAGGCGGGTGCGCTGGCCTATGGTGCCGCGGGCCTCACGGGATGGAGCAGGTTGCACGCGGGTGAGCATACCCCGCAGCAGGTTCTTACCGGGGCGTTGATAGGGTTCACGTTCGGTGCGGCCAGCTTTGGAATTGGCACCGAAGGGGCGGGTTTTTCCGTGGGAATGCGATTCTGATTTTTAAAAAAACACTATATTACAATGCAATATAATTGATTATTGCACTTAATTCTAAACTTCGCATTATCCAGCGCGAGGTCCGGCCAGGATCACCATGGCCCCCAGCACGCAAAGTGCGCCGCCCAAAAGATCCCAGCGCGTCGGCACCTGCCCCTCGGTCTGCCAGAGCCAGCCAAGCGAGGCGATGACATAAATCCCGCCATAGGCCGCATAGGCTCGGCCGGCAAAATCGACGTCGATCCGGGTCAAAAGCCACGCGAACAATGCTAGGGACAGCATGCCGGGTGCCAGCCAAAGCGGCGATTTGCCCAAACGCAGCCAAGCCCAAAAGGCGAAACAGCCCGCGATTTCGGCCAGCGCCGCCAAAACATAGATGGCAAGCGGCGTGACCAGCGTCACACGTCCAATTCCTCGGAATCGGCGAATTGGGCGTTTTCCTGAATGAACTGAAAGCGCAGTTCGGGTTTTTTACCCATCAGCCGCTCGACCAGATCTCCGGTTTCGCCGCCCTCGTCATCGTCGATCGAGACTCGGATCAGCTTGCGGGTTTTTGGGTTCATGGTTGTGTCGCGCAGATCCTTGGCGTCCATTTCACCCAGACCCTTAAAACGCTGCACGTCGATCTTGCCCCTGCCGCCCAGCCCTTTGGCAAGCCAGATTTCCTTCTCGGCGTCGTCGGCGACATAGATACGGTGTGCGCCCTGCGTCAGCCGGTAAAGTGGCGGGCAGGCCAGATACAGATGGCCTTTGTCGATCAATGGCCGCATCTGGGTAAAGAAAAAGGTCATGAGGAGCGAGGCGATATGAGCGCCGTCGACATCGGCGTCGGTCATGATGATGATCTTGTCGTAACGCAGATCGTCGACATTGAACCTTGTGCCCATGTTGACACCCAGCGCCTGGCAAAGATCGGCGATCTCCTGGTTCGAGCCCAGCTTGGACGAGGCTGCGCCCAGCACGTTCAGGATCTTGCCACGCAGCGGCAGCAGCGCCTGGGTCGTACGCTCGCGCGCCATCTTGGCGCTGCCGCCGGCCGAGTCGCCTTCGACGATGAAAAGCTCGGTGCCTTCGCGATTGGTGGCAGAACAATCGACCAGTTTACCGGGCAGGCGCAGTTTCTTGGTGGCGGATTTCCGGGCGGTTTCCTTTTCCTGCCGGCGGCGCATCCGTTCCTCGGCCCGCAGCACCAGAAAATCCAGAATGGCGCCTGCCGATTTCGTATCCGCGGCCAGCCAGTTGTCGAAATGGTCGCGCACCGCGCCTTCGACCAGCCGTTGCGCCTCGGTGGTGGCAAGGCGGTCCTTGGTCTGACCGACGAATTCCGGCTCGCGAATAAAGCACGAGACCAGCGCGCAGCCTCCGGCCAGCAGATCCTCGCGGGTGATCTGCGCCGCCTTCTTGTTGCTGACCCGTTCGCCATAGGCGCGGATGCCACGCAGGATGGCGGACCAGAAGCCGGCCTCATGGGTGCCGCCCTCGGGGGTGGGCACCGTGTTGCAATAGGACTGGATGAAGCCGTCGCGCGAGGGGGTCCAGTTGATCGCCCAGTCGACCTTGCCGGGGACGTTGAACTTTTCCTTGAAATCGACGCTGCCGGCAAAGGGACGGTCGGCATAGGTCGAGGCCTTGCCCAGCACTTCGCCAAGATAATCGGCAAGGCCGCCGGGAAAATGGAAGGTCGCCTCCAACGGCGTTTCGCCGTCGTCCACCTCGGATTTCCAGCGTATCTCGACACCCGAGAACAGATAGGCCTTGGACTTGACCATGCGCAGCAGGCGCGCGGGTTTGAACCGGTGGTGGCCAAAGATCTGTTCATCGGCATGGAAGGTCACGGTAGTGCCGCGACGGTTGGGCGCCGCGCCGATCTTTTCGACCGGACCCAGTGGCAGACCACGCGAGAAACGCTGCTCGTAAAGCTCACGGTTACGGGCGACCTGCACCACCATGCTGTCGGAAAGCGCGTTGACGACCGAGGCGCCGACGCCATGAAGCCCACCCGAGGTCTGGTAAGTGTCGCCCGAAAACTTGCCGCCTGCGTGCAGGGTGCACAGGATCACCTCCAGCGCCGATTTGCCGGGGAATTTCGGGTGCGGATCGATAGGGATGCCGCGGCCGTTGTCGCGGATCACCACGCTGAAATCGGCCAGCATTTCCACCTCGATGCGGCTGGCATGGCCGGCCACCGCCTCGTCCATCGAGTTGTCGAGGATCTCGGCCACCAAGTGATGCAAGGCCCGTTCGTCGGTGCCACCGATATACATACCGGGCCGTTTGCGCACGGGCTCCAGCCCCTCAAGCACCTCGATCGAGGACGCCGAATAACTGTCGGAAGCCTTATCCGCAGAGGGGAAGAGATCGTCGGCCATTGCACCTGCTCGTCTTGTTCTTCTGGGGCGGGGTTATCTCATGCCCCATGGGGCGGGGGCAAGGGAAAGTGGGCAGGCCGCTGCCAACCGCAAGGGATAGCACTGCAATCACGACGGATTTGCCTCTGGTTTTAGTAGGATTTGATTTCTTTTTGACCCGGATCAAGGCGCTAGGGCGCATGTCCTGTCAGACTTGGCCAATTATTCAGTCCTAGCTTGGTCAAGACATATGGAAGATCATCCTGTTTCAAGTGAGTCCCTAGTTTTCTCGGCGAGTAGCGAGCTTGTCGAGAACGAGGCGGGGGGGACAGAACCATCAGTCGTCCCGCCGACAACTCCTCCGGTTGATGTGGAGCCGCGAGGGCCAAGAAGTTTTCCCCATATCGACCCGGATGCGATCCGGTTGGCTTTCGAGTCGGGGCGCTATCCCTATCCGCGTCGCATGGGGCGCGTGGCTTATGAAAAGGAAAAGGCCCGGCTGCAGTCCGAGTTGCTGAAGGCCCAGCTTTGGGCGCAAGAGACCGGGCAGAAATTCGTCATCCTGTTCGAGGGGCGCGACGCCGCCGGCAAGGGCGGCACGATCAAGCGTTTCATGGAACATCTGAATCCGCGTTTTGCCCGGGTGGTGGCGCTGAACAAGCCGTCCGAAATCGAACGCGGACAGTGGTTCTTTCAGCGCTATATCCAGCACCTGCCGACCGCTGGCGAGATGGTTTTTTACGACCGCAGTTGGTACAATCGTGCCGGGGTCGAGCGGGTCATGAGCTTTTGTTCCCCGGTCGAATATCTGGAATTCATGCGGCAGGCCCCGGAATTCGAGCGGATGTTGGCACGCTCGGGTATCCGGCTTTACAAATACTGGTTCTCGGTTACGCGCAGCGAACAGCGGGCGCGCTTCAAGGCTCGCGAGACCGATCCGCTGAAACGCTGGAAGCTTTCCCCCATCGATCTGGCCAGCCTCGACAAATGGGATGACTATACCGAGGCGAAAGAGGCGATGTTTTTTTACACCGATACCGCCGATGCACCCTGGACCATTGTCAAGTCGAACGACAAGAAACGGGCGCGGCTGAATTGCATGCGGCATTTCCTGTCCTCGCTTGATTACCCGGACAAGGATCTGACCATTGCCACGCCGCCCGATCCGCTGATCGTCGGCCACGCAAGCCATGTGGTTCATTCGGCAGAACATATTCTGGGCGCCTCGTTGCGCCCCGAGAATCGGAGGATGCCCACCCCAGAAGGCTAGGTTCAAAGCTTGGATGCAGTCGACAATCTGGCGTGGCCGATCCCTACAGCATTTCGGCAATTCATTGAATCGCAGAAATGCTGTAGATCCTTGTTTTTATGCATTTCCGACATAAAATCGGTACCCGCCTTTGCTGGAAATGTTTTTGCATAGCGCCGCGGCTTTTCGGATCGGCTTGCAGCAAAAGCCGCAGCCGTTTGTGTGCTCGGCCATGCTAGTCATGTCGGGCAGATAGGGGACGTTTCAATGGGCCGGTCGGGGGGCCTGCGACCTTTGGATTGAAAACGCGCCACCCAGCCACACGCGTGCTCTGCGCCGGTTTCCTCATCCGAGTCCGAGGGGCTTACTCCGGCTCGGTCAGCCGCTCCTGCCACATTTTGCGGAATGCCGGGCGGGCTTGGCAATCGCCAAGCCAGGCGATGACCGCCGGAAACTGCTCCATCAACGCGCCATAGCCCTGAGCATAGCGCAGAACTTCGGCGACGTTCAGGTCGGCTACGGTGAATCGGCCGCCGATCAGGTGACCATGGCGGCCAATGTGATCTTCCAGAACATGCAGAGGGCGGATCAATCGCTCGGCCGCATGGGCGACCGTGGCCTGAGCGGCCCCGGATTGCGACTGGCCATTGCCATGGTTGAAAAGGATGGTCAGCGCATCCTGCTCTATGGCGGTCGCGGCGTAAAAGCTCCATTGCAGCATCAACGCCTCTTCGACCGCGTCGGCAGGGCCGAAGGGCTGGCCGTATTTGCACGCCAGATGCAGGGTGCAGGCCAAGGATTCCGACAGCACCAGATCGCCGTCCTGCATCACCGGAATGGCACCGGCGGGCGACAGCTTCAGAAAGCTTGGCGAATGCGTATTCAAAGGCGCATCCGGCGCGTCGGGGTCGGGTAGGCGATAGGCCTGAATCACCGGCACCTGCTTGAACGGCAAACCTAGCTCATGACACAGCCAGATGATGCGCGATGCGCGCGAACGGGTGACGCCATAGACTGTCAGCACGGGGCTCTCCTTAGATCCTGCGAAAGCTTAGGCGCGTTCACAGCGTCTGGGCAAGATAGCGCATCATGTTGCCGCCCATGACCTTGGTGATTTGCTGGTCGCTCAGCCCGGCATCCATCAGGGCCTGTGTCAGTGCCGACAGACCTGCGGCGTCGAAGGGCACACCGACCGAACCGTCGTAATCCGAGCCGAGCGAGACGTGATCCTCCCCCACAAGCGCGATAGCGGCCCGGATGGCGTTGGCGATATCGGCCGGAGTTTTGCCGCAGACCACATCGGCCCAATAGCCAATGCCGATCAGCCCGCCCTTTTCAGCGATGGCCTTTACCAACGCATCATCCAGGTTCCGGGGGCTGGGGCATTGGCCGTGAATACCGGTATGCGACAGGATCGGTCGCGTGCCCGGAATAGCCAGTACATCACGCACCATCTGGGGGCTTGCATGGGCAAGGTCGATGACCATGCGCTTGGCCGTCATCTCTTCCACCACCTGCCGACCCAGCGGGCTTAGCCCCGCACCGCTGCCACCTTCGCCATGCAGGCTCCCGCCCAACTCGTTGTCGAAGAAATGCGTCAGCCCCAGCAGGCGGAAACCTGCGCCATAAAGCACCTGAAGGTTACCGATCTGCCCCTCCAGCGGATGCGCGCCTTCGGAACCCAGGATAGCGCCCACCGTTTTAGCGCCATTCTGACGCGCTTCCAGCAGAGTCTGCAAATCCTTGGCCGAACGGATCAACATGAGTTGGTCAGGAGCGCGTTCGACGGCGCGGTGCAGCGCGTCGGCCTGTGTCAACGCACGCTCCTTGAGGCTGAACCAACTGGGCAGGGGGCGCAGTTGGCCGATAAAAAGCGGTGTGATGTTGTCGGGGGCCTGAGCAGAGTTATGGCTGTAGTTTTGCCCGCGGGGGCTTTTGGTGACCGTTGTGAAAACCTGAACCGCGACATTCCCCTCGGCCAGCCGGGGGATATCCACATGGCCGCGGGACGCGCGCTCCAGAAGGTCGCGGTCCCAAAGCAGAGCGTCGGAGTGCCAGTCGCCGATTACAAGTCGCTGATGCAGCGCCTCGGCCTGAGGTGATACGGGCCAGCCCTCGGCTGGCGTGGTGACGGGGTTCAGACGATCCTCGACGAAGCCGGGACCCCAGATCGCAACTACTGCCGCCGCAACCAGCGCCAACCCCAGAAGCCAAAGGATGATACGCCGGATTATGCCGATCATAAGATTTCCCTTCCCGTTTTCCGGCAAGATAGGGCAGGCGCATGCCTCAGGCGATGGAAAACTGCCGAAAATTCAATCCAAGGATGGGTTGTAAGAAAGGCGGGGGCTTTGCCCCCATCCCTTCGGGATTCCCCCAGGATATTTGGGCAACGAAGAATAACGGAATAATTTACCGCTTCTTTCGTGTGTAAATATCCTCTGGGGGTCCGGGGGAGAAGCGCCCCCGGTTTGCGACGGTCAGACCTCCATCGTTTCAAGTTCGTCGATGAAGCTTTCGATGATGGAAAGGCCCTTGTCCCAGAAGGCCGGATCCGAGGCATCAAGACCGAAGGGGGCCAAGAGTTCCTTGTGATGCCGTGAGCCGCCTGCGGCCAGCATATCGAAATATTTCGCCTGAAAGTCGGGCAGTCCGTCTTCATAGGCAGCATAAAGCGCGTTCACTAACCCGTCACCGAAAGCATAGGCGTAGACATAGAAGGGCGAATGAATGAAATGCGGCACGTAGGTCCAGAAAGTCTCATAGCCCGGCATGAATTCGAAGGCGTCGCCCAGGCTTTCGTGCTGTACCGACATCCAGAGGGCGTTTATGTCTTCGGGGGTCAGTTCCCCTTGGGCGCGTGCGGCGTGCAGCTTGCATTCGAAATCATAGAAGGCGATCTGGCGCACCACCGTGTTGATCATGTCTTCGACTTTTCCGGCCAGCAGAGCTTTGCGCTGTGCCTTGTCGGTGGTTTTCGAAAGTAAGGCGCGGAAGGTCAGCATCTCGCCGAAAACACTTGCCGTTTCGGCAAGTGTCAGCGGTGTCGCGGCCAGAAGCTCTCCCTGTGCTGCTGCCAGCCGCTGGTGAACGCCGTGTCCCAATTCATGCGCCAACGTCATCACATCGCGCGGCTTGCCGAGATAGTTCAAAAGCACATAGGGATGCACGGTCGTTACCGTGGGATGGGCAAAAGCGCCGGGGACTTTTCCGGACTTCACGGCCGCGTCAATCCAGCCTTGCTCGAAGAAGGGCTGAGCCAGTTCCGCCAGTTGCGGCGAGAATCCGGCATAGGCATCCAGCACGGTGGCCTGCGCCTCGGGCCAGGGGATAAGACGCGCGCTTTCACTGGGCAGCGGTGCGTTGCGGTCCCAGATCTGGAGCTTGTCCAAGCCCAGCCAGCGCGCCTTGAGCCGATAGTAGCGATGCGACAGGCGCGGGTAGGCGGTCGTGACGGCATCACGCAGGGCCTCGACCACTTCGGGTTCGACATGGTTCGACAGGTGGCGCGCAGTTTGTGGCGTCGGCATCTTGCGCCATTTGTCCTCGATCGCCTTTTCTTTGGCCAGCGTGTTGTGGATGCGGGCGAAAAGCTTGACGTTCTTGCCAAAGACCTCGGTCAGTGCGCGGGCGCCGGCTTCGCGCCGGGGACGATCGTGATCGGTCAGCAGGTTCAGCGTGGCCTCCAAGCCCAGCTCTTCTCCGTTCACGTCAAAGGTCAGGCCGGCGGTGGTCTCGTCGAAGAGGCGGTTCCAGGCAGCGGCGCCCACGACCGAATTGTCGTGTAAAAAGCGTTCCAGCTCATTCGAAAGCTGATAGGGGCGCATGGCGCGCATGCGGTCGAAGACCGGCTTGTAGCGCGCAGGGCCGTTCGGCGCAGAGAAGATTTCTTCGTAGCGCCCGTCCGGGATACGGTTGAACTCCAGGCTGAAGAAGACCAGCTTGGCGGTTGCCGTGGTGATGAGATCCTGAAGATCGCCCATCTGCTTGGCGCGCGCCGAATCCGTGGTGTTCTGGTAATAGCGCAGCCCGGCATAGGACATGACGCGACCGGCCAGAATGTCGATTTGCTGATAGCGTTCGATGCATTCCAGCATCTTGTCGGCGTCCAGCGCAGCCAGTTTGCCGTCGTAGTCGCGGGCGAAGCTGCAGCAGGACTGCTCCACAGCCTCGACATCGCGAGCGAGTTCGGGCGAATCGGGGGCAGGGTAGAGATCGCTCAGATCCCATTCGGGCAGCGTGCCCAGATCGGGGCCGTCGGCTGCGACAGGCAAGGCGTTCTCGTCACGGGGCAGGATGCGATGGAGGATGCTGTTCAGGGGGCTACAGGCAGAAATCGTCATGATCGGTCCTTTCGTATGGCCAACATGTGACCTCTGAACTGCCGCGCTGCAAGGTATCCGACACGGCCGGACTTGCGCAATTAACCGGATAAGGCCGGCGCAGCGCTCTCGAAATGCGCGATGCTGGCCTCCAGAAAGCGGCTGCGGACGGCATCGCGCTCAATCATCGGCTCGTGGCGGCAATCGGGCAGCTCCAGCAGCGTGGCGCCGGGCCAGGTGGCCACCCGTGCGCGGATGGCCCGGGGCGAGACGACGCGTTCCTTGTCCCCCAGCGCGATCAGTGTTGGCAGGGTGGGGGCAGGCAGGGTGGTAAGGCGGTGGCATTCCTGCAAGGCGGCAATCAGCCAGTCGTTGCTGACGCCGCCGACTGAAATATCGGGCCAGCTTGCCGTCTCGGCCACCAGCCGGCCCCAGCGGCGACCGTCCCCGGTCAGTAGGTTGTCGTGGAACGGGTCCATCAGGACAAAGTTTTCCTCGCCGCCTGATCCGGGTGCGGGATGTCCGCCACGGCCCAGTTTGCGGCCAAGGCGGGCAATGGCCATCGCCAGGACCTCGGGCACGCGGCGCAGATTGATGCCCCACATCGGTGCCGAGAACACAACGCTTTGCACCGGCAACCCGGCCTCCAACGCGGCAAGACCGATGGTGCCGCCCATGGAATGCGCCAGCAGATGCCAGGGACGCGGCAGGTCCAGTTCCTGTGCCGTTACCACCAGTTCGACGACATCGCGCTGGTAATCGGCGAAATCACCGATATGGCCGGGCCGAGGGTTGGGCTGCAACCGGTCCGACATGCCTTGACCGCGCCAGTCCAGCGTCAGCACATCAAGCCCGGCGGCGTTCAGGTCTGCAGCGACTTCGGCGTATTTCTCAAGGTATTCGGTGCGGCCCGGGAACAGCAGAACCGTTCCCGAGGCCCCGCCCGCCGCCCAATGTGCCGCCCGCAGCCGCACGCCATCCTCGGCCCGCAGCCAGAAGGCGCGGGCAAGCGGCAGCGGATCGCCGGGCAGCGTGTTGAAGGGCGCGGGCTTCATCGCCTAGGACAGCAGCGCCCCAAGCTTCATCGCCGCGCCCATCGAGCCGTCGACCCGCAGCTTGCCGGTCATGAAGGCGGTGGTGGGGTTCACGTCGCCGCTCATCAGGCCCTCGAAGGTTTCGCGGCTGGCGGTCAGCGTCACCTCGGCTTCGTCATCGGCGGCACGTGCGCCGTCGGCGTCGATATAGACCGCACCTTCGCCCTCGATGACGAATTTGGCGGTGCCGTCGAAGCCCTTGGCCTTTTCGTCCAGTGCGGCCACGGCGGCCTCGACCACTTTGCTCATTCTCGATCTCCTGTTGTCGTGTCTGGAATTAGACGATGGGGAAAGTTACATGGTGAATATGCTTTTGCCAGTCCCACATTTCCATCATGCCGTTGCGGCAGCGCTTTTCCTGGGGCTGGCAGGTGTCGGTGCTGTCCATGCTTGGCCTGCCGTGCCCCCGGCAAAGGCGCCTTCGTTCCATGCGATACCTGTCCAGGACGAGGAGCCGCAAGAAAATTCTCCTGAAAATGATAGCGATCTGTTGACCGACAGCCCTTTGGCAGAGCCTGCCGCCCCGTCCGAGCCGACCACCCAGGCGCAAGTGCAGGCGCGCGAGGATCTGGATCTGCTGTTTGCCGAACTGGCCCAGCCCGGCGGTGAAACCTGGGCCCGGGCCGAAAGCGATATCCTGCGTATCTGGTCGCGCTCGGGCTCGGCGGCGATGGACCTGCTGTACAAGCGGGGCGAGACGGCGCTGGATGCGGGCGATACCGTCGCCGCCATCGGCCACCTGACGGCGCTGACCGATCATGCACCGGATTTCGCGGCGGGCTGGTATCTGCGTTCGGTCGCATTTTATCTGGACGGCGATTTCGGCCCGGCCATCGCCGATCTGGGCGAGGTGCTGCGGCTGGAGCCCCGTCATTTTGGTGCGCTTACCCAATTGGGCACGATCCTCGAGGAGCTGGGCGACGACCGGAACGCGTTGAAAGCCTTTCGCCAAAGCCTGACGATCCACCCGAATCAGCAGGACGCGCAGGATGCCGTTCAGCGGCTTGAACGGAAATTGCAGGGTATGGACGCCTGACATGCAGGACAGATCGCGGGTCACGGCCATCCTTGGCCCGACAAATACTGGCAAGACGCATTACGCCATCGAACGCATGCTGGCGCATCGCACCGGGGTCATCGGCCTGCCGCTGCGGCTTTTGGCGCGCGAAGTCTATGACCGGATCGTCAAGGCGCGCGGGCCCTCGGTCGTGGCGCTGATTACGGGCGAAGAGCGGATCGTGCCCGAGCGGGTGCAATACTGGGTCGCCACCACCGAGGCCATGCCCGAGGTCGGCGCCGATTTCGTCGCCATAGACGAGATCCAGCTTTGCGCCGATCCCGACCGCGGCCATGTCTTTACCGACCGGCTGCTGAACATGCGCGGGCTGCATGAAACGCTGCTTTTGGGGGCCGATACCATGCGCCCGGCCATCGCCGCGCTGGTGCCGCAGGCGCAGTTCATGCGGCGCGACCGGTTTTCCGCGCTGTCATGGGCGGGGTCCAAAAAGATCAGCCGCATGCCGCCGCGCTCGGCCATCGTCTGCTTTTCCGTTGAAGAGGTCTACGCAACCGCCGAACTGATCCGGCGGCAAAAGGGCGGCTGCGCCGTGGTGATGGGCGCGCTGAGCCCGCGCACCCGCAATGCGCAGGTGGCGATGTATCAAAATGGCGAGGTGGATTATCTGGTCGCCACCGATGCCATCGGCATGGGGCTGAACCTCGACATCCGTCATATCGCCTTTTCGGCGACCGAGAAATTCGACGGTCGCCGTTATCGTCCGTTATTCCCCCATGAACTGGGCCAGATCGCCGGCAGGGCGGGGCGCCATACCGAACCGGGCACTTTCGGCGTCACCGGTGATGCCGGGCCTCTGGAAGAAGGGCTGATCGAGGCCATCGAGAACCACCGCTTTGCGCCGATCCAGCGGCTGATGTGGCGCAACTCCACGCTGGAATTCGGCACAATCGAGCGGCTGCTGCTAAGTCTGGAAACCCCGCCGCAATCGGAATGGCTGGCCCGGGGGCGCGAGGCGGACGACATCCGTGCGCTCAAGGCGCTGTCCTCCATGCCGGAGGTCCGCGACAGGGTGACGCACCCGCGCGATGTGCGGCTGTTGTGGGATGTGTGCCGGATTCCGGATTTCCGCTCGATCTCTCCGGCCGAACATGCGTCGCTTCTGGCGCGAATCTTCGGCTTCCTGCGCGATGGCGGCGTGCCCGGCGACTGGTTGGAAGGTCAGATCCGCCGTATCGACCGCGTGCAGGGCGATATCGATACATTGTCGAAACGATTGGCATATATCCGGACATGGACCTATGTTGCCCAGCGTTCGGGTTGGGTATCAGACGAAAGTCATTGGCGTGCCGAGACGCGCGCGGTAGAAGATCGCTTGTCGGACGCGTTGCACGCGGCTTTGACGCAAAGATTCGTGGACCGGCGCACTTCCGTGCTGCTGCGCCGGCTCAAACAGAAGGAGAGCCTTTTGGCCGAGGTGAATGACAAGGGCGAAGTGACGGTCGAGGGCGAATTCGCCGGCCGTCTGGAGGGCTTCCGCTTCCACGCCGATCCGAGCGCAACCGGGGACGAAGCGCGTATGTTGCAACGCGCCGCCTATGAGGCGTTGCGTCCCGAATTCCATCTGCGCGCCGACAGGTTCTATAACGCGCCGGATACCGAGCTGGACTTCACCGAACAGGGCGGCCTGATGTGGGGCAGTTCCGCGGTAGGCAAGCTGGTCAAGGGTAGCGAGGGGCTGCGTCCGGGTGTCGAGCCTTTCGTCGATGAAGAAGCTGGCCCCGAGATCACCGAAAAGGTGCGCCGTCGGTTGCAGCATTTCATCGACCGCAGGATCGCGACCCTGTTCGAGCCGCTGCTGGCGCTTAAGAACGATGAGACGCTGGCCGGCATTGCGCGCGGCTTTGCCTTTCGTCTGGTCGAGTCGCTGGGCGTGCTGCCGCGCGAAGGCGTGGCCAATGAGGTCAAGGAGCTGGATCAGGACGCGCGCGGGCTTTTGCGCAAGCATGGCGTGCGCTTTGGCCAGTTCACCATCTTCCAGCCGGCGCTGCTGAAGCCGGCGCCGACGCGGCTGCGGCTGGTGCTGTGGGGGCTGGATCAAGGGTTGTCGGAATTCCCCGAAAGCCCGCCGCCCGGCCTAGTGACCATCCCCAACCTGCCCGACGTGCCCAAGGGATATTATACGCTTTCGGGCTATCACCCGGCGGGCGAACGGGCGATCCGCATCGATATGCTGGAACGTCTTGCCGACATGCTGCGCAACCAGGACAGCCGCGGCGGGTTCGAGGCGACGCCGGACATGTTGTCCATCACCGGCATGACGCTGGAGCAATTCTCAGGTCTGATGCAGGGGCTGGGCTATCGCGCCGAGCAGGGTGAGCGGGTCAAGGCCCGTGCCGAGCCTGCGCCCGTCGTCGTCGCACCCGAGCCCGAGGCCATAGATCACGAGCATCCGCTGACCGAAGAGGAAAGCGTGCTTGCCGCCGAGACCCGTGCCAAGTGGGAGGCCGAGCAGGCCGCCCGCAAAGCCGCCGAGGCGGAAGCCGGGGCCACAGCCGAGCCTGGTGCCGACGAGCCTGTCGAAGCGCCTGCGCCTGAAACCGAGGTGTTCTATACCTTCACCTGGGCGCCGCGTCCGCGCGGCGGCAACCGCCGTCCCGAGCGGGGCGAGCGGCCGGGACAGGGGCAAGGGCAGGGTCAACAGGGCCGTGCCGAGGGTGAACGCGGGCCGCGCCGCGACCGCGAGCCGGGGCAAGAAAACCGGCGCGAGGGCAAACCCTTCGAGGGCAAGCGTCGCGACGACCAACGCGGTGAACGTGGACCCAAGGGCAAACCCAAAGGCAAGCCGCGCCATGACGGACCCAAAAGCTTCGAGGCGCGTCCGCCCCGAGCCGAGAAACAGGCCGATCCCGACAGCCCCTTCGCCATTCTCGCCGCGCTCAAAAACAAGTCGTGAGCGCGGAAGGGGCCGGGGCGATCAGGCTCGACCGTTGGCTGCATCACGCGCGGCTGTTCAAGACCCGCACCCTGGCCGCCGACGCGATCGGCGCCGGGGGCATCAGGGTAAACGGGCAGCCTTGTAGCAAACCGGCGCAGGTGGTTCGGAGCGGCGATACCATCACCGTCTCCGCCCATGGCCGGGTGCGTGTGATGCGAGTCCTTGTGTTGGGAGAGCGCCGCGGCCCCGCCAGCGAAGCCGCCACGCTTTATGAAGAGCTGTAGCGGCTTGGGGTCAGGAACCGGGTTCCGCGCCGCGTCTCTGCGATAGAACGCCATTCCATCCCGCCATTCGCTGGCCATATCCCCGTCTTTTCGCCTGCGGCGGCCTTGATTGATGGCAGCGTCGGGCGTAACTAGCCGATCAGGAAACAGGAATATCTCGCCATGACTTATGTCGTCACCGAAAACTGCATCATGTGCAAATACACCGACTGCGTCGAGGTTTGCCCCGTGGACTGTTTCTATGAAGGCGAGAATACGCTGGTCATCCATCCCGATGAATGCATCGACTGCGGCGTTTGCGAACCGGAATGCCCGGCAGACGCGATTCGTCCCGACACCGAGCCCGACATGGACAAATGGGTCGAGTTCAACCGGAAATATGCCGACTCCTGGCCGGTGATCACCCGCAAGAAAGATCCGATGCCCGGCTATGAGGAGATGGATGGCACTCCCGGCAAGCTGGAGAAATACTTTTCGGAAGCGCCGGGCGAGGGGGATTAATACTGGCCGCCGGACCTTGGTTTGGTAGCTGATCGTGAACCAAACGGCGATTTGCGGTTGGAAAACCGGGAATCGCTGGCTTACACCTGTGACAGGTGGGACTGATTCGCACCCTCTCAACCGTGGGGTCCGCAGGGACATTTGGGTTTAGGTTTTGATTTAAAAGGGATTTTTTGATCTCTTTCGGACCGGTGCCGCTGTGCAGCGAACCTTTGAACCGAGGGGATTTTTATGCTATGGTGCAGCCATATCGCGCCGGTCTGGCTGCTTTGGTGGCCTGGCCGGCGTTGCTGCCTGTCCTGACCGCCTGCCCGGTCAGAAGTGCAAGAACAAGAATGTTGGCCCGTAAGGTGGGATCGTCCCGCCTTGGGGGTTTTTGTGCCGCGCGTCGGCGCAGCTGCGAAGGAAGCCCAATGTCGAAAGCCAAGAAGACCGAATTCCGCCCCGATGACTTTGTCGTCTATCCGACCCATGGCGTGGGTCGCATCGTTTCGATCGAAGAGCAAGAGGTGGCGGGGCTGCGCCTTGAAATGTTCGTGATCTCGTTCGAAAAAGACAAGATGACTTTGCGTGTGCCGACCGCACGCGCGACCGAGATCGGTATGCGCGGTCTTTCGACCCCCGATCTGGTGGAGCGTGCCTTGGACACGCTGAAAGGCAAGGCCCGCGTCAAGCGTGCGATGTGGTCGCGCCGCGCCCAAGAATATGAGCAAAAGATCAACTCGGGCGATCTGATGTCGATTGCCGAAGTGGTGCGCGACCTGCACCGCAATGACGACCAGCGCGAGCAATCCTATTCCGAACGTCAGCTCTATGAGGCCGCGTTGGAGCGCCTGACCCGCGAAGTCGCCGCTGTCAGCGGCATGGACGAGGCCGGCGCCCAGAAAAAGGTCGAAACCGTGCTGACGGCCCGCGCGGCCTGAACGTCCCGCGTTCAAGATGATAGGGGTGCCTTTGGGGCGCCCCTTTTTCATGTCCATGCTGTGAGGACATGAAGGTCCGCTGCCGGATAAGACCTTTATAGCCGACTGCGCGGATGTCCTCCTGATCCGGGTATTGCAGGGGTCTGCCGGCTGACGACCCCTGCGACATTCAGCCCAAGGCTGCCAGAATCCGCGCCCAACTGCGGGCCCCTTTGGCAAAGCTTTGCAGGTCGTATTTCTCATTCGGCGAATGGATGCGATCATCGTCGCGGCCAAAGCCGATCAGCATGGAGTCCATGCCGAGGATCTCTTTGAAATCGCCGGCAATGGGGATCGATCCGCCGGCGCCGATATATGCCGCCTCACGGTCCCATTCGTCGCTCAGCGCCGTCTTGGCCGCTGCAAACGCCGGGTCCGAGATGTCCATGCGGCTGGCCGGGCTCGCGCCGTGCCCGTGAAACTCGACCGTGCAATCCTGCGGCACGGCGGCGCGGACATGCGCGCGGAAGGTGTCGCGAATCCGCTTGGGGTCCTGCGTGCCGGTCAGGCGGAAGCTGACCTTGGCGCGGGCCTCGGCTGGCAGGACGGTCTTGAAGCCTTCGCCCGTATAGCCGCCAGTGATACCGTTGATTTCAAAGGTCGGGCGGTTCCACACCATTTCCAATCCCGTGCGACTCTGTTCGCCGATGGGCTGCTTCAGCCCGACGCGCGACAGGAATTCGCTGGCGTCAAAACCCAGCGCCGCCCAATCCGCGCGCAACGCGTCGGACAGTTCCTCGACGCCGTCGTAAAAGCCGGGCAGGGTAATATGGCCGCTGCTGTCCTTGACAGTCGAGAGGACGTTGACCAGCACCTGGATCGGATTTGCCGCCAGCCCGCCGAAACTGCCCGAATGCAGGTCGCGGTCGGCTGCGCGGATCACGATCTCTTCGCCGTAAAGGCCGCGCAACTGCGTGGTGATGGCGGGGCGGCCATCCGCGTAAAGCCCGGTGTCGCAGATCATCGCCATGCCGGCGCGCAATTCCTCGGCGTTTTCGCGCAGAAAGGGCCTTAGGCTGGGCGAGCCGGATTCCTCTTCGCCTTCGAACAGCAGCACGAGGTCCGAGGGCAGCCTGCCATGCACGGTCTTCCACGCCCGGAAGGCCTCGACAAAAGTCATGAGCTGGCCTTTGTCGTCCGAGGCGCCGCGCGCCCGGATCACCTTGCCTTGCGGTGTATCCTCGATCAGCGGCTCAAAGGGCGGGTTCTGCCACAGTTCCAGCGGATCGACCGGCTGCACGTCATAATGGCCGTAAAACAGCAGCGGGCGGCGGTCGCCCCTTTGCGAATGGGCGACGACCATCGGGTGTCCGGGCGTGTCTCGCACCGAAGCCTCGAACCCCAGCCCGATGAGTTCCGCGCACAGCCAATCCGCCGCGCGCCGCACCTCGCCCCGATAGGCCGGATCGGTCGAGACGGACGGAATGCGAAGAAATTCCATCAGCCGGTCGAGCGCTTGGGGCAGCTCTTTGTCCAAGGTTGAAAGTACTTCGCCGATTCTGGAATTATCCGTCATTCTTTGCCTTTCCTGATTGATTTTCTCAGGGAAAATGCCTGCCATCTTGGTCGTGGTGCGACATTTTTACGCTGTATTTTCTCTGACTTGATACGTATCAAGGTATGACCCGCGGGATCGCAGCATGATCCTCCAAGCGAGCAAGTTCAAGCAAGGCAAGGGATCTGTGATGGACTATTCGGCCGCCCTCGATCAGGCTATCGGCAAGTTGCACGAAGAAGGGCGCTATCGCACCTTTATCGACATCGAACGCCGTAAAGGTGCCTATCCGCAGGCGGTCTGGACCCGGCCGGACGGGTCCGAGACCGAGATTACCGTGTGGTGTGGCAACGACTATCTGGGCATGGGTCAGCACCCCGTCGTGCTGGCCGCGATGCACGAGGCACTGGACGCCACGGGCGCCGGCTCGGGCGGGACCCGCAATATTTCGGGCACGACAGTCTATCATAAGCGGCTGGAGGCAGAGCTTTCCGATCTGCACGGCAAAGAGTCCGCCTTGGTCTTTTCCAGCGCCTATACTGCCAATGACGCGACGCTTTCGACGCTGCGCAAGCTGTTTCCCGGCCTGATTATCTATTCGGACGAGTTGAACCACGCCTCGATGATCGAAGGGATCAAGCGTTTCGATGGCGCCAAGCGCATCTTCCGTCACAATGACGTCGAACATCTGCGCGAATTGCTGGCAGCCGACGATCCGGAGGCGCCGAAGCTGATCGCTTTTGAATCGATCTATTCGATGGATGGCGACTTTGGCCCCATTTCCGCGATCTGCGATCTGGCAGACGAATTCAACGCCCTGACCTATCTGGACGAAGTGCACGCCGTCGGCATGTATGGCCCCCGCGGGGGCGGCGTGGCCGAGCGTGACGGGCTGACCGGGCGCATCGACATCTTCAACGGCACGCTGGGCAAGGCTTTTGGCGTCTTCGGCGGCTATATCGCGGCCTCTGCCAAGATGATCGATGCGATCCGCTCTTATGCGCCGGGCTTTATCTTTACCACTTCGCTGCCGCCTGCGGTGGCGGCGGGCGCTGCGGCCTCGATCGCCTTCCTGAAATCCGCCGAAGGGCAGTTGCTGCGCGACCAGCAGCAGTTGAACGCCCGCATCCTCAAGATGCGGTTGCGCGGCCTGGGCATGCCAATCATGGACCACGGCAGCCATATCGTGCCGGTGCATGTCGGCAATCCGGTGCACTGCAAGGCGTTGTCGGACCTGCTTTTGGCCGATTTCGGCATCTATGTGCAGCCGATCAACTTCCCCACCGTGCCGCGTGGGACCGAGCGGTTGCGCTTTACGCCCTCGCCAGTGCATGATCCCAAGCAGATCGACAGTCTGGTAAGGGCCATGGATAACCTTTGGTCACAGTGCAAACTGAACCGTTCAACTTCGGCTGCTTGAAGCGGTTTCGGGGTGAAGACCTCTCGCGCCCGTGATAACCTTGCTTTAATCAAGTTGTGAGAGTCTTCCGATTCGGGAGGATGAGCAGCAAAGAATGGGGCAGGCGCAATGATCGGGCTAAGGGGGAATCCCCCGTCTCATGGCCATGAGGAATCGGCGGCATTGCCGCCCGGTTTCGACGATCCTGATATTCGTCTCGGTGACCTGATGCGAGGCGAACGAGCCACGCTGGGCAAATCGCTTCTGGATGTCCAGCGCGAGTTGCGTATTCGTGCCTCCTATGTTGCAGCTATCGAAAACTGCGACATTTCCGCCTTTGACACGCCCAGCTTCATCGCGGGCTATGTGCGCTCTTACGCGCGCTATCTCGGTATGGATTCCGACTGGACCTTCCGGCGTTTCTGTCAGGAATCAGGCTTCCAGCCCACGCACGGCATGGCGCCCGCAGCTTCGGGACCGAAACCGCAGCGGCGGCCTTCGGACCCGGCCGAGGCGCTTGCCAATCCGCATCCGATCTTCCTGCCCAAGCAGGAAAGCCTCTGGAACTCCATCGAGCCACGCGCCATCGGCTCGCTGCTGGTGATGATCGTTCTGGCCTGCGGTTTGGGCTATGGTGGTTGGGCCGTGCTGCAAGAGGTGCAGAAGGTCAATCTGACCCCCGGCGATCAGGCTCCCGGTATGATCGCCGCGCTCGACCCGGTGCAAGAGGCTGCCGAGCCCGAGACAGTCGAATCTGCGCAGGTCAACCTGCCAAGACCCGAGGGGCTGGACCGCACCTATCGTCCGCAGGCACTTGAGGTGCCGGTATTGGTGGCCCGCGACGGACCCATCGCCGCCATCGATCCGGGGCTTAATGCGCCGGCGATGCAGCCCGAAAGTGCCGAGCTCGCGATACGCAGCGCCGCCGCTCAGGATCAAATCTATGGTCCGCTGATGCCGGCCGAACAGGTGGCGGTGCGCACGGTTGCGCCCGATGCGCCTGAGGTCGAGATCCTTGCGGCCCGCCCGGCTTGGGTGCGGGTCACTTCGGCCGATGGCACCGTGCTTCTGGAAAAGACCATGGATGCGGGCGAACGCTTTGCCTTGCCCAAGCTCGAAGCGCCGCCGGTGCTGCGGGCGGGAAACTCCGGCGCGATCTATTTCGCGGTAAACGGCCGCACTTATGGCCCGGCCGCTCCGGGGGCGAAGGTGGTCAAGAACGTCGAACTGTCGCCCAACGCGCTGACCGCGCAATTTGCCTTTGCCGATGTGACCAAGGATCCGCAGCTGGCCGAGATGGTCGCGCTGGCCTCGGCCGGCCAGTCGGAACAGGCCCCCGTACAGGAATGATCCGCACCACCCGTATCTGGTCACGGATGCGGCATCCCTTAGCCTGCGGGGATCGGATGGGTTGCCCGCCCGGTCGCATCAGCCTATCTCTCACGGGTGAATCCGCTTCTGGCGCAGGAAAAGGCCCCAGCCATGTCGCATAATCCGATCCGCCCTTGGCGCAATATCGACCGGCGCAAGTCGCGCCAGATCATGGTCGGCAATGTCCCGGTAGGGGGCGATGCGCCGATCAGCGTGCAGACCATGACCAATACGGATACGTCGGATGTGCGGGCGACGCTGGATCAGATACTCCGCGCGGCGGATGTCGGTGCCGATATCGTGCGGGTATCGACCCCGGACGAGGCTTCGACCCGGGCCCTGCGCGAGATCTGCCGTGAAAGCCCGGTGCCGATCGTGGCCGATATCCATTTCCACTACAAACGCGCCATTGAGGCGGCCGAGGCCGGCGCCGCATGTCTGCGCATCAATCCCGGCAATATCGGCGACGCCGCCCGCGTCCGCGAAGTGATCAAGGCGGCCAAGGACCACGGCTGCTCGATTCGCATCGGTGTAAATGCCGGCAGTCTGGAAAAACACCTGCTGGAAAAATATGGCGAACCGTGCCCCGATGCGATGGTGGAATCCGGCCTAGATCACATCCGTATCCTGCAAGATAACGATTTTCACGAGTTCAAGATCAGCGTGAAAGCCAGCGACGTTTTCCTTGCCGCCGCCGCCTATCAGCAACTGGCCGAGGCCACGGATGCCCCCATACACTTGGGCATCACCGAAGCGGGCGGCTTGATGTCAGGCACCGTGAAGTCGGCCGTCGGCCTTGGCAACCTTTTATGGATGGGCATCGGCGACACGATCCGCGTCAGCCTTTCGGCTGATCTGGTGGAAGAGGTCAAGGTCGGTTTCGAGATCCTGAAAGGGCTGGGCCTTCGCACCCGCGGCGTGCAGATCATTTCTTGCCCCAGTTGCGCGCGGCAGGGTTTCGACGTGATCAAGACGGTCGAGATTCTGGAAAAGCGCCTTGAGCACATCAAGACGCCGATGAGCCTGTCGATCATCGGCTGCGTGGTGAATGGCCCGGGCGAGGCGCTGATGACCGATATCGGTTTCACCGGCGGTGGGGCGGGTTCCGGCATGGTCTATCTGGCCGGCAAGCAGAACCATAAGATGACGAATGCGCAGATGGTCGATCACATCGTCGAACTGGTCGAGAAGCGCGCGGCCGAGATCGAGACCACGCAATCCGCCGCCGCCGAATAAGCGCAAGGGCGGCCGTTTGTGCCGCCCCCAACTTCTTCGTTGCCCAAATACCCATGCTCCCGCGCAGCAAACGCAGCGTGGGATATTTTGCTCAGCCCTCGGTCTTTGCCTCGCGCGCTCGGGCGACGGTGCTTTCCAGCCCTTCGGCCGGCATCCCGCGCAGCATCTCGCCATCGATGATGAATGTGGGCGTGCCCATGATACGCATTTGCTCGGCAAGCTGGTGGTTCTTGCGCAAGACGGCCGAGACATCTTCGGTGTTCATGCGGTTCAAAACGGCTTGGCTGTCCAGGTCCAGATCGCCGGCAAGCTTGGCCAGGCTTTCCAGATTGACCGGTCCGCGCGATTCCATCAGCGCGTCATGCGCCTTTTTATAGGCATCCGGCCCGGCCTCTTGCTGCACTGCGACGGCGAAACGTGCGGCCATGTCGCTTTCCTGGGTCAGGATCGGGAACTCCTTCAGGATCCAGCGGATATTGCCATCAGCCGAAATCAGTTTTTCCACATCCGGGCTGACCCGCTTGCAGACGCCGCAGCGATAGTCGATGAACTCGACAAGGGTCACGTCGCCCTCGGGATTGCCGCCGATCCAGCTATGGCCATCCTCGAAGATCGCCTTGCTGTTGTTTTCCACCAGCAACTCGTCGTTCTTGGACTCGTCGGCAAGGCGGCGCTCTTCCAGCACGTTGATCGACTCGATCAGCACGTCGGGATTGGCCATCAGATAGTCGCGCACTGCTTCGCCAAAGGCAGCCTTTTCGGTCTCGGTCATGTTCGCCGGATCGAAGGCGGCGGCGGGCAGGGCGGTCGCCGTCAGCAGGGCGGCGGTCAGAATGGCTTTCATCCAGGGGTCCTTTCCAGTTGACGGCAATCTGGCCCGTCCATTGCGGTGTTGCAAGCATTCCGCCCAAGGCTCACGCGGGCTTGACCGCCCCCGCCGCAGACGTGATACCCGGCCAAAACCACGAGGCAGACATGAGACAATCCCGCCGCGGCCAGGTCGATCCCTTTATCGTCATGGATGTGATGGAAGCCGCCCGCAAGGCCGAGGCGCAGGGGCGACGCATCATTCATATGGAGGTGGGCCAGCCCTCGACCCCCGCGCCGATGGGCGCGCGCCGTGCGCTGGCTGCGTCTCTTGACCGGCCGCTGGGCTATACGGTTGCGCTGGGTCTGCCAGAGTTGCGTCAAAGCATCGCACAGCTTTACCGGCGCTGGTACGGGCTCGATCTTGATCCGCAGCGGGTGGTGATCACGCCGGGCTCCAGCGGGGCTTTCATCCTGGCGTTTTCGGCGCTGTTCGACGCGGGCGAGCGGGTGGCGCTGGGTGAGCCGGGCTATCCCAGCTATCGCCAGATCCTGCGCGCCATGTCGCTGCAGCCCGTCGGCATCCAGACCAGGGCCGAGGATCGCTATCAACCCCGCCCGCAGGATTTGCCGACGGATGCGCAGGGGCTGATCCTTGCCTCGCCCGGCAATCCCTCCGGCACGGTGCTGCGCCGCGAGGAACTGGCGGGTTTGACCGCGCGCGCGGCCGAATTGGGGATGAGCGTCATCTCGGACGAGATCTATCACGGGTTGGATTACGGTGCGGGATTTCATTCCGCGCTGGAGGTGTCGGACGACGTGTTCGTCATCAACAGCTTCTCAAAGTATTTCAGCATGACGGGCTGGCGCGTCGGTTGGATGGTGGTGCCCGAAAGCATGATCCGCACCGTTGAACGGATTGCACAGAACATGTTCATCTGCCCGCCGCATGCAAGCCAGGTCGCTGCCCTCGCCGCCATGGACTGCGTCGATGAGGCCGAGGCCAATCTGGCAGTCTATGCCGCGAACCGCCAGTTGATGCTGGACCGGCTGCCCAGGATCGGCTTTTCCCGCATCGCCCCGCCCGAGGGCGCATTCTATATTTATGCCGACGTGTCGGACCTGACTGAAAACAGCCTGAACTTTGCTGCGGAAATTCTTGAAAAAGCTGGGGTCGCGGTGACGCCGGGTCTGGATTTCGACCCGCGTCGCGGCGCGCGGACACTGCGCTTCAGCTATGCCGCCGGGACAGCCGAGATTACCGAAGGACTGGACCGGCTGGCAGCATTCATGGCGGTCCGATGAGATGGCTTTGCGCGGTCTTGTTGCTGCTGCTGGCGTGGCCCGCGCTGGCCGACAACGGCGGGCGCTCGGCCTTGGCAACCGTCGATCTGACGCAGTCTTCGCTGACGGCCGAGGGGCGGGACCGGGGCAAGCCGCGCCCGATGGAACTGCGGTTGACGCTTAGCCAGCCGGTGCCTTACCGGGTCTATTTCCTTGACGGTCCGCCGCGTCTGGTGGTCGATTTCCGCGAGATCGATTTTTCCGGCACCGAAGCCGAGGCATTGCCGGGCCGCGATCTGGTGCCGGCACTGCGCTGGGGGCGGTTCCGCCCGGGCTGGTCGCGTCTGGTGATGGAGTTGCCCGGCCCCTATGCGTTGCGCCTTGCGGTGCAAAGCCCGGCCGAAGGTGGTGCCCGCGGCGCGCTGGTCAAGCTGCGTATCGAGCCGGTTGGCCAAAAGGATTTCGTTACCCGCGGCAATGCGCTGTCTGCGCTTTGGGACCTGCCGACGCCAGCCGATGTAACGGCCCTGCCACCGCGCCGCACGGGCGAGCGCCCCTTGCGTGTGGCACTGGACCCCGGTCATGGCGGCCACGATCCCGGCGCGCAGGTGGGCGCGATCAGCGAGGCGGCGCTGATGCTGAGCTTTGCCCGCGAACTTACTGAGATCCTGACCCGCGCCGGGTTCGAGGTCGTCGCCACCCGCAACGACGACAATTTCATCCCGTTGGAGCGGCGCATGACCATCGCGCGCGCGAAACAGGCCGATCTGTTCATCTCTTTGCATGCCGATGCGCTGCCGGCGGGCGAGGCGGCGGGGCTGTCGATCTATATGTGGAACCCGCAGGCCGACGACCGCGCCACACGTGAACTGGCCATGCGTCATGACCGGGCCGATCTGCTGGCCGGGCTGGATCTGGCCGGAACCGACGATCAACTGGCCGATGTCCTGATGGATCTGGTGCGGACCGAGACGCATCCACGTTCCGAGGCATTTGCCAAATTCACGGTATCCGAGCTTAATCGGGCGGGTATCGCCATGCACCGCACCCCGGTGCGCGGTGCGGCGTTTTCGGTGCTGAAATCGCCCGACATTCCCTCGGTCCTGATCGAGCTGGGCTTTCTGACCGATGCCGGCGACCGGGCCAATCTGTTCGACCCGGACTGGCGCGCGCGTACTGCGCAAGCGCTGACTCAGGCGATCAGCCTGTGGGCGCAAGATGATGCTGCCCGTGCAGTTTTGCTGCGTAAATAGCGCAAGGTTGCTTTGACGGGCGCGGCCCTGCTGTCTATAGAGGCGCAGGTTATCCCCAGAGGCTTGCCCATTGCTGCGCTTCCTGCTGTCCTTCGTCGGTGCGATCTTTTCATGGTTCGTGACCGCAATCTTTTTCATCGCCCTGACAGTCGGCGCGGTGTTCTGGATGTATTCGCGCGACCTGCCAAGCCATGAGCAACTGGCCCAATATGCGCCCAAGACCATCAGCCGGATCTATTCCGCAGAAGGGCGGCTGATCGACGAATTTGCCGAGGAACGTCGCATTTTCGTGCCCATCGACGAAATCCCGCCGTTGGTAAAGCAGGCCTTCGTCAGCGCCGAGGACAAGCATTTCTACAGCCATCACGGCTTTGACCCGATGGGCATGGGCAAGGCGGCGCTGGATGCGATCAGTTCGGGCGGACGCAACCTGCGCGGTGCCTCGACCATCACCCAGCAGGTGATGAAGAACTTTCTGCTGTCCAGCGATCGCAGCGTCGAGCGCAAGATCAAGGAACTGATCCTGGCCACCCGGCTGGAATCGACCCTGTCCAAGGACCAGATCCTTGAGCTTTACCTCAACGAGATCTTTCTGGGCCAAAACAGTTTTGGCGTGGCGGCTGCGGCGCAAAGCTATTTCAACAAGCCGCTGACCGAACTTACCCCGCACGAGGCTGCGACGCTGGCTGCAATGCCCAAGGCTCCGGGCCGCTATCACCCGGTCCGCGCCAAGGAGGCCCTGACCGAACGGCGCGATTACGTCCTGCGCGAGATGTGGCAAAACGGCTATATAGATCAAGCCACTTACGAGGCAGAGGTGCAGCAGCCGCTGCGCTCGGTGCAGAATGGCGACTTCCCTGCCTTTCAGGAGCAGTTGCCGCCTCGCGATTATTTCACCGACGAGATTCGGCGCCAGCTTTCCGCGCAATTCGGCGCCGAGGAATTCTTTGGCGGCGGTCTGGCCATCCGGGCGACCATCGATCCCAAGCTGCAGAACGTGGCCGCACATGCGCTGCAACAGGCGCTAGAAAAATACGACCGCGGCCGCGGTGTCTGGCGCGGCACCCGCGTCCGTATCCCTGCCGAGCAACTGGGCGATGAAGCGGTGTGGCGCGCGGCGCTGTCCGATGCCGATGTGCCGCGCGATATCGAGGGCTGGTTCCCGGCCGTCGTTCTGGCGCTGGACAAGGCCGACGCCACCATCGGCATCGAGGATCAGCAAGGCACGGCCACCATACCCGCCAAGGACGTGCAATGGGCGCGCAAGCGGCATGCCGACGGCACGCTGGGGGCCAAGGCCAAGGTCGCATCGGATCTGCTGGAGCTTGGCGATGTGGTGCTGGTGCGCCGTATGGTCAGCGACAGTGACGGCAGCTTTATCCGTTGGACCCTGCGTCAGGTGCCCGAAGTTCAGGGCGGTTTCATGGCCATGGACGTCAACACCGGCCGCGTCATCGCCATGCAGGGCGGCTTCAGCTATCAAAGCTCGGTTTTCAACCGCGCGACGCAGGCGCAGCGCCAGCCGGGGTCAAGCTTCAAGCCTTTCGTCTATGCGGCGGCGCTGGATTCAGGCTTCAACCCGGCCACCATCATCGTCGATGAGCCCATCACTCTGAACACGCCGCAGGGACTGTGGACCCCAAAGAACGCCAGCGGCAGGTTCTATGGCCCCACCCCGATGCGCACAGGCATCGAGCAGTCGCGCAACCTGATGACCATCCGTATCGCCCAGGATATTGGCATGGATACGGTGGCCAAATATGCCGAGAAATTCGGGGTCTACGACCATCTTGGCCATTTCCTTGCCAACAGTCTCGGGGCGCAGGAAACGACCCTGTTCAAGATGGTCGCGGCCTATGCCATGTTCGCCAACGGCGGCGAGCGGGTGGAACCTACCCTGGTCGACCGCGTGCAGGACCGGCGCGGACGCACCATCTATCGCCATGACCAAAGCGAATGCGTGACCTGCGCCCAGCCCTCGCTGCCGCCCGGTGCCGCGCCCCAGATCCGCTCGAACCGCGAGCAGGTGATGGACGCGATTACCGCCTATCAGCTGACTTCGATGCTGGAAGGCGTGGTCAAGCGCGGCTCGGGACGCGGGGTCAGCCTGCCCGTGCCCGTCGCGGGCAAGACCGGCACCACGAATGATGCCAAGGACGTGTGGTTCATCGGTTTCACCTCGAACATCGTGGCCGGATGCTATCTGGGTTATGACCAGCCGCGCACGCTGGGTTCGAACGCCTTTGGCGGCACGCTTTGCGTGCCGGTCTTCAACGAGTTCATGCAAGAGGCGGTCAAGGAATTCGGCGGCACCGCCTTCAAGGTTCCGCCCGGCGGACATTTCGTCAACATCGACCGCTTCAGTGGCGCGATCCTTGGACCGGACGCCAAGGGTGACAACGTGATCGCCGAATATTTCCGCGATGGTCAGGATCTGTCCGGTATCGCATTGATCGACGGCGGTTTTGGCCGGGCCGATCCGGGCACGCTGCCGCTGTTTACCGAAGGACGCGATAGCGGGCAGGCGGTGACCACCTCGACCGGCAAGAAAAGGGTGATCCCGAAAAAGGCCGATTTCGGCACCCTGTCCTCGGGCGGGCTGTATTAGAAGGGCGGGTTGCCGCCGCCCGCTGCCCGCGTTATTTGTCCTGCCCTATCCGAAATCCGAACCCAGAGAGTGCAGATGCGCGCCGAAACCCAAGCCACCATCGAGGCGATCCGCAAATCGCTGAAACTGCTCGGCCAGCGCATGGACTGGGAAACCGCCCCGCACCGGCTGGAAGAACTGAACGCCATGATCGAGGCCGGCGATATCTGGTCCGATCCGGCGCGCGCCCAGAAGCTGATGCGCGACCGGCAGATGCTGTCGGATGCGGTCGAAACCTATCGCCGCATCGAAACCGAGCTGTCCGACAATGCCGAATTGATCGAGCTGGGCGAAGCCGAGGGCGATGCCGAGATTGTCGCCGATGCCGAGGCTGCGCTGAAATCGCTGGCGGAAATGGCGGCGCAAAAAGAGCTTGAGGCGCTTTTGAACGGTGAGGCGGACGGCAACGACACCTTCCTGGAAATCAACGCCGGCGCCGGCGGCACGGAAAGCGCCGACTGGGCCAGCATGCTTGCACGGATGTATGTCCGCTGGGCCGAGAAAAAAGGCTATAACGTCGAGCTTTTGTCCGAAACCCCCGGCGAAGAGGCGGGCATTCGTTCGGCAGCCTACAAGATCTCGGGCCCCAATGCCTATGGCTGGCTGAAGTCGGAATCGGGGGTGCATCGGCTGGTGCGTATCTCGCCCTATGATTCGGCGGCGCGGCGGCATACCTCGTTCAGTTCGGTCTGGGTCTACCCGGTGGTGGATGACAATATCGAGATCACCATCCCCGACAATGAGATCCGCATCGATACCTATCGCTCGTCCGGGGCGGGCGGACAGCACGTCAACACAACCGATTCGGCGGTGCGTATCACCCACCTGCCGACCGGGATCGTTGTGACCAGTTCGGAGAAATCCCAGCACCAGAACCGGGCAAACGCCATGGCGGCGCTGAAGGCGCGGCTGTACCAGCAGGAACTGGACAAGCGCAACGCCGTGATCAACGCCCAGCACGAGGCCAAGGGCGATGCCGGCTGGGGCAACCAGATCCGTTCCTATGTGCTGCACCCCTATCAGATGGTGAAGGACTTGCGCACCGGGCACGAGACCTCGGACACGCAAGGGGTGCTGGACGGCGCTTTGGACAGCTTCATGGCCGCCACTCTGGCTTTGGATGTGGCCGGCAAGTCGCGGGCCGAGGCGCAGGCCGAGGACTGATCTGCCACGCTTTTTGCGATGTCGCATGGGTATTTGGGCAACGAAGAAATGCTGATCTTGGCCTGAGTTGAAGGCAGGGTCGTGGTTTGCTGCCTGTTGCGGGGTTGCATCCGTTGGCGGCATCGCGCGGTGGGGCGGTTTTGGCCTTGGTCCGGTTGCGTTAGCCTGTCCGCTGTCTGGACCTGCGGGAGCGCGCGGCATGGAAGTGAAGCGGATCAACCTGGCCCTGCAAGGCGGCGGCGCGCATGGCGCCTTTGCCTGGGGTGTTTTGGATCGGCTGCTGGACGAGCCCGGAATTGAGATCCGGGGCATCAGCGGCACTTCGGCCGGGGCGCTTAACGGGGCGGCTTTGGCGGCGGGCTTGTCCTGCGGGCCCGGCGGGCGCGGGCGCGAGGCTGCGCGCGAGAATCTGGCCCATATCTGGTCGCAGGTCGGGCAGGTCAGCGACAACTCCGTCGTGCGCTGGCTGCATTCGATGTTCCCGGTGCCGCGAGGCTGGCAAAGGCTGACAGAGCTGTTCTCGCCCGTGGCGTGGCTGGGATCATTGACCCGGGTGTTCAGCCCCTATGATTCGGGACCGTTCTATACCAACCCGCTGGGCGCGATCCTGCGCGAGATGCCGCATCCTCGTCTGGGGCGAGAAGAGGGGCCGGCGCTGTTCGTTACCGCGACCAATGTGCGCACCGGGCTGGTGCGGGTGTTTGGCGGGGCCGAGGTGACGGTGGAGGCTGTGCTGGCATCGGCCTGCCTGCCGGAATTATTCCGTGCCGTCGAACTGGACGATCCCCTGACGGGGCGGCGCGAGGCTTATTGGGACGGCGGCTATTCCGGCAATCCGGCGCTGTTTCCGCTGTATCGCGCCGACTTGCCCCGCGACGTCGTGATCGTGAATATCAACCCGATGCTGCGCGACGCGATCCCCAAGACCCCGGCCGCGATTCAGGACCGGGTGAACGAGATCAGCTTCAACGCAGCACTTCTGTCCGAGTTGCGGGCGATCAACTTCGTCAAGCGGCTGTTTGCCGAAGACCGGCTGACCGGGCGGCCGATGAAAAACGTGCTGCTGCACGCGATCATGGACGAAGAGCTTATGAATTCGCTGAGCGCCAGCACCAAGCTGCTTCCCAATCCCGGCCTGCTGCAGCGCATGCATGATGCAGGGATGGAGGCAGCCGAGCAGTTTCTGGAACGCGATGCCGGCAATATCGGTGAACGCGATTCATATGATGTGTCGCGGTTGTTCGGCGCTCGCTAGCGAGATGCGATTCGCGCGAACGCCAGAAAGGTGCCAGCCAGTCTAATGAGGGGAAATGGGTGAGAGGCTGGACAGCGACCCAAGCGGGGCTCGTTACGGCTGCTTCCTTCCGGACCTGACCGAGTTGGCGAGGCGCTCGCCCGCGCCAGCCTCTCGCCGTCTAGATATGCGCGCATGCGGCCGGATGCAAGCCGTTGCCGGTCACAGATGCAGCCGCAGATGCAGGAAACCGTCGGGGTCGATACCGGCTGGCTCGACCCGGGTGGAAAGTGCGTCCAGATGCCGGGCGGCGGCTGGGCCGGTCCTGAACAGGACCGAGGTTCCGGGCAGGGCGCGAAAGCTCCAACCCAAGCGGGCATCGGGGGCAAGCACGCGGCGTTGCGCGACATAGCGGCGCAGGATGTCGCGCGTCCGGGAAGCACCGTCCAGCACCACGGGCCGTCCCGCCGTCGCCGGCCCGAACAGGCCGCAATCGGACAGCCGAAAGCTGTTTGTCACCAGAATGAAGGGATGATTGGGCGCGACCGGGCGGCTGCGATGGGTCAGCGCGCCTATACGGTGCGAAACGCCATTTGCCAACCCGCCGTCCGGCGTGTAGCGGGGCGGCAGGCTTGGGTCGATCTGCCACTCAAGACCGTCGATGATATCGAAATTATAGCTGGGAAAGTCTGGGTCGATCAGCGGCTGGTCGAGTTTGCCCGGTTCCACGCGCAGGAACATGCTGGCCGAGCGTTCCAGCCACTCGCGTACCTTGGCACCGGTAAGGTGGATGGCGCAGATCCGGTTCGGAAACAGGTAAAGATCGGCGATGTTTCGCAGCGTCAGCCCTCCGGCGGGGACATCCGTGTAGTGCTGCGGCCCGCCACGCCCGCCCGCGCGAAAGGGCGCGGCTGCCGTAAGGATCGGCAGGTCCTGCCAGCAGGAGCCGCGCAGCGCTTGCCGCACATGCCAACGCT
The DNA here is from genome assembly GCF_016919705.1 of Paracoccus methylovorus. Classification (NCBI taxonomy): domain Bacteria; kingdom Pseudomonadati; phylum Pseudomonadota; class Alphaproteobacteria; order Rhodobacterales; family Paracoccaceae; genus Paracoccus; species Paracoccus methylovorus. Next base: position 865,395 of record NZ_CP070368.1, read on the forward strand.
GCGCCATGGCGACCAGACGCAGGCCGGGATCATCGCCGATCAGGGCGAAATAGCTGTTCAGCGGCTTTTCGGTCCGGCCGATGCGGCGGCGGAAATGCCGAAGCGTCCGGTGATGTGCCATAAGCGCGGGGCCGGTGATAAGGGGTTGGCCGTGCTCATCGTGGAACTGTCGCTCCAACAGAATGTGGTTTTGCACTGGCAGAGGACGGCGCGGACGCAGGTTGGTCGAGACGATGGGAAATTCGACCCCCTCCAGCGTCCGGCGCAAAAAGCCCAGGCCAAAGCTGAAATCGTGGTTGCCTACGGTGGCGGCATCATAGCGCAGGGCGTTCATCGCGGCGATGGCCGGATGCCGCTGCTGGGGGGCGATATTGCCCTTTCTGCCAGATAATCGCCCATTGGACTGCCTTGCAGTGCGTGGCCATTGTCGAACAGCAGGCAATTTCGCGCCGTTTGGCGCGCGCGCGATCAGGCCTGCCGTCCGCGACAGTCCCATCCGCGCCGATGGGCGATCAGCAAAATAGTCATATCCCAGCAGATGCATATGCAGGTCCGTGGTCGCCATGATGCGAAGTTCCAAGGCACCGACAGGCTGCGAATGGGTCATGGGAGAGGTGGATTTCATCCGGCTTGAATGCGGTTATTATAGACATATTGCAACCGTGGATTGTATCTGGATCTGTGGCCCTGAGGGCGGATGTGACGCTTGCATGCCATGTCGCAACATGGAATTAACCGCGCTACGGTTCGACATTTTGTAGGTAACTGGATCAGCGATGAAATTTTCGACCAGACGGGATATCGATCTTGGGGCGGAGGCGCTGTTCCGCGCCGTCAGCGATTTCAATTCCATCGAGCGGCTTTTTGTGCGGCGGGGTGCCAGCGTGTGCCGGCTGGATGATTTGGACGCGCCCGGTGTCGGCATGCGCTGGCTGATCGGGTTCAATTGGCGCGGCCAGCACCGCGAGATAACTGCCGAACTGGCGCAACTCGATGTGCCCGAGGTGGTGGTCATCACGGGTAATGCCGAACAGTTCGACCTAATGATCCGGGTGACCGTTGTTGCGCTGACACCGGAAAAATCGCGGCTTATCTTCGAGACCGAGGTGCATCCGCGCAGCATGAAGGCGCGGCTCTTGCTGCAAACGGCCAAGCTGGGCAAGGCGCAGCTTGACCGCAAGTTCACGAAGAAAGTCGGCGAATTCATCGCCCATATCGCCTCGGGCGAACGGGCCTGACAAAGGCCCGCGCCGTGGTTCCTGGGTTGTGGCCTATTCGGCCGCCGTCGCTTGCGACTGGATCGCGCGCAGCGGATCCGCCGGATAGACGCCCAGAATATTCAGGCTGGAGGTGAAATAGGCCAGTTCCTCCAGCGCGCGGGCGACATGCGCATCTTCTGGATGACCCTCGATGTCGGCATAGAATTGCGTGGCGGTAAAGACACCGTCCACCATATAGCTTTCCAGCTTGATCATGTTGACGCCGTTGGTGGCAAAGCCGCCAAGCGCCTTGTAAAGCGCGGCCGGGATGTTGCGGACGCGAAAGACGAAACTGGTGATCATGGTCGTGCCGCCTTCGGCATTGGTGCGGCGGCCGAAATCGGGTTCGCGCGCCATGACCAGGAAGCGGGTGGTGTTGTTCTGGCGGTCCTCGATCCCCGAGGCCAGTTCCTCAAGCCCGTAGATCTCACCCGCGAGCGGGGCGGCCAGCGCGGCCAGCGACCTCTCGCCCCGATTGGCGACTTCAAGTGCCGAGCCGGCGGTATCGGCGCCGACCATGCCCCGGATGGCGTGACGGCGCAGAAAGCCGCGGCACTGGCCCAGAAGGACCGGGTGGCTCATGGCGTCGCTGACTTCGGAAAGCTTGGTGCCCGGTACGGCCAGCAGGCTTATGCGCACGCGCACGAAACCTTCGTCGATGATGTGCAGCCCGCTTTCTGGCAGCAGGTGATGAATGTCGGCCACCCGCCCATAGGTCGAATTTTCGACCGGCAGCATGGCAAGTTCGGCCCGGCCGCTACGCACCGCTTCGATCGTGTCCTCAAAGGTGCGGCAGGGCAGCGCCTCCATCTGCGGGCGATAATGCCGGCAGGCCTGATGGCTGTAGGCGCCGGGTTCGCCCTGAAATGCGATCACGTTCTGGGTCGCGGTATCGGTCATGGATCACACCTTGGCTTGGGGCCGTGCCCTGTGTCGGGGCGGCCCCGCCGCCCGTTTTGTGTCGTGGGTGCGACAACTACACCTTGAACCGACGGAACAAAAGCGGGTAGATACGCGCAAACGCACGGACAGACCCAGGGAAACGCAGACATGTTCGATACCATGACCGTCACCAAGGCCGCCGGGGCGCTGATCGGCTCGCTCCTGTTCCTTTTGTTGATGAACTGGGCGGCGTCGGGCATCTTCCACACCGGTCCCGCAGGTCATGGCGGTGAGGGCGAAGAACACGCCCAAGCCTATACCATCCCGGTCGAGGATACTGGAAGTGCCGAAGATGTCGCAGCCGATGAAGGCCCCGATTTTGCCGCCGTCCTTGCCTCGGCCGATGCTGCCGCAGGCGAAAAAGTGTTCGGAAAATGCCGCGCCTGCCACAAGCTGGACGGCAGCGACGGCACCGGCCCGCACCTGAATGGTGTCGTGGGCCGCGCGGTCGCCAGCGTCGGCGGCTTCAAGTATTCCGACCCCATGGTGGCGCATGGCGGCGATTGGACGCCAGAGGCGCTGCAGGAATTCCTGACCAACCCGAAAGCCGTGGTCAAAGGCACGAAGATGGCCTTTGCCGGTCTGCCCAAGGTCGAGGATCGCGCCAACCTGATCGCCTATCTGGAAAGCCAGCAATAAGCGATCCGCAGCAAGCATTTGCGCAAGAACAGGGCGTCCCGCGGGGCGCCCTTTTTTTCATGCCGCCGCGTGGACCGCACGGCGGATCACGCAATTGCATATTGAACCGCGGCGGAGGACTGCTAGCTTTGGCGCCCAAGGCGGATTGCGGCCCGAGCAAGACAGAACAAGGATCGACAAGACCCGATGACGATGCGTTTCATGCGACAAGTTCCGATGGCCGTGTTACTGGCGTTGTTGCCCGGCTGGTTACAGGCTCAGGACCAGCAGCCCCCAAAAACCATCACGTCGCATGGGATTTCGGTCTTTGGCACGCCTGAATTGCCCGCCGATTTTCCGCATCTGCGCTATGTGAACCCGGACGCGCCCAAGGGGGGCCAGATTTCGGAATGGGCCAGCGGCGGTTTCGACAGCTACAATCCCTTTACCCATCGTGGCCGCGCGGCGGCGCTGTCCAGTTCGATGCTGGAGCCGCTGATGGAAACCGTCGCCGATGAGATCGGCACTGCCTATTGCCTGCTTTGCGAGACCATCGAATATCCCGAAAGCCGCGACTGGGTGATCTTTCACCTGAGGCCCGAGGCGCAGTTTTCCGACGGAACGCCGCTGACCGCCCATGACGTGCTGTTTTCGTTCGAGCTTTTGCGTGACAAGGGGCTGTCCTCATATCGCACGATCATCTCGAAAATCGTCGACAAGGCCGAGGTGATCGACGACCACACCATCAAGTTCATCTTCCGCCCCGACTATCCGCGCCGCGACGTGATCCAGTCGGTGGGCGGTCAGATCGTCTTCTCGCGCGAAGATTTTCTTAAGAACAAGCGCGATATCGAACAGTCGAGCAACATCCCCTACGTCGGCTCAGGCCCCTATATGTTCGACCGGGCCGATATCGGGCGGTCGGTCGTCCTGCGACGCAATCCCGATTACTGGGGCAAGGATCTGCCGATCAATGTCGGGCGCCACAATTTCGACAGCATTCGCATCGAGTATTTTGGCGATTACGACAGCGCTTTCGAGGCGTTCAAGGCCGGTGTCTATACTTTCCGTAACGAGGCAAGCTCGATCCATTGGGCGACGCGTTATGATTTCCCCGCCGTCCAGTCCGGCGCTGTCAGGAAAGAGGCGCTGGCGGACGGCACCATCGCCTCGGGGCAGGGCTGGGTTTTCAACCTGCGCCGGCCCAAGTTCCAGGATATCCGGGTGCGGGAGGCTATCGAGCTGCTGTTCAACTTCGAATGGTCGAACGAGACGCTGTTTTACGGGCTTTACGACAGGGTGAATTCCCCCTGGGACAACAGCCCGCTGATGGCCGAGGGTCCTCCCACCCCCGAGGAGTTGGCCCTGCTTGAGCCGCTGGCCAAGGATCTGCCGGAAGGCGTGCTGACCGATGACGCCGTGCTGCAGCCAGTGTCGGGCAAGACCCAGCTTGACCGCCGGAACATGCGCCAAGCCGCGAAGCTGCTGGACGATGCCGGATGGGCGGTGGGCTCTGACGGGATGCGCCGCAATGCTCAGGGCGAGGTGCTGCGGGTCGAGTTCCTGAACGACAGCGCGACATTCGACCGGGTGATCAATCCCTTCGTGCAGAACCTGCGCGCGGTCGGCATCGACGCGGTGAACCTGCGGGTGGATGATGCGCAACTGACATCCCGCACCCGCAGCCATGACTTTGATCTTGTGACGGATCAACTGGCGCAGGGCTATTTCCTGACTGGCGATACCGAGCAGACCTTCGGCTCGGAAAACGTTGGCGATGTGTTCAACTCGATGGGGCTGGCCAACCCGGCAATCGACCGGCTGATCCAGCAGGGTATCGAGGCCACGACCCAGGAAGAGATGACTGCCGTGGCCCATGCGCTGGATCGCAGCCTGCGGGCGCTGCGCTTCTGGGTGCCGCAGTGGTACAAGGCCGAACACACCGTCGCCTATTACGATATCTTCGCCCATCCCGAGACCTTGCCCCCCTATGCGCTGGGTGAGCTTGATTTCTGGTGGTATGACGCGGATAAGGCGGAAAAGCTGAAACAATCCGGCGCGCTGCGCTAAGCCCGAACGGGCGGCGCAACCAGACAAGCGGAACGAGGGGCGGATGGCAGCCTATATCCTGCGGCGCTTGCTGCTGATCATACCTACGCTGATCGGTATCATGCTGGTCAATTTCACGCTGACGCAATTCGTTCCCGGCGGCCCGATCGAGCAGATCATCGCCCGGGTGCAGGGCGAAGGCGATGCGCTGCGCAATATCACCGGCGGCGGCGGCGAAATGCCCCAGAACACCGAATATGCCGGGGCTCGGGGCATTCCGCCCGAAATGCTGGACCAGTTGGAAGTGCAGATGGGTTTTGCCCGCATCGTCTGCACGCCCGGACATGAGGGTGAGCCAGACCTGAAATCCCCTGATTGCAGCAAGGAAAAGATCGGCGCGGTCGAACGATTCCTGATCATGTTGGGCAATTACATTCGCTTCGATTTCGGCACGAGCTTTTTCCGCTCGATCTCGGTGATCGATCTGGTGCTGGAAAAGATGCCGGTTTCGATCACGCTGGGGCTGTGGTCCACGCTGATCGCCTATCTGATCTCGATCCCGCTGGGCATCAGAAAGGCGGTCAGGAACGGCTCGACCTTCGATACCTGGACTTCGGGGGTGATCATCGTCGGCTATGCCATCCCGGCTTTCCTGTTCGCGGTGTTGTTGATGGTGCTTTTCGCGGGCGGCAGCTATTGGCAGATATTTCCGCTGCGCGGCCTGACCTCGGACAACTGGGCCGATCTGAGCCTTTGGGGCAAGGTCAAGGATTACCTGTGGCACATTACCCTGCCGGTGCTGGCCACCACCATTGCCAGCTTTGCCACGCTGACCCTGCTGACCAAGAACAGCTTTCTGGACGAGATCAACAAGCAATATGTCATCACCGCCCGCGCCAAGGGCCTGACCGAACGACGGGTGCTTTACGGCCACGTGTTCCGCAACGCCATGCTGATCGTGATCGCGGGCTTTCCCTCGTTGTTTCTGGGGGTATTTTTCGGCTCATCGATCCTGATCGAGACGATCTTCTCGCTCGACGGGCTTGGCCGGCTGGGCTTCGAGGCGGCGGTGCAGCGTGATTATCCGGTGATTTTCGGCACGCTCTATGTCTTTGGCCTGCTGGGCCTGCTGGTCGGGATCCTGTCTGACCTGATGTATGTGCTTGTCGATCCGCGCATTGATTTTGACCGGAGGGCCGGCTGATGGCGATGAGCGAACTCAACCGCCGCCGCTTGCGCAATTTCCGCCGCAACAAGCGGGCCCTCTGGTCGTTGATCATCTTTACCACGTTGTTCGTGGCCTCGCTCTTTGCCGAGTTGATCGCCAACGACCGGCCGATCATCGTCAACTTCAAGGGCAGTTGGCATTTTCCCGTCTATCGCTTTTACCCCGAGACCGCGTTCGGTGGCGATTTCGGCACCGAGGCGATCTATACCGATCCCGGCGTGCAATGCCTGATCCGCACCGGTGGCCGGCAGGAATGCTGGGACGACCCTGAGGGAACCGAGCTTGAGGCTCGCGAAACCGGCATGGTCGCCGGCGAAGTGATCGAGCGGGGCTGGATGCTGTGGCCGCCGATTCCCTATCACTTCCGCACCATCAATAATGTCGGAACCGCCCCCAGCGCGCCCGACGCGCAGCACTGGCTGGGCACGGACGATACCGCGCGCGACGTGCTGGCGCGGGTGATTTATGGCTTTCGGCTGTCGATCCTGTTCACCATGATCGTGACCGTGGCCGCGTCGCTCTTGGGCATCACGGCGGGGGCGGTGCAGGGTTATTTCGGCGGCAGGACTGATCTGGTATTTCAGAGACTGCTTGAAATATGGGGATCAACCCCTTCACTTTACGTCATTATTATCTTGTTCGCAATTCTGGGGCGAAGTTTCTGGCTGCTGGTTTTTGTGTCGATCCTGTTTGGCTGGCCGGCGCTGGTGGGCGTGGTGCGGGCCGAATTCCTGCGGGCGCGCAACTTTGAATATGTCCGGGCGGCGCGGGCCTTGGGGGTTTCCGACCGCATCATCATGTTCCGCCATATCCTGCCCAATGCCATGGTGGCGACGCTGACCATGCTGCCTTTTGTCGTGACCGGCACGATCTCGTCGCTCGCGGCGCTGGATTATCTTGGTTACGGGCTGCCGACCTCGGCGCCTTCGCTGGGCGAACTGGCCCTGCAGGCCAAGCAGAACCTGCAAGCGCCGTGGCTTGGCTTCACCGCCTTTTTCGCCTTCGCGATCATGCTGTCGCTGCTGGTGTTCATCTTCGAAGGTGTGCGTGACGCCTTTGACCCCAGAAAGACCTTTCGATGACGCCGGTTCTGGAAGTCAGCGACCTGCGGGTCGGGTTTCGGCAGGACGGGCAGGTGGTGCCCGCCGTCAAGGGTGTCAGCTTTACCGTCAACAAGGGCGAGACGGTGGCGCTGGTCGGTGAATCCGGTTCGGGCAAATCGGTCACGGCCCTGTCCACCGTGCGTCTTTTGGGCGAGGCGGCAGAAGTCTCCGGCTCGGTCCGTTATGCCGGCCACGAATTGGTGGGGGCGCCGGACTCAGACCTGCGCCGGGTGCGCGGCAATGACATCAGCTTTATTTTCCAAGAGCCGATGACCTCGCTGAACCCGCTGCACACGCTGGAGCGGCAGCTTGCCGAAAGCCTGGCGCTGCATCAGGGGCTGAAGGGCGCGGCGGTGCAGGCGCGGATCATCGAGCTGTTGACCCGCGTGGGCATCCGTGATCCCGAAACGCGGCTGGCCGATTATCCGCACCAGCTTTCCGGCGGGCAGCGCCAGCGGGTGATGATCGCCATGGCGTTGGCGAACGGCCCGGAACTGCTGATTGCGGACGAGCCGACCACGGCGCTGGATGTGACCATTCAGGCGCAGATCATGGAGCTTTTGGCCGAGCTGAAGGCCGCCGAGGGCCTGTCGATGCTGTTCATCAGCCACGATCTTGGCCTTGTGCGCCGCATCGCTGACCGGGTCTGCGTGATGAAGGGCGGCGAGATCGTCGAGCAGGGCCCGGTCGAGGAAATCTTTGCCAACCCCCAGCACGAATATACCCGTATGTTGCTGGCGGCAGAGCCCAAGGGCCGCGCCGATCCCATCCCCGAGGGCGCCCCGCAGATCGTGGCGACGCAGGACCTGAGGGTCTGGTTCCCGATCCAGCGCGGCTTTTTGCGTCGCACCATCGGCCATGTGAAGGCGGTGAATGGCGCCACGATCTCGGTCCGCTCGGGCGAGACGCTGGGCATTGTCGGCGAATCTGGCTCTGGCAAGACGACGCTGGCGCTGGCGATCATGCGGCTGATCGAAAGCGACGGGCCGATCCTTTACATGGGCCGCGACATCTCGAAAACGCCGGGTCGCGCGTTGCGGGGCCTGCGTCGCGACATGCAGATCGTGTTCCAGGACCCTTTCGGCAGCCTGTCGCCGCGCATGACGGTGGAACAGATCATCTCAGAAGGGCTGGGCGTGCATGGGATCGAGCCGGGCCGCAACCGGCGCGAGATGGTCGATGCGATCATGCGCGAGGTCGGTTTGGACCCCGCCACCATGCACCGTTATCCGCATGAATTCAGCGGTGGCCAGCGCCAGCGCATCGCCATCGCCCGCGCGATGATCCTGAACCCCAAGCTGGTGGTGCTGGACGAGCCGACCTCGGCGCTGGACATGACCGTGCAGGTGCAGATCGTCGAACTGCTGCGGCGATTGCAGCACAGGCACGGTTTGGCCTTCCTGTTCATCAGCCATGACCTGCGTGTCGTGCGCGCCATGGCGCATCAGATCATGGTCATGCGCGCTGGCGAGGTGGTCGAGCAGGGGCTGACCGACGCGGTTTTCAGCAATCCGCAAACCGAATATACCCGCCAGCTGATCCAGGCAGCCTTTCTGACGGCAAGCGCATGAAAATCCTGTTCGTTCATCAGAATTTTCCGGCGCAATTCCTGCATCTGGCGCCGGCGCTGGCAGCGCGCGGCCATCACGTCATGGGCCTGACGGACGAAAAGAACGCGCGGCCTTCGCCGGTTCGCGTGGTGCGCTACAAGGCGCCGGACGAGCCCTCGTTGCCGCCCATGCTGGGCCGGACATTCAGCGAGATGGCCGAGCGGGGCTGGCTGGCGGCACGCGGCTGCCGGGCCTTGCGCGATCGGCACGACTATACTCCCGACGTGATCTTTGGCCACAGCGGTTGGGGCGAGACGCTGTTTTTGCGCGAAATCTGGCCACAGGCAAAGCTGCTGGTCTATGCCGAACTGCTGTATCGCACGCGCGGCCATGATGTGGGGTTCGATCCTGAAATTACCCCCGACAGCGACGAGGCGCGGATCGGCACCATCGCGCGCTCGGCACATCTGATTCAGGGGCTGGTGCAGGCCGATGCCGGGCTGGCGCCGACCGAATATCAGGCGAACTCCTTTCCGGCCGAGTTGCGCCAAAAGCTGACGGTGATCCATGACGGCATCGACACGCTGAAGGTCTGTCCCAATCCGCTGGCCGACTTCCTGCTGCCCGACGGGCGCCGCTTGCGGGCCGGGGACGAGGTGCTGACCTATGTTTCGCGCTCGCTTGAACCTTATCGCGGCTTTCACCGTTTCATGCGCGCGTTGCCCCAGGTGATGCGGGCGCGGCCGGATGCGCAGGTGGTGGTCGTTGGCGGCGAGGGCGTCAGCTACGGCAGCCTGCCCAAGGATGCGCCGAACTGGAAAGAGAAACTGCTGGCCGAACTGGACGGCCAGTTGGACCTGTCGCGCATCCATTTCATGGGCCGCGTGGCTTATCCGCAATATCTGGCGCTGCTGCAGGTCAGCCGGGTGCATTGCTACCTGACCTATCCCTTCGTGCTGAGCTGGTCCTTGGCCGAGGCGATGGCGGCGGGCTGCTATATCGTCGGTTCTGATACCGAGCCGGTGCGCGAACTGATACGGGACGGCGAGAATGGGCGGCTGGTGCCGTTCTTTGACCAACCGGCGCTGGAGGCGGCGTTGATCCGCGGGCTTTCCGGCGATCCCGACGCCGACCGGATGCGGGCGGCGGCGCGGGAAACCATCCTGCAAGGCTATGACCTGCACCGCCACAGCCTGCCGCAACTGGTGGATTGGGTCGAGGGCTTTGCGCCCTAAAGCTCGATCTCGCTGCCCGGGTCGCGTTCGAACAGTGGCGGTGGCGCCTCGGGCAGGTCGGGGTTCAGGCGTGGATCATCCTCGGGCGCGGGGCGCAGCATGTCGCGCAGTGCATCGCCTACCGGCGGGGGCGGCGGCGCATCGGCGCGGCGGCGGATCAGGATGTCGCCGTTTTCCAGCCGCTCGGGCGCCTGATAATTGCGCACATCGTCCATCAGCTTGCCGATGTCTTGCAACACCGGCGCGACCGCGCCCAGTGTGTCGCCCAGATCGCGGCCCAGCCGGTCCAGATGCGGCTCGGCCTGATTGAGCAGGTTGCGCATGAAGTTTTCCAGCCCGCGTTCCAGCGTGTCCAATTCCGGCGCGGGGACGTCGTTGGGCGTTGGCTCGTCGGCAAGCGGCGGTTCGTAATCCTGCGCCATGGCACAGGGGGACGTAAGCGCGGTGCACAGGAGCAGGGGGGTCAGGATTTTGCGCATGGGCCGGTCCTTCGGCTGTTTGCAGGGGAAACGGGCGGCGGGGCGGCCGGGTTCCCTATGCCGGATGCAGGCGGTGCATGTTGCGGAAGTTTTCCCACGCCTCGTTCAATGCGCGGGTGCGGGCCTCGGCCAGCCGGATCGCCTCGGGCGGCAGGCCGCGGGCAACGGCGCGGTCGGGGTGGGAGGCAAGCACCAACTCGCGCCAGCGTCGACGCGCTTCGGGCAGGGGCGTGTCGGGGGTAACGCCCAGCACCTCGCACGAAGGACAGCCTTGCCGCCGGTCATGGCGGGCGCGGATCGTCGCCACCTGCGCGGGCGTCATGCCGAAGATGCGTGCCACGTCGTCGATGAACAGGATTTCCGCCTCGTGCAACTCGCTGTCGGCGACGGCGATGATGAACAATCCCTCGATCACATCGGCCAGAACCGGGTCGCCGGGCGGGAACATGCGTGCGATGCGCCGGGCCCAGGCGTCGAAGCCGGCCACGTCCTGCCGCGCCAGGTCAAAGACCCGGGCGGCGTTCTTTTCTTCGGATCGCGGGATGATGAAGACACGGCGAAAGGCCGCGACCTCGGACCTCGCCACCGCGCCGTCCGCCTTGGCCAGTTTGGCCCCCAGTGCGATCACCGCGATGGTGAAGGCGACCGATTTCTCGGGCGGGGTGGCGGCACGGTCGGTGCCGACGATCGCCGCCAGCCTGTCGGCGATTCGCTGCCAAAAGCTGCGCGGCTTGGGCAGTTCGGGGCAGGGCTGTTGGTGGTCCTTTATCGCGGCATCCATGGCATTCAGCCTAGGCGGGGTGGCGGGTCAAGTCCACTGACATTCCCGCCAGTTACGCGGTTTCACCTGTGGTTTTCCAAGGCAGCCTTGATCACCAGCACGACCAGCGCGATCACGGTCAGGGTCGAAGCGGCGGCGAAAGCGCCGGTGGTATTCAGGTCATTGAACATCAGTTCGATCTGCAACGGCAGCGTGTTCGTCTGCCCCCGGATCGAGCCGGAAACCACCGAAACCCCGCCGAATTCGCCAACCGCGCGGGCCGTGCAAAGCACCGCGCCGTAAAGCAGGGCCCAGCGGATATTGGGTAGGGTCACGCGTGAAAACACCTGCCATCCGCGTGCGCCCAACGTCACCGCCGCCTGTTCCTGTTCGGAGCCCTGCGCCTGCATCAAGGGCAGCACCTCGCGCACCACGAAGGGGGCGGTGACGAACATCGTAACCAGCACGATGCCGGGCACGGCGAACATGATCTTCAGGTCGTGCGCGGCAAGCCACGGCCCCCACAGCCCTTGTCGTCCGTAAAGCAGCAGGTAGCAGATGCCGGCGATGATCGGCGAGATCGAAAAGGGAATCTCGATCACGACCATCAACAGCTTGCGTCCCGGAAAGCGGAATCGGGCGATGGCCCATGCCGCCGCGATACCGAAGGCGATGTTGACCGGCACCACGATCACCGCCACCAGCGTGGTAAGCCAGATCGCATGCAGCACCAAGGGATCGGTGATGTTCTTCAGGTAGACCGCCCAGCCATCGGCGAAGGCACGCCAGAAGATGAAGGCCAGCGGCGCGACGACAAAGATTGCCGTCAGCCCGAAGGCCAGCCCGATCAGCAGGCGCGGCATGGTGCGGCTTTGGCCGGGGGCATAGGTCAGTGCGGCTGCGGTCATGAGCGTGCCTCAAGATGGCGGGCAGCGCGGAACTGCATCAGGTTCGACAGCACCAGCAGGATCAAGGCAAAGCCCAGCAGGACCAGCGCAATGGCGGCGGCGCCCTGATAGTCGTATTCCTCAAGCCGGATATAGGCCAGCAGCGCGGCGATTTCGGTCTTGAAGGGCAGGTTGCCGGCGATGAACACCACCGCGCCGAACTCGCCCAGCGACCGGGCAAAGGCCACGGTCGAGCCGGCGATCCACGCCGGCAGGATCGCCGGCAGCACCACGCGGCGGAAGATGGCAAAGGGGCGGGCGCCCAGCGTCATCGCCGCCTGCTCCAGCGCCGGGTCCAGATCCTCCAGCACCGGCTGGATGGCGCGGACAACGAAGGGGATCGAGGTAAAGGTCATCGCCAGGATCACGCCGCCCAGCGTATAGACCAGCTCGATCCCGGCACCGGCCAGCGGTGCGCCGAACCAGCCGTTCGCCGAATAAAGCGCGGTCAGCGAAATACCCGCCACGGCGGTGGGAAGCGCGAAGGGAATATCCATCAGGGCGTCGAGGATGCGCCTGCCCGGAAAGTCATAGCGCGTCAGCACCCAGGCCATCAGCAACCCGTAAAAGGCGTTGAACAGCGTGGCCAGCGCGGCGGCGGTCAGCGTTACCCGCAGCGCGGCCAGCGTGCGCGGTGCGGTGATGATTGCCCAGAAACGCGCCGGGCCGATCTCGGCCCCTTTCAGGATCAGCGCGACCACGGGGATCAGGATCACCAGCGCGACATAAAGCAGCGTCGTGCCGAGGCTCAGCGAGAACCCCGGCAGGACGCGTTTTGCGCGGATGGGCGCGGTCATGCTCATCTGTTGACGAAAACCTGATCGAGAATGCCGCCCTCGGCCAGATGTTCGGCGGTGATCTTGTCCCAGCCGCCGAAAACCTCATCGACGGTCAGCAGCTTCACCTCGGGGAACTCGGCCGAATATTTGGCCGTTACCGTTTCATCGGTGGTGCGATAGTGGTTTTGGGCCAGCGTCTCTTGCGCTTGGGGCAGATAGAGCCAGTTGAGGTATTCCGTCGAAACTTCGGTGGAACCGTTCTTTTCGGCGTTCTCGGAGACAACGGCGACCGGGAAGGCAGCGAACAGGCTGGTCGCCGGGGTCACCGATTCATAACCCTGATCGGCATATTGCGCGGCGATGCCCTTGGTTTCGGCCTCGAAGGTGATCAGCACGTCGCCGATGTTGCGCTCGGTAAAGGTCTGGGTCGCAGCCCGGCCGCCGGTGTCGAAGACCGGGACGTTGGCAAAGATCTTGGCGACGAATTCCTGTGCCTTTTCCGGCGTGCCGCCCTCTTGCGTCAGGGCATAGGCATAGGCGGCCAGATAGGTATAGCGCGCGTTGCCACTGGTCTTGGGGTTCGGGAAGACCGCCTGCACGTCGTCGCGGGCCAGATCCGACCAGTCCTTGATCCCCTTTGGGTTGCCCTTGCGCACCAGAAAGGCGGGCAGGGAATAATAGGGCGAGGCGCCGTTGGGGAAAGCCTCGCGCCAGTTCTCTGCGACCAGCCCGTTCTGCGCCAGCACGTCGATGTCGGTTTCCTGGTTGAAGGTGACCACATCGGCCGGCAGCCCCTCGAGGATTGCGCGCGCCTGTTTCGACGATCCGCCATGGCTTTGGTCGATGGTGACGTCGTTGCCGGTCTTGTCCTTCCAATAGGTCTGGAACTGGGGGTTGAGCGCTTCGAACAGCTCGCGGCCCACGTCATAGCTGACGTTCAGGATCTTGTCCTGAGCCAGCGCCGGGGAAGCCCCCAACAGCAAGGCCAGTGCGGCGGCATGAAGCTTGCGGATCGTCATAGGCTTATCTCCTTGCGGGGGAATTCAATGGGGGTCGGGTGTGACTGGCTGGCGGCGCGGGAACCGGGAAAGATCGCGCCAGCCTCGGGGCGCAGGTTGACGCGGCCGCCGGGGGCCAGCCCCTGCGCCTCTGGCGCGCGGCGGGGCAGGTCGATGCCAAAGTGGCCGGCGCCATCGGTCAGATCCAGCCGCAAAAGCGCGCCGTTGCTGGTGCGATGTGTGATCTGCCAGCGCCCGGCCGGATCGGCCAGCGGCGTGATATCGGCGGGGCGCAGGAACAGCGTTGCCGGCCCGTCGGGCAGGGCGCGGCGCGGCAGGCGGCTGCTGTCCAGCCCCGCCGCCTCGGCCCGGCCGGCGTTAAGCGTGATCGGCACCTCGATGGTTGCCCCCATGAAACGGGCGACAAAGGGGCTGGCGGGATGGTCGTGGATCTGGTCGGCATTGCCGATCTGCTCGATCCGGCCGTCGCCCATCACGACGACGCGGTCGGCCAGCTCAAAGGCCTCTTCCTGATCGTGGGTGACGAAGATCGTGGTCGAGCCGGTCTGGTCATGCACATCGCGCAACCAGGCGCGCAGGTCGCGGCGCACGGCGGCATCAAGCGCGCCGAAGGGTTCGTCAAGCAGCAACACGGTGGGCTCGATGGCCAAGGCCCGTCCCAGTGCCACGCGCTGACGCTGGCCACCCGATAGTTGCGCCGGGTAGCGGTCGCCCAGATGCGCGATTTGCAGGAACTCCAGCAATTGATCGACCTTGCTGGCGATCACGGCCTTGCCCGGCCGCTGGGTGCGCGGGCGCACGGTCAGGCCGAAGGCGATGTTGTCGCGCACGCTCATATGCGGGAACAGGGCGTAATGCTGAAAGACGAAACCGATGCGGCGATCCTGCGCAGCAAGGTTCAGCCAGTTCTGTCCATGCACCTGCAAGCCGCCGCCGTCGGGCCATTCAAGCCCGGCGATGATCTTCAGCAGCGTGGTCTTGCCCGAGCCCGAGGGACCCAGCAGCGCCACCAACTCGCCCGATTCGACGGTCAGGTCGATACCGCGCAGCACCGCGGTGCCGCCGAAGCTTTTGGTCATGTGCTCGATGCCGATGGACATGGGCGCCTCCGTTTCCGGAGACAGAGGTAGCGGCGGGGTCAGAGGCCGGCAAGGCAGGCAGGGCCAAAGGTCAAGGGTATGGCGGCGAATGATTTCCCAAGCCTGGCCGGGCGGTGGATCGGTGTTCCGCGCGGCTTCCTTGTGGGCGGAAAGCGTCCGGGGGACGCCGGTGCGACGGGCGTATTCTTCCTTATTTTTCATGCAGGCCCGGCGATGGGGGGCTTCGCAAGCCGGTGCGGTGCTGCTAGGGTCCGGCGCGCGGACGAAAAGGGACGACAGGATGGACGGCGACGCGGTGGTGATTGGGCGGGAAAGCCCCTTGGGTCAGGATCTGGCGCTGCTGTTTCAGCGCCATACTGCCGACATGCATGCGGACACGCCGCCTGAATCGATCCACATGTTGCCGCGCGCCGATCTGGAAAGCCCTGACATCGCCTTTTTCGTGCTGCGCGAGGCTGGGGTTCCCGTTGGCATGGGTGCCTTGAAGCGCATCTCCCCGGATCATGCCGAGATCAAGTCCATGCATGTGCTGGCCGAGGCGCGTGGCCGGGGCCATTCGCGTCGCATGCTCGATGCGCTGATCGCCCATGCCCGGGCCGAGGGCATGTCGCGCCTTAGCCTTGAGACGGGGGTGCAGCCGACGTTCATCGCTGCGCGCGGGCTTTATGCGCGGGCGGGATTTGCCGACTGCGCGGCCTTTGGCGATTACCGGCCCGATCCGAACAGCGTCTTCATGACGATTGACCTGAGCGGTTCGGATTGAGCGGTTGATTCAGCCGCAATCCTGCGCCATGACATGTCGCCATACGGCCCCGTAGCTCAACCGGATAGAGCAAGCGCCTTCTAAGCGCTAGGTTGCAGGTTCGAGTCCTGCCGGGGTCGCCATTTTTCGGAATAATGCCTGAAATGTTATTCAAGTCAGCACCTTGTTCAAGCGTGTCCCGAACTTGGGCTTGCGTGTCCCGTTTCATCATCCTTGCACCAATAGTTTGACCATTTTCAGGCGATCAGCCGCGCGCGTGTAGCGTTCGACCTCACCCAAGGTCATGTGACCGGCCATCGCCGCAATTTGATGCGTGGTGGCACCCTTTTCGGCCCAGTAGACGCAGAATGCCTTTCGAAGCCCGTGCAGGCGCGCAACCATGCCGACTTCAGGTTCGCCTTTTTTATCCGGTGGTGCTTGAGGTCGCACAGGCAGCGCTTGGCCTCAAAAGCGACCATGAGGAGAAGTTGGCCTCAGATCGCGAACGCAAGCGGCTTGGGCAGTTGCCGAACCAGATCATCCGCGCGGGCGGCAGTCGGCAGATGCCCATCATGGCCTCCTTGCCTCAAAATTACCGAAGAAGGCGGCCACGAAACATGGGGCTATTCAGAGAAAGCAACCGCTGCGCGATTGCCCGCTCAATGGTCAGGAACTGAATGCCGTGTATGACTGGCTGCGTTCCGGAAAGCGCTTTCACATCATGCGGGACCATCCTTTCCATATGGCCCCAATGATGGGGGCATCCGGATGGCCCGACCAGTTCGGCGCGCATACAGGATCGTCGCTCCAGTCCGGAACTCGATATCTGCAACCTCGCCGACGCGACATCGTATGGAACCGCCCCGCTCTGGCGACTGGGTGGGCTGCGTCTCTTGCCGAACGGAGGGCGCTGGCAAGCGTGGCGCTCGACCTGCAGTTCCAGGCGCTATTCCAGACTACGCCATACATCTCATAGCCAACCGTCATCTATTGGAAAACCGGTTCTTGTTCTGGCGCAAAAATGTAGCCATTCGTCGCATGGGGGCAGTCATCCTCCATGAGGTGCTGGACAATAGTGCCCGCACATGCGTCTCACTTTTTGCACGGGCAAGCACTTCCTTATCCCGCTGTCTTTGGACCTCAAGCAGCATCCTGTTGAGCGCTGCGATTTGCGCGGCATGGGTTTTTTGTTCTGCTTCGCGTTGCTTCTGGCTTTCCAGCAGCAACTCGCTGATCTTTGTGATCTCTTCGAGCCGTTCTTGGACGTTTTTCTCGTAAGCGTGAAGATCACGTTCGCGGTCACGCAGGTTTTCATGAAGGCGTTTCTGATCTTCCTCTTGCGCGCGCATGAAAATGGCAACCTGATCGAGAGAGCCGTCCAAACGCCGACGAAGGTGATCCAGTGTGTTATAATTAGAGGGGTTCTCTGCGTTACTCGTCCAGTTTTCGAGAATTCGGAACACATCGCGCACGACATCGGCCACCTGCATGGATCTGCTTACATCTTCCTCAGCCCGGCGCTGGCGATGTAGGACATTGCTGAGAAAATTGTCGATATCCTGACGAACGGTGATGCTGTTGCGATGGAAGCTCAGGCCGAGCCTTTTTTCAATCTGCGCGACCTGTGGATGCCAGTCGTCGAGTAATGCCTTATAGTTTGTAAAAACGCGCGTCTTTCCGCGCGTTGCGGCCTCAGCATCCAGCACATGGCGCAACCAGATCAATAATCCGACCTCGACTGGAATTCCATCGCGCTTTTTCAGGGAGTCGGCGGTTTCAAGCGGATTCCGGTGAGTGTGGATGTAGAGGGGTTGATAGCCCAGACGGATAAATGCCTCATCCCAGAACCCGGCGAGGCGACAAATTCGAGGATCCTTCAGAAGCGGGAGCCGGGCTGCAGAAAATTCTTCGTGCAGTATCTCTACCGCTTCGGATATGAAGCTCTCGAACACTTGGGGGGCGAAGCTACCGAGGTCGAGTGGTGAAAGGTCTTTCCAGTTCGATCCAAGCGCTTTGAGCAGCTTGTCGTTGAAGGCCATCACGCGCAGAGATTCAAAGTATCCGAGTGGATTATCACCGCTTGCCGGCATCAGGGTCTCTGGGATATCTGCACCTAAGTGCTTGAGCACGCCCGACAACGCTGAGGTTCCGCAGCGATGCGGCCCGAGTATAACAAGAGAAACGGGCTTCTGGTCCGAAGTAATAAGAGATTTATTCATAGGTCCGACTCGCCTCGAACATTATTCGCCTACATCGAGTGTCTTGGGGGATGCCCGCGTGCTCTGGATGGGGCAAGTAGAAGCATTTTAGGGTCAAGGCATATTGATTTCAATCTGTTATAGAGATCGTAGCCCTGCAATGAGACCTATACATGAGCAGCCGCTTGTTCCAGTTTATGCGCGATTGCGGCTTCTTTGGCGCGGTGTGCTGTCAGCATGGTGCGGGCCGGAATCTGCTCGCGGGGCAGGCGATCGTCGAACGGCTGTTGCGGGGGGCACAGCAGGTTGGACGTCTGGCGCCGGAATGGATGCCTCTCGAACAGGCGGCGGTTCACTTGGGATGTTCGTCAGGGGAGCTCGTCGAGAGGATTAAGGACGGGCGACTGACATGGATCGGCCGGCATCTGAAGCGGTCGGGATTTGCGTCGATCCTTGTGAGTATTTCCGGCCTCGACGGGGATGAGATTTCTGCCGAAACCTTTGCCCTGTCTCAAGGGCTGTCGTTCAGCGAAATGCTGAGCTTTTTCAGGAAGGGCCCTTCGCCCGCTGAAATTGCCAAACGCGAGACCGGGTGTAAGGATCCGATCATGCTGACCCCAGAGCAGGTCGCAGCCTTTCATGAGAATTTCGTCAGCTTTCGCCGGCTTGCTCTGGCACATAGGCTGTCTTGGGACGGGCTCAACCAGCGACTGGATGGCTTCGGCATCGCGCCGGTCGACGGGTGCCTGCGCATCTATCGCAAGAGCGAAACCGATCCGCTCTTGCATGATGTGGCTTCGACAGGGCTATGAAACCCTGCAGATTCAGCAAGTAACCGAATTATCGCCAGCCCGGCGTCGATTTTTCTTGACCGGGCTTGCGCACTCCATTCCTTTTTCTGGCTTCTTGCCAAGAAAAGGAAAAGCATGCGCAAAAGGCGTTTGATCCCCGATTCGCCGAATCGAAAGACTATTTCGATTCAAGCCTTTCTCCTATGCGTCGTTCACCGATGAAAGCAAAAGGGTGCGCAAGAAATCAAAAGCGTGCTCAGACTTAACTACATGATCTACATGCGAGAAAGTGCGCCTCCTCGCGCAGAGGGTGCCCTGCGGGTATGGATTATTGAGGGGTGACGAAAAAAGCCCGAAATGCACGGTGTAGATCCCGGCTACCGGGTATCATTTCCGATGATCCTGAAGCCCAAGCTCGACCCACATCCAGCCAAAATCATATTCGGCAATCGGACCCTCGCGATTCGTGGCGCTGCGGTTCTCCAGCATCTTCAGCCATTCGATCACCTCCTCACGGCCGTCTGCCGTGCGCGCCGCCTGCCGCGGCGACTTGCCTCCCAGTGCCGGGATGGGCGCGTCCAGCGTTTCACGGTAGTGCTTGTCCAAGTGATCCTGCATCAGCTGGCGCGCAATGTCGGGGGGGATTTCATCAGCGCCTTCGCGCGGCTCTTCACTCCGTTGGTCGGCCCGCATCTGATCCACCGTCCGGATCGTGGTCAGCGGCGATTTCAACAGATCACCAGCGGTCGCGCTGATCAACGCCTCGACCTTGGCCGCACGCTCGGCCGAATTGACGCTGACGAGCAGCGTCTTCCCCTTCAGTTCCAAAGAGCCCAAGACGGCCGCCCTCTCCATCTGCATGTCTAACATGATGCCGCCGCCCGCTTTGCTGCTTTGCTTCTTCTTTGGTGCCAGCCAGTTCCAGAACTTCGGTCCCTCGGGCAGGAAATCCCTCACCCGGTCCAGCTGCTCCGCCACCACCTTCTGCGTTACGTCGTTGGCGAGCGGGAAACGCATGTCGTGGAACAGGACATCGTCGCCGTCCGAATTGGTGAACTGCGGCTCGATTGGGGTAAGGGCGCGGTCGATCTCGACGAACAGCCAAGCGGCGGTGAAGATGGGCGCGCAGCCCATCAGCTGGTCGCGGTTGAGCCGCAGCGCTTCGCGCTTCTTCAGTTTCAGGGTATCGCGCGGCCCCGCAAAAAGGAAGTCCACGGCCTCGGCACGGAAAGGCAGGAGAGCCCCCGAGATGATGTGATGGTCGCGTTCGGGGACCACCCGCACGGTTATACGGTCCCATTGCTTCAGGGTGCGCGTGGCGGAATTCTCGCGCACCGTGATCGGTGCGGCATCCGATAGTAAATCACGCAACACCATGGAGGTGCCGGGCTGGACATCACTCACCTCATAGAGGCTGACCGGCGTATCCCGCAGCGCGGCGAAATATTCCCGATTGAGGGCGGTCTCCTTCCAGCCGCGCCGCTTTAGGTAAAGATCGACGATGTTGCCGTCCTCATAGCGCTGGCCAAGGAAGTCCTCGAACCCGCATCCCCAAAGCACGCCTGACCATTGCTCACCCAACAAATCGGCCAAGCCGTCCTGATCGATCTCGAATTCCTCGAGCGCAGGCAGTAGGTGTTCCGCGACTACATCCTGCAGCCGTTCCCGCCAGTCGCCTTCGCGGCCAATGAAGGCCAGAAGGTCCGATATGTCGTTACGTTCGGTCACAATCGTTCCCCGTCTTCTATGCGAGTTTTCTAGCTGCGGAGCTTCGGTTTCGACAAGGGTCCTGCGGCCAAGCTTGGCGCTTACACACGATGGCTCTGGAGTGGAGGGAGCCGAGCCGCGGTATGGGCTTGGTCTGTCCCATGAAAATACCGCCGTGAAATCCTCCTGCCATAAACGGCATATATTTTTAATCTAGCCAAATAAGATTATTAATGCGTTCCGATTGGGCGCGGCCTTTTCAAAGAAGAACTAGCCGCGCATGTGTCATGCCGACTGATTATTGATGCTGTTAACCAGATGCATATAGTAATCATGAAGTTCTGCGGGTAGCGCTTCAGCGACTAGGATGTCACGCTTCTCGATATGGACATCAAATAGAGAAATACTATCTCGCCCCCTAAGCGAAGTGTGCTTTTCTACTATAGTAGAAACGGAGTTCAATATCTCTTTGGACCTTGCCTCGTAGGGGCTTAGACTGAAACTGTTCGCTAGATCAAACATCACATCGATGTCAGTATATTTAGTGTATCGCTTGCAGACTACGCTCGGATACCCTGATTTGTTGCAGGTCAAAATACAATTATTCAAACGATTGGAAGCATCGCTATTTTTGATAGAAAGGTGGGGCATTGGCGTCCTTTTAATTATTTGGATTTGAGACATGTATGTTTTGGCGACTATGTGTCCCACGCCGCAAGAGGGAATAAGTTAAGATCGCTCCGAATGGTTCTCCATTACGGCATATGTTGATTGAGAACTGCGACGAATTGATCATCATGCCGATCAGAAATCAGATGCGCGAGTTCGTGCAGAATAACATAATCAGTGGCATTTATGGGCTTTGCGGACAGTTCCGTGTTTAGCCAGACGATGCCCTTGGCAGCGTTGCAACTGCCCCATTTCGATGGCGTCACACCTAGGATCTCGGACCATTTCTGGACTTTAGGGCGTGTTGACAAAAGGGATTCACCGGGCGCGGTGATCGTGATTCAAGCTGGTATCTGCAATGGAGACCAGCGTGGCACGAAACCTGATGTCGAACGACGAGTGGGCGTTCTTTGAACGCTTCATCCTGGCTGTCCGTTCTCCGAACGGCCGCAAGCCCACGAACCATCGGCTTGTTCTGGATGGGATTTTCTGGATCGCCCGAACGGGGTCGCCCTGGCGCGACCTGCCGGAAGAGTTCGGCAAATGGTCGTCTGTCTATCGGCAGTTCCGGCGCTGGACGTTGGCGGGGCTGTGGGAACAGATCCTGGAGGCGCTGAACGAGAGCCGGATCGTGCCGGATGCGCTGCAGATGATCGACAGCACCGTGGTTCGCGCTCATCATCAGGCAGCGGGCGCAAAAGGGGGACTCCGCGCCAAGGTTTCGGCCGCTCGCGAGGTGGCTTCACGACCAAGATCCATCTGCGGGTCAATGCGGCAGGCCTGCCCATGAGAACCGAGATCACGGCCGGGCAGACATCGGACTACCTCGGCTTCGATCTGGTCATGGCTGACAACCTGCCCGAGCCAAGCGTTCTGCTCGCAGACCGCGGCTACGACTCCGACAACATCCGCAAGACCATGGAGGTGCGCGACGTGGTGCCGGTCATCCCCATGCGCAAAACCCGGAAGCTACGGGTCGCCGTTGACCGCAGGCTCTACCGCCTGCGCAATCTCGTTGAGCGGTGCTTCAACAAGCTCAAGAATGCCCGTCGCGTCGCCACCCGCTACGACAAGACCGCCGAAAGCTTCCTGGGCTTCATCGACATCACGTCGATCCGCCTCTGGCTCCGCCATTTGTCAACATGACCTAGGGGCCGAAACCATCCGCAACTCTGCCCGTCGCCAAGCGGCCATCCATGTGGCGCGTTGATCACGACTACTGTTCAAGGGGGAGTTCATCGACAGGCGATCATTCCCCAGAACAGCAATCTTATGCTTTCGCCTATTCCATTCGACGACCTCCAGGCGCAGTGGGCGCCCCCAGACATAATGCGTTTCGCCGCTCCGATAGAGGCGCTTGGATTGCCTTTCCTGGGTCAAGAACCGCGCTTGCTGCCGCCGCACCCATGCCATTCGTGTCAGGACAGCACGCCTGACAGCATCCAGGCTCACGGCCGTCGGAGCGGCAACGCGGACGCGGCCATCAGGTGGGTAGACGCCAACGTGCAGGTTCTTGATGCTTTTCCAATGCACCTCGACATCGATGCCGCCGATCATATGGTGCTCAGTATTCACTATGGTTCTTCAAAATTGCCATGATGCTGTCGACGAGGGTTTCGGCGCCTGGCAGTTCAGTCTCCACCGCACGCCGGACTTTCTTTTCCTTCATCATGTGGCCGCGCCAGCCATCTGGCGCGACATCGCGCACCGCCTGATCGACGCGCAACGCAAGCTCCTCATCGGTATTCAAGTTGTCGAACAACGCCTTCTGGCCCGCCGACTTGATGCTCGCGGGGTAGTCCGCCCCATGGCCAGATTTGGCCTGCTTCACGAGTTCGGCGATGCGTTTCAGGTATTCGGCGTATTCGATGGCATCGTTGCGGCGCTGCGTGACAAGGTCCGTCAACAGCTGAGACATTTGCTCGTAGAAGCGCGGGTTGACCGGGGTTTCGTCAATGATGAGGCGGCGGACGTTGTTCTCGATGGCCTCGGCGACGTTGTTCCGATTTCGGTTGGTGCCGGCAGGCAGGTCGTTGGCGGCATCCGCGCCCTTGCTCAGGACTAGGTCGATCAGGCTAATATCGTCCAGGTGAGAGATCGTCTTGGAATCGTCCGCACGGATATAGGTATCGATGAGATGCCGCACCGCGGGCTCGTAAAGTTTTAGATCGACAGCATCGCCACTATGCAGGCGGACCTCGTCCCGAATGCTGATTGCGCGCTCTACTTCTTTGCGCATTTCGCCCATTTCCAGTTCGTTGAACCTGGAGGCATCAGGCTCGGATGCGACGTTCGCATAGGCTCACCACGATCAGAAGCTTCATCTGACCCGGTTCATTCTTGAACAGGCGCAGTGCCTCTTCCTCGTAATCCTCTTCGCTCTTGTCCCCTAGCAGGTCGTCATAAACCCGATGCACATACTGCTTTTCGGTTTCTCCCATGCCGGTCTCTTCGCCGGTCAGTTCCGGCGCGGCCCGCTTATAGGAGGTCACGATGGCGCATTTGCTGGCGAGGGTGGAGCCAGACTTGCTGAAAATCTCGAAGAACCTGCATGCTTCGGGGATTGACCCAGCAACCAGCATTGCGTTCCCGCGACCAGCCTTTAGGCGCGGCTTCAACTCCATATCCATGATAATGTCGCTGGCGATCTGCTCTAGGCGATCCTTGCTTGACAGCACGCGTTGCAATGTGCCCCAGCGCTGCTTCAGGGTCGCCTTGGCGATGGGCGTCAGGTTCTTGGTCTTGGCCTCGAACCAGGCGTCGATCTTGTCGGGCGAGGTGATACGCTGATCAATGTCCCGCGCCTCCTAGCGCAGGTCGAGCACGACGCCGTCCTCGACCGCTTCATCGAAACGGTAAGGTTTGCCGATATAAGGCCCAAAGGTCTCAAGCGCCTCCGTTTATTTCCATTAGACTCTTCATCTTCGGATGCTTGGCATAACTTGAGCCATATTTTCTAGATAACATGTCGTTCAAGTTAATCCGTCGCTCCACGGGGATCACTGCGGCATCTGTTCCTCCCAATATGCGATAACGATGTTCAAGATGTTCAAAGCCATAGGTCAAGTTTCGCATGTGCCAGTGAATCCAGAACTTATCCCGCCGATCTCGTATGAAGATATAGAAGTCGCGAAGAAGTTTTTCTTCGACACGATCAAAATTTCCCCGCACATCCTCGCGAGCGATACCCATTTCTTCGGCTATAGCATGGGTCGAAAAACTAACCGTCTGCTCGGTTGCAAAGTGAGTTACTCCTATAGAAGTGATGCGAGGGGACAAGCCCTCATTATCATCATTCAGGCTCTGACATGAGTAATGAACAATATAGAAGTTCTCAGGATTATTTTTAACTTGCGAAAAGAAGTCGCTGCTGTTGGAGATAGTCATGATCCCGCCGAGTGGGTCCCCGTGGTGATGAAAAACGGTCGCTGTTTCGCCTTCAAAGCAGATGGCTTTTGTGCGCAGACGGTCATGTCAACCTGCTGCAGAGTCTATGAGAAAAATAGCTCATCGACCCGCGCTACAGCTCGGCGAACAACGCTCATGGCTGAACTCTTTTCGCTGTCCTGAAGGATCACCTTCGCAGAGTTTAGGAGTTCCAGCAACATTTGAAGGTTGACGTTTCTCTTGTCCTCCACACCAACGATCGCTCGAGATACGTCAATCGCGGATTTCACATCAGCGACCGACGGAACTTTACCCGAATGCATCTCGCTAAGGATAACTCCTGCCTAACCCGATGCTCGGCTAAATGCTGGTTTGACACCAAAAAACTGTCGCGGTTAACTTCCCTTCGGCTGGACGGCGCTGAGCAGGACATAACTAACGATTCGACTTGTTTTGAATTCAGCCCTGCTCCCCGAGCGAAGTAGTGCATGGGCAGCCAAGCGCCATTACCAGCCTCCACCGCACAGCGGATGTAGTCCCTTGGTTCAAACGGGGTCTGCTGTTCAAGAAAGTCATCAATTATGCTGTTGACCGTAACAAACGTCTTTTGAACAGTGACCGTTCCTGCCCCCACTGGTGATACTTCACCGATCAGCATGAGGGCTGGAGCGCCCTCTTTTTCCCGAAATTCGCCCTCTTTAATGAACTTGATCTTCTCTACGAGATGCTCACCAATTAGGATCGTTCCGTTGTCGCCACGAAGCTCACCTTTGGACAAATCGGCAATCATAGCATTTCTTGGACCAAGCTTAATAAGTTCCTCCACCAGTGGCAGCATCTGCTCGCGAACCCGCCTGTCCCGATCCTCGAGGATTGTTTGCAAATCGCTGTATTTTATTCTAGAAGATTGTCCTGGATATCGAAAGAATATGTCTCCTTCGGAAATCCTTCCTTCGCCTTTCGTCGTGATGACCGGTCGACCGGGGTGCTTATGCACGTAAATGATGCCGATCTTAGCTCCATCAAGGTGGATACATTTCGTCTCGATGCGTGGCGTTGGATCAAACGTCGATTTCAACTTCATCGAAAAGTCTGCCGGATCCGCGTTCTCGAATTCGCTCGATGACATTCCTTTTGCCAGATAGCTATCAGAATCGATGATTCCGTTAGTCAATGACTTGTCCTTGACGCCAAGAACAACGTAACCTCCCTCGTTATTGGCCAAGGCCGCTACCGCACGAAGCCATTTTTCAGAGTGCCGGAACCCAAAACCTTCCTTGCACTCGTGCCTTTCGGTTTCGCCGAGATGGAATCGCCATTTGTCGTCCGCCCCTTTCACGAACATGCTAACGAGCATTTCATCGCTCATCGGTCCATTGATCAGCCCCCACTATTCCCCCGGAACTGTCGTCCGTATCATTGATCCGAGCGGTTTCGGAGGATGCTATGGTAGGCCGGGTGGCGGACGAGGTGGTTCTGAGCGCCGCGGAGCGCGGGTTTCTGGAGGCTCAGGTTCGACGGCACAAGGCGGCGCGTTCGCTGTCGGACCGGTGCCGGATAATCCTGCTCTGTGCGGAAGGGCTGCAAAGCAAGGAGGTCGGCGCGCGGCTCGGAGTGCATGAGCATACTGTCGGCAAGTGGCGCAGACGGTCCGTCAGGGACCGGATCGAGGGGCTGACCGACGAATATCGTCCTGGTCGGCCCCGCACGGTGTCGGACGATCAGGTAGCCGAGGTGATCGAGCGGACACTGAACACCACGCCGAAGGACGCCACCCATTGGTCGATCCGCTCGATGGCTGTGGCGACGGGCCTGTCGCATACCACCATCCGCCGGATCTGGGCCGCCTTCGGCCTGCAACCGCATCGCAGCGAGACGTTCAAGCTCTCGACCGATCCGCTGTTCGTCGACAAGGTGCAGGATATCGTCGGCCTTTACATGGCCCCACCGAACCGGGCCATCGTGCTGTGCGTGGACGAAAAATCCCAGATTCAGGCGCTGGATCGGGAACAGCCGGTGTTGCCGATGGCGCCGGGTGTCGCCGAGCGGAGAACCCACAGCTATATCCGCCACGGTACGACCTCGCTGTTTGCAGCACTCGATATCGCCACAGGGGCGGTGATCGGCAAATGCTACAAGCGGCACCGGGCGACCGCGTTCCTCGACTTCCTGAAGCGGATCGATGCAACCTTGCCGCAAGGACGGGACGTGCATCTGGTGATGGACAACTACGCCACCCACAAGACACCCAAGATCAAGGCCTGGCTCGCCCGGCGCCCGCATTGGCATGTGCATTTCACACCCACCTCAGCCAGTTGGATCAACCAGGTGGAGCGCTGGTTCGCAGAACTGACGCGCAAGCAACTGCAACGGGGCGTCCACCGCTCCACCGCCGACCTCGAGGCGGACATTGTCGCATTCATCGACGCGCACAACGAGAACCCCAAGCCCTACCGATGGGTCAAATCCGCCGACGAAATCCTCGCGTCGGTCAAACGCTTCTGCCAGAAAACACAGCAAAATCTATGTGCCGAAATTTAGATGCAGGTGACTAGGGGGTCCATTTTGATTGTTAGTGCAATGTTGGCCGCGTTTCCAGCGCGGTCGGCGTTGCTGGCCCGGGTTGCGGAGCCATCCGTGCTGGAAACGCGGGGATGATCGCTGAATTACTGTATCTCCCATTTCCGATGTCGGTGATCCGTCCGGAGTTGACAGGTCGATCGGGACGGTTAAAAAAGAACTGGATATCTTTGTTCTTCATCTCCCGGCTTATCATAGCTTTAAAAATTGAGATTTCGTCATTCGAAATTTTTCTTGCCGCCACTCTACCGTTCCACCCTCACTGCTTTCCCAGTGGGCAAAAATCCGCTGATAGAGTCAAGGACTGGCAGGCCCGAAACATCTGGTCTTTTCAGCGAAGAAGCTCCGAGCGACGCTGGGTCGCAGCGAACGTCCGGAATGTCCCATGATCGACGTGCAGAGCCCATTGCTGACCTTCGCTACTGACGCTAGCCTATAGTTACGCGCATCAAGAACGACCTGTATGGTCGATCATCTGCGCGTCATCCCCCCATTGGAAAGCAAGGATGGCACATGTGTGACCATATGTTCGTCGTGACTGGTGGCCCCGGTTCCGGCAAGAGCACTTTGATCGACGCCCTGCATGATAGGGGATTTGCGTCCATGCCCGAGGCCGGGCGGGCGATCATTCGCGATCAGGTTCAGATCGGCGGAACCGCCTTGCCGTGGGCAGACAAAGCCACGTTTGCCGAACTCATGCTCGGATGGGAGCTGCGTTCGTGGCATGAAGCTGCGGCTTTCGAAAAGCCGGTGCTTATGGACAGAGGAGTCCCCGATGTCGTCGGCTATCTGACGCTATGTGGCCTTCGGGTTCCCATCCATGTGGAGGCTGCCGCGGAGACATATCGCTACAACAGAACGGTCTTCATTGCCCCATACTGGGAGGCCATTTTCGGGCAGGACGCCGAAAGAAGGCAGGATCAAGAGGAAGCCGAAGCAACCGGCCGGGTCATGGCTGATACTTACGCCCGCTTCGGCTACCAACTTGTCGAGCTGCCCAAGGCGTCAGTCGAGGAACGGGTTGCTTTCGTCATGGATCACCTAAAAGCTGAATGACGGCTTCGTCCCTCAGCGTTCGTCATGCGATGTCTGCGGGCCATCGTGCGTTGCAAGGTAGACTGACCTTAAAAGGCATGTGAGAGGTGGCGGGCGGCGGTATGAATGGCTATCCGGGATGGATGGCCCGACTTCCTCTTTCCGTTCATTCCATACCTGGCGAAACTGCGACTTCCTTGGCGTCGCGCTTGGCGCAGGTAAACCAAGTTCCCTTGCGCGAATTCTTGCGCGACATGGGTATCGGGATACACAGCCTGATTGCTGGCGAACGCGCTGCCCTCACACAATTGGCGGAGCTTTCCGGTGTTCCGGTCGCCGCGCTTCGTCAGGGCACACCCAGGACCAGCGATGGGGAGGCATGGTTCGCGGGTCATCGCTTTCCTGCTGCCAGTGTCGGCGGCAGGGAGGTGCGCGGTTGCCCCGACTGCTTGGAAGCCGAGCCGGGACTGCGTGGTATATGGTCGCTGCCCTTCGTCACGATCTGCCCGGAGCATAACCGCCCGTTGGTTACATTGTGGACGGTGCAGGACAGGCTTGATCGACATGAGGTAACCAGGCGACTGCCGGAGCTTGATCTGCCCGCCGAGTCGTCCTGAGCAGCGCGATCCTTCTCTATTCGAATTTTGGCTTTTCGGCAGGCTTGAGGGGAACACAGCCTCCGACCATTGGCTTGACCAATTCGATCTTTATGCTTCCGCGCAGTTCTGCTTTGAGCTGGGTCGGGCCGCGATTGCGACCAAGCTGCCGAAGTGGCATGCGCTTCGCGACGATCAGCAATGGTGGCCGGCGGATGTCGGATTTCGGCTTTGCTCGGGTGGCGAGGAAGCGCTATGCGCTGCACTGATCGAATTGTAGCATTTGATGGGCCAGCCCGAGGAAGGGCCGCGCAAGATTTTCGGCGGTCTTCATGACCTGCTTGCCGTGGATCCTTGCCCTGAGGAATTGCAGCCGTTCCGGGACATCCTGCAGCGGCACATCGTGGAAAGCTGGCCGCTTGCTCCCGGCGATGAGGTGCTGGGCGAGCCGGTGCTGCGACGCGGGCGCATGTCGCTGCGCTCAGTGGCGTGCCTGATGCAGATGCCGGAGGCTGATATTCAAACCGCGATCAAGAGCGATGAGGTTTCTCCGCCGGGGTGGGCGCTGATCGATCACGCTGAGGCGCGGGCGGCGTTCCCGCAGGGGCTGACCGAACCTGACTTCCTGCAGGCCATGTCGTTGACGCCGCTCCAGTTTGCACAGGCGCGGGATAAGGAACTGTTCGAGCGCACCGATGACCTACGCTGGAACGCCTGGGCCGCGCAGGACCTGATCGACGACCTGTTGCTCGGTGCAGAGCCGATCTACGTGGCCATGCATGATTGGTGTAGTTTGGGCGAAGCGTCGGTCAGATTGCGAATGACTTTGCCCGAGATTATCGAAAGCATTCGCTCAGGCAGGGTGGCGCGGGTGGGCAAGTATCTTCAGCGCTCGGGCTTCGGGTCGGTTCTGGTAAACCTCGGCCATGTCGGACAGGAAGGTGGGGCGACTTCGTTGGATGCCTTTGCCTATTCGCAAGGACTGCGGCCCAGCGAGCTCCTGACCTTTGTTCGACGTAATGGCCTGTCGTGCCAGCAGGTGCGCGGCCCGCGAGGCGGGGTGCAGTTTCAGATGAGCGCGACCGACCGCGAGGCATTCCACGATCGGTTTATCAGTTTTCGCACTTTGGGCGTTACGACCCTACTGGGGTGGAGCGAGCTTCAGGCGCGGCTTGATGCCGGTGGGATACGGCCGGAGGGAGGCAGCGCGAGGATCTATTCCCGCGCCGACGTCATCCATCTGCTCACTTAAATCAGAGACCCGCGCGGATTTCGCTTGACGCCTTTGCGCAGGCTATTGCTTTCGTTTGCGCATGCTTCCCCTTTTTTTGGCAGCATCTTTCCGATGTCAGCCGAGCATGGGCTTCCCGGCGACGTAAGTTTGCGCGATGGCGCGGTCGTCGCCGAGGATCTGCAGGATGAACAGCTCTTCGGCCAGGGTTTCGGCCCGCTCCATCCGCAGTGCCATGGCGGGGGTCGCGCTGCTGTTCAGCACCACCAGATCGGCGTCGCTGCCGGGCTCCAGCGTGCCGATCCGGTCCGCCATGCCAAGCGCCACCGCATTCCCCCTCGTGACCCAATGGAAGGCCGCGAAGGGATGCAGTTTCTGGCCGCGCAGTTGCAGGATCTTGTAGCCCTCGTTCAGGGTTTGCAGCATCGAATAGCTGGTGCCGCCGCCCACATCGGTGGCGATGCCGCTGACCACGCCGGCCGCGCGCAGGCCGGCCTCGTCGAAAAGACCTGAGCCGAGGAACAGGTTCGAGGTGGGGCAGAACACGGCGCGGCTGCCTGTCTCGGCCATGCGGGCGATCTCGCGTGGCTCAAGGTGGATCGAGTGACCAAGCAGCAGCTTGTCGGATAAAAGCCCGTAGGTTTCGTAAATGTCGAGATAATCGCGCGCCTGGGGATAAAGGCTGAGGGTAAAGGCGATCTCGTCCCGGTTCTCGCTAAGATGGGTCTGGATATGGCAGTCGGGATGCTCGCGCACCAACTGCCCGGTCATTTCCATCTGCTCGGGGGTCGAGGTGATGGCAAAGCGGGGGGTAATGGCGTAACGCTGCCGGCCCCGGCCGTGCCATTTCGCGATGAGTTGCTTGCTGTCGTCATAGCCTTGCTGGGGCGTGTCCAGAACCGCCTCGGGGGCGTTGCGGTCCATCATCACCTTGCCGGCGACCATGGCCATGTTGCGGGCCTCGGCCGCAGAGAACAGCGCCTCGGCCGATTGCGGATGCACCGAGCAGAAGGCCACCGCGGTGGTGGTGCCGTGCTGGAGCAGCAGGTCTAGGAACTTCTCGGCCATCGCGGGGGCGTGGCCCTGCTGGGCAAAGCGGGATTCCTCGGGGAAGGTATAGGTGTTGAGCCAGTCGAGCAGTTGCGCCCCCCAGCTTGCGATCACCTGGACCTGCGGAAAATGGATATGCGTGTCGATGAAGCCTGGCAGGATCAGATGCGGGCGATGGTCGATTTCGCGCAGTTCGGGTTCGCGCAGGTCGGCATAGTCGTCGATGGCAACAATCTTGCCGGCTTCGGTGATGATGGCGCCGTCCTCGTGATAGGTGAAGGCGCTTTCGACCTCGACCGGGTCGGCGTGGAATGAGAGCGTTCGCCCCCGGATCAGCTGTCGCATGGGTATTTTTTCAACGAAGAAGTGGTTTGGGTCAGCCGGTCGATGATTTCGGCGGCGGTGAAGGCGGCGATGACCTCGGGGCGCTTGTCGTGCGACCAGCCGGCGCCGATCGGGCAGGTCAGCCGGTCGGTGTCGAGCCCCTGGGCGCGGGCAAAGCGGCGGAACTGCGCCAGCTTGGTCTGGCTGCCGATCATGCCGATATAGGGCGCGTCCATGCGGCGCAGGGCCTCGGCGGCGAGCAGGAAGTCCAGCGCGTGGTCATGGGTGACGATGACATGGCTGGTGCCGAAGGGGGCATCGCGGATCTCGGCTTCGGGCAGGGGGGTGAGGCGGGTGTCGCCCGTCGCCTGCGCCAGTTCCTGCGCGCGCTGGTCGATCAGGATGGGGCGCAGCGGTAGGAGTGCGAGGGCCGTGGCCAGCGCCCGGCCGACATGGCCCGCGCCGAAGATCAACACCCGGGGATGATCGGGCTCGGCCGGGGGTTCGGCGATGCTGGTCAGGGCAAGCTCGACCCGGCCGCCGCAGCATTGGCCGATCTCGGGGCCGAGGGGCACGTCCATTCGCGCCCGGGTCTCGCCGCGCGTCAGCATCTGCCTGGCGCGGTCGATCGCCATATACTCCAGCTGCCCGCCGCCGATCGTGCCGCTGAGGCCCTGTTCGCTGACGAACATTGCCGCTCCGGCCTCGCGCGGGGACGATCCGCGGGTGCGGGTGATCTGGACCCGGATCATTGCCGCAGCCGCTCGATGGCCATCAGCACCCGTTCGGGCGTGGCGGGGGCGTCGATGCGCGGGTTCTCGCGATAGCCGTTGAACGAGGCCACGGCCATGTTCAGCGCCTGGAAGACGGAGATGCCCAGCATGAAGGGCGGTTCGCCCACGGCTTTGGAGCGTTTGATCGAGGCCTCGCGGTTCACCGACCAGTCGGCAAGCTGGACGTTGAAGATCCTGGGCCGGTCCGAGGCCAGAGGGATCTTGTAGGTCGAGGGTGCGTGGGTGCGCAGCCGGCCCTTGTCGTCCCACCACAGTTCTTCGCTGGTCAGCCAGCCGGTGCCCTGCACGAAAGCACCCTCGACCTGGCCCTTGTCGATGGCCGGGTTCAGGCTGCGGCCCACGTCATGGAGCACATCGGCGCGCTCGATGACATATTCCCCGGTCAGCGTATCGACCGAAACCTCGGCGCAGGCCGCGCCATAGGCGAAGTAATAGAACGGCCGTCCGCGCCCGGTGTCGCGATCCCAGTGGATCTTGGGTGTCTTGTAGAAACCCGCGGCCGAAAGCTGGATCCGCGCCAGATAGGCGGTGTTGATGAAATCCCCGAAGGGCAGTTCCTCATCGCCGATCCGCACCGTCTCGCCGATGCTGACCAGTTCGGGCGGCACGTTCTTGGCCTTTGCGGCGAATTCCGTCAGCCGTTCGAGCAACTGGCGGCAGGCATCCAACGCGGCCATGCCGTTCAGGTCCGAACCGGAAGAGGCCGCGGTGGCCGAAGTGTTGGGTACCTTTTCCGTCGTGGTCTTGGTGATCTTGATCCGGTCGATATGGACGCCGAGCGCTTCGGCTGCCACTTGGGCGACCTTGGTGTTCAGGCCCTGGCCCATCTCGGTGCCGCCGTGGTTGAGGTGGATCGAGCCGTCAGAATAAATGTGGATCAACGCACCGGCCTGGTTGTACCAGGTCGCGGTAAAGCTGATGCCGAACTTGACCGGGGTCAGGGCGATGCCCTTGCGGATCGCGCCACCCTGTTCCCTGGCGCGGGCATTGAAATCCAGCACCGCCTGCCGACGCGCCTGATAATCGCTGCTTGCCTCCAGTTCATCGAAGATGCGGGGCAGGATCTGGTCCTCGACCTCTTGGTGATAGGGGGTGAGCTGGCCGTTTTCGTAAAGGTTCAGCCTGCGGATCTCCAGCGGATCGCGGCCGAGGGTATAGGCGATATCCTCGACGATGCGCTCGGCCATGACCACGCCTTGCGGACCGCCGAAGCCGCGGAAGGCGGTGTTCGAGCAGGTGTTGGTCTTCAACGGATGGCTGCGCAGCTCGACCGCCGGATAGTAATAGGCGTTGTCGGCGTGAAACAGCGCGCGATCCGTCACCGGGCCCGACAGGTCGGCCGAAAAGCCGCAGCGGGCGTAGAAATCGGCGTCGACGGCGTGGATCTTGCCGGTCTCGTCATAGCCGACCGCATAGTCGATGACGAAATCGTGGCGTTTGCCGGTGATGGCGAAATCATCGTCGCGGTCCGGGCGCAGCTTGACCGCGCGGCCCAGTTTCTTGGCCGCCAGGGCCGAGATGCAGGCGAACGGGTTCATCTGCGATTCCTTGCCGCCGAAGCCGCCGCCCATGCGGCGCACATTCACCACCACCGCATTCGAGGGCACGCCCAGCACATGGGCGACCATGTGCTGCACCTCGGATGGGTGCTGGGTCGAGACATTGACGATCACCTCGTCATCTTCGCCGGGGATCGAGAAGGCGATCTGGCTTTCCAGATAGAAGTGCTCTTGCCCGCCGACGGTTAGCCGGCCCTCTATACGGCGGGGCGCACGGTCCATCTCGGCCATGTCGCCGCGGGCCAGCTTCAGCGGTTTGGTCACGTAGCCCATGCCGGCATCGCGGGCGGCGATGGCGTCGATGGCAAAGGGCAGTTCCTCATATTCGATCCTGGCCAGTTGGCAGGCGCGGCGGGCCTGATCGCGGGTCTCGGCCACGACGGCAAAGATCGGCTGGCCGTGGAACTGCACCTCGGCTTCGGCCAGCAGCGGCTCGTCATGCAGGCCGGTGGGCGAGATGTCGTTGACGCCGGGAACGTCCCGGGCCGTCAGCACCAGATGCACGCCCGGCGCCTTTCGGGCCGCGTCGAGGTCCATCGACACGATCCGGCCATGCGTGACCGTCGAAAGGCCCAGATAGGCGTGCAGCGTGCCGATCGGCTCTGGCAGGTCATCGGTGTAATCGGCGCGGCCGGTGACGTGTTTTTCTGCGGAATCATGGATGATGGATGTATGGGCGGCGCCCTTGACGAAAACGTCCTGTTTCATTCGACCCTCCTCAGGCGGTGGTCTGCGCCGGACTGTTCAAGCCAGAAGCGGCGGAAGAAATTGGCGGCGAGTTGCTGGCGATATTCCTTGCTGGCCCGCCAGTCGCTGAGCGGCTGGAAGTCGTTTGCGACCGCGCGCGCGGCGGCCTCGAAGGTCTCGGCGGCAAAGGGCTGGCCCGTCAGCGCGGCCTCGGCATGAGTGGCGCGTTTGGGCGTGCCGGCCATGCCGCCAAAGGCGACGCGGGCGTCGATGATGGTCGCGCCGTCGGTTTCCACCCAAAAGGCTGCGGCCGAGGCGGTGATGTCGGCATGATGGCGCTTGCTGACCTTGTAGGCGGCGATGCGCGCGTCGCCCTTGAGCGGCAGGGTGATCGCCTCGACGAATTCGCCGGGGCGGCGGTCCTGCTTGCCGTATTCGATGAAATAGTCCTCGATGGGCAGTTCGCGCGTCCCTTCGGCGCTGCGCAGCCGCAGCGTGGCCCCCAGCGCGATCAGCAGGGGCGGCGTCTCGCCGATGGGCGAGCCGTTGGCGACATTGCCGCCGATGGTGCCGGCGTTGCGGACCTGCCAGCCGCCGATGCGCAGCCAGTAATCCACCGCCTCGGGGAAATGCTGGCGGATAAAGGGCTCGAATTCGGAATAGGTCACGCCGGCCCCGATGGTGATATGCCCCGGTGCGATCTGGATCGTCTTGAGATCCTGCAGATGGCCGATGAACACCGCCGGAGAGATGTTGCGCAGGAATTTCGTCACCCACAGCCCGACATCGGTCGCACCCGCGACGATGGTGGCCTTGGGGTTTTCCGCCAGCACCAGCGCCAGATCGGCGGCGTCGGCGGGCAGGATGGCGCGGTCCTCGCCACGGGCCACCTCGACCCGCTCGCGCGGGATGGCGTCGAGTGCCGCGGTGATGCGGTCGCGTTCGACGGTCAGCGCGTCCATGTGCTGGCCACCGGCCTCGGACGCAGCGAAGGCGGCCTTGACGATGGGCTCATAGCCGGTGCAGCGGCACAGGTTGCCTTGCAGCGCGGTCTCGATCGCCAGCACGTCGGGCTGCGGATCGGACATCCATAGCCCGTAAAGCGCCATGACGAAACCGGGCGTGCAAAACCCGCACTGGCTGCCGTGATGTTCGACCATGGCGGCCTGAACCGGGTGCAACCCGCCATCGGCGCCGCGCAGATGCTCGACCGTGACGATATGGCAGCCGTGGCACGAGGCCAGAAAGCGGATGCAGGCGTTGATCGGTTCGTAATGCAGCCGGCCGTTGTGCAGCCGGCCGACCAGCACGGTGCAGGCGCCGCAATCGCCCTCGGCGCAGCCTTCCTTGGTGCCGGTCAGGCGGCGGTTGAGCCGGAGAAAGTCCAACAGAGTGTCCGACGGTCCGGCCTGGGTCAGGCGGATCTCGGTGTCGTTCAGAAGAAAGCGCAATGCGTCGCCCATTCGGTCCTCGCTCGGGATGGCTGGGTAGAGCTTCAGCGTAGTTGTGAATTGCTCTTTGCGAAATCTCGGATTGAGCATAAGACTTTCAGCGATTCCTTGAAAGAGGCGGGTCAACCCATGCCATATCTTGAAAGTCTGCGAGTCTTTGTCCGCGTGGTCGAACTGGGCTCGATCACGGCGGGCGGCCGCGACCTGCGCATGTCGCCGGCGGTGGCCTCGAACCGGATCAAGGACCTGGAGACGCGCTATGGTGTGCGGCTGCTCAATCGCACGACGCGCAAGCTGGTGCCGACCGAGGTGGGCCGGGCCTTTTACGACAACGCCCGCCGGGTGATCGAGACGCTGGACGAGGCCGAGGCGGTGGTCTCGGGCTTTTCGGGCATGCCGCATGGCGCCTTGCGGGTAACGGCGCCGCTGGGTCTGGGCCGGCGGTTGATCGCGCCCTTGGTGCCGAAATTCTGCGATGAATATTCCGGGGTCGAGGTGCGGCTGCGGCTGTCCGACCGCAATGTCGATATCATCGCGGACGGGATCGACCTGGCGTTCTTTCTGGGTGAGCCGCAGGATTCGGCGCTGAAATGGCGGCGGATCGCGGAATGTCGGCGCGCGCTGGTGGCAACCCCGGACTATCTGGACAAGCACGGCCGCCCCGAACGGCCCGAGGACATGACCGCGCATAACTGCCTGCTGCTGCGCTATCCCCGCAGCCCCGAATATTACTGGGTATTGCAGACCCCCGATGGGCCGCAGAAGCTTTTGGTCAATGGCAACTTCGATGCCGACGACGGCGACGTGCTCAGCGCCTGGGCGCTGGCGGGCAGGGGGATCGTCAACCGGCCGCGTTATGAGGTGGCCGATCATCTTGCCTCGGGGCGGCTGGTCGAGGTGTTGCCGGATTATCCGCCTATCCCGTCCCAGTTCGGGGTGCTGACCCCGCACCGCCGCCTGCAGGACCCCAAGGTGCGGCTGTTTGCCGATTTCATCGCCCGCGAGGTGCGGGGGGCTTTTGCCTGAACTCTAGTCCCGGACCCATTCCATGATGTGCAGATAGGGCGCGCGGCGATAGCGCGCGATCCGCTGCGGCTCCCCGCCCTGCGGCGTGGGTTCGTCGAAATGCACCAGCCGCAACCCGTGCGACAGCAGTGGTTGCATATAGGCGTGAAGGGGGCGGTGCCAGTTGCGGATCAGGATGCCGCGCCAACTGACCCATTCCGCCCGTTCGTCCATGTAATTGTCGATGACAAAGCCCGCGCCGGGGTCGCCCTTCCAGCCGCCCGCCGTGCTGAATGAATTGAGGTTGGCGATCAGCAGGCTACCGCCCGGACGCAGCACGCGCACCATCTCGGCGATGGCCGCGCCGATATCGTCGATGTCGATAAGGGTCAGGTAGCTGACGACAAGGTCGAAACCGGCATCGGGCAGAGATAGCGCCTCGGCGCGCTCTTGCAGATAGGTGCCTTGAGGGTGGCGGCTGCGGGCGGTCTCGATCAGTTTCAGCGTGGGGTCGATGCCGGTTGGGTCCATCCCTTCGGCGGCGAGCATCCGGCAAAAGCGCCCCTCGCCGCAGCCGACATCCAGCGCTTTGCGAAAACCCCGGCCGCGGATGCGGGCCAGCATCGGGACGTCCAGCACGTGGCGGCGCGAGAAATCGCCGCTGTCGCCCATATCGGCGATCCAGGCCTCGGCAGAATCGTCCCAGCCATTTGTGCTGTCCATGTCGTCCCCTCCATCCGGCGAGAAAGCCTGCTAGCGGATCGGGGATGCCGGGTCAAATTGCCGGCGCATGGCGCGCCTTAGTTCAGTGCGAAGCTTCTGGGCAGGCTGCGATACCAGTCGACGATGGCCTGACGTTCCTGGGTTTCCATGAAACTGACGTTTGCCGGCGGCATGGCGTTGGTCACGCCGGCCTGAATGAAGATTTCGCGCGCGGCGCGGGTGATGTCGTCGGGGGTTTCCAGCAGCACGCCCTTGGGCGCGGTATGGATGCCCTCGAACGAGGGCTCCCTTGCGTGGCACATCGAGCAGCGGCCCATGACGGCGTTATAGGCGTCATCCCATCCGGGGGCGTCCACCATCGCCTGTTGGGTGGGTGTCAGGACGCGGGCCTCGGCCTCTTCCAAGGTCTGGCGGAACATCGGTGCGGTCGACAGCCACATCACGATGATGAACAGGATCGTGGTCACGGCCCATGTCCACCAGCGCATGCCGCCGCCTGCGTGCATGGTGTTGAAGAAATGCCGGATGGTCACGCCCATCAGGAAGATCAACCCGGCGATCACCCAGTTGTATTCGGTGGCGAAAGCCAGCGGGTAGTGGTTCGACAGCATCAGGAACACCACCGGCAGCGTCAGGTAGTTGTTATGCGTCGAACGCAGCTTGGCGATCTTGCCGTATTTCGGATCGGCAGGACGGCCGGCCTTGAGATCGGCGACCACGATGCGCTGGTTCGGCATGATGACGAAGAACACGTTTGCCGTCATGATCGTGGCGGTAAAGGCGCCCAGATGCAGCATGACCGCGCGGCCGGTGAAGACCTGATTGTAGGCCCAGCCCATGACCAGCAGAAGCACGAACAGGATGAGCATCAGCAGGGTCGGCGTCTCGCCCAGCTTCGACTTGCACATGTTGGTATAGATCAGCCAGCCGATCGACAGCGAGCCGGCCGAGATCAGGATCGCCTGCCAGGGCGCCAACTCCATCTTGGCGGGGTCGATCAGGAACAGTTCGGAGCCGACCCAATAGGTGACCATCAGGAGCGCCGCCCCCGAGATCCAGGTCATGTAGCTTTCCCATTTGAACCAGATCAGGTGTTCGGGCATCCGCTCGGGCGCGACCAGGTATTTCTGGATGTGGTAGAAGCCGCCGCCATGGACCTGCCATTCTTCGCCATGCGCGCCGACCGGCAGGCCGGGCACCTTGCGCAGGCCAAGGTCGAGGGCGACGAAATAGAAGGACGAGCCGATCCAGCAGATGGCGGTGACGACATGCGTCCATCGGATGGCAAAGGCCAGCCAATCCCAGATGACGGCGAAATCGGACATACTTTGTCTCCTGTCTAGCTGGGGAAAGACTAGCCGGTTCGCGGGGTTGCGAGTATTCACGCATTTCCCCTTGCTGTCTTAACGATGCGTTGAAAATCCTTTGCGCCCAAGCGGAAATGCGAAAGAGGGGGCATTGCCCCCTCGCTCATGCGGTTTTGGGGCTTCGCCCCGCTCGTCGCCTGCGCTCCTCGCCCCCCAGGATATTTGGGCACGAAAGAAGCCGGGCCTGTTTCAACTGCCGCGATAGGTCGAAAAGCCGTAGGGGGAAATCAGCAGCGGCACATGGTAGTGGTCCTGTTCGGACATGCCGAAGCGCAGCGGCACCTGATCGAGAAAACGAGGTTTTGCGGCCTCGTGGCCCTGGTCGTCCAGCCATGCGCCGACATGGAAGACCAGTTCGTATTCGCCGGGTGCGAACTCGGTCTCGGGCAGGATGTGTTGATCGGTGCGGCCGTCGTGGTTGGTGACGGTCTGGGCGATCAGCCGGCGTTCGCCATCAAGGCGATAGAGTTCGATCTTCATGCCCTTGGCGGGCGTGCCGTTGGCGGTGTCGAGCACATGGGTGGTCAGATAGCCGGACATTTTCATCCTTTCCTTGTCAATCCGCGAGCCGGGCAATGGCAGCCCGGGCCTGTTCGTTGAGGCGATTTGTGTCGGCCGTCAGCAGGTGGTGATCCTGCACGACGGCGCGGCCTTCCACATAGACCGCGCGCGGGCGGATGGGCGCGCAGAAGATCAGTGCCGCGACCGGATCCCATTGGCCGGCAGCTGGCAATTCCGACACGTCCCAGAGCACCAGATCGGCGCGTTTGCCGGGGATGAGCGCGCCGATGTCGCTGCGTCCCAGCACCCGGGCGCCGCCCAGCGTGGCGATCTCGAGCGCCTCGCGCGCGCCAAGCGCGGCCGGCCCGTCCTTGAGCCGGGCGACGAGCATGGCCTGCCGCGCCTCGAGCCCGAGATGGCTGCAGTCGTTGGAGGCCGAGCCATCGACGCCCAGCCCCACGGGCACGCCTGCATCGCGCATCCGTCGCACCGGGGCGATGCCCGAGGCGAGCCGCGCGTTCGAGCACGGGCAATGCGCCACGCCGGTGCCGGTGCGGCCAAAGAGGTCGATTTCGCCCTCCGACAGCTTCACGCAATGCGCGTGCCAGACATCCTCGCCGGTCCAGCCCAGGCTTACGGCGTAATCGCCGGGCAGCATGCCGAAGTTTTCCAGAGAATAGGCGATATCCTCGTCGTTTTCGGCCAGATGGGTATGCAGCCGCACGCCCTTTTCGCGCGCAAGGATGGCGGCGTCGCGCATCAACTCGCGACTGACCGAAAAGGGCGAGCAGGGGGCAAGCCCGACCTGCACCATCGCGCCCGGGTTCGGATCGTGGAAGGCGGCCACCACGCGTTCGCTGTCCTTGAGGATTGCGGCCTCGTCCTCGACCAGCGCGTCGGGGGGCAGGCCGCCTTTGCTTTCGCCGATCGACATGGCGCCGCGTGTGGCGGTAAAGCGGATGCCGATTTCGCTAGCAGCTTCGATACTGTCGTCGAGCCGGGCGCCGTTCGGAAAGAGATACAGGTGATCCGAGGAACAGGTGCAGCCCGAAAGCGCCAGCTCCGCAAGGCCGATCCGGGTTGACAGGCGGATGTCCTGCGGCCCCATGCGGCCCCAGATCGGATAAAGCGTCCTGAGCCAGCCGAAGAGCGCCGCGTCCTGTGCGGCGGGCACGGCGCGGGTCAGGGTCTGGAACAGGTGATGATGGGTATTCACGAAGCCGGGGGTGACGACGCAACCCCGGGCCTCGACCACCTCGGCGCCTTCGGCGGAGAGCCCTGTGCCGACGGCGGAGATCACCCCGCCGTCGATCAGGATGTCCCCGCCTGCGATCTCGCGTCGGGCGCCGTCCATGGTGACAACCACCTCGGCGCCCCTGATGAGCAGGCGGCTGCGCATCAGTGTGCCTCGGCCGCGTGGGCGGCGGCGGCGACTTCTTCGTCGCTGGTGTGCGGTGCGCCGTTGAAGAACCAGTTCAATCCCACCGCGGCCAACGCGGCCAGCAGGATGCCCGAATGGATCAGCGTATGCAGGGAATGCGGCAGCCACTGGTTGAAGTCAGGTGCGATCATCGGGACCATGCCAAGGCCCAGCGAGACGGCGACGATGAACAGGTTGTGCTTGTTGCCCTTGAAATCCACATTGGCGAGGATGCGGATGCCTGTCGCGGCGACCATGCCGAACATCACCAGCCCGGCGCCGCCCAGAACCGTGGTCGGCAGCGATTCGACCAGTGCGCCCATCTTGGGGATCAGGCCCAGCAGGATCATGATGGCGCCGCCTGCAACGCAGACAAAGCGCGAGCGCACGCCGGTCACGCCCACCAGCCCGACGTTCTGGCTGAACGAGGTATAGGGGAAGGTATTGAACAGCCCGCCGATGGCGGTGCCCAGACCGTCCACCCGCAGCCCGGCGCTGAGCGCCTTGGGCGTCATCCTGCGGCCGCAGATGTCGCTGAGCGCCAGGAACATCCCGGTGGATTCGATCATGGTCACGAACATCACCAGCAGCATGGTCAGGATCATCACCGGATCAAAGATCGGCATGCCGAAATGCAGGGGCTTGATCGGCGCGAACCAGGCAGCCTCGGAGATGCCGTCGAAATGCATCATGCCCAGGATCGCGGCCAGCACGCCGCCGATGACGATGCCCAGAAGCACCGCGATATTGGCAACGAAGCCCTTGGCATAGCGTGCGATCAGCAAAATCGCGGCCAGCACGGTGACGCCGATCAGGATGCGGGGAACGGATGCATAATCGGGGTTGGGCATGGTCGGCATCAGCATGACGCCATCGGGGACGCCGCCCGAGGCGATGGCGGCTTCCAGCCATGCCTGCTGCGCAGGATCGACCAGTTGCGGTGCCGTGGGGCCGACCGGCAGGCCGAATATCCAGTTGATCCCCACCGGCATCAGGCTGACGCCGATGACGAGGATCACCGTGCCGGTGACGACGCTTGGGAAAAAGCGCAAAAGCCGGCTGACCAGCGGCGCGAACAGGATCGAGATAAGCCCCGCCGCCATGATCGCGCCGAACATCATCCGCGCGCCCTCTTGTCCCGGATTTGACGAGGCGATGGCGACCATGGGGCCGACGGCGGCGAAGGTCACACCCATCATCACCGGCAGACGGATGCCGAACCATTGCGTGGCACCAAAGGACTGGATGATGGTGACGATCCCGCAGACGAAAAGGTCGGCGGAAATCAGAAAGGCCACGTCCTGCGGCGATAGCTGCAGGGCGCGGCCGACGATCAGCGGCACCGCGATGGCGCCGGCATACATGACCAGAACATGCTGGAAACCCAAAGCGAGCAGTCGAGGGGCGGCGATGCGCTCCTCGACCGGATCGAATCCGGGGCTGGTATCAACTGCTTGCATACGTCCTTATCCTCCCTTGTTCAGGACGTGAGCGGCATCGGGTCAGATTTCGACCTCTTGCGCCGCCCCGTTTTGCTTGGCCAGTTCGACGACGGCCTTGGCCACGGCCAGATCTTGCAAGCCTACGCCGGTGCCGTCGAAAATCGTCACTTCGGCATCGCCCCGGCCCGGATCGTCGCCCGCGACCACCGCGCCGAGTTCGCTGATCTGCTCCTCCTTGATCAGCCCCGAAGCGATGGCGTGCTGGCATTCTCCGATGCTGATCGACTGCGCGATCTCATCGGTAAAGACGCGGGCGCGCGCCACCAGCGCCGGGTCGAGTTCCTGCTTGCCCTTGGTATCGGTGCCCATCGCGGCGATATGCGTCGGGCCCTTGACATGCTCGTTCATCAACAGCGGGCT
Organism: Paracoccus methylovorus; assembly: GCF_016919705.1. Classification (NCBI taxonomy): domain Bacteria; kingdom Pseudomonadati; phylum Pseudomonadota; class Alphaproteobacteria; order Rhodobacterales; family Paracoccaceae; genus Paracoccus; species Paracoccus methylovorus. The sequence goes on from NZ_CP070368.1 coordinate 908,142, forward strand.
GAAGGACGAGGTGATCGAGATGATCACATCCGCCTCGGCCCCCAGACGGTCCAGTTCGACCGCCTCGAAGGGCAGGCCCAGTTCGGCAGCGGTGTCGGCAAGGCGCGACAGCATCTCGGGATGCGGGTTCCAGCCGATGACCTTTTCGAAGCCGTGTACATTCGCCGCCGCTCGCATCTGGAAAGCGGACTGGTGGCCGGCGCCGATCATGCCCAGAACCTTGGCCCCCTTGGGCGCCAGGTGCTTGATCGACACCGCCGAGGCTGCCGCGGTGCGCAGGGCGGTCAGCAGATTGCCGCCCACCGCCGCACTGACCCGGCCGGTATCTGGGTCGAACAGAAAGATCGTGGACTGATGGTTGATCAGGTTGTGCTTTTGGTTGTTCGGCCAGTAGCCGCCTGCCTTCAGCCCCAGCGTCAGCGCCGAAGCGTCAAAGCCGCCCTTGAAGCCGTAAAGCGCATCTTCATGGCCAATCGCCTCGCGCACGACGGGAAAGTTATAGGCCTTGCGCCGCGCCATCGAGGCAAAGATTGCCTCGATAGCCTCGAACGCCGCCTCGGGGGTCATCAGACCCGCGATTTCCTTTTCGGCAACGACAAGCATCAGTAGCCCTTTCCGCGCGCCGAGACCGGCCAGACCACTTCCACCTTGCCGTTCCGCACGCCGACATACCAGTCATGGACGTTGCAGGTCGGGTCGCAATGGCCCGGCACCAGCCGCAGCTTGTCGTTGACCTTGAGCACGGCGCCCTTGTCCTCGACCACGCCATGTTCGTCGCTGCACTTGATGTATTTGACATCGTCGCGGCCATAGACAAAGGGCAAGCCGCTATCGACCGACTGCGCCTTGAGCCCCGCATCGACCACCGCCAGATGCGGCTTGGCGTGGCTCATCACCGAGGTCAGGATGAACAGCGCGTTTTCCCATTCGCCCTGGTCGATGCGCTTGCCGTCCTGATCGTGGATGCGGCCGTAATCGGCGTCCATGAAGGCGTAAGAGCCGCATTGCAATTCGTTATAAACGTTCGAGTTCGACTCGAAATAATACGACCCCGTGCCGCCGCCCGAGACGAATTCCGGCTTGAGCCCTTCGGCCTCCAGCGCCTCGACGGCTTCGGTCACCTGCGCGATGGCGGCGTCCAGCTTGGCCTTGCGGTCCTCATAGCTGTCCATGTGCTGCATGGCGCCCTGATACGCCTGAATGCCCTTGAAGCTCAGGTTCGGGGCAGCATCGGCGGCCTTGGCGATTTCGACCACGGCTTCTTTGGTGGTCACGCCGCAGCGCCCGGCGCCGCAGTCGATCTCGACAAAGATGCCCAGTTCGGTGCCGTGCTTTTGCGCCGCCGCCGACAGATCGGCGATATTGGCCAGTTCGTCGACGCAGACCGTGACGGTCGCGCCCAGCTTGGGCAGCCGGGCCAGACGGTCGACCTTGGCGGGCTCGCGCACCTCGTTGGTGACCAGCACGTCCTTGATGCCTCCGCGGGCAAAGACCTCGGCTTCCGAGACCTTCTGGCAGCAGACGCCGATCGAGCCGCCCAGCGACTCCTGCAGCTTCTGCACGTCGACCGATTTGTGCATCTTGCCATGGCTGCGATGGCGCATGCCATGCGCCTTGGCGTAATCGCCCATCTTCTTGATGTTACGCTCCAGCGCGTCCAGATCCAGGATCAGGCAGGGCGTCTGGATATCGTTTTCGTCCATGCCGGGCAGGGCAGGAATGTCGTAGCCGACTTCATAGCCGGAGAAATCCGTTTTCGCGTTCATGGGGATCTCCTCAGTTCCAGGGCAGCTTGTCGAGATCGACATTGCCGCCGGTGACGATGACGCCGACGCGCTTGCCGGCGAATGCTTCGGGGTTCTTCAGGATCGTTGCCAGCGGCACGGCGCTGGAGGGCTCCATGACGATCCGCAGATGTTTCCAGATCAGCTTCATCGCGTCCACGATTTCGGCGTCCGAGGCGGTATAGATCTCGGACACGTGGTTCTTGACGAAATGCCAGGTCAGATCCTTGAGCGGCACCAAGAGCCCGTCTGCGACGGTCTTGGGCGCGTCGTCGGCGATGATGTAGCCGGCCTTGAAGCTGCGATAGGCGTCGTCGGCCTGCTCGGGTTCGGCCGCGATCACCTGCGTTTCCGGGGCCAGCGTCGAAAGCGTCAGGCAGGTGCCCGAGATCATGCCGCCGCCGCCGATCGGGGCCACCACAGCGTCCAGACCGTCGGTCTGCTCGATGATCTCCTTGGCGCAGGTGCCTTGGCCGGCGATCACGCGCGGATCGTTATAGGGATGGACGAAATCGCCCCCGGTCTCGGCCTGAACCTTGGCGAAGGTCTCTTCCCGCGAACTGGTCGAGGGTTCGCATTCGGTGATCTTGCCGCCATAGCGACGCACCGTGTCCTTCTTGGCCTGCGGCGCGGTGCGGGGCATCACGACGTTGCAGGGAATCCCGCGCAGCATGGCTGCGTAGGACAGGCACGAGGCATGGTTGCCCGAGCTATGCGTTGCGACACCCTTGGCCGCTTGGCGCTCGTCCAGACCGAAGACCGCGTTGGTGGCGCCGCGGACCTTGAAGGCTCCCGGCTCCTGAAAGTTTTCGCATTTGAAGAACAGTTGCGCGCCCGTCAGTTCGTTAAGGTAATCCGAGGTGCGGATCGGCGTGCGACGGATATGCGGCTTGATCCGCTCATGCGCGGCCAGCATGTCCTCATAGGTTGGGATGTACATGGCGTCCTTCATCCTCAGGCGGCTTTCTTCTGCGCGGCGGCGGTGGTCTGGCGGTAATGTTCCTGCGCGGCGGCGACGCCCGAGCCGAGGGTGATCGGCAGGCCCAGATCGGCCATCACCATCTCGGCGGTGGCGATACCCGACAGAGCCATGGCGTCGGTCAGGCTGCCAAGGTGGCCGATGCGGAACACCTTGCCCGCGACCTGTCCCAGCCCAGTGCCGAAGGCCATGTCATAGGTGTCCAGCGCATGGCTGACGATCAGGTTGGCATCGAAACCTTCCGGCACGCGGATGGCGCTGACGCTGTCCGAGTAAAGCTCGGGGCGGGCGGCGCAAAGCTTCAGGCCCCATGCTCCGACCGCGGCGCGCACGCCGCCCGCGATGCGGTGGTGGCGGGCAAAGACGTTCTCCAGCCCCTCGGCCAGAATGCGTTCGCAGCTTGCGTTCAGCCCGTTGATCAGACCGACCGGCGGCGTATAGGGATAGCCGTTTCGGGCATAGCCGGTGGCCATGTCGCGGATGTCAAAGAAGGTGCGCGGCAGGCGCGCGGTTTCGACCGCTGCCATGGCCTTGGGTGAAAAGCCCACGATGGCCAGACCGGGGGGCAGCATGAAGCCCTTTTGACTGCCGGTGACGGCGATATCGACGCCCCATTCGTCCATGCGGAAATCCATCGACCCGATGGAGCTGACGCCGTCCACGAACAGCAGCGCCGGGTGCCCGGCCGCGTCCAGCGCCCGGCGGACGGCGGCGATGTCCGACTTCACGCCGGTCGCGGTTTCGTTGTGCGTGGCCAGCACGACCCGGATCTCATGACCCTTGTCGGCGGTCAGGATTTCTTCGAACCGATCGGCCGGAATGCCTTCGCCCCAAGGGGTTTCGACAAAAGTAACGTCAAGTCCGTGGCGCTGGCACATATCGATCCAGCGGTGGCTGAACATGCCGTTGCGGGCGGCCAGCACCTTGTCCCCGGCCGACAGCGTGTTGGTGATCGCCGTTTCCCAGCCGCCGGTGCCGGTCGAGGGGAACAGGAAAACCTGCGCCTGCGTGGTCTTGAGGATTTTCTTCACGCCCTCCAACGCCGGATGCAGCATGCGGCCGAACACCGGCGAGCGGTGGTCGATGGTGGGCATGTCCACAGCCTTGCGCATCTCCTCGGGGATGTTGGTCGGGCCGGGGATAAAGATCGGGTTCTGACTGGTCATGGCAATTCCTCCTACGCTTGTGGACCAAGCTACGATCAGCTGTCTACGGATGCAATTTTTCTGAAAAATATTTCGCAATCGCGGAAAAATGGCTTAAAGTTGCGTAGAATCATCCGGTTGCGCTTTTCCAAAGCGGGGAATTGATTTTCAATAAATACAGAAAGTTGTCGAAAGGAAAAATTGAATGTCGGTCCAGATCCGGAAAAGGGGCCGTCCCAGAGGGCGTGCGGGTGGTGCGGCGGCCGAGGATTCGGGTGGCATCCGTGCGCTGGACCGGGCACTGGAAATCCTTGACCTGATTGCGGTTTCCAGCGGTCTGACGCTGTCCGAGATCGCGCATCGGCTGGATATGGCGCCTTCCACCGTGCATCGCGTGCTGGTGACGCTGGCGGCGCGCGGGGTTGCGGAAACCGACAGTCAGACCCAGGCTTGGTACGTGGGGCCGACGGCTTTCCGTCACGGTTCGGCCTTCATGCGCCGCTCGGGACTGGTCGAGCGGGCGCGGCCGCTGCTACGCCGGCTGATGGAGGTCACGGGCGAGACGGCCAACTTGGGTATCCTGAACGGCGATGCCGTGCTGTTTCTAAGTCAGGCCGAGACGCATGAAACGATCCGCGCCTTCTTTCCGCCCGGCACGCGCTCGGCGCTGCACGCCTCGGGGATCGGCAAGGCGCTGCTGGCCCATACGCGGCCCTCGGACCTGAAACGCATGATCCGCGAGATGACGCTGGAACGCTTTACCGACATGACGCTGACCGATCCTCAGGCGCTGCTGGAGGATCTGGCTCGTATCCGTGCGCGCGGCTATTCGCTGGACAACGAAGAACGGACGCCGGGTATGCGCTGCATCGCTGCCCCGATTTTTGATCTGGCCGGCGAGGCGGCGGCGGGTATCTCGGTCTCGGGGCCAAGCCTGCGCATGTCGGACGCCCGGCTGGCGGCCATGTCCGACGCGGTGATCGAGGCGGCGCGCGAACTGTCTTTTGGCATGGCGCCGCGACCCGAGGAGGGCGAAAGGATATGATTCGTCTGGATGACGTCTGAAACGGTGCTGATATCCTTGAAGGAAGTGGCGGGATTTTCAGGTTATTTGTACATTAACCGCAGATTCACGTTCAGTTCACACCGGCCATCCTAGCTTCAGTGCGACATAAGACCGCACCCGACTGCCATGGCCCGGTGCGTGTCTTGCAAGGAGCATGCGGTATGGATGATTTCGCTTCTCCACTGGGGGCCGGAATTGATAACACGCAGCAGCCACGCGCATGGCGGGCACCGGAAGCGATGGTTACGCCGGACCCGGCCGAGCTCGTGGCCAAGGAAACGGCGGGCAGGGGCGGTGACGCCAGCAGTATCTATGGCGCCTGCAGCGTCGAGACCTATCGCGCCGCAGGTGCTCTGCATGCCGCCCACCGTGACGCAGGCGGGTTTCTGGATGCGGTCGACCGTTTCGCCGCGCCGGATTTCTGGCGCCGTGACGGGGCGGTGAAATCCTGGATCTATGATCGTCAGCCAGTGGAACATGCGCCGGGCCGCGACATGGATTCCGTGCGGGTGTTCTATCACGCCGGCCACGGCAGGATGGACGAGCGCGGGATCTTTCATCTGCCGATGGGCGCGCTTTGGAGCGGGACGGATGCCTGCCTGACCTCGGACCGGATGCGCCTTGGCTCGGGTGTGCTGCGCTATCTGTTCTGGTCCACCAGCCAGTCGCTGCGGGTCGGTCCGGGCTTCAGCCCGCCGCAAAGCTGGGCGCAGGCCAATCACGGTCTGCGGATGCTGTTCGGCTTTGACTCCATCTGCTGGGATTCCGGCCGTTATGGCGCAAACTTCTGGCACCATTGGCAGATGGGAAAGTCTTTTTCGCAGGCGTGGCTGGATGGCGCCTGGGACATTTCGCATGACCAAAGCCCGGTCGCCTGCGCCTGCGCTTCGGACCGCGAGACGGCATTGAACATGCTTTTCGGCGAGCGAAGCTTTGGTGTGCAGCGCAGCAAGGCGCAATGCTGGGCATGGCGCTGGCACCAGCCTGCGCCGCTTTACCAGCGCGACCCGGCGTTGACCCAGCCCCCGGCCGAGTTCTCGGTCATTCGGCTGGTTCCGGTGTCCGAGGATCGTGCGCTGGCCAATTCGGTGCTGTCGCGCCTGGGCTTGAACCCTGTCTTGGTCGGGGCCGATGCGCGGGGCGCGATTTCGGTCGACAAGGGGCCGGTCCGTTTTCGGCGCCAGCCCGACGGGCGGATTCTTCTGGAACTTGGCCCCGGCGCGCCGGGGCAGGCCCTGCAGGAGATGCCGCCGCGCCGCACGCTTGTCAGTCGCGCCCAGAGTGCGCTGCGGTGTCACGGGTTCCTGCCCCCCGGAACCGAGCTGGTTTTCGACCGCGTCTCGCTGGCCATGTCCGCGACGACCAGCCTGCACCGGCTGGATGAACCGCCGGCCGAAAGCCTGGATGAGATCATCGTGCAGTTCCGGCAGGCGATCGACGGTATCCCGATGCTGACCTCGGATGCCGGCAGTCTCCGGCTGGCGATGCGCCCGGATGGCACCGTTCTTCGCATCGAATCCACCCTGCGGCAGGTGGTCGAGCGCATGCCGGCCCGCGCCCATCGCCACGGTCTGCCCGACGATCCGCCGCCGCCGCTGCGTCCCGAAGGGCTGCCCGAGCCCGAGCCGCAGGCGATCACGCGGATGCTGGCACAACATTCGGCGCGGCTTATGCGCGATCTGGCGGCACGCGGTGCGGCGCCGCTCACCCTGCGCATCCTGCCGGACACGACGGAAATAGGATACGGAATCCGCAGCAATACGGCACGCCTGGTTGCCCGTCAGGGCATCGAGATCGAATGCGTGCGCGGCTTTCGCAAGCGTTACTGGATCCAGTCGGACCTGGGTGACTGATGATCCGGTAGCCCGGAGGCGGAGGCAGCCGCCTTCGGGCACTTGATTACCGCAAAACGTCAAGGAGCATTGCCCGAGAGAGGTCGCATGGCCGAATACACCCGAGCCCAGATCGTGCGGCGCATTGCGACGACGGGTCACCTGCGTCTGGCCGGATCCGATCTGGCCGGGCTGGATCTGTCGGGTCTGACACTGGTCGAGGCCGATCTGTCTTATGCCGACCTGACCCGTGCCGACCTGACTGAGGCGCAACTGCCCGCCTCCAGCCTGTGGTCGGCGCGTGCGGCGGGTGCGCGGTTTCGCAATGCAAACCTTTCGGGCGCAAACCTTGGGCTGGCCGATCTTTCGGATGCCGATCTGCGTGGTGCGATTCTTGAGCGTGCCGATCTGACCGGGGCCCGGCTGGATCGGGCCGACCTGAGCGATGCGCGTCTGCGCGGGGCCTGGCTCGACACCATGCAAAGGGCGCTGGCAATGGGCGCGCCGCCCCTGCGCTATCCCGTCCGCAGGCCGCCGGTGACCCATATCCTGCGTGCGGGGCAGATCGTCGAACCGGTGACCTTGCGCTGTGGCGACCGGCTGGAGGTGCATCTGGACAGCTTGACCGAGGCGGCCGTGCGCCATCCCGATCTGGCCCGGGTCGAAGGCGCGCCCATCCTTGCCGGTCCCGAATTGCCGCAAGCCCTTGCCGGACCGCCTTTTGTGCTGACCTTCAGGGCAATCGCGCCCGGTCGGGGTCGGCTGGTGCTGAAGGCGGGCGCTGACGGTCCCTCAGTCGGGCTGGAGGTGCTGGTTTCGCCCTGACGGCGTTCACAGGCCCGAGCGCGTGATCCCCATCAGATTTGCCATGCGCAACGGGCCGGCGGGGTAGTCCGGTGCTGCCATCAGTTCCAACGTGAAATCCGGCTCGATCCGCCGCAGATGGCGCAGGGCGTCGGCTGCCCCCACCACATCGCCCCGATGATAGCGCAGCGCGGCCAGAAAACGCAGCGAAGGTCGGTTGTCCGGGGCAAAGGCAAAAGCGGCAGCGGCGGAATTCTCGGCATCGCCAAAGCGGTTCAGGCGCAACTGCACCACCGCGCGCCGCATCAGCCAGGCCGCTTGCCCCAACTCGGCCAAGGCGCCGTGGGTGCTGCGTTCGGTCGCCTCCAGCGCCTCGAGGTTGCGGCCTACGTCGGTCAGGGCCTGCGACAGCGCGTGGCACGCCAGCTCATTGTCTGGGTCGTTGCGGCAGGCGGCCTGCGCCAGTTCCAGCGCCCCCACCGCATCCCTTTGCCACGACGCCGAAAGCGAGGCCACGGCCAGCACGGAAGGGTTGTCGGGGGCCAGTTCGCGGGCCTGCTGGGCAAAGGCTTCGGCCTCGTCCGAACAACGCGCCGGATCCTCGGTCAGCCGCTCGCTGACCAGTGTGTGGCGCAGATAGGATCGCAGCGCCAGCGCGACCCCGCTCTGCCGCTCGTGCGGCAGCGATGCAAGGAACCGATCGGCCGATTCCAGACGGTCGCGAGAATAGCTGAACACGTCCCAGACCGGAAAGGTCAGCCCCAGCGCCGGAGGGGCGGTCCGTCGCGCCCGGTCCAGCAGCGCCACGGCGATCTGTGCCACCGCATGGCGCATGGTTGCGGTTTCATCGGCGCCGCGAATGGTAAATCGTCGCGTCCAGCCGCGCGCGCCCGTAGCAATGTCGCGCATCACCACCATCAACGAGCAATCCGGTCCCGAGGAATAGCAGATCGCATCGATCTGCGTACCGGTCTGCGAGCCCCGTGCGACGATCCGGTCGGCCAGGGTTGCCGGAATCATCTCGCAGGCGCGGGCGGCGGCTTCGTTCACGATCATCTCGCCGATCACCTTGGTGCGGCTGTCGCTGCTTACGATTGGCTGCAAGGTCACCACATGATCCGATAGTGCCGGGTCGCCGGCACACCACGCGGGCGCAACGGGCGTCAAGGACCGCTGCAGGACGCTGGGACCGTCGCTGTCCGGGGTCAGCCGCAGGCGCATGTCGCGCAGCCATGTCTCGAACTCGGGGTCGGGGATGTCGATATCGGCGGCGAATTCGATAGGCGCGCCGCCGGCATCATAGACCGGCGTCAGGTCGATGCGCAGCTGTTCGGAATCCAGCCCGACCCAGCCCACACCGGTCTGCAGGATGCCCTTGTAGGCGCCCAGGGCGCAGCGTAATTCGCGCAGCATCTGACGCAGGCTGTCCGAACCGCGCTGCCGGCCCCGCTCGCTCCACAGCAGGTCTTGCAGCCGGGCACGGCTTAGCCGCAGGTCCGGCGCTGTCCCCAGCAAGGCCAGTGCGCCACGGGCCTTCTGGCTGCGAGGGGTCAGGTCTGTTCCGTCGGCGCCGTGCAAGCGCACGGATCCCATCAGACTCAGCGTGGCAGGCATTTGATTCGCCGCATGGCTTCGTTATGGTTGCATTTCGATCTTATGACGTCATGGTGCAGGCGAACAACAGCCACCGCACAGGATCAAAGAATGGGGCAGGCGGGGAATCCGCGCCCGGTTGCAGCGGATACATTGCCTGCGCATCGTAGCTGCGCTATCGGGACGTCAAAGCAAAGGGGATCCCGAAGATGACCGAGCGCAAGAGCGGCCTGTCCTATGCCGAGGCCGGAGTGGATATCGACGCGGGCAATGCGCTGGTCGAGCGGATCAAGCCGGCCGCCGCCGCCACCCGACGCCCGGGCGTCATGGAGGGCTTGGGCGGTTTCGGCGCGCTCTTCGATCCGCGCGCGGCGGGCTATCAGGACCCGGTTCTGGTTGCCGCCACCGATGGCGTGGGCACCAAACTGCGCATCGGCATCGACACCGGCGAACTCGACGGGCTTGGCATCGACCTGGTGGCCATGTGCGTGAACGATTTGGTGTGCCAAGGCGCCGAGCCGCTGTTCTTTCTGGACTATTTCGCCACCGGCAAGCTTTCGGTCGATGAGGCCGCCCGCGTCATCAACGGCATTGCCGAGGGATGCCGTCGTTCCGGCTGTGCGCTGATCGGCGGCGAGACGGCCGAGATGCCGGGCATGTATGCGCGCGGCGATTTCGACCTCGCAGGCTTCGCCGTGGGCGCGATGGAGCGTGGCACGGCTCTGCCCGCTGGGGTCGCGGATGGTGATGTGCTTTTGGGCCTTGCCTCGGACGGCGTGCATTCCAACGGCTTCTCGCTGGTGCGCAAGGTGGCTGAACATGCCGGGCTCGACTGGAATTCGCCTGCACCCTTCGGCACCGGCACATTGGGCCAGGCGCTGCTGGTGCCCACCCGGCTTTATGTGCGCCCGCTGCTGGCGGCGATCCGCGCGGGCGGCGTGCATGCGGCGGCGCATATCACCGGCGGCGGCATTACCGAAAACCTGCCGCGCGTCCTGCCCCAAGGGCTTGGGGCGCAGGTCGATCTGGACAGTTTCAGCCTGCCGCCGGTCTTCGACTGGCTGGCCGGGGCCGGCGATATCGCCGATGCCGAGATGCTCAAGACCTTCAACTGCGGTATCGGCATGATCCTTGCCGTTGATGCAGCACACGCCGCCGATCTGGAGGCGCTGCTCAAGGCGCAGGGCGAAACGGTGATCCGGCTGGGGCAGGTCAACCCCGGCGCCGGCGTGCGCTACAGCGGCCGGCTGCGGTGAAACGCGTCGCCATCCTGATCTCGGGCGGCGGCTCGAACATGGTCAAGCTGGTCGAATCAATGGCGGGCACCCATCCCGCGCGACCGGTGATCGTCGGCTCAAACGATCCGCAGGCCACGGGTCTTGCCCGCGCTGCGGCCATGGATGTGCCGACGTTTGCCGTCGATCACCGCGCCTTCAAAGGCGACCGCGCCGCTTTCGAGGCGGCCCTGCTCGAACCCCTGCTGGCTGCGCAACCCGACATCCTCTGCCTCGCCGGGTTCATGCGCATCCTGACCCCGGATTTCGTTCAGCGGTTCGACGGGCGGATGCTGAACATCCATCCCTCGCTTCTACCGAAATATCCCGGGCTGCATACGCATCAGCGCGCCATCGAGGCCGGCGATGCCGAGGCGGGGGCGACGGTGCATCTGGTCACGCCGGAACTCGACGCGGGTCCGATTCTTGGTCAGGCGCGAGTCCCGGTCCTGCCCGGCGATACGGCCGAAACCCTGGCCGCCCGCGTGTTGATCCAGGAGCACCGGCTCTATCCGCAGGTGCTGTACCGCTTCGCGCAGGGCGACCAGCGGCCGATCACCCTCACCGCAGCCTGAACCGGGCAAGCCCTTCTTCGTTGCCCAAATACCCTGGGGGTGCGGGGGCAAAGCCCCCGTTCTTTCGACGCTCCGCTATTTCTCCGGCACCAGCCCGCGCGGCGCAAAGCGCAGCATCAATAGCAGCACCAATCCCAACGCGATAAAGCGCATATGCGGCGCGCTGCCCAGCAGATGGTCGCGCAGTGCACCCTCGGGGATGGGGCCGGTGACAAGGCGCATGAACTCGGGCCCCCAGACTTCGGCCTTGATCCACAGGAACCAGATCAGGATCGCACCCAGCGCTGCCCCCCAATTGTTGCCCGAACCGCCGACGATCACCATGACCCAGATGAGAAAGGTATAACGCAAGGGGTTAAAGCTGTTTGGCGACAAAAGCCCGTCCAAGGTGACCATCATTGCGCCGGCAAGGCCGATCACCCCGCTGCCGATGACGAAGATCTGCAAATGCCGGCGGGTCACGTTCTTGCCCATGGCCTCGGCGGCGGTTTCGTTGTCGCGGATGGCGCGCATCATCCGCCCCCATGGGGATTTCAGCGCCAGCTCCGCAAGCAGGATCAGAGCCAACAATACTGCGCCGAACAGGCCGGCATAAAGCAGCTTGACCCAGATGCCCGAGGCCAAGGCCGGGCTTAGCCCCCATTCCGCCGCCCGGGCGACGAAATCGGGATTACCCTGCAAATCTAGTTCATAGGGCACCGGGCGAGGGATACCGGAAAAGTTCTTGACCCCGCGCGACAACCATTCCTCGTTGCGCATGATGGCGACGATGATCTCGCCGATGCCCAGCGTGGCGATGGCCAGATAATCCGACCGCAGCCCCAGCGCCACCTTGCCGACGCCCCATGCCGCGGCCGCGGCAAACAATGCGCCGACCGGCCAGGACAGCAGCACGGGCCAGCCCAGCCCGCCGATATTGCCGGCGGCGGCAGAGTTGTTCGCCTCGATCGCCATCACCGCCGGATCGAACAGCCAGCGGTAAAGCACGAAACCCAGCACCAGCACGGCGATCAGCGCCGGCACCCGCAAAAGCCCCGACATCCGCTTCCAAACCTGTGCCGCCAGTGCCAATGTACCCAGCCCGACCGCCAGCGCCAGAAGGACGCGCGGCCCGCCTGCTTCCCAAGCCCCTTGCACCGGGGCCGTCGAAACCAGCACCGGCGCAAGACCGCCGAGCGCCAGAAAGCCCACGACACCGGCGTTGAAGAGCCCCGCGTAGCCCCATTGCATGTTCACACCCAGCGCCATGACGGCCGAGATCAGCCCCATGTTCAGAATGGCCAGCGCGGTGTTCCAACTGCCCGAAAACAGCGCATTGCGGAAACTGCCCTCGGCCACGAATAGCGCGACAAGGATCAGAAACAGGATCGGCGCGCGCCAGGCGCTGACGGCATCGGCTTGACGTGTGTTCGACATGAAAAGCCCCCTCAGACGGATTTGCCGCGGAACAGGCCGGTCGGCCGGAACAGCAGGACCACGATCAGGATTACGAAGCTGACCGCGAATTTGTATTCGGTGGACAGCAGTTGCAGCAGCCCATCAGGCTGAAAGCCCAGATAGGTTGCGATCTTGCGCCAGGGATAGGTGACCGCGACCTCCGAAAAGGCCACGATAAAGCCGCCTGCGACCGCGCCCAGCGGATTGCCGAGCCCTCCAACGATCGCCGCGGCAAAGATCGGCAGCAGGATCTGGAAATAGTTGAAGACCTTGAATGACTTGTCCAGCCCGTAAAGCGTTCCCGCCGTGACTGCCAACGCCGTGGCGATGATCCAGGTCAGGCGTACCACCCGTTCGGGGTCGATGCCCGAAAGCAACGCCAGATCCTCGTTGTCGGAATAGGCACGCATCGCCTTGCCCGCGCGCGAGCGGTTCAGAAAGCGGAACAGGGCCCAGCAGGCCAGCGCCGTCACGACCAGCGTCAGCACCTGGCTGACGCGCAACGACAGCCCTTCGGAAAGGCCGGTCCAGGCGCGGAACTGTTGCACGGTGATCACGAAGCGTGCGCCGTCGTCAAAGCGTATTTCATCGACGCCGATTATCAGCCGGGTCAGCCCGTTCATGATGAACATGACCCCGACCGAGGCCATGACCAGAATGATCGGAGCCGAGCGTTTGCTGCGATAAAAGCGATAGACCGCGCGGTCCGTGCCCAGCGTGAACAACGCCGTAACCGCGATGCCAAAGGGCAGGGCAAGCAGGGCGGTCGGCAACGGGCCAAGGCTGATGCCGATGGCTTGCAGCCCCCAGGTGATCAGAATGACCATCGCGGCGCCAAAGGCCATGGTGTCGCCATGGGCAAAGTTGGAAAAGCGCAGGATGCCATAGATCAGCGTCACCCCCAGCGCACCCAGCGCCAGTTGTGCGCCATAGGAGGCCGCGGGGATCACCACGAAGTTGAGGATCGCCACAAGGGCGTTCAGGACGTCCATCTTCAGCCCCCCAGAAATGTGCGGCGGACCTCGGGGTCGGCGAGCAGCGCCTGTCCGGTGTCGGTGTAACGGTTGGCGCCTTGCACAAGCACATAGCCGATGTCGGCGATCTCCAGCGCCTGCCGGGCGTTCTGCTCGACCATCAGGATCGAAATACCGGTGCGGGCGACTTCGATGATACGGTCGAAGAGTTCATCCATGACGATGGGGCTGACGCCGGCGGTGGGCTCGTCCAACATCAAAAGGCTGGGTTTGGTCATCAGCGCGCGGCCGACCGCCACCTGCTGACGCTGCCCGCCCGACAGTTCGCCCGCGTATTGCTTGCGCTTGTCGGCCACGGCCGGGAACAGGTCATAGACTTGCGCCATGGTGTCGCGGAAATCGTCCTCGCGAATATAAGCGCCCATTTCCAGATTTTCCTCGACCGTCATGGTCGGGAAGATGTTGTGGGTCTGCGGCACGAAGCCCATGCCCTTGCGCACCCGTTCTTGCGGGGTCAGGTGGGTGATGTCCTCGCCCGCCAGCGTGACCTTGCCTTCGCGCAGGTTCAGCATGCCGAAGACGGCCTTCATCGCGGTCGATTTTCCGGCGCCGTTGGGGCCGACGATGACGGCGATCTGGCCGCCGTCGACCGTCAGGGTGCAGTTGTTCAGAATGTCGGCCTTGCCATAGCCACCGCGCATGGCGGTGGCGGAAAGATAGGGCTCTGCCATCAAATATCCCCCGCTGGCTTGCCGTCGCCCCCGCGGCCGGCCTCGGCGCCCAGGCCGGGTTGGGCCCCGTGACTTTCGCCAAAGGCAGCTTCCTCGGCGACTTCGGCGGCGACCTTGTTCTTCAGGCCGGTGCCCAGATAGGCCTCGATCACCGCTTCGTTTTTCATGATGCTGTCGGCCGAGCCTTGAGCCAGCACCTTGCCCGCCGCCATGACGATCACGGGATCGCAAAGCCGGCCTATGAAATCCATGTCATGTTCAATGACGCAGAAGGTATAGCCGCGTTCCTTGTTCAACCGCACGATGGCATCGCCGATCGTGCCCAGCAGCGTGCGGTTCACCCCGGCGCCCACCTCGTCCAGAAACACGATCCTGGCATCGACCATCATCGTGCGACCCAGTTCCAGCAGCTTTTTCTGCCCGCCGGAAAGGTTGCCGGCCTTTTCATGGGTGAGATGGGAAATGGTCAGAAACTCAAGAACTTCGTCGGCTTTCTTGCGAAGTTCGCGTTCTTCCTGGCGAATGCGGCCGCGGCGAAGCCATGTGTTGAGCAGCGTTTCACCGCATTGCCCGCCGGGAACCATCATCAGGTTCTCGCGCACGGTCATCGAGGAAAACTCATGCGCCAGCTGGAAGGTGCGCAAGAGCCCTTTGTGAAACAGCTCATGCGGGGGCAGGCCGGTGATATCCTCGCCCGCCATGGTGACGCGCCCGGCCGTTGGCTTCAAAACCCCTGCGATCACGTTGAAAAGGGTTGATTTTCCGGCGCCATTCGGGCCGATCAATCCGGTTATCGAGCCCTGCTCGATCGTCAGACTTGCGCCATCGACGGCGCAGAAGCCTCCGAAATGCTTGTGCAGGTCGTGGACCTGGATCATCGCGCTCCCCACCTCATGCATTGCATGAAGAATTTTCCCTACGGAATTGTTTTTTATTATGAAAAGGGCCCGGAAATCCGGACCCTTTTCCCGATGCGCATAGCTTAGCGGAAGCCTACCACGTTAAGCTTGCCGCCCTTGAAGTCGACTTCGCGATAGACGCCGGCGCTTTCGCCGGGTTCGATCAGCTCGACCGAGGTCGCGCCGACATAATCGACGTCCTGACCGGCGGCCAACAGTTCCAGCGCCTTGGCCAATTCGCCCGGATAGATTTTCTCGCCCGGCTCATTGGCGACTTCCATCACCTTGTCCTTGTAGACTTTGGGGTCCGAGGATTTGGCGGCCTGCATGGCCAGCAACATCAGCGCGCTTGCATCATAGGATTCGCCCGCATAGGCCGAAGTGCCATCGAAACCGGCCTCTTTGGCCAGCGTGTCGAACTTGTCATGTCCTTCGCCTTCGGCCGAGGGGTTCTGGCCGAACGAGGTTTCCAACTGCGCGCCGAATTTTTCGGCCAGCACGTTGTTCACCATGCCGTCGGGCAACACGAAGGTTTCAAAGGCGCCGGTGTCCAGCGAGCCCTGGATGATGCCCGAGCCGCCCTGATCGGCATAGCCTGCCACCACCAGTGCCTCGCCCCCGGCGGCGGCCAGCGCGGCGACCTCGGCCGAATAGTCGGCCTTACCGTCGTCATGGGCCGAAACCACGGTCACGGTGCCGCCCTTGGCCTTGTAGGCGTCGGCAAAGCTGTCGGCCAGACCCTTGCCGTAGTCGTTGTTGGTATAGGTGACGGCGACGCTGTTGATGCCGCGCTCCAGCACGATATCGGCCATGACGTCGCCTTGGCGCGCGTCGGAGGGCGAGGTGCGGAAGAAGAAGCCTTTGTCGTCGATCGTCGAAAGTGCGGGCGAAGTGGCCGAGGGCGAGATCATCACCACGCCTTGCGGCACGCCGACCTGTTCGAGCGAGGCGATGGTTTCGCCCGAGCACATGCCGCCCATGACGCCCTTGACGCCCTCGGCGGTGACAAGACGGGTGACGGCGGCGACCGAGGCGGCCGCGTCGATGCAGGTGTTGTCAGCCACAACCGGCGTCACGGTCGAACCGTCCAGCAGCTTGCCGCTGTCCGAGACCTCCTTCATTGCCAGTTCCGCGCCTTTTTGCATAGCGGGCGAGATCGATTCCAACGGGCCGGTGAGGCCCAGTGAAATACCCATCTTGATTTCCTCGGCACCGGCTGCACCGGCAAGCAAGGCCCCGGCGGCACTGGCCAGAAGAAGCTTTTTCATAGTCGTCTCCCTGAGTGGAACATTGTCCTGTCTGACAGGTTATAAGCGCGCGATTAAAAAGAAAAGCATGTTGGCAAGCCGACGATGGGGCGGATTTGCCCATGCCGTAGCGGAAGATGCCTTAATCGGCGCCCGCCGCGCCGCGTTCCCGATAGGGGGTGCAACCATAGGTCGTGCGATAGCATTTCGAGAAATGCGCGGCCGAGGCAAAGCCGCAGGCCAGCCCGATCTCCATCACGCTCATCCCGGTTTGAAGCAGCAGGTGACGGGCCCGTTCCAGCCGCAGTTCCATATAGTATCGCTTGGGCGACCGGCCCAGATAGCGGGCGAAAAGCCTTTCGAGCTGGCGCGGCGACAGTCCCGCCTCGGAGGCAAGCCGCGCCGGGCTGACCGGATCCTCGATATTGCCCTCCATCCGGGCCAGAACCTGCGCCAGCCGGGGATGGCGTGTTCCCATCCGGGTCGGGCTGGACAGGCGCTGCTGGTCCTCTTCTGAACGGATCGAGGTGTGAATCAGTTGATCGGCCACGCGACTGGCCAGTTCGGTGCTGTGATCGCGGGCGATCTGGCGCAGCATCAGGTCGATGGCGGCGGTGCCTCCGGCGGCGGTCAGACGATTGCCGTCTTCGACAAAGACCGTGCGGATCAAGGTCACGTCGGGGAATTTCTCGGCAAAGCCGTCCTGATTTTCCCAATGGATGGTGGCGCGGCGTCCGTCCAGCAGCCCCGCCTCGGCCAGCACCCATGCGCCGGTGCAAAGCGCGCCCATTCGTGTGCCACGCCGCGCCTCGCGTCTAAGCCAAGCCAGCACCGGCCGCGTCGCAGCGCGCGGGACATCCAGGCCGCCGCAGATCAGCACCGTATCGTCGCGCCGGGTGTCCGAAAGCGGCCCGTCCAGCAGAATGCGGGCACCGTTCGAACAAACGGCGCATTCACCCTGCGGACCCAACAACTGCCATTGGTAGAGCTCTCGCCCCGCCAGCCGGTTGGCCAGTCGCAAGGGCTCGATCGCGGCGGCAAAGGAAACCATCGTGAAACGATCCAGCAATACAAAGACATAGCGCCGCACGGGTGCCGGGGCAGGGGCCGGAATCGGCCCCGGAACGACGGGGGCTGCTGGATCAAGTTCTGGCATGTCTGTCGCGCGTCTGAAATCACTGGCAGATCAGCAGGCAATCGCAAGGCGCGCAAGGCTTTTCCTTTGGCCCTGCAACCTCTATATGGCAGGCACTGTTAGCATGAAGGATAGGATCATGGCACCGACGAATTCCAGTTTCGCGACCCCGGCACAGGCATGGGACAAGCGTGGCTGGCGCGCCTATCCGCGCGTCCAGATGCCTGACTATCCCGACCAGAATGCTGTCGCCGCCGTCGAGGCGCAACTGGCCAAGTTCCCGCCGCTGGTTTTTGCCGGCGAGGCGCGCCGTCTGAAAGCCTCGCTGGGCGAGGTCGCTTCCGGTCGTGCCTTCCTGTTGCAAGGCGGTGACTGCGCTGAAAGTTTCTCGGAATTCTCGGCCGACAACATCCGCGACACGTTCAAGGTCATGCTGCAAATGGCCGTCGTACTGACCTGGGGCGCGCAGCTTCCGGTGGTCAAGGTCGGCCGCATGGCGGGTCAGTTCGCCAAGCCGCGCTCTACCTCGACGGAAAAGGTCGGCGATCAGGAGCTGCCCAGCTATCGCGGCGACATCATCAACGGCTTCGACTTCACCCCGCAGGCGCGCATTCCCGATCCGCAGCGCATGCTCGCTGCCTATACGCAGGCCTCGGCTTCGCTCAATCTGTTGCGCGCATTTTCGACGGGGGGCTATGCCGACATCCACCGGGTGCAAAGCTGGATCAGCGATTTCACCGGCGGTGAAGAAGCCGCGCGCTACCGCGACATCGCCGAGCGCATCAGCGATGCGATGGCGTTTATGGCGGCGGCCGGCGTGACCTCGGAAACCGCGCATGATCTTGGCAAGGTGGATTTCTACACCAGCCACGAGGCGCTGCTTCTGGAATATGAAGAGGCGCTGGCGCGGATCGATTCGACCACCGGCCTGCCGGTCGCGGGCTCGGGCCACATGATCTGGATCGGCGACCGCACGCGTCAGGTCGATGGTGCCCATGTCGAGTTCTGCCGCGGGGTGCAAAACCCGATCGGGCTGAAATGCGGTCCCTCGATCAGCGACAGCGATCTGAAGACGCTGATCGCCAAGCTGAACCCCGAGAACGAACCGGGCCGGCTGACGCTGATCGCCCGCTTTGGGGCTGGCACGGTGGGTGAAAACCTGCCGCGCCTGATCAAGGCGGTGCAGGAAGAGGGGGCGCATGTCGTCTGGTCTTGCGATCCGATGCACGGCAACACGATCAAATCGGCCTCGGGCTACAAAACCCGGCCCTTCGATTCGGTGCTGCGTGAGGTGCGCGAATTCTTTGCCATCCACCGCGCCGAGGGCACCATTCCGGGCGGCGTGCATTTCGAGATGACCGGCCAGGACGTGACCGAATGCATCGGTGGTGTTCGTGCCGTCACCGACGAAGACCTGTCGAGCCGCTATCACACCGCCTGCGACCCAAGGCTTAACGCCAGCCAGTCGCTGGAGCTGGCCTTCCTCGTGGCCGAGGAACTGCGCAACCGCCGTATCAATGGCGCGACCAAGCAGGCCAAGGCAAGCTGACGCCGGCCGGATAGGAAACCAAAAAGGGGCGGCGGGCTTTGACCTGACCGCCCTTTTTCATGCCGCATAGGCCTTGGGTGGCACGGCCTGCACAACCCGTGCAGAGTTACTGGAGCTCGCCGGGCGGCTTTGAAGGCGGATCGTTGCTTACGACACGAAAGCGGGCGCGGCGCTCGGCCGGGCTGGCGTCCTGGGGCAAAGGGGCAATTGGCTTGGGCGGCGGTGCGCTTTTCCACCGCATTGGCGTCTCGGCAAACCCCGGCGGCGAGGGCGATGGCTCGACCACCTTGGCTCCGGGAATGACCGGGAATTCGATATCCGACAGCAGATCGAAACGGCGCGGGCTTTCGCCGACCTGCCCCTGTACGACCAGACAGCCAAGTGCCCGCGTCACATCCCCCAGATCCGAACGCAGCGGCAACAGCAGCATCCGGCCGTCCAGCGCCGGGCGACCATAGCTGGCGGGCGAACCCAGCACGATCTCGGCGATCTGCGGGGCGAAGAACACGCTTTCCAGCACATCGGACAGCCGTCCTCGCGAACTGGTGTTCAGAAAGGCGCAAAGCGGCATGCCTCGCACCTCCATTCCCATCAGGTCGATAAGATGGCGTCCGGCCAGTCGAAAACGGGCCGCCCCCGGGGCGATGCGCTCAAGGATAAAGGCATAGTCAAGCGCCCTGCGGATTCCTCGCGGCGCGACATCGGCGCGGTTGGGAATGGCGCGGCCTTGACGCAGCCCCTCCCAATAACCGCGCAATTCGCCCAGGATGCGGTCCATCTGCACGGGTTCGTAATCGGCAAGGCGCAACAGTTTGCCGGGCCGGTCCTGCGTCGCATCGGGGCTTAGCATGGCCCCTCTGTCCTGTCCGTCGTCGTTAGACATCTGCCCTCGACCTTACAGTTACTCGTAAAACAATTTACCTGATCGGGATCTAGACCTTTCCATTCCGGCTGCCGAGCAATTTCTTTCCAGATGGTTAAAAACCGAAGCCTTGCCGGCGCAGGGCTTGACCCTGCTGGCGGGCAGGGCCATTCAGGCGGCGCTGAACGGCTGGGGACAAGGCGGATGGAGATGGAGCGCAGCGGACTTCTGGTGATCCTGTCCTCGCCCTCGGGGGCGGGAAAATCGACGCTGGCGCGGCGGCTGATGGACTGGGACCCGCAGTTGCGGTTTTCGGTCTCGGCGACCACCCGCAAGCCGCGTCCTGGCGAGGTTGAGGGCGAGCATTACTATTTCCGCACTTCTGAACAATTCCGCACCATGGTGGCCGAGGGCGAGATGCTGGAACATGCCGAGGTCTTCGGCAATTTCTATGGCACCCCCCGCGGCCCGGTGGAGGAGGCGATGCGCGCCGGTCGCGACACGCTTTTCGACGTGGACTGGCAGGGCGGGCAGCAGATCCGCGCATCGAGCCTTGGCGGGCATGTCATCTCGATCTTCGTGCTGCCGCCCAGTCTGGCCGAGCTGGAGCGCCGGCTGATCGCACGCCAGCAGGATGCGCCAGAGGTCATCGCGGGCCGCATGCGCAAAAGCCGTGACGAGATCAGCCACTGGGCGGAATACGATTATGTCATCGTCAACGACGATCTGGACCGCAGTGCCGAGGCGCTGAAGACCATCTTGCGGGCCGAGCGGATGCGCCGCGCCCGGCAGGTGGGCCTTGGCCCCTTCGTCCGCGCCCTTATGGAGGAGGAAAGCGCATGATCTGGGAACTGGACGGCATAGCGCCGCAAATCGCCGATGATGCCTGGGTGGCACCGGACGCGCGGCTGATGGGCAATATCGTGCTGGAACCGGGCGCAAGCGTCTGGTTCGGCGCCGTGTTGCGCGGCGATAACGAAGAGATCCGCGTCGGCCGGAACTCGAACGTGCAGGACCTGACGGTTTGCCATACCGATATCGGCTTTCCGCTGACCATCGGGGCGAATTGCACCATCGGCCACCGGGCCATCCTGCACGGCTGCACCATCGAGGACGGCGTGCTGATCGGCATGGGCGCGATCATCTTGAACGGGGCAAGGATCGGTGCCGGCTCGCTGATCGGTGCCGGGGCGTTGATCGCCGAGAACAAGGTGATCCCGCCCGGCTCGCTGGTGATGGGGGCGCCGGGCAAGGTCGTGCGCGAACTGGACGAGGCGGCGCGCGATGCGCTGCTGAAATCGGCCGAAGGCTATAACCGCAACGCTGCCCGCTTTCGTCACGGGCTGGCGCAGGTCGCACCGGGATGATCGAGGCGCGGCTGCATGCGCTGCTGCGCGGCGTGCCTTCGCCCATGCTGGTCGTGGACCCATACGCCCGCATCATCGGCGCCAACGAGGCGGCCGAGGCGCTTTTGGGGGCGGTGCTGAGCGGGCGGCCCTTTGTCACCGTGCTGCGCCACCCCGAGGTCAATGCCGCATTGGATGCGGTCATTGCCGGTCAGGAACGCGCGCTGCTGAATGTCACGCTGGGTGCGATCGACAGGCGGGTGCTCTGCGAGGTTACGGTGACCGCGTTACAGGCGCCGGGACTGACCGGGGCTGCGGTTGTGATCGAAGATCGCTCGCGCGATGAAGAGACCGAGCAGATGCGCCGCGACTTCGTTGCCAACGTCAGTCACGAATTGCGCACACCGCTGACCGCCCTGATGGGCTTTATCGAGACGCTGCGCGGCCCGGCGCGCAACGATGCCGCCGCCCGCGACCGCTTCCTCGACATCATGGAACGCGAGGCGGGGCGGATGAACCGGTTGGTTGCCGATCTTTTGTCGCTGAGCCGGGTCGAGCAGGACGAGCGCCGCCGTCCGGCGCAGAGGCTGGATCTGGCGGGGCTGCTGCGCGGGGTGGTGGCGACGCTGACCCCCGCCGCTGCCGCGGCCGGGGTGCGGTTGGATCTGCAGATCGCCGATGGAAAGGTGCCGGTCCCCGGCGACGCCGACCAATTGGTGCAGGTGTTTCACAACCTGATCGAGAATGCGGTGAAATATGGCGCTTCGGGCGGTGTGGCGACAGTGACGCTGGAGCGGCTGGCATATGAGCCGGTGCTGCGCGGCCCGGCCTGGTCGGTCGTCGTCGCGGATCAGGGTGAGGGGATCGAGCAGCAGCACCTGCCGCGCCTGACCGAGCGGTTCTATCGCGTCGATACCCACCGCTCACGCGAGAAGGGCGGCACCGGATTGGGTTTGGCCATCGTCAAGCATATCGTGAACCGCCATCGCGGTCGGCTGCGCATCGAAAGCGAGCGCGGGCAGGGCAGCCGGTTTACGGTGATCCTGCCGGAACAAGTCGGCCGCATCTGACAGGCAGGGCTGGTAGGTTGCGAAAGCAAAAAAGCCGGGGGCATTGAACCCCCGGCTTTTCTATTTCCGGCTTTGCCGACAGGAATCGGTGCCGATCACTCTGCCGCGTGGCCCGAAACCGGCGCGGGGGTGGTCGCGGATTTCATGCGGAAGCCGCGCTCAAGCTGATCGAAGGGCGCGACCGGATATTCGCCCGAGAAACAGGCGTCGCAATATTGCGGACAGGAACTGTCGCGACCCCGCGCCTCGCCCACGGCGCGATAAAGCCCGTCCAGCGTCACGAAGGCCAGAGAATCGACGCCGATCCATTCGCGCATCTCTTCTTCGGACATTTGCGCGGCCAGCAGTTTGTCGCGGTCAGGCGTATCCACGCCATAGAAACAGGGCCAGGCGGTGGGCGGGCTGGCGATCCGGAAATGCACCTCGGCCGCGCCGGCATCCAGGATCATATCCTTGATCTTGCGCGAGGTCGTGCCACGCACCACCGAATCGTCCACCAGAACCACCCGCTTGCCCTTGACCAGTGCGCGGTTGACGTTGAGCTTGAGCCGCACACCCATATTGCGGATCTGCTCGGTCGGTTCGATGAAGGTCCGGCCCATATACTGGTTGCGGATGATGCCCATGCCAAAGGGAATACCACTTTCGTGGGCATAGCCGATGGCGGCGGGCGTGCCGGAATCAGGCACCGGACAGACCATATCGGCGTCGACCGGAGCTTCGCGGGCCAGTTCCACCCCGATCTGGCGGCGCGTTTCATAGACCGAGCGGCCGCCGATAATCGAATCGGGGCGCGAGAAATACACATGCTCAAAGATGCAGAAACGTCCCTTTGACGGGCCGAATGGGCGTGAGCTTTCGATCTCTCCCTTGGAGATCACCACCATCTCGCCCGGCTCGATCTCGCGCAGGAACTCGGCGCCGATGATGTCGAGTGCGCAGGTTTCGGAAGCCAAGACATAACCTTCATCGCCAATGCGGCCCAGAACCAGTGGGCGCACGCCCAGAAGGTCGCGCACGCCGATCAGCTTGGTGCGGGTCATGGCGATGATGCTGAAGGCGCCTTCGACCCGGCGCAGCGCGTCCTTCATCCGTTCGGGGATGTTGCGCTGGATCGAACGCGCCATCAGGTGGATGATGCATTCGCTGTCCGAACTGGACTGGAAGATCGAGCCGCGCTCGATCAACTCGCGGCGCAGCGCCATGGCGTTGGTGATGTTGCCGTTATGGGCGATGGCGCAGCCGCCCATGGCAAACTCGCCAAAGAAAGGCTGCACGTCGCGGATCGCCGTCGCGGCCTTGGTGCCGGCGGTCGAATAGCGCACATGGCCGATGGCGAGCGACCCCGGCAGGGTCTCCATCAGGCTTTGCTTGGTGAAGTTGTCGCGCACATAGCCAAAGCGATGGGCGCTGTTGAAACCCTGTTCGGCATCATGGGCGACAATGCCCCCCGCCTCTTGTCCGCGGTGCTGCAGCGCGTGCAGCCCCAATGCAACGAAATTGGCGGCATCCACGACTCCGATTACGCCGAACACGCCGCATTCTTCATGCAGGCGGTCGGAATCAAAGGGATGGGCAAGGAATGGCTGCATCATCACCGACTCTTGGGGCTATTCCGGGGCTGGGTTGGGGTGCTTGACGTCAATCTAGGGTGTCAGGCAGGCGAAGTCACGCCCCACGGTCGTCGCAGGGCATAATTTATGTCACGAAATGATCATATCCGATCAATTTGCCGGTGTGGTGGGCGTGGGGGTGGACGCATCGACCGGCTGGCCCGAGGGTGCGCAGCTGCGCACCAGCTGCTCATAGCGGCTGACGACCCATCCCGGTGCGTCCTGCGGGATCTGCTGGTCCATCTGGCCGCGCATCCGTTCGAACACCTGAGCCGAGCGGGAATTGTCGACCATGGCCACGGGTTGGCTGGCCATAACCCGGTCGTAGACGATGAAGGCGATCGCGACGAGCAGGATGCCGCGCGCTACGCCGAACAGGAAGCCCATGCCCTGATCCACGCCCCCCAGCGCCGAACGCTGCACCACCGAAGAGAACAGCGGCGTGATGATCGAGAACAGCACCAGCGCCAGGGCAAAGACCGCGGCAAAGCCGGCGATAGTCGCTAGTTCGCAACTGTCGGCAAGGAATTTGTTGAGCCCCGGCACCTGCGCCACCATGGGCCGCACCGTCGCCGCGAAGATGAAGGCCAGCACCGCTGCGCCGATCCAACCCAGAATCGCCAGCGATTCGCGCACGAAGCCCCGTGCATAGGCCAGGATCGCCGAGAGGATGATCACGGCCGCGACAACGCCGTCGATGATGGTGAAACCGTCCATTTTACGCCCTTTCGCGGCATTCTCCGCGTTTTGGGGCCAGATCCTGCGCCATTATCCTGCGCCGAATGTCTCGCCCACGAAACTTGTCAGATCCGCGATGCGGTCGATCCGCATCCCGGCCACGCCCTCGACCTTGGTGGCCGATGGCAGGATCGCCCGTGAAAAACCAAGTTTCTGCGCCTCTTTCAACCTGTTTTCCGCCTGTGACACCGGGCGCAGCGCTCCGGACAGGCTTATCTCGCCGAAAAGCACGGCCTCGGGCGGCAGCGCCACATCCTCGCGCGCGCTTAGCAGCGCCGCGGCGATGGCCAGGTCGGCGGCGGGTTCGTTTACACGCATCCCCCCGGCAACATTAAGAAAAACATCCAAACCGGCGAAGGGGATGGCGCAGCGCGCCTCGAGCACGGCAAGGATGGTCGAGACGCGCCCTGCGTCCAGCCCGACTACGGTTCGGCGGGGACTCGCCAATGTCGAGGGGGCGACGAGGGCCTGCACCTCGGTCAGGACCGGCCGCGTGCCCTCGATCCCGGCGAAGACCGCCGATCCGGCGCTGGCCTCGCCGCGCTCGGACAGAAACAGCGCCGAGGGATTGGCCACTTCGGAAAGCCCGCCGCCGGTCATTTCGAAGACGCCGATCTCGTCCGCGGGGCCGAAGCGGTTCTTGTGCGCGCGCAGGATTCGGAACTGGTGACCGCGCTCGCCCTCGAAATACAAAACGGTATCGACCATATGCTCGACCACGCGCGGGCCGGCGATCTGCCCCTCTTTGGTGACATGGCCGACGAGGATGACCGAAGTGCCGCGCCGCTTGGCGAAGGTGACAAGTTCATGAACGGCGGCGCGGACCTGCGTTACCGATCCGGGTGCCGCCTCGATCCGGTCGGACCAGAGCGTCTGGATGGAATCGATCACGGCAACATCGGGCCGTTCGGTGTCGAGCGTGGTGAGGATGTCACGCAGCGCGGTTTCCGCCCCAAGCCGCACCGGCGCGTCGCCAAGGCCCAGGCGCTGCGCCCGCAGCCGGACCTGTGCGCTGGCCTCTTCGCCAGAGACATAGATCGCCTGTTGTCCTGTGCGCGCGAAGGCGGCTGCGGCTTGCAGAAGCAGGGTGGATTTACCGATGCCCGGATCGCCGCCGACAAGCACCGCCGAGCCGGGAACCAGCCCCCCACCCAGCACGCGGTCGAGTTCGGCAATGCCGGAAATCGCGCGCGGCGGCGGCGCCTCTTGTGTTTCCAGACCCGAAAGCGGGATGGGTTTGCCCTTGAGTGTGCCAAGGCCGCGGCCGGGGCCCTGCGAAAGCGGCACCTCCTCGATAACGGTGTTCCATGCGCCGCAGGCGTCGCAGCGACCGGACCATTTGCGGTGGCTGCCGCCGCAGGCAGTGCAGGTGAAGGCGGTGATCGGTTTGGCCATGGGCGTTATCTGGCAGATTATGCGGGTCGGTGCCACCGGGAAGGAGGTGGGATGGGGCCGGGTTTCTTTGAAATGGCCGTGTTGCGGCTGTAGCGCGGTCGCAGGGGTATTTGGGCAACAGAGAAATGCCGGGCGGGGTCGGCGGTGATCTGGTGTCCAAGGTGCGGTGGCGGGGGTGGAACTGGCGTGGAGTTCAGGTCATGCCGAGGCCCGCCCGCATCATCAGGCGGCGGACGGGCGCCACGGCATAGAGGCTGCCGAGGGCTGCGGCGCGCAGGTCCCGCAGTGGTCGCGGCGCCAGCATGCTGGTGCGGTTCAGCGCGTCGATGCCAATAAGGCGGGCAAGTGCCTCGGGCCGGCGGCGTTGTTCATAGGCGGCGAGAGACGCCGCGCTGCCGGGATCGGCAGAGGAGAGGTCGATGAGGGCGGCAAGATCCGCCAGGCTCATGTTCAGGCCCTGCGCACCGATGGGGGGGACGACATGCGCCGCCTCGGCGATCAGGGCCGTGCGCGGGCCGGTGAAACGGTCGGCGATCTGGCTGATGATCGGCCATTCCGTCAGCCGCGTGGCCGGTGTCAGGTGGCCCAGGACGCCCGCCGAGCGTCGGTTCAGCTCGGCCTTGAAGGCATCGCCCGGCAGGGCGCGCAGCCGCGCGGTTTCCGGGCCGCGTTCCATCCAGACCACGGCCGAAGAGGGTTTTCCGTCGCGGTCTGGCAGGGGAACCAGCGTGAAGGGACCGCCCGAGCGGTGGATTTCGGTCGAGACGTTTTCATGCGGGCGTTCGTGGGTGACGGCGAAAGCCAGCGCCTTTTGCCCATAGCGCAGGGTGCGGGTGCCGATGCCAAGCGCCTGGCGGACCGGCGAGTTTCGGCCATCGGCCCCGATCACCAGTTTCGCCCGGATCCGGTTGCCGTCGGTCAGCGTGACCAAGGCCTCGGTGTCGCGCACGACCAGTCCCGCGGTGCCGATGCCGGGCAGAAAACGGACATTCTGCAAGCTGGCAAGGCGGGCCGAGATTTCCCGTTTCAACAGCCAGTTCGGCAGGTTCCACCCGAAGGGCTGGTCCGAGATTTCCGAGGCGTCGAATTCGCGGGTCAGCCGCGCCTGCGAGAGCTTCCCGCCTGCGTCGATGATCCGCATGATTTGCAGTGCCGTGGCATGGGGGGCGAGCCGCTCCCACAATCCGGCCGCTTGCAGCACGGCGATCGAGGGATGCAGAAACGCGGTGCTGCGCAGGTCCGAACCTTGCGCCCCTTCCTCGGTCACCGGGGGGGCAGGGTCCACGCAGATCACCGCATGGCCGGCGCTGCCGAATGCGGCGGCGGTGATCAGCCCGGCAATGCCGCCGCCGGAGACGAGGATCTCGGTATCGTCGATCTGCATGGTCCTGTCTTGGCCGGTCTAGAGCCCGGCCGCATAGGCGGCGAGCATGAGGTAGACCAGCAAGGTGGCCGCCAGCGCCACCATGGTAAGTGCTGGCAGACCCCAGACGGCAAGGGCAAGGACCGAGATCAGCACGACCAGCCCGGCAAAGACGAAAAGGCCGGTGGCGGTGCGTGCTTCGGACCGGGCTTCGGCGGGGGTGAGGGGTTGGGACATGGCGCGCTCCTTGGGGCTTGCGGATTGCAGTCAGGCGGAAGGTTGGATTTTAACGGCTGCATTCGTTCCGGCAAGCCCGCGCAGGAAGGCGCTGAGATCACCGGTGCGATGATGCACATGGGGTCCGTGGTCGTGATCCTGGGCCAATTCATCGGGACCGTGACGTCCCGAACCGACAAGAACCGTCCGCATTCCAAGCGCGTGCGGGATGGCGAGGTTGCGCGGGTCGTCCTCGAACATGGCGGCTTTCGAGGGCTCAAAGCCCTCGGCGGTCTGGACTGCGGCATAAGCGCGCGGGTCCGGCTTGGGGAGGAAGCCGGCCTCTTCCACGCCATGGATCGCGTCGAAGATCATCAGCCCGCGGTGTTCAAGCACCCGTGCCGCATAGGCGCTGTCGCCATTGGTGTGCACGATCTTGCGGCCCGGCAGGGCGCCGATCAGCTCTGCCAACTCGGGGTCGGGCGTCAGGGCCGAGAAGTCGATATCGTGCACCTCGTGCAGATAGGGCAGGGGCTCGATGCCATGTTCCGCCATCAGCCCGGCCAGAGTGGTGCCATGCTGGCGCCAGTAATGGTCGCGCAGCCGGCTTGCCTCGGCTTCGGTCACACGCAATTCGCGCATGACATAGGCGGTCATGCGCCGCTCGATCTGGGCGAACAGCCTGACCTCGGGCGCGTAAAGCGTGTTGTCCAGATCGAAGATCCAGGTGGTGACATGCCGAAAATCCATGATCCCTGCCTAAACCGGCTGCATGACGCTTGCAATCGCCGTTCCAAGCGGGGATCGTGCGGGGTATGAAAGACGCCTATTCCCTGATCCTCTCCGCCATCGACAACGGTATTTATCGCCCCGGCGACCGGCTGGTCGAATCCGAACTGGCAGAACGTTTCGGCGTTTCGCGCACCCCGGTCCGCGAGGCGCTGCAACGGCTGGAAACCCAGTCCATGCTCAAGCGGGACGGGCGTAGCCTGATCGTCGCCACGCTGGACCACAACCAGCTTGCCGAGCTGTACATCGTGCGCGCCGAGCTGGAGGCGCTGGCGGCACGGCTGGCCGCGCGCCACGCCACCCCCGAAGAGATCCGCGTGCTGCTGGGCATGGTCGAGGACGACCATGCCATCTTGGGCGACCCGCAGGCGCTGGCACGCGCGAACCGGCGCTTTCACCACCAGATCCATCTGGCTTCGCACAACCGTTATCTGGTGCAGCAACTTGACCTGGTGCATCGCAGCATGGCGCTGATGGCGCGGACCAGTCTGGCGGCGCAAGGACGCGATGTCGTCACGCTGGACGAGCATCAGTCCATCGTCGATGCCATTGCCGCCCATGATGGCGCTGCGGCCGAAGCCGCGCTGCGTCATCATATCTCGATGGCCTTTGAGACCCGCTTGAAAGAAGAGGCGCGGCTGGCGGACGAGGAAGACGGCTGATGCGCGAGATCCGCGCCCTTGCCGATCTGGAGGAGGGCGCGGCGCATCTTGCGCGGGTCTGTCCGGTCTGGTCGCGGGAATTGCCGGCGCTGATGCCCTTGCCCCTGCGACGCTGGCCCGAAGGGTTTGGGGCGATCCGCGACGCCGTGGTTGCGCAGCAGATATCGACCCATGCGGCAAATGCGATCTCTGCGCGGATGGTCGCGGCGGGGCTGGCCGACGAAAAGGGGATCGCCGAGGCGGACGAGGAGGCATTGCGTGCCGCTGGCTTGTCGCGGCCCAAAATCCGCTATCTGCGCGGTATCGTCGCGGCAGGGGTTGATTGGGAAGGCTTGCGCGAGTTGCCCGATGATGAGGTCATCGCCCGCCTGACCGCCCTGCCGGGCATCGGGCGCTGGACGGCGGATATCTATCTGAAATTCGCACTGGGCCGGGCCGATGCCTTTGCTGCCGGCGATCTGGCGCTGGCCGAAGCTGCGCGGCTGCTTTACGGCCTGCCTGAACGGCCCGGGCCAGCGGCGCTGACCGGATTGGCCGAGCCCTGGCGGCCTTGGCGGGCGGTTGCGGCCCGGGCGCTCTGGGCCTATTACCGGGCCGCAAAAGGGCGCGAGGGCGTCCGCTAGGGAGACGAGATGGCGCGTGAACTGAAATCCGAACGCAAGGGCCCGCAAAAGGCCGATTCCGTGGTGATCTTTCTGCATGGCTATGGTGCGGACGGGGCCGATCTTCTGGGGCTGGCCGACCCGCTGGCACCGCATCTGCCCGGCACGGTATTCTATGCTCCGAACGCGCCTGAGCCTAGCGTGAACAATCCGATGGGCTATCAATGGTTCCCGATCCCGTGGATGGATGGTTCGTCCGAGGCGCAGGCCAAAACCTCTGCAGAACAATCATTCAACGATATCAATGCATTTATTGATAAAGTTCTGGCGGATGAGGACCTGCCAGCGAACCGGTTGGCACTGGTCGGCTTTTCACAGGGCACGATGATGGCGCTGGCCATCGCGCCGCAGCGAGACGAGGAGATCGCCGGCGTCGTCGGCTTCTCGGGGCGTCTGCTGGAACCAGAGCTTGGCGCGGTACGGGTCAAGCCACCGATCCTGCTGGTGCACGGCGATCAGGATCAGGTCGTGCCATTCGAGAGCATGGAGATCGCCGGGGCGGCGCTGCAAAATGCCGGTTTCACCGTTTATGGCC
Organism: Paracoccus methylovorus; assembly: GCF_016919705.1. NCBI lineage: Bacteria > Pseudomonadati > Pseudomonadota > Alphaproteobacteria > Rhodobacterales > Paracoccaceae > Paracoccus > Paracoccus methylovorus. The sequence goes on from NZ_CP070368.1 coordinate 938,417, forward strand.
ATGTGATGAGGGGCACCGGGCATGGTATCTCTCCCGATGGCTTGTCGGCGGCGCTGGCCTTTCTGAAAGAGCGTTTTGCCGCCGGTTCGTGACGGTTTGCGCGATTTCGCACTTGCGAAACCAATATCAGCCCTTACGTTGGTTTATAAGGAACAGACGAGGAGAGCCTATATGACCCTGATCTGGATGACTGCGATCGCGTTGATCCCGGCCGGCATGGTGGCTCTGCGTCTGCTTGCGCCGCAACCCGTTGCCGTGCGCGCAAGGCGCTAATCGCCGGTTTCACCGATCAATCCCAGATCGCCGGATCGGCAATTTCGATGGAGTTCCCGGCTGGATCGCGGAAATAAAGCGATCTGCCGCCTTGGGGCCAGATAAAATCGGCCTCGATCTCTATTCCCGATGCTTCCAGATATGCCCGCCAGGCGTCGAATGAGCCCGGCTTCGCCCCCATGCAGAAATGTCCCGACCCCTCGCTGCCATGCGGCGGCACGGGCAGGCGGGCGTCGGGTTTTGGCGGCATGCGGGTTGCGTCGGCGCGAAACACCAGCAAGACCTGTGCACCGCAGCGAAAGAACACGTGGCGGTCGCGTGCCCGGGCGATCTCGGGCAGGCCGATGATCTCGGTCCAGAAATGTGCGGCCTTATCCAGATCCTCGGCGTAAAGCGCGGATTCCAGCGTGCCGATCAGCTTTGGCGGCGTGTTCATGCTGCTATCTTGCCAGCTATCCGTCGCTTGAGCCAGCCCGGCTTGACCCGGCCCCTGTGCCGCGCGACAACCTGACGACAGGACAGGAGACCACGCATGGCATGGATTTATCTGGGCGCGGCCGGACTGCTGGAGGTGATCTGGGCATTTTACATGAAGCAGTCCGACGGATTCAGCCGCCTCTGGCCCACCGTAATCACGGTGGTTGCCATGGCGGCAAGCGTCTGGTTCCTGTCGCTGTCGATGAAGGTGCTGCCGCTTGGCACTGCTTATGTGATCTGGACCGGCATCGGGGCGGTTGGCAGTTTCGTTCTGGGGATCGCCCTGCTGGGCGAACCGGCAAATGCCTTGCGCCTTGTCTCGGCGGTTCTGATCGTGGCGGGGCTGGTATTGATGAAAATCGCTTCGCCACATTAAGGCTTGTCACGCATGTGTCACGCCACGCGGCTATTTGTGCGCCAGGCATATATTCAGGGACTTGTCAGTCCGGAACCGCGATATATAGTCGGTGCCATATTCTGACCAGCCCCGGGCAAGGCGAAGCGAGGGCCGATGCTGGACGACCATGGTGAATTTCGAACTCATTTCGTGCGCGAGCCGTCTTTCTCGCGCCATCACCCGGCACTGGTTCTGAACGCCGATTTCCGACCTCTCAGTTATTATCCGCTATCCCTTTGGCCTTGGCAGGAGGCGGTGAAGGCGGTGTTTCTGGACAGGGTCCAGATCATCGCCGAATATGACGAGGTGGTGCGAAGCCAACGACACACCATACGCATTCCCTCGGTCGTGGTATTGAAAGATTTCGTCAAACCCCAGAAGCGCGTGGCATTCACGCGCTTCAATCTTTTTCTGCGGGACGAATTCTGCTGCCAGTATTGCGGCGCCAAGGGCGAGCTGACCTTTGACCATGTCCTGCCGCGCTCGCGCGGAGGGGTGACGAGTTGGGAAAACGTCGTCGCCGCCTGTTCGCCCTGCAATCTGAAAAAGGCCAACAAGCTGCTCAAGCATTCGGGGCTAAGGCTGCGCCATCCGCCGCGCCGGCCCACCCCCGAGGAAATGCACGCCATCGGCAGGCGCTTCCCGCCAAACCATCTGCATGAAAGCTGGATGGATTTCCTATACTGGGACACCGAGCTTATCCACGAGTAACGGTGGGGCGCGCTGATCCGTTATTATTGGGCATTGTAATGCGCCTATAATGTAACGGGCTTGATCCAAGCGACGTTCTGCGATGATGATTACGCACGAAACGCGCACAGGTCACGCATGGCAAGTCGGGAAGGCTTGCCGGTGCTATAATCCTCGCAGTACGGCTTCAAGCCCAAGGCGGACATGGCCGGCGACGTTTTAGAGGAGCACTCATTCGGGATCGACTTCGCCCATCATGCGGGTGATGTCTGGCTATAGATACCGCTCGTCATACTCGCCACAACGCTGGCCGGCGGCGCTGGATGGTTGGCAAGGATGTCCCGTAAGGATCGTGTCGATGTGCCCGCGCCAGCTATCGCCAGCGAAGGTTCGCACGTTGTCCCACACCGAGGCCGGCCAGAAAGATCGGGCACGCCGTCGAGGTGCGGCGGTTTCTCCAGATTGCGTATGTCCGGGGCGATGTTCGGCAAGACGGGGCAGATATCCAACCGCCATTCCTGCGACCGATGCGGCTTGGGCGTCAGGGTCGATCTCAACAAAGCAGCGGGTATGAAAACCGGGTTCGGTAAACTGGATACGGAGGTCGAGCTCGCCGTATCCGGCGCAGAGGGATACACGTTGTCCCAACCATGTAAAGTCATGTGGATGGCTGCTGACGAGCAGATCATGCAGGCTTTGGTTGGTCATATCCGATTCTGCCGCCAGCACATGGCATATGTGGGCGATTAACTCTCCGGTCATGAACCACTGGACGGCACCGACCTCCTAGGGCCCGTGGACGCTGATAGCAACACGATCAGCCTAGCGGTGTTCGCCACGCCCCATCCCCGCGAGATCAGGTGGGTGGGGAATAAACCGGTCTGCCTGATGTATTCATGCGGGAAGGGAATCTATACTCCGGCGTGTGCGACGTGTTCAGGGATCAACATCATTTGGAACATGACCGGGGCGCTGAGTCCACGCACATCCTCGCTTTATAATGCCAGATTCATCCCCATGTTTGACGACACGGCAGGCACGCTTGGGTTCGACACTTGGTGGAGACCAATGGTGGGGTTGGACCGGCACTCGACGTGGAAACGGGTCACAGGCGAAAACTGCTCTACAGCCGCACCAATGTGATTTTGCTTTGACGCGATTGAGCCTTTCGCCTGCTATCCGGTGTAACTATCGGGCCGCTGCAAGGATTGCCCGCGCATAGTCAAGATTTTTGTGCAGATCGTCCCCCCGTGCCAAACTATACTGATCTGAAACTAGAAATCCACACCGGATCATATCCGGTGGGATAGGAATAAGAACCGCGCCCAATTCATTTATTACAGCGGCGTAAATCTGCCAAATTCTCTCATATTGATGCATTGTTTCCTGATGTTCTTCTACACCTTCCACATTATTTTCTGCCCCCCGCAGCGGAGTTGTCACTACGGTGATAACTTTACTGAAATTTTGACGTAAAGCATGCAGGATCCGGAGTGAGGGAAGCGTGTGTAAATACTCGCGCAGGCTTGCCTCGATAAAGTTGCGACTGAAGCATCCGGGGGCCGCAGATAGGAGACTTTCAAAAGGACCCATAACACGGATGCGCCCGCCTGCCCATAATATATGGGCGTAGGTGTCAAGGTTAATAGGTGGCAAAGCACCTCGCGCTCGACTGGAAACTATACCTTCCTTGATTGAAACCGTGTTGAAGGCGGAGCCCGTCTGATACCAGAAATCGACATGCTGATATCCAAGAATGGCCTTGTCGGCGTCGTAGAGGCTCTTGAACATCGCCACATTACTGTCGCCAAAAACGAGAAGCCTATCGTCTTGCAAACGCATCTAAAATAACCTCGTCACAGATAACATCAGGATCTGTCTCAGGCTCTCCTGCGGGTGTTTGAGAGCTGCCAGACCGGACGTGTCTTGCGCCTGTTTCGCCCTCAATGGCGCAGAAGAAGTGCTGAAGAACGGCGTCTACACCGCCCGCTGTGACATTTCGATAATTGCCTTCGTAGTGAATACCGCGGCTTACCGGAGCCGTCACGACCTCATAAGAGGGGAAATAGTCTATGCTGGGGCTGCTCTCGGTCAGTTGTCCGGCCACTGCGCGAAGCACACTCTTGGAATATGTCGTTGCAGTCAGGACGTGATTGTTGCTGGCAGTTGCGGTAAGCGGAACCGGCGATACCGTTGTTATTACGCGAAGGTTAATACTACGGTTTTCATTTACAATGCGAAGTGCGTCACGAAAGTCGCGGGCGATTTGGCCCAGAGGATGATTGATCATATATGTCGAGGCAGGGTCGTAATGTCCCGCGACCACTCCGGGACAGGAAGAATATTCGTGCCCCGTGGCGCGGTCAATCCAAGCTTCGGTCAGCCCAAAGGTGAAAAGCAGTACATCAGCTTCGGTAAAGGCAAGACGCAGTGCCGCCAGTGCAGCTTCGCGACTAGCCATTAGCTCCTCTACACTTACAAATCCATCCGGCTCGATCTGTTGTCGATAGGGATCATAGTACCGCCCATCTTTTTCGAGCGGCTGAAGCGAGGGGGCGTCGCTTCCAAAGGCAAATCGCACCCATTGCAGAAGCATATGTGCAGTATATATATTTCCCGTGCGGAAGCTGAATATACCATAGTTGAAACGCCGTTTACTCTCTGGCGCGCTGTAATCAGGCCCCGGCTCTGCATCAAGCCATGTGTAGCCACGTTCAACCAACCGACGGCTGATGTGTTGAGCAAAGCACGACCCTGCGGTAATGAACTTTGTCGACTTGGTCAATTTGAACTTGGGTCTCCACAGGTCGGTCAACCCGAATCCACCGGGATCTGCTACGGCTGTTCGCCAGTAAAACCGGTTGGGACGTCCTTCGTAGGGGTGGGTCATATAGCACCTGAAAACAGAAGGTTCGTGAGGGCTGCTAAATGCTAACCTTCGATTCTGCAACCCGAAGCGCCTGACGCTTTCGTCGTGAGGCATTTAGGCTGTCGTTAGTGGCTCGCCGGAGTCGAATAGCAGCATAGCATGCTTTCTGCCAATTCTGCCCGCCTTTTGCAGGCTTTTTCAAGCGCAACTCCGCGAGGACAGGAGAATGACCATGGTGCCATCAATGGATAACAGGACTGGCCCGTAACCTGCCTGTCTGATTACTCGCGATCGTCAGTCTCATGGCGACGTTTTCTGGTGCGGCGTTCATTTTTGTGCGGCAGGATCAGGAAATCACCTACCCACGGCGCTAAGATCAGCGAGAACGCAACCGCGCAGATCAACGAGCAAGTCAGAACGCTGGAAATCAACGCTGGCTGTGCGGACGAGCGGCTATTGCTGATCTTGGACAGCGTGTGCAAGATCGAGGCCAAGCTGGAAATGAGCACGCCATGAACTGTTGACAGGCCACGGAAACAGCCCCCGGGATGATCGTCCGATCAGTGTCGGGAGGCGACCAGTGGTTGGAACATAATTTCCCAACTCCAATCGTCAAGATACCCTCAATGCCTGCCTCGCGTGGGCTTTCAGCGCCGACAAGCTCATGTCGCGCAGCAGAGGCGAGAAAGACGGCTGTTCATGCCGCGTTTCTTGGCGGTTCCATCAATGGCACGCAGCAAACCCACGCTCCATGGTGATGTCGATGCGCTACACAGCGGTATCTTCTGGGATGTAGGGCACCGGCAGGCTTTTCTCCGGGTGCAGCAGGATGGGCTTTTCCCCGCCGATCATCAGCACAGGCTGAGCAGCACTTTGCCCATAGGCACCCGCAAGGGGCGAACTTTGCGGGTGCATTTCGTTATCGGGTTAAGGATTTGCTCGCGTTCTGGTAGAACGGGTACAAATTTCCCGATCCGAATTATCACGAGGCAATTTTCCAATGTCTTTTGCATCAGCGAATGAACGCTACTTCGTCAGCCTGGTCAACCAGGCTCGCCGTGCGGAAGGGCTCGACTCATTGGCAATTGAAAAACGGCTGAACACTGCGGCCGAGGCTCACAGCCGTTGGATGATCAACGCGGATGTTTTCTCACACACCGGGCAGGGCGGATCCTCAGCACGCGGCCGGATCGAGGCGACGGGGTTTGCCCTGACCGGTGACTGGATGACGGCAGAAAATATCGCCTATGTCAGCATTCAGGGTGAAAGCGATTTGCGGGATGAAATCCGCCAACTGCATCAAATGCTCATGAACAGCCCCGGTCACTACAAAAGCATCATGAGCGATGCGGACTACATCGGCATCGGGCTTGAGGTCGGTTATCTCAAGGTGAATGGCCGAGACCACAAGGTCTTGATGGCGACGCAGAACTTTGCCGACACCGATGCGCAGGTGCGTATCGATACCGGAACTTTTGCCAAACTCGCAAATCCGGGTGTGAACCAGTCGATGCAGACCCGCGCGGACTGGCTGGACAGCTTCAACGGACAGGTTTTCGTAACTCCGGGACCCTCGCAAAACAGCGCGCGCAACGATGATTATCGCCTGACATCCAGACATGACGTGGCATTCGGCGGGGCGGGCAACGACTGGATGGCGGGCAATGGGGGGAACGATACGCTGAAAGGGGGTGCCGGCCATGATCGGATCATCGGCGGCAACGGCTTCGATTCCCTTGTTGGCGGGGCAGGTAACGACACGTTGCAGGGCGGCAATGGCAACGACACGCTGCTTGGTGGTGAGGGGCGTGATCAGTTGCGCGGTGGAGCCGGCAACGACACGCTGAAAGGCGGAGCGGGCCTCGACACCATATTGGGCGGCAGTGGTGCGGACCTGCTGGAGGGTGGTGCGGGCAATGACTGGCTGCGGGGCGAAGGCGGAAACGACCGGCTTATCGGGGGCACTGGCAACGACACGCTGCACGGCGGATATGGCAATGACGCCTTGAACGGCGGTGCCGGTGCGGATGTGTTCATCTTTGCAGACGGTCACGGCTCGGACACGATCAACGGGTATCAGCGGGGTCTTGACCGGTTGTTGATCGATGATGGCCTGCTGGACGCCAACCCGGCCAGCTTCATCCGAGATCATATGAGCAAGACCGCAAACGGGGTGCTTGTTGATTTCGGCGGGGGCGACCGGATTGTCGTGAATGGAGCGAACTTGACCGTTGCCGCAGTTGCGGACGATATCTTCGCTATCTGACGGCATCTGGCCTTTAAGGGTGCGCCCGCCGGAGTGATCCGCGCGGGCGCTTTCATTTGTAGCTTGATGGCGCTGGGGGCATGCCCCCGGGTGCCTCAATGCTCGTGTTCTGGCAGGTCTTTCAGCTGATCTTCGGTCCAACGGGTGACGGCGTGAACGTCGCCCGCTTCATCGCGCATGAAGTCGAGATCGCGGACAGGGACAGCTATGGATTTGGTGCCAATGCCAAGGAACCCACCGACATCGATTACAGCCTGCGCATCTGCTCCGTAGCCATGTACATGCTGAGCGGTGCCGATGTTTTCATCGTCGGGTCCATAGATGGTGGCTCCGGTAAAATGCACCGAGAATCCCTCCTTGGTGAAAGCGCCGGGAGTCTTCATCGCCGAGCTCCACCAAGTGAACATTTGGGATAGTTGGTCCTGCTTGGACCCGCTGGGGCCGGTTTGCGCCGTAACGATCTGTGGGCCTGAGGCAAGCACGAATCCCAAAATCGCAACCAGGCGACAGACGATTCCACAACGTCCAGAAGCCATTCACTGTCCTCCGGGACCTTGATGCCATCTTGCTTCCGGCCAACAATTGCGCCGGACGGACGGTTCCATATACTTGATTGATTCGCTAGTTTTTCAAGCCTCTCTGTGGATGAGAGGAAATTGGTTGTTCGGCCCGCGCGCTGTGAACGCTGTCAGCCCCCTGAAGGGGGACGTGCGAAAGCAGCGCGAGCAATGTTCCCTTCGGGGGCGCCTTGGTAAAAGAAAATTGCAGATGATAAGGCGCTTGCGCTGACCAAAGCGCGCCTCGATGCGGCGGCAATCAATACGATGTTCGCAGGCCAAGATCGTCCGCACCGGCGTCAAGGGTGACACATAGCAAGGGGATTGCTGGCCGGACGACATGGGTAGGCGGCTCGTGGTAAGCAAACAGCCGGGCCCAAAGGCCCGGCTGTTTGCTTACTTGCTTACGACATACTGGTTAATTGACCAATCAATTAACCTAAAACTTGACGTAAGGGTAGCTATCTCTTTGGTCAGGTCCCTAAGCGTCGCACCATCCCTTGCATGCTCATCAGAGTCCGAGCCATCCTTGCATGATCCGCCTGGCCGGCAAACAGGAAGGAAGGGCGACGATGACACGACCCTGGACATATAGACCCACCGATCCCGAGCAACCGGACTGGGAGGACAATGCCCTTAGCAATGCGATGGCGTGGGCCTCCGATACCTTTGTTGGGAACTGGTGCAAACAGGATGATCACTGGACTTTCGCGGTGACGAAACCGATCTGGACCGAGTGCAGCTGTTGCCTGACATTTCGCGGGGTCATATTGGGGCTGATTGTGGGCTTCGTGATCGGAGCCGTCGTTCTGTAGTTACGTTCAGGACTGGTGCAGCGCAGCGCCGGGTGCGCCGAATACGGTGACGGCGCTGCCAACTCGGATCGAGCGCCGCGCCGTCACTGACATACTCATGTCTCTTGGGCCGATTCTCAAAGCCTGCTGGATGCGACATTGCCGCGCAGGATGCCGCCGCCCAGGCAACTCATGCCGACGGCGAGGGCGACCAGCACAAGGCTGGCCCGAAGCGTCCAGGCCTCGGCGATGAAGCCGATCAGCGCCGGGCCGATCAGGATACCCGCATAGCCCATGGTCAGAACCCGCGACATGGCCCGGCCGCCGTCGCGTGCGCTGAACTGGCCCGCAGCCGAGAAGATGATGGGGATGACATTGGCCGCACCCAGCCCGCAAAGTGCCAGAGCGGTCAGTGCCACCCAGACCGAGGGCGCAAGCAGCATCAGCGTCAGGAACAATGCCACGCAGGCAGTGCCCAGACGGAACAGCCGCACCGGCCCCAGCATCCGGTTCGCACGGTCGCCGGTCAGCCGGCCCAGCATCATCGCGCCGCCAAAGACGGCATATCCCAGCGCGCCGGTGCTTTCCGTCGTGCCCATGACGCGCACCAGATAGAGCGCGGCCCAATCCATGATTGCGCCTTCTGCAAAGAAGATCACAAAGGCCATGGCGCCCAGCATCAGCACGCGGATCAGGCGCGGCCCGCTGCTCGAACTTGACGAATGATGCGCCTCGGGTCTGATCGGAGCGGGGCGATCCGTCCGCCACAATGCTGCCCCGGCAAGTGCTACAATCAGCAGCGCAGCAGAGACGAGGATAAGCGGCGACGGCATCCCCCAACGACTGAGCAGCGCATAGGCCACCGCCGCTGCCAGCGTTCCGCCGCTGAACATGGCATGGAAAAACGACATGATCGGACGGTCGGCCTGCGCCTCAAGCTCGGCGGCATGCTTGTTCATCGCCACATCCACCGTGCCGAATGCCATGCCGCATAGCGCCGCCAGAATGGCTGCGGTCCATATCTGCATGGCCAGTCCGACACAGCCGATTCCCACCCCGAACAGGCCGGCCGCGACAAGCGAGATTCGCTGCGCTCCGAAGCGGGCGATGAAGCGCGGCGTCATGTTCATCGCGAGGATGGCGCCCGCGGCAAAGCACAGCAGGACGACCCCGATCTGGCTTTCGCTCATGCCCGTCCGCCGGCCCAAGGCAGGCAGGTTCGCGCCCCAGGCACCGATCCCGATCCCGCCGGCGAAGAAGCAGGTGGAGATGATCAGCTTGCCGCGTTGAAGGGAATGATCCGTGACAGGCAAGATGAATGCTCCCGGTGGATTATGCCGCATGCACCGTTTGCCGGCCTGCTTTCCCTTTCGCAAGGCCTTGCGGTTATGTGCGCTGGCCCGACGAGTGTGACCGCAGTGCCGCAACGCATTAGGATCATGCCTTTAGCAGGATATTCAGCGGAGCTATGCCTGCTCTGGGCTTAGGCTGCGGGGAAATTGCCCGCGGTCTTGGGGCGCAACACGGTCGTGGTGACTACCTTATACAGTCAAGGATCTTGCGGCTGCTGGGAGTCGGAGGGCATCGCCAAGATCAGGCGTCGAATCGTTACCCGATCAAATGAAGCAAGCTTGCGTTGCACCCACGCGGTCCGCGCAGAAGCTGAGCTTAACCATTAAAACTCATGCATAATTTCCTTAGTGCCATGAGAATAAAATATAAGATTTTCCGTTAATGGCATTCTGAACTGACCTCTGAGCGAGATATCTCGTTTATCTTCATGTTTTTGTTGGTATTTCATCCGTGAACTGATAATTTCCGGGCGCGGAAACAAGCTGTTCCCGGCATGGAACGCAGCGGATTTATTGCAGTTGTCACAAATGCCGGGTAAAGAGACCGTCAGGTTTGCGTGATGACATCAAGCCTGCTTATGCGCCGGGACATGTGGATTTCCGGTGCTGCGACTGTCGTCCGCGCACATGGCCCGCTGCCTGCGGCCATGCAGGACGATCAACGAAAAGATAAGAAAGGATCTCGTATGTGGACACGTATTCAGACCGTGGTGGACGGAAACCCCATTTCCGGTGACTGGACGATTTGCTGCAATGAGGTGCCGGTGGGACGCATCTGTCATGATCGGAAGGAAGCGGGCGTAGCTGCCTGGGCTTGGTCGATCCTGAATGATCCGACCGCCAATGGACGGGCATGGACCGAAGAGGCGGCCATGTCGTCGATCAAGGGCTATGCCGAGAAACCCGGCGACGCCGCCGCCTGAGAAGGTCGGAAAGGGACGGTGCCTTGCGCCGTCCGTTCCCTTCCCTGCGACCGGCCCCATGTGACGGTCCGCAAGGTCAGCTTCGGTGGTCTCGCGCTGTCAGATGCGTGATCGCGGCCGCAAGAAGCGCCAAAAAACCCAGCACAACTATCGGAATGCCTGCTGCGCTTGCCGCCCAGATCGTCAACCCGGCGGCCAGGATCACGGCAAGGATCAGGATCAGGAAATGCGGCAGCGGCATGACGTCCTCCGTTGTCTTCAATATGGCTCCGTCGGCGGTCGTCGAAAAGGGCTTGATGCGAATTTGCGCGATTGGTCGCCGGTTAATCCGATTTTGCGCCGGGATTTCGTGTCCATGCTAGGAAATGTTCCCTAAATGTTCTAATCTGGCGGCATGAACCTGCCACCCCGGAACCCAGACGAGATCCTGCGCGCACGCGGCGCCGAGTCGCGCCCGGCTGCGCGGTTCGAGCCCTATCAGACCCAACGCCAGCATGACGGCTGGGACATTTCCGAGGATCAGAACCTGCTGCGCACCGAGGTCACGCAAGAGCAGGCGCGCTCGATCATCACCCGCAACCGGTCGCCGGACATTCCCTTCGACCGCTCGATCAATCCCTATCGCGGTTGCGAACACGGTTGCATCTATTGTTTCGCCCGGCCGAGCCATGCCTATCTGGGCCTTTCGCCGGGGCTGGATTTCGAAACCCGCATCACTGCCAAGCCCAACGCACCCGAGCTGCTGTCGGCAGAGATCGGCAGGCGTGGATATTCGGTCGCGCCCATCGCCTTTGGCACCAATACCGATCCCTATCAGCCCATCGAGGCGAAGCTCTGCATCATGCGCGGCTGTTTGCAGGTGCTGCATGACTGGAACCACCCGCTAAGTCTGGTGACGCGAGGCGCCACGGTCATGCGCGACACCGATCTGTTGGGGGCGATGGCGGCCAAGGGGCAGGTCATAGCCTGCGTGTCCATCACGACGCTGGACCCGGAGCTGGCCCGGCAGATGGAGCCTCGCGCGCCGGCGCCAGCGACCCGGCTGCGGATGATCCGTGCGCTGTCAGATGCCGGTGTGCCGGTGCGCGTCATGGTCGCGCCGGTGATCCCGGTGCTGACCGAACACGAATTGGAACGGATCATGCAGGCCGCGCGCGATTCCGGCGCAACGGCCGCCGGTATGATCCCGATCCGCCTGCCGCTGGAGGTGGCGCCGCTGTTTCGGGACTGGCTGCAGCGTCACCACCCTGGCAAGGCGGCGCATGTCATGGCACGGGTGCAGGCGATGCGGGGCGGGCGCGACAACGACCCGCGCTTTGGCAGCCGGATGCGGGGCGAAGGGCATGAGGTCGCCCTGCTGCATCAGCGGTTCCGTCTGGCCCGCCAGCGGCTGGGATTACAGCGCGAAGCCGAGGTTTTGGATTGCAGCCGCTTTGGTCCGCCGCCTCGGGCAGGGGATCAGTTGTCGCTGTTCTGACTTCGCGGGGTTATTCTCCGGGGCCCATGACCTGCGCGATCCGCGCCGAGATCCGCTCGGGCGAGGGGCGCGGGCCACGCGGCGCGGCAATCATGGCCTCGCGCATGGCGGCGAGATGCGCGGGGGTCGTGCCGCAACAGCCGCCAATGATGCGCACGCCCAGATCGCGCGCCAGCACGCCGAATTCCGCCATGACTTCGGGCGTCGCGTCATAGATCAACCCGCCGTCCTGATAGCGTGGCACACCGGCATTGGGTTTGGCGATCAGGGGGCGTTCGTTCCCCGAGGCGGCAAATCCGGCCACCGCCATCAGCAATTCGGCGGGGCCGGTGCCGCAATTCGCACCATAGGCGACGGGCGGATACGGCAGCCGGTCCATCAGCGAGGCCAGTTGTGGCGGTGTCACGCCCATCATGCTGCGCCCGCCCGGCTCAAAGCTCATCATGCCGCACCAGGGCATGCCCACGGTCTGGGCGGCCTTGGCGGCGGCGCGCATCTCTTCGACGGCGCTGACGGTCTCGATCCACAGGACATCCGCGCCACCGTCCTTCAAGGCCTGCGCCTGTTCGGTGAACATGGCGGTGGCCTCGGCCTCGGTCAGCCGGCCCATCGGCGCCATGATCTCGCCGATCGGGCCGATCGAGCCGGCAACGACCACGGCGCGGCCGACTTCTGCCACCGCTTCGCGCGCCAGACGTGCGGCGGTGCGGTTCAGCGACACCACCCGGTCTTGCGCCTTGGCCAGCCGCAGCCGGCTGGCGTTGGCGCCAAAGCTGTTGGTCAGGATGATATCCGCGCCCGAGGTGATCATTTGCCGGTGCAGTTCGCGCACCTTGTCGGGGTGGGTTTCGCACCACAGATCCGGCGCCTGACCCGGCGCCAGCCCCATGTTGTAGAGATTCGTCCCCGTCGCCCCGTCGGCCAGCAGCCAAGGGCGTTCGCCGAGCATTCTCGACAGCTGATCAGGCATGGTTTTTCCCGTTTTACGGCAGGATGGGGAAAGCATAGCCCATCCCGCCGGGAAGTCATTGAAACATTCGTGAAAGTCCCGCGCCGCCTAGCGTGAGCGGATCATGCCCATGATGTCCTTGGTACGTTCGATGATCGGCTGGGCGATTGCGGCGGCCTGATCGGCGCCTCGTCCAAGAATGCGGTCGATCTCGGCCGGGTCGGCCATGAACTGCGTCATCCGCTTGGTGATCGGGGCCATCGCCTCGACCGCGACCTCGGCCAAAGCCGGTTTGAACGTGCCGAAACCTTGCCCCTCGAACCGTGCCAGCACCTGATCGCCGTCCTCGCCGGTCAGAGCGGCATAGATGTTGATAAGGTTCTTTGCCTCGGGCCGGTCCTTGAGCCCTTCCATGCTGCCGGGCAGCGGCTCGGCATCGGTGCGCGCCTTGCGGATCTTTTGCGCGATGGCATCGGCATCGTCGGTCAGGTTGATACGGCTGGCGTCCGAGGGATCGGATTTCGACATTTTCTTGGAGCCGTCGCGCAAGCTCATGACGCGGGTCGCCGTGCCCTCGATCAAGGGTTCGGTGATGGGAAAGAAATCCACGCCATAGTCATGGTTGAACTTGGTGGCGATGTCGCGGGTCAGCTCCAGATGCTGTTTCTGGTCCTCGCCCACAGGCACGGCGGTGGCGTGATAGGCCAGAATGTCGGCGGCCATCAGCGATGGGTAGGCCAGCAGGCCAAGGCTGGAATTCTCGCTGTTCTTGCCGGCCTTGTCCTTGAACTGGGTCATGCGATACATCCAGCCCACACGCGCCACGGTATTGAAAAGCCACGCGAGTTCCGCATGTTGTGGGACCTGGCTTTGGTTGAAGAGAACCGAGACCTCGGGATCGACACCGGACGCAAGGAAAGCCGCCGCCACTTCGCGGGTGTTGTGGCGCAGTTTCTGGGGATCTTGCCAGACGGTGATCGCATGCAGGTCGACGACGCAATAGATCGTCTCGGCCCCCTTGCCCTGATAGTCGGCAAAGCGTTTCAGCGCGCCCAGATAATTCCCCAGAGTCAGCCCGCCCGAGGGCTGGATGCCGGAGAAGATACGCTTGGCAAAGCTCGTGGTCATGACACTACCTGCTTGGAAAATCCCGGTGGCTGGCTTACCTCTTGGCCCGTCCGGGCGCAACCGCCCTGCCTCTCAAGGAGCCATGATGCGTCCCGGTTATGATGAATCGCCCTTCAATCCCGTGCCCGCGGTGGTCTGGATGATCGCCCTGCCGATGATCGCCTGCGAGGCGGTGTTCGGCCTTGCGCAGATGGGCTTTATCGGGGGCGGCGGGCCGGGCACCGGGTTGGCCATGCGCCAGATCGCGGTCGAGCGCACCGCCTATCTTCCCGAACTGGTGCTGCGGCTGTGGCAGATGCGGCTGTTCGTTTTCGACCAGAGCTGGCGCATCGTGACCTATCCCTTCGTGCATCTGTCGCTGACACATGCGCTGTTCGTGATCGTGTTCACGCTGGCTCTGGGGAACCTGATCGCGCATCAGTTCCGTGCGTGGGCTGTCGTGGCACTGTTCTTTGGCTCAGCCATCGGTGGGGCGCTGGTCTATACGCTGGCGGCAGGGCTTTTGCCGCAGTTCCGCTTTCAGGCGCTGATCGGTGGCTATCCGGCCGTCTATGGTTTTGTCGGCGCGTTCACATTCCTGCTGTGGACCCGGCTGGGGCAAGAGAACGCAAACCGTCTGCGCGCATTCACCCTGATCGGAATGCTTTTGGCCTTCCAACTGGTCTTTGCCATTCTGTTTCAGGATGGCAGCATGACCTGGATTGCCGAGATCGCCGGCTTTTTCTGGGGCTTTGCGTTGTCCTTTGTGCTGATCCCGGGCGGGATCGGGCGCGTGATGCGCCAGATCCGTCAACGCTGACGCCGCAGCCCCGCGCGCAGGTCCGAGGGGCGGAAGGCGCCAAGGGCCAGCGCCGCCGCGCCATAGGCCGACATGCCGCCAAGAACCAGCGCGGCCAGCGCCAGATAGCGGGTGCCGGCCTGTTCCAGCGCGTCCCCCAGCAGCACCATCAGCCCCCAGATCACCACGCCCATCACCGCTGATGCCGCGCAGATGCGGGGCAGGCGGTGGCGGAACCGCTCGTCAAGCTGGGTCGCCTCGCCAAAGACTCTGGTGCCGCGCCAAAGCTGTGCCGCCATAATCCAGCCGGCGATGGTGGTGCCCCATGCGGCGGCGGAAAAGCCGATGAAGGGCGCAAGCCCCAGCGCCACAACCGCATTGACCACCATCGACCAGACCGCGAAGCGAAACGGGGTGCGGGTATCCTCGCGCGCGAAATACAGGGGTTGCAGTACTTTTTGCAGGACAAAGGCGGGCAGGCCCAGCCCATAGATCGCCAGCGCCAGCGCGGTGGGGCCGACGTCGGATGGCAGGAATGCGCCGCGCCGGAACAGCACCGAAATCAGCGGATAGGCCGCCATCACCAGCGCCACGGCGGCGGGCACGGTCAGGAACAGGGCGAATTCGGCGGCGCGGTTATAGGCGTGCCGGCCGCCGCCGGTATCGCCCGCCTTCAGCCGGCGCGAGATATCGGGCAAAAGCACGATGCCGATGGCGATGCCCACCACGCCCAGCGGCAGTTGATACAGCCTGTCGGCATTGGTCAGCCATGCGATTGCGCCGTCGAAAAACGATCCGACCTGACGCCCGACCAGCAGGTTGATCTGCACCACGCCCCCGGCCAGCACGGCGGGCGCGGCCACCGCCAGCAGTCGCCGCATGTCCGGCGACAGCCGGGGCCGGCGCAGGCGCAGCGGAAAGCCCATGCGCTTGGCCGCCCACCAGACAGTGACCAGTTGCGCCATCCCCGAAACCGGCGTGGACCATGCCATGGCCAGACCCATGTCCCAGCCGTTGCGATCCGCCAGCAGCATGGCGGCGATCAGGATAAAGTTCATCAGCACCGGCGCGGCAGCGGCGGCCATGAAGCGCCCGCCCGCGTTCAGCAACCCGGACAGCAGCGCAGTCAGCGAAATAAACAGGATATAGGGAAAGCAGATGCGGCCATAGATCACCGCCAGTTCAAAGCGTTCGTCGCCCTTGAACCCCGCCGCCTGCATCAGCACCAGCCAGGGCATGGCGACATGCGCCAGCAACGAGACGACCACGACCACCGAGGCGAGCCCGGCAAACGCCTCTTCCGCGAAGCCGCGCGGGTTCTCGTCGCTTTCCAGCCGCTTGGCGAACATCGGGACGAAAGCGGTGTTGAATGCGCCTTCGGCAAAGAAGCGGCGGAACATGTTGGGCAGCGTAAAGGCGACGATATAGGCCTGCGCCACCGGGCCGGTGCCCAGATAGGCGGCAATCATCACGTCGCGGATAAAGCCCACCATCCGGCTGGCCAGAGTCCATGCCCCTACCGAGAGAAAGCCCCGGATAAGTCTGATCGGTTGCATATCTTGTCCCTCAGAACGACCCGCCCAGCGGGCGTTCGGCGCGTTCGGCGCGTTCGACCCCGTCCTTGATCGCCTGTCGCAGCTTTTTTTCCAATGTGTCGCGGCGCTGCTGCTGATGCAGCTTCAGCCCGAACATATCCTTGACATAAAAGGTGTCCACGACCTGCGCGCCGAAAGTAGCGATCACCGCGCTGGCGATCTGGATATGGTTGTCGGCCAGCGTCCGGGTCAGGTCGTAAAGCAGGCCCGGACGGTCGCGCGTGTCGACCTCGACCACCGTGTAGACGTCCGAAGCCTCGTTGTCGAAAGTGACGTGGGTGGGAAAGCGAAAGGCCGCCTCGCGCTTTTTAGGCTTGTCGCGGCCGGCCAGGGCTTCGCGCGCCACGATCTCGCCCTTCAGGGTGCGCTCGATCATCTTGCGCAGGCGCGGCAGGCCGTCCGCGGCATAGGGATGGCCGTCCCTGTCCTGCAACCAGAATACGGCGGTGGCGAAGCCGTCCTTGGTGGTATAGGTGCGCGCATCGACGATATTGGCCCCGACCAGTGCCAGCGCGCCGGCCATGCGCGAAAAGATGCCCGGATGGTCGGCCAGCACAAAGGCGGCGCGGGTGGCGTCGCGGTCGGTGTCGGGATGGAGATCGGTGCGGATATCGTCGTCATCCAGATCCTTGAGCATCTCGGCAAAGACATATTGCGTCTCGGTCGGCAGACCGGGCCAGTAATTGTCGTAATGCCGGCCCAGCTCCGCCTTGATCGCCTTCGGCTCCCACCCCCTGGCGATCAGCATGTGCCGCAACGAGCGTTTGGCCTCGCCGATGCGCTTGTCGCGGTTCAGCTCCTCAAGCCCGTTTTCCAGTGCCGCGGCGGTTTCCTGATGCAGCTTGCGCAGCAACATCGCCTTCCAGTTGTTCCAGGTGCCGGGCCCGACACCGCGGATGTCGCAGACCGTCAACACCAGAAGCATGTCCAGCCGCTTGGTCGTCTTGACCGCCTTGGCGAAGTCGCGCAGCGTGCGCGGGTCGGCGATGTCGCGTTTCTGGGCCACGTCCGACATCAGCAGATGGTTGCGGATCAGCCATTCGATGGTCTCGATCTCGTCCGCGGGCAGGCTGAAGCGGGCGCAGACCCGCCGTGCCAGCCGTGCCCCAAGTATCGAGTGATCCTCGGCCCGGCCCTTGCCGATATCGTGCAGCAGCACCGCCAGATAGATCACCCGGCGGTTCACCTTGCCCTTCATGATCTTGCTGACCACCGGCAGATCCCCGGCATCGTCGCCGCGCTCGATTGCGGCCAGTGCTGCGACGCATTGGATCAGGTGCTCGTCCACCGTGTAATGGTGATAGACGTTGAACTGCATCATCGCCACCACGGGCGCGAACTCGGGGATGAAGGCCGCCAGCACGCCCAGCTCGTTCATCCGCCGCAGCGAGCGTTCCGGGTTGCCGTGCTTGAGCAGCAGGTCCAGGAATATCCGCACCGCCTCGGGGTCCGAACGCATGCGGTCGTCGATCCGGTCCAGATTGGCTGCGACGGCGCGCATCGCGTCGGGATGGATCAGGATGCCGGTCCTGAGCGCCTCTTCGAAAAGCCGCAGGATGTTGAGCGGATCGGACAGGAACTGGCTTTCGTCGGCATAGGTCAGCCGTCCCTGATCGACCCGGAAACCGGTGCGGACCCGGCGGCGGCGCTGAAACAGGATGTTCATGATCGGCGCGCGGTAGAGGTGCCGCGATTCCAGCGCGACCAGAAAGACGCGGGTCAATTCGCCCACTTTGGTCGCATGCAGGAAATAGTCCTGCATGAAGATTTCCACCGCCCTGCGACCGCCAAGATCGCGGTAGCCCATGCGTTTGGCCACCTCGACCTGCATGTCAAACGTCAGCTTGTCCTGCGGCCGGCCGGCGATCAGATGCAGGTGGCAACGCACGGCCCACAGGAAATCCTCGGCCTGCCAGAAGGTCAGGTGCTCTTCCCGCGTAAAAAAGCCCAGATCGACCAGTTCGACGGCGCGATCGACGCGATGGATGTATTTCGCGATCCAGTAGAGGGTTTGCAGGTCCCGCAGCCCGCCCTTGCCCTCTTTGACGTTGGGCTCCAGCACATAACGCTGGCCGCCCTGCCGGCGGTGACGCTCGGACCGCTCGGCCAGCTTGGCCTCGATGAATTCGGGGACGGTCTTGTCGAAAAGCTCGGACCACAGCCGGTCGCGCAGGATTTCGGCCGCGGTGGCATGGCCGCAGATCAGCCGGTGCTCCAGCAGGCTGGTGCGGATGGTGATGTCGCCCGCGCCCAGCCGCAGGCAGTCATCGACCGAGCGTGTGGACTGACCGATCTTCAGCTTCAGGTCCCACAACATGTAAAGCATCGATTCCACGACGCTTTCAGCCCAGCCACTGATCTTCCACGGCGTCAGGAACAGCAGATCGACGTCGGATTGCGGTGCCATCTCGGCCCGGCCATAGCCGCCGATGGCCAACACTGCCAGCCGCTCGGCATCGGTCGGGTGGGGCAGCGGATGCAGGATCGTGGTGGCGACGTGATGGATCGCCGTCACGGTGGCATCGGTGAGGCTGGCGATGGCCCGCACCGTCTCGCGCGCGGCACGGGGATGGGACATGAAACCCGCCGCGATATCGGCCATCGCGGCAGCGCGCGCCTGCGTCAGGATTGCGACGGTGCGGGCCCTGACCTCGCGCGGCTCGGATACGTCCCCCAATGCCTCGGTCAGCGCCGGCAGGAAGCTTTCGGGGGTAAACATCGAATGCGCCCCGGGCAGGGCCGGGGCGCTTTGCGGCAGGCTGTCGGTGTCCTTGGCGCTCAAGATCAGAACCCAAAGCCGCCGAAGCTGCGCGGTGCCGGATCAAGCACCACCACCTGACCGCCCCGGACCGTGGCCACGGCCAGCGCGCGCTCATTGGTGCCGTCTCGTTTCAGGCGGAAGGCGCCCGAGACCCCGGCGAAACCGGCGCTCTGAGTCAGCCCCGAGGTGGTCAGGGCATTGCGCTTGCCCGCGCGCACCAGAGCGGCGATCGCCGCTACGCCGTCATAGGCCAGCGAGCCCAGATCATGCGGCGTTTCGCCGTAAGCGGCGCGGTAACGCTGCTCGAACTGGGCCTTGAGCGTGGTGTCGGGAAGGGCGAACCACCCCCCTTGGACGCCGCGCAGTTGCAGCCGGGCCGAGGGCTGGTCCCAGCGCGTCAGTCCCATCATCTGCACCGTGGCCGAGGTGACGCCTGCATCCGCCAGACTATCGGTCAGATAGGGCAGAACCGCGCCCTGGTTCGCGGTCATGAAGACCGCATCGACATTGCCCGACAGTGCCGCCTGCGCAACATTCGGCACGATGCCGTCGATGCCGGTTTTGGACAGCGGATGCACCGCGGTTCCGGCCAGCGTGGCGCCGTTGCGCTTGATCGCGCGCTCGATGGCGCGGGCGCCGACCTGACCCGCGGTGTCGTCCTCGGCCACCATGAGGATGCGGCGCTTGCCGTTCCTGACGCCGTATTTCACCAGCCGGTCGGCGACGTTGTCGAAGGTATTGCCCAGCACGAAGACATTGCCGCCGGCGATATCGGTGTTGTTGGAAAAGGAAAGCACGTTGACGCCTTGCGGGGCCATGGCGTTGCCGACCGCGTTGGCGCTGTCGGCGAAAAGCGGCCCCAGGATGATCTTGGCCCCCTCGCCAACCGCCCGGTTGGCCACGGCGACGGCTGTGCCGGGATCGGATCCGGAATCATAGACGCGCAGGTCGATGGTCGCGCCGCGCGCATCCGCCGCCGCCATCTTGGCGGAATTGGTCAAAGAACGCGCCAGCCAGTCCAGATCCGCGCTGCCCGTGCCCCCCGGCACCAGAAGGGCGACCTGAACCGGTTGCGAGGGGTCGATGCTCTGACCGGTCTGCGGGCCCGAGGCCCCCATGTCGGCCGGCTGGCAGGCGGCAAGCGTCAGGGCGGAAAGGACAGCTCCGATGCGCGCAAGCGGACGGCGCATGTCGAAGGCGCCGCGGATCGTTTTCAGGACGGTCATGGCGTGATTCCCTATTGGATCGAGGCTGGGGGTTTGATGGAGGCACGTTATTGGCATATGCGGGACATGGCAACTTGCCCCGGCAGGAAGAAAGGGATCAGCGATGGAGGATGGCGCCAGCACAGGCGGAACGGGCGCGAGACCCCTTTCCCTGACCGTATCGGCTCACTCGCCCGAGCCGGGACTTTATCTGGTCGCGACGCCGATCGGTGCGGCGCGCGACATTACGCTGCGGGCGCTGGATGTGCTGAACACAGCCGATGTGCTGGCCGCCGAGGATACCCGCAACCTGCGGCACCTGATGGATATTCACGGCATTCCGGTCCGGGGGCGCCGCATCATCGCCTATCACGACCACAATGCGGACCGGCAGCGCCCGGCGATCCTTGGCGCCTTGGAGCAGGGCAGGTCTGTCGCCTATGCCTCGGATGCGGGCACGCCACTGGTCGCTGATCCGGGCTACCGGCTTGCGCGGGATGCCGCCGAGGCAGGCTTTGCGGTCAGGGCGCTGCCCGGTCCATCCGCGGCGCTGGCGGCGCTGTCGGTGGCCGGTCTTCCCAGTGACCGGTTCATGTTCGTGGGGTTTCCCCCGGCTGCGGCGGGCGCCCGCCGGAAATGGATCGAAAGCTGGCGTCAGGTCGATGCCACGATAATCGCCTTCGAAAGCCCGAGGCGCGTTAAGCAACTATTGGATAATTTGTGCGAGATTGAGGCGAATCGTTCTACGGTGATCTGCCGGGAACTGACGAAGAAATTTGAAGAGGTGATGCGTGGAACGGCGACGGAACTGGCCCAACGGATCCCAGAGGAAGGGCTGCGTGGTGAAGTGGTCGTGCTTTTCGGGCGACCAGAGCCGGTCGTCGCTGACGAGGCCAGTTTGCGCAAGGCCCTGGACGGGCTTCTGGGCACGCTTCCGGTAAAGGAAGCCGCGGCGGAGATTGCGTCGAGGTTTGGTCTGCCACGGCGAGAGGTTTATGCGCTGGCCCTAGAGATGAGGAAAGAGCGGGAATGAAGTTCGAAAGGATTTCCTATGGGACGCCGGTCCCGGGAAGTGACAGCAAAGCCCGACAAGGTGCCTTGGCCTATTCTGCCGGTCGTTTCGCCGAAGAATCGGTGGCGCGGGAATACCGACAGCGCGGCTATGAGGTCATGGCTGAACGCTGGCGCGGTCGGGGCGGTGAAATTGATCTGATTTTACGCAAGGATGACGAATATGTCTTTGTCGAGGTCAAGAAATCACGCTTGCATGACTGGGCGGCGGAGCGAATCAACGCGCGGCAGATCGCACGGATTTGCAATTCCGCATTGGAATACTGCGGGCGCCTTCCTGCCGGTTTGTTGACTGCCATGCGCTTCGACGCGGCCTTGGTCGATCAGTTCGGACGTGTCGATATCATAGAGAGTGCTTTTGGTGTGAACTAGGTGTTTGGTGCGACAAATGGGTAGACGTGAACGGGGATTTGGTCTGGTCAGTCAGGCCGCAGGACCGATTGCCCGCAGGGGCCACCAATATCAACGCCATGCCGGACTGCCGCTTGCAAACCCCGGGTATGCGCGCCAGAACTTCCTGCGAAACAGGCAGGGAATGATAGTATGAGTCTTTACGTAGCCTTGCAGATGGATCCGGTCGAACATGTCTCGATCGACGGCGACAGCACGTTCCGGCTGGGGCTCGAGGCAGAAGCCCGTGGTTACCGGCTGTTCCAATACACTGCCGACCGCCTGAGCTATTGCGAAGGACGGGTGATGGCCCGCGGTCGGCCGGTCAGCCTGCGGCGCGAACAGGGGAATCACGTGGCTTTCGGCGACTGGTTCGATGTCGATCTGTCGGAGTTCGACGTGGTCTGGTTGCGTCAGGATCCCCCCTTCGACATGGGTTATATTACCACCACTCATCTTCTGGATCGGGTGCATCCCTCGACTTATGTCGTCAATGACCCTTTCTGGGTTCGTAACAGCCCCGAGAAACTGCTGGTTCTGGATTTCCCAGAGCTTACGCCCCCGACGCTGATCACCCGCGATCTGGGCCAGATCCGCGCCTTCCGCGAACGGCACGGTGATTTCATCCTGAAGCCGCTTTATGGCAACGGGGGCGTCGGCATTTTTCACATGCGGCCGGACGATCCGAATCTTTCCTCGCTGGTCGAGACTTTTCTTGCCAATAGCCGCGAGCCGATTATTGCGCAGAAATACCTGCCTGCCGTGGTCAGGGGGGACAAACGTATCATCTTGGTTGATGGCGAACCTGTCGGCGCGATCAACCGTGTCCCGGCCCAAGGCGAAGCGCGGTCGAACATGCATGTCGGCGGCCGCCCGGAAAAGATCGGCCTGACTAAGCGGGAACACGAGATCTGCGCGCAGATTGGTCCGGTCCTGCGCGAGAAGGGTCTGATTTTTACCGGTATCGACGTCATCGACGGGTGGCTGACCGAGATCAACGTAACCTCGCCGACCGGGATTCAGGAGCTTGAACGCTTTGATGGTGTGAACGCAGCGGCGTTGATTTGGGATGCTATCGAGCGCCGGCTGGCCGAGCGGGGCTAGGTCGCATCGCAGACGGTCTTCCAAGGTCGCTGCATGGTAATCGTCACTCAATAGCGGGTGCTTTTGCAATTTATGGGCAAAGTGCCGACGCGGCGGTTGGTTGCGTGGTTAAATGCCGTGCAACTTCAGTCCGGCCGGCCAAAAGGCAGGCGATAGGACAAGGCCTCGGCCAGATGCGGCTGGCGGATATTGGGCGCTTCATCCAGATCGGCCACCGTGCGGGCGCTACGCAGGATACGATGATAGCCACGCGGGGTCAGTCCCAGCCGGTCCGCGGCCAGAGCCAGGAGTGAACGACACTCGCTGTCGAGCGGCGCGATTTCCTCGAGCAACCGGCCCGACGCATCTGCATTCACCCGCGCGGTCGGATGATCGGCGAAACGCTGTGATTGCCGGTCCCGGGCGGCGGCGACCCGTTCGGCGACACTGGCAGAGCTTTCACCCGTGGCCGGCAAGCCCAGATCCTCGATGGAGACCTGTGGCACCTCGATGCGCAGATCGAACCGATCCATCATCGGCCCGGATATGCGGCCCAGATAGTCGGAGCCGCAGCGTGGCGCCTTGGAGCAGGCGCGCGCGGCATCGGCGATCTCGCCGCAGCGGCAGGGATTGGCGGCGGCGACCAGCAGGAAACGTGCCGGATAGCGGATATGGGCATTGGCGCGTGAAACGTGGATTTCGCCCGTCTCGACAGGCTCGCGCAGCGCGTCTATGACCCGGCGTTCGAACTCCGGCAGCTCGTCCAGAAACAGCACGCCGTTATGGGCCAGGCTGGCTTGTCCCGGCCGGGCATTGCGGCCCCCGCCCACCATTGCCGCCATTGAGGCGGTATGATGGGGTTGGCAAAAGGGCACCATGCGCGAGATGCCGCCCCCCGCAAGCAGGCCTGCGACGGATTGGATGATCGAGGTCTCCAGCGCCTCTTGCGGGCTTAGCGGTGGCAGGATCCCCGGCAGTCGGGTGGCCAGCATGGATTTACTGGCGCCCGGCGGCCCCACCATCAGCAGGTGGTGCCGGCCAGCCGCGGCGATTTCCAGCGCGCGGCGAGCCCGTTCCTGCCCCCTGACTTCGGCAAGATCGGCCTCTTGCACGGTTCGCGCCAGTTCGCCGGGGGCGGTGCGTATCAGTGGCGCGCGATCGGTCAGGTGATCGACTGCTTCGCGCAGCGTGCGCGGCGCAAAGACCGGAACGGCCCCGACCCAGGCGGCTTCGGCCCCGCAGGGCTGCGGCACCAGCAGCGCTCGGTTGTCCTCGGCCGCGGCCATGGCGGCGGGCAGTGCCCCTGCGACAGGCGACAACCGCCCATCCAGCGCCAGTTCCCCCAGCGCCACGACCCGCTCCAGGGTTTCGGCGGGGATGATCTCAAGCGCGGCCAGCACCGCAAGTGCGATGGGCAGGTCGAAATGCGAGCCCTCTTTGGGCAGGTAGGCGGGTGAGAGGTTCACCGTCACCCTGCGCGAAGGCATGGCGATGGACAGCGCGCCGAAAGCGGCCTTGACCCTTTCTCGCGCTTCGCTGACCGACTTGTCGGGCAGGCCGACGATGCCAAAGCCCGGTAGACCCGGCGAGACCGAACATTGCACCTCGACCAGCCGCGCCTCGACCCCGTCGAAGGCAACCGTATAGGCAATTGCCACCATCGCCGTCCCCACTTCACCGGCTTTTCGCCTAACACGCGGTAGCTTAAAGAATGGTTAACGGGCGCGGCTT
This sequence comes from Paracoccus methylovorus, assembly GCF_016919705.1. NCBI lineage: Bacteria > Pseudomonadati > Pseudomonadota > Alphaproteobacteria > Rhodobacterales > Paracoccaceae > Paracoccus > Paracoccus methylovorus. The sequence goes on from NZ_CP070368.1 coordinate 963,183, forward strand.
GCTTGTTACCCGCGCCGCTTGCCCCTATGTGCAGGGCGAACGACACGGCAGAGGAAGCAACCATGCAAGGCAGCCGAATATTGTTGATCGTTGGCGGGGGTATCGCCGCGTTCAAGATTCCCGAGCTGATCCGCATGATCCGGCGCGAGGGCGGCTCTGTCGTGCCGGTCCTGACACGTGCGGGCGCCGAGTTCGTTACGCCGCTGACGCTTTCTGCGCTGGCCGAGGCGCCCTGCCATACCGAACTGTTCGACCTTACCCGCGAATCCGAGATGGGCCATATTCAGCTTTCGCGCGCGGCAGATCTGGTGGTGGTCGCGCCGGCCACCGCCAACCTGCTGGCGCGCATGGCGACGGGAATGGCCGATGATCTGGCGACCACCTTGCTGCTGGCAACGGACAAGCCGGTACTGGCGGCTCCGGCGATGAATGTGCGCATGTGGCAGCACGCGGCTACGCAACGCAATCTGGACATGCTGGAAAACGACGGAATCCGCTTCGTTGGCCCGGACGAAGGCGACATGGCCTGCGGGGAATACGGACCCGGCCGCATGGCGGAACCCGAGGCGATTCTAAGCGCGATCCGTGCTGCGCTTGCTCGCGAAAGGCCGTTGCGTCTGCCGCCCGAAGCGGTGGTGTCGCTGCCGGCCCGTCGGCTGGGCGGTCAGCATGTGATCGTGACCTCGGGGCCGACGCATGAGCCCATAGATCCGGTGCGCTATATCGCCAATCGTTCCAGCGGGGCGCAAGGCGCGGCCATTGCTGCCGCGCTGCGCGATCTGGGTGCGCGGGTCAGCTTTGTCACCGGCCCGGCTGAGGTGCCGCCGCCCGAGGGTGTCGAGGTGATAGCAGTGGAAACCGCCCGCGAGATGCGCGAGGCGGTCGAGGCGGCGTTGCCCGCCGACGCCGCAGTCATGGCCGCTGCCGTCGCCGATTGGCATGTCGCCAACGCCCGGCCGGGCAAGATCAAGAAAGATGGCACCGGCAAGTTGCCCGAGCTGGAGTTCGCGGAAAACCCTGACATTCTTGCCTGGATAAGCCAGTTGCCGCAGGGGCGTCCCGCGTTGGTGGTGGGCTTTGCCGCTGAAACCGACGATGTGCTGGAAAACGCCACCCGCAAGCGCAAACGCAAGGGGTGCGACTGGATCGTGGCCAATGATGTCAGCCCTGCGACCGGGATCATGGGGGGCGTCGAGAACGCCGTCACCCTGATCTCGGACGAGGGGGCGGAAAGCTGGCCGCGCCTGTCCAAGGGCGAGGTCGCGCGCCGTCTGGCCGAGCGTATTGCCGATGCGCTGAGCCTCGAGGGTGACAGCCTATCGGAGGGGCAGGGATGAACCGGGTCTATCTGGACTGGAACGCCACCGCGCCGCTGCGCTCTGAGGCGCGCGAAGCGATGCTGGCCGCGACCGAGATCGTCGGCAATCCGTCGTCTGTCCATGCTGAAGGACGGGCCGCGAAATCTGCGCTGGAACAGGCGCGCGAGGAAATCGCCGCGGCTTTGGGTGCCGAGGGGGCGGATGTGATCTTTACCTCGGGTGCGACCGAGGCGGCTGCACTGGTGCTTCAGGGACGCGGGCTGGCCTGTGCGGCGGTCGAACATCCTGCCGTGCTGGCCTGGTGCGACAGTTCCTTGCCGACTGATACCAAGGGGCAGGTGACGGTGGCCGATCCGACGCGCGCGACATTGCAGCTTGCCAATTCCGAGACCGGCGTGATCCAGGAACTGCCCCATGGGCTCGCGGTCAGCGACCTGACCCAGGCATTCGGAAAGACGCCCTTCGCGTTCAACTGGCTGGGGATCCAGGCCGGGTTCGTCAGCGCCCACAAGCTTGGCGGCCCGCGCGGGGTGGGCGCGCTGGTGGTCAAGCGCGGCACCGAGATCGAGGCACGTATCAAGGGGGGCGGGCAGGAACAGGGCCGGCGTGCCGGGACGGAAAACCTGATCGGCATCATGGCATTTGCAGCGGCGGCAAAAGCGGCGCAGAATGATCTGGATCAAGGAAGCGAAGAAAAAGTGTCGCAACTGCGCGATTCGCTGATGGCCGCTCTGGAATCCGGGGCGGAAATGGTTACATTCCCGGGGCGTGAGTCCCGCCGCCTGCCAAATACATTGTCGATCCTGACGCCGGGATGGCGCGGAGAGACGCAGGTGATGCAGATGGATCTGGCCGGATTTGCCGTCTCGGCAGGCTCGGCCTGCTCTTCGGGCAAGGTCCGGCCGAGTTCGGTTCTGACAGCCATGGGAATCGCGCCGGAACGGGCCGGCGATGCGATCCGCGTGTCGATCGGGCCGACGACGGACGCCGGGGACGTGATGCGTTTTGCGGATGCCTGGCTGGCGGCATATGGCCGCTGGCGGCAAAGGAATGATTGGCGGGCGACCGCGGGAAGGGCTTGAAATGACTGAACAGATCGGCGAGGCAATCGAAGTCCGCGAGGGCGTTGACCGTGAAACCGTCGAGACCGTCCAGAACATGGGGTCGTATAAATACGGCTGGGAAACGGATATCGAGATGGAATACGCCCCCAAGGGCGTGAATGAGGATATCGTCCGGCTGATCTCGGAAAAGAACGAAGAGCCGGAATGGATGACCGAATGGCGGCTGCAAGCCTTTCGTCGCTGGCAGACCATGACCGAGCCGAAATGGGCGATGCTGCATTATCCCGAGATCGATTATCAGGAGCAGTATTACTACGCCCGTCCGAAAAGCATGCAGGTCAAGCCAAAGTCGCTGGACGAGGTCGATCCCAAGCTGCTTGCCACTTATGAAAAGCTGGGTATCCCGCTGAAGGAACAGATGATTCTGGCCGGTATCGATGGCGCGGAGGGTGCCCCGGCCGAGGGTCGCAAGGTCGCGGTCGATGCTGTGTTCGACAGTGTGTCGGTCGGCACCACCTTCAAGGACGAACTGGCAAAGGCCGGCGTGATCTTCTGCTCGATCTCGGAAGCCATTCGCGAACATCCCGAACTGGTAAAGAAATACCTTGGTTCGGTCGTGCCGCAGACGGACAATTTCTATGCCACGCTGAACTCGGCTGTCTTCTCGGACGGCAGCTTTGTTTATGTTCCGCCGGGCGTGCGCTGCCCGATGGAGCTGTCGACCTATTTCCGCATCAATGCCGAGAATACCGGTCAGTTCGAGCGCACTCTGATCATCGCCGACAAGGGCTCATACGTCAGCTATCTGGAGGGCTGCACCGCGCCCAAGCGCGACGTGGCGCAACTGCATGCGGCGGTGGTGGAAATCGTCATTCTGGAAGATGCCGAGGTCAAGTATTCGACCGTGCAGAACTGGTTCCCCGGCGACGAGGAAGGCAGGGGCGGCATCTACAACTTCGTCACCAAGCGTGCCGACTGCCGCGAGGCACGGGCCAAGGTGATGTGGACCCAGGTCGAAACCGGCTCTGCCATCACCTGGAAATACCCTTCGTGCATTCTGCGCGGTGACGAGTCGCAGGGCGAATTCTACTCGATCGCCATTGCCAACAACCACCAGCAGGCCGACACGGGCACCAAGATGATCCATCTTGGTAAGAACACCCGCTCGCGCATTGTTTCAAAAGGGATTTCTGCCGGACAAGCGCAGAATACCTATCGCGGGCTGGTGTCCATGCACCCGCGCGCGAAGAACAGCCGCAACTATACCCAATGCGACAGCCTGCTGATCGGCGACAAATGCGGCGCCCATACCGTGCCCTATATCGAGGTCAAGAACACATCGTCGCGGGTTGAGCATGAGGCGACCACCAGCAAGGTGGACGACGACCAACTGTTCTATTGCCGTTCGCGTGGTATGGACGAGGAAGAGGCGGTCGCGCTGGTGGTGAACGGCTTCTGCCGCGAGGTGCTGCAGGCTCTGCCGATGGAGTTCGCCATGGAGGCGCAGGCACTGGTCGCCATCTCGCTGGAAGGGTCGGTGGGATGATTGCCGCCGTTGTATCCGGCAATGCGGGTCGCCCTTCGGGCACCTGCCAACCTTCGCGGGCTGCGGCCTTCGACAGCGTTTTGTCCGTGACGCAGGACCGCGGCCGCCATTTGGGCGGTAACGCTTGGGCCGGTGTCGATCTGGGCTATAAAGTCATCAATAATATGCGGGAGGTGTCCGGCTTGGACGCCGCCGCAAGTGTCGAATAGGAACCGAACTATGCTGGAAATCAAGAATCTGCACGTCAAGCTTGAGGATGAGGACAAACAGATCCTCAAAGGCGTCGATCTGACCGTCCCGGCCGGCGAGGTCCATGCGATCATGGGGCCGAACGGCTCGGGGAAATCGACCCTGTCCTATGTGCTGTCGGGCCGTGACGGCTATGAGGTGACCGAGGGCGAGGCGACGCTGAACGGCGAAGCCCTGCTGGAGATGGAGCCGGAAGAGCGCGCCAGCGCCGGCCTGTTCCTGGCCTTCCAGTATCCGGTCGAGATCCCGGGCGTCGGTAATATGACCTTCCTGCGCACCGCCGTGAACGCGCAGCGCAAGTCGCGCGGCGAAGAAGAACTGAGCGCGGCCGATTTCCTCAAGCTGATCCGCGAAAAAGCCCGGACGCTGAAGATCGACGCCGAAATGCTGAAGCGCCCGGTCAACGTGGGCTTCTCGGGCGGCGAGAAAAAGCGCAACGAGATCTTGCAGATGGCCATGCTTGAGCCGCGCATGTGCATCCTGGACGAAACCGATTCCGGGCTGGACGTCGATGCGATGCGGCTGGTGGCCGAAGGCGTGAATGCGTTGCGTTCGCCCGACCGCGCCTTTCTGGTGATCACGCATTATCAGCGGCTGCTCGACCACATCAAACCCGACGTGGTGCATATCATGGCGGATGGCCGCATCGTTCGCTCTGGCGGGCCCGAGCTTGCGCTTGAGGTCGAAGAGAACGGCTATGGCGATCTGCTGGCGGAGGTCGGGTGATGGCGGATACGGCTGTTCTTGCCGCGCAGGTGCCTGCGGTCGAGGGCAAGGTCCGTCCCGGAGACGCGGCGGTGGCCGCGCGTCTGGATGCGCTGAAGTTGCCGCAAGGCGGCTTTACCCGTGCCGCGCGCGAGGATGCGGCACAGAGGCTGCAGGCCATGGGCCTGCCGGGCGCGCGTGACGAATACTGGCGCTATACCGATCCGGCGGCATTCAATGCCGCCCGGCCCGCACCGGTCGAATTCTCGGCCGATAGCTCGACCCTGTTCACGGGGATCGAGCGGCTGAATATCGTTTTCGTGGACGGGCGTTTCGATGCCACGGCCTCGGATGCGCTGGAAGCCGAGGGCCTGGAGATCGACAGCCTTGCCGCGGTCGAAGGGGCTGCGGATCACTGGGCGGTCGGGGTTTACGGTCAGCTTGAAGCCGCGGGACAGATCCCGGTCAAACGGCCTTTTGCGACGCTGAACACGCTCGCCGCCCCCGAGGGCGTGCTGATCCGTGTCACCGGCAAGCCTTCGCGTCCGGTCCATATCACCTATCGCCGTTCTGCGGCGGATGCCGATGTCTATTTGCATCACGTCGTCAAGCTTGAGGACGGGGCCGAACTGACGCTGCTGGAGACCGGCGCGATCGGGGCGCGCTCGAACGTGGTGCTCGAGGCGGATCTGGGCAAAGGCGCCCGTTTCCATCACATCAGCGCCAAGCGTGCCAATGATCCCAAGCTGGGCCTGGGCCATATCTTTGCCCGCGTCGCGGATGAGGCGCTGTTCAAGTCCTTCTCGCTTTCGGTCAATGGCCGGCTGATGCGCAACGAGTCGGTGATCGACATCGCCGGCAACGATGCGGTAGCCCATATCGCTGCTGCCGTGCTGGGAGATGGCGATATCGGCGCCTTCCACCATGACGACACCGTCTTTGTCACCCATGCCGCCGAGCGTTGCGAAAGCCGGCAGGTCTATAAAAAGGTGCTGAAGAACGGGGCCGAGGGCATCTTCCAGGGCAAGATCCTGGTCAAGCCCGGTGCGCAAAAGACCGACGGCTACCAGATCAGCCAAGGTTTGCTGCTGGACGAGGGCAGCCAGTTCCTCGCCAAGCCCGAGCTGGAGATCTATGCCGACGACGTCAAATGCTCGCACGGCTCGACCACCGGCGCATTGGATGAAACGGCGCTGTTCTATCTGCGCTCGCGCGGGGTGCCCAAGCAACGCGCCGTTGTGCTGCTGGTGCTGTCCTTCCTGGCCGATGCCTTGGACGAGATCGACGATCACCGGCTGCGCGACGACATCCTTGGCCGGCTGGAAGACTGGCTGACCGAGCGCGCGGGTAATCCGAGCAAGGCATGAGCCGGACTGGTATCGTTCCGCGCATCCTTGAAAGCTGGTGGGCGCCGGGCAGGGTGGTCAAATCCCTGCGCGGCATGCCCGACCGGGCGCTGATCGTCGTGCTGATGGCGGCGATGCTGATCTTTCTGATCGCACAGGCGCCGGGTCATGCCCGTGCCGCGCAGTTGCAACCCGAGGTGCCCTTGGGCGCGCGCATGGGCGGGGCGCTGCTGGCGGTGATGTTCATGATGCCGCTTTTGGCTTATGCGCTGGCGGCGCTTGTTTCTGCGCTGTCCCGGCTGACGCCTTGGCCGGTGGCACCGCTGGAGTCGCGCCTGGCATTGTTCTGGGCCTTGCTGGCAGTGGCTCCGGCCATGCTGCTGGCGGGGATAACTGCCGGTCTGGTCGGTCCCGGTGCGGCACTTGGCCTGACGCGGGCGGTGGCGGGTCTGGGTTTTCTCGTGATATGGGGCGCGGGACTGGGCGCATTGGCGGGGCATAGATGAAACTGGGCGATCTTGGCGATCTGATGGTCCTGACCCTGCGTGATCCCGATGCGGCGATTCGCGTATTGCGCGGGCTGGATCTGCCGATGGTCACGCGCTGGATGGTGCTGTTGCTGGCGGTGTCGCTGTCGACGCTGCTTGCCGGGCTGTCGTTGTTGCTGTTCCCGATCGAAGTCGACAACCTCGTTTCGCGCATGCTGTCCGAACCGATGACGCTGGCTGGCATCCAGTTTGGCGCCATGGCGTTGTCGGCACTGTTCGTGGCGCATATCGGGCGGCTTTTCGGTGGCCACGGCAATTTTGCCGATGCGCTTCTGGCGGTGGGCTGGGTCGAATTGATGCTGGTCGGGCTGCAAGCCGTGCAGGTGGTGATGATGCTGCTGTTTCCAGCCACCGCGACGATGCTTTCCATGCTGGCCTTTGGCCTGTTCCTTTATCTTGCCGTGACCATGACCAAGGCGCTGCATGGGTTCACCAATACCGCTAAGGTGGTGGTGGGGTTGATCGGCAGCATCTTTGTGCTTGGCTTCGTGCTATCGCTGATCGCCGCCGCGTTCGGCATTGTCCCCGAGGTGACACCATGAGCTTCAACATAGACAAGGTTCGCGCCGATTTCCCGATCCTCGCCAGTCAGGTGAACGGTCGGCCGCTGGTCTATCTGGACAACGGAGCCTCGGCGCAAAAACCTCGCGCGGTGATCGATGCGGTGACGCGCGCCTACGAGGCCGAATATGCCAATGTGCATCGCGGCCTGCACTTCCTGTCCAATCTCGCGACCGAGAATTATGAACGGGTCCGCGCCATCATCGCCCGTTTCCTGAACGCACCGCGCGAAGACGAGGTGATCTTTACCTCGGGCGCGACCGAGGGGATCAACCTCGTTTCCTACGGCTGGGCGGCACCGCGGCTTCAGGCTGGCGACGAGATTCTGCTGTCGGTTCTGGAGCATCACGCCAATATCGTGCCCTGGCACTTCCTGCGCGAACGCCAGGGTGTGCAGATCAAATGGGTCGAACCCGAGGCGGACGGTTCACTGCCGCCCGAAAAGGTGCTGGCAGCCGTGGGACCCAGGACGAAACTGATCGCCGTCACCCATATGTCGAACGTGACTGGCACCGTGGTGGATGTCGGCACCATCGCGCGCGGCACGCATGTGCCGGTGCTGGCGGATGGTAGTCAGGCCGCCGTGCATATGCCCGTTGACCTTCAGGCACTCGGCGTCGATTTTTACTGCATCACCGGGCATAAGCTCTATGGCCCGTCGGGGTCGGGCGCGATCTGGATCAGGGCCGAGCGGCAGGCCGAGATGCGTCCTTTCATGGGGGGCGGCGACATGATTCGCACTGTCACCCGCGACACGGTCGACTATGCCGACCCACCCCTGCGGTTTGAGGCCGGGACCCCCGGCATCGTCAACCAGATCGGTCTGGGCGCGGCCTTGGAATATCTGATGGCCTTGGGCATGGAGAATGTTGCCGCGCATGAACGGGATTTGCGTGACTATGCGCGTGAGCGGCTGCGCAGCCTGAACTGGCTGTCGGTGCAGGGCGACGCGGCGGATAAGGGTGCGATCTTTTCGATGACGATGCAGGGCGCGCATGCCCATGATATCTCGACGATCCTCGACAAGCGCGGCATCGCGGTGCGGGCGGGGACGCATTGCGCCATGCCTTTGCTGGATTTCTTTGGCGTCAGTGCCACGGCACGCGCCAGCTTTGCGATGTATAACACCCGTGCCGAGGTCGATGCGCTGATCGACGGTCTGAGTTTCTGCCGCGAGCTTTTTGCCTAAGTCCCGGTGACGGGGTGCGCGCTGGTCTGCGGGCATCCGGTATCTTCTCTCGGGCCGTGTCAGGGCAGCGGTCACGTACCGTGCGGCACGGCGCCGAGGCATCTGCCAAGGGTTTGTTATAAAAACTTGATACGCCTCGGTCGATGCATCGCCGTTCTGGGCGTCACCCTGCACTCGGCCCATCTTGGCTTTCAGCTTGCTGAGCCGGGTCACTAGCGCCGATGTATCGGCCTTCTTTTCAAGATAGGTCATCTTGGCTTGCACAGTCGCAGTGTCCGGAGTTCCGATTGCTACCGTTTCGGACAATATCCAGGACCCCTTCGTTCCGACCGGCTCTGGCGATATGCTTGAAATGGCGCGCTGGACCCTGCTGGCCGGGCATTTGAAGGGGGACGAACTGGCAACTGCCTATGCCATGATAACCGATGTTCCCGCGAAGTTGATGAGACTGGGCGATTACACAATCCGCAAGGGTGTGCCGGCCAACCTCAATATCATGCGGCCGAGGACATCGATACGCTGGTCGCCGGTGGCCCATCCGGTGCCTGCGTCTTTACCCGTGGTAGGCTTGCTTCCGAGACCGTCTATCGTGATTAATTAGTCCATTCTAACTGCGTGGATGCCGGAGCCTTCCGGGGCATCTGCCTTGATCAGGTCATCTCCGGCACTCAAGCTGGACCTCGACGGGGTTCGGCACAAGTTCCAGCACGGCACCACTGCTGGCATCGACGCCAGCACCGATAATGCCTCCGACAAGCACATTGCCGGCCATCGCGGCACTGCCGCCTCCGGCAACGCGGTTAGTGCCCCGGGTTTGCTGCGGCTTACAACCGTTTTTTGCAACAAGAATATTTAGTTCCGATTTATGTGGGACCTTGAAAGTGCATGAATGCTAGTACAGGTTTACCTATCGCTCATTTTAACCTGGGCCCCTTGGGGCGTCGCATTTACAACATGGGTGTCGGTCGTACCGCGTGTAATAGTGGCACGACCTGCCACTGACAGGGCGGTAACCAAGGCCGAAAAACAAAGAATCATTCTATAACTTCACAAGAAATCGAGCCAACGCTCGTGGGGAGGGCATCTCCTCGCAAGACATGATATATCTAAAATGTCTGGAATATTTTTGACCAGATTTGGCACCTACCCATAGCGGTCGATTGGCGTCTTGAAACAGGATTACGCTTGCTTTTTACTTGGTCCGGCGACGCGCCACAGCACGACGGGGAATAATGCCAATTATCTTGCAAGTGATTGACCGCAAATGAGCCATTTACGATCCGGGTATCTGCCCTGCCATCCCTTTGCGGCGTGTTGCAGCAGGGGGCAGTCATGAGCGGCGCGCTCTCCAGCCTGCGCATCGTCGAAATCGCCGGTATCGGTCCGACCCCGTTCTCGGCCATGTGGTTTGCCGATCATGGCGCGCAGGTGATCCGCATCGCCCGCCCCGGATCGCCGCAGATATTTCCAATGAAACGCGATGTGCTCGACCGCGGCCGGAACTGGCTGGAGCTCGATCTGAAATCGCCCGAGGGACGCGACCTTGCACGCGACCTGATCGGTCGCGCCGACGCGGTGATCGAGGGCATGCGACCGGGGGTGATGGAGCGGCTTGGCCTTGGCCCCGCCGATTTCCTGGAAAACCCGAAACTGGTCTATGGCCGGATGACCGGTTGGGGACAAACTGGCCCGCTTGCGCATACGGCCGGACACGACCTGACCTATCTGGCGATCACCGGGGCGCTGCATGCCATCGGCCCTAGCGATCATCCGGTACCGCCGCTGAATCTGGTCGGCGACTTCGCCGCTGGCTCGATGTATCTGGTCTCGGGCATGCTGGCGGCGATTCTGCATGCACGCGAGACGGGCAGAGGTCAGGTCGTCGATGCCGCGATCACCGATGGGGTGGCGCATCTCATGGCGATGATCTCGGGGTTGCGGGTCAATGGCCTGTGGCGGGACGAACGCGGGGCGAACCTGCTGGATGGTGGTGCGCCCTATTACACCTGCTATCGCTGTGCCTGCGGCGGCTTTCTTGCCATCGGTGCCATTGAGCCGCAATTTTGGGCCGAATTGATCCAGCGGCTGGACCTTGATGCGACAGATCTACCGGACCGCGCCGATCCTGCGAACTGGCTGGCACTCCGCCAGATCCTGGCCACACGCATCGCGGCGCGCAGCCGCGACGACTGGGCGGCTGAGCTGGAGGGAACGGATGCCTGCGCCGCCCCGGTGCTGTCCATCGACGAGGCGCCGCAGCATCCGCATAACCGCGCGCGCGGCGTTTTTGCGGGCAGCGATCCGCGCCCATCACCGCTTTTGTCCCAGACGCCCGGCGGCCTGCGGCCGGCGCAGCAGATTTCGACTGCCGAGGCGCGTGATCTGTGGCGCTAGGCCGCCATTTCGGTTGACTTGGCGGGTCGAATCCGCGATATACCCGCGACCGGCCGGGCATATGTCCGTTGCCGGCGTGTTATTTTGAACCTCACCCACGAAATGGGTGCGCTGTCCGAAGGCGGGGCTTGACCCCATGAAGATCCGCAAAGCGGGGGCCAAAGGATGCGGCAGAGCAAGGAAAGACGGAATGTTCGCAGTTCTCAAGACGGGCGGCAAGCAATACCGGGTTCAGGCCGGTGATGTGCTGCGTGTCGAAAAACTGAACGCCGAAGCCGGCGACAAGGTCCAGTTCAACGAAGTGCTGATGATCGGCGCCACTGTCGGTGCACCGCTGGTCGCTGGTGCCGCCGTGCAGGCCGAAGTCATCGACAATATCAAGGCCGACAAGGTCATCACCTATGTCAAGCGTCGCCGTAAGCATTCCTCGCAGCGCACCCGCGGTCACCGCCAGCAGCTGACGCTGGTCCGCATTACGGACCTGCTGGAAAAAGGCGCCGACAAGACCGACGTGAAACCGGCCGTGGGCGCCCGTACCAAGATCGAGCCGACCACGAAACCGGCAAAAACCAAAAAGTCGGAAGCCGTCGCTGCGGCCGAAGACGCCAACTGAGGCAGAAGGAGACTGAGCCATGGCACATAAGAAAGCAGGCGGTTCGTCCCGCAACGGCCGTGATTCGGCTGGTCGTCGTCTCGGCGTGAAACTCTATGGCGGCCAGTTGGCCGTCGCCGGCAATATCATCGTGCGTCAGCGCGGCACCACCTGGTGGCCGGGCGAGAACGTCGGCATGGGCCGCGACCATACGCTGTTCGCGCTGACCGAAGGCCATGTGACCTTCAAGAAGGGCCTCAAGGGCCGCACCTATATTTCCGTGCTTCCTGCCAATCTGGAGGCCGCCGAGTAAGCCGATTTCAACACCCGGGTGTTAAAAAAGGGGATCGGCCAAAGCCGGTCCCCTTCGCGTTTTCGGGATCGGCACCCATATGATTGCGAGTGATTGGGGAGAAGAGTGATATGAACGAATTGATTTCCTCGCATGCGCGGCAGATCGAGATCGTGACCGAGCGTTTTGTTCTGCGTCCACTTAGGGCGTCGGATGCCGGGCTCATCGCGCATTACACCGCCGATCGACGCGTGGCCGAGGGAACCCGTTCTATTCCGCACCCTTTGCCGCCCGGCGCATCCGAAGCCTATGTTCGTCGTGCCATGTCGGATGATCGGGACGAAGATGTCTGGGCGATTGATGGCTCTGCCAACAAACTGGCCGAGGTTCTGGGCGTCGTTTCGCTGACGCGGATCGATCAGGAACAGTCGGAGCTCGGCTTCTGGATCGGCGCAGGATTCTGGAACACCGGCTTTGCAACCGAGGCTGTCTCGGCGCTGGTTGAGGCCAATCCGCACAGCTCGCGCACATTGTTTGCCGAAGCGTTTCAGGACAATCCGGGCTCGGCGCGTGTGCTGACCAATTGCGGGTTTGAATATCTGGGCGATGCGGAAAGTTGGTCTCTGGCACGCAATGCGCGTGTGCCGACCTGGACTTACCTGCGCAAGATGACCTGACCGGTCATAGCCGGGCAACTAACGACAAACTGATGAAGCAGTGCTGTCAGGGTATTTATGCAACGAAGAAGACGGCCGGGTGCGCCTGAAATTCTTCGTTGTGTAAATACCCATATTGCAACGGTGCAGCCGATAATGTCTCCGGCCGGATTGCACGCTACCGAAGTCTAAAACCCAGTCGGATATCCTTGCGTCAGCGGCGCAGGGTAATGATGTTTGTTGCGCTGGTGATCACAACCTCGCGCAGCTCTGTCACGGCGGCGTTCGGAATGGTCAGCGCGACTGTCACCATGTCACTGGCCGGGCTTGGCGGATTGGCGGCGGCAAAGGTGTCGGGCAGCGGCGGCTTGCCGACCAGCCGCAACCGCAGCACGCCGTTTTCGTCGGGGCGAATACGGCCTTTGGGCATGGGCACTTCGGTCACCAGTGCGACATCCCACCAGCCTTTGCTTCCGGCAAGTCCGGTCACGACCAACATCCGGCCCTCGTAAAGCGGTTCCCATTTCGCGCTTGTGACCTGAGCCAGCGCGAAACGGCCGTCCTGAGCCACGATCGGATAGCCGCCTTTGGGCTCCAGCGTTTGTTGCTGCGCCGCGTGGCTGCCGCCGAACCACCGAAACGGGTTCAGGCTGCTGTCTCCCATACGGCCGCAGCCGGCCAGTACGAGCATCGCACAGGCAAGAGTGCCCAAGGTTCCTGACCGCATGAAGGCTGCCCCCGTTTTTCCAAGTCTTGCGCGCAGTGATAAGACAAGTTGGGCGGGCGCGAAAGCCTCTTTGACCTTGGCAGCCTGTCGCGCTATGCCAAGACCGCCTGCCGAAAAAGGATGCCTCCGATGGCCACGCCTGCCTTTGAAGAAATCGCCGAGACCTTTGATTTCCTGGAGGACTGGGAAGAGCGTTATCGCCATGTCATTGAACTGGGCAAGGCCATGCCGCCCATGGACGCATCTTTGCAGGTGCCCGCCACCAAGGTTGAAGGTTGCGCCAGCCAAGTCTGGATCATGCCCCGGATCGAGGAGGGGCGCTTTGATTTTCAGGGCGACAGCGATGCACTGATCGTGCGCGGACTTATCGCCATCGTGCATGCGCTTTATTCCGGCGTGTCGGTGCGGGAGGTGGCGGCAATCAATGCCGCTTCCGAACTTGGCCGGCTGGGGCTGGAAGAGCATCTTTCGGCGCAACGCTCGAATGGCCTTCGTGCGATGGTCGAACGCATCCGCTTGCTGGCTGCGGCGGCCTGAGCGAATCCGGCAGGATCAGCTGCCGCGCCGATGCGAGATCCAGCCGCCGCCCAGCACGCGGGTGCCCTCGGTGGCATAGAAGACGCAGGCCTGGCCCGGGCTGACCCCTTCTTCGGGGGCCAGCAGTTCCACCTCGGCCCGACGTTGGCCAGTGACTCGCAGGATGGCGGGACTCGGCGGCCGGGTTGAGCGAATGCGGGCGGTAATCGGGATCTCACCGGCAAAGGGTTCGTCGCCCAGCCAGTTCACCTCGGTCACGGGTACGATCTTGGTGGCGAGTGCCTGTTTGGGGCCGACGACGACACGCTGGGACCCGGGCTCCAGCCGCACGACATAAAGCGGATCACCCAAGCCGCCGATGCCCAGGCCGCGTCGCTGCCCGATGGTGTAATGGATTACGCCACGATGCGCGCCCAGCACATTGCCATCCATGTCCACGATCTCGCCCGGGTCGGCAGCACCGGGGCGCAGCTTTTCGATCACGCTGGCATAATTGCCGTCCGGGACAAAGCAGATGTCCTGACTGTCGGGCTTGTCGGCGACCGAAAGCCCGTATTGGGCCGCCAGCGCACGGGTCTCGGCCTTGCTGGCCAATCCGCCCAAAGGAAAACGCAGGAAATCAAGCTGTTCTTGCGTGGTCGAGAACAGAAAATAGCTTTGGTCGCGGTGAGGATCGGCGGCCATATGCAGTTCAGCACCTTTGGGACCGTCGAAGCGGCGGATGTAATGCCCCGTCGCCATGCAATCGGCATCCAGCTCGCGCGCCGTTTCCAGAAGATCGCGGAATTTCACCCGCTCGTTGCAGCGGATACAGGGAACCGGGGTAGCGCCTGCCAGATAGGCGTCGGCAAATTCCTCGATCACGGATTCGCGGAACTTGTTTTCGTAATCCAGAACGTAATGCGGAAAGCCCACGCGCTCGGCCACGCGGCGGGCGTCGTGAATATCCTGCCCTGCGCAGCAGGCGCCCTTTTTTGCCAGTGCTGCCCCGTGGTCGTAGAGTTGCAGCGTTACGCCGATGACGTCATACCCTTGGTCGGCCAGCATCGCGGCCACCACCGAACTGTCCACGCCGCCCGACATGGCAACGACCACGCGCGTCTGCGCCGGGGGCTTGGGAAAGCCCAGCGAATTCACGGTCGACGCTGGCGCGGCAGGGCGCTGAAGGGTGCTTGGCGCTGTCATGGATCGTCCTTTCGCAGGCACGCGTTTTCCGCCCCGCAGTTCCTGACATTTATAGGTAATAATCCGCAATTCTCAAGAGCAGGAGGCCGGAAACCCTGCGCGACTTCACCTCGACTTAAGGAGTTTGTCACATGATCGGGTCAGGAGAGCAGGGGCTTGAAGATGTTTTTGAAGAAAACCCCGGGGCTGCGCACCGTCATGTTACCCGACGGCAGCGTCCTGACCCTGGCCGATCTACCGGAACCGCAGGTCCGCTGGGTCGCCAGCCGCAAGGCGACGGTGGTCGATGCCGTGCATTACGGTCTGCTGACCCGGGACGAGGCGATTCGACGCTATGGGCTGACCGAGGAAGAGTTTGACGCCTGGAGCAGTGCTTTTCGGCGGCATGGGCGCGATGCATTGAAAGTCACGCAGTTGCAAAGATTTCGGCAACCATGAATTTAGACAAATTTGATAAATATGCTAGTAACGCGATATTAACCTTTTGCAGGCAGGTGTAGCTGCTAAACCGGCTAACAAGAGGGAAGTATAATGAGAATTCTTTTGGTCGAGGATGACGGGACCACGGCACGCAGCATCGAGCTGATGCTGACGAATGCGAGTTATAATGTTTATCGCACCGACATGGGTGAGGAGGGCATCGATCTTGCCAAGCTTTACGACTACGATCTTATCCTGCTGGATCTGGACCTGCCGGACATGCACGGCATGGAGGTGCTGCGCCAGATCCGCATGTCCCGCATCGATACGCCGATACTGATCCTGACCGGTTCGGACGATACCGAAAGCAAGCTGCGCGGCTTTGGATTCGGCGCTGACGATTACATGACCAAGCCCTTCAACCGCGATGAGCTGATCGCCCGGATCCAGGCCATCATCCGGCGGTCCAAGGGGCACAGCCAGTCGGTGATCCGCACCGGTGAGATGATGGTGAATCTTGATGCGCGCTCGGTCGAGGTGGGTGGTCGCCCGGTCAACCTGACCGGTAAGGAATATCAGATCCTGGAACTGCTCAGCCTGCGCAAGGGCACGACGCTGACCAAGGAAATGTTCTTGAATCACCTTTATGGCGGCATGGACGAGCCTGAACTGAAAATCATTGACGTCTTCGTCTGCAAGCTGCGTAAAAAGCTGGCCGCCGTGATGAAAGGGGAAAGCTGTATCGAGACGGTCTGGGGCAGGGGCTATGTTCTGCGCGATCCGGCACCCGAGACCCAGAATGCCGAACGTATGGCTATGCGCGCCTAATCTGTCCCAGACTCTGGCGGTGTGGTCGAGTGCTGGACAACCCGGCCCCGGCCCCGGTATCACCTTTCCCCGGATGACGGCCCATAATGGGGCCAGAAAGGCAGAGGGCAGGATGGCCGGACAAGACGAGGATCAGGCTGTTCCGGCAGAGAATGCGGCCCTGCCGTCTGTTTCCAATCTCGACGTCGAGGCGGTCGCCGCCGAACATGCCCTGCTGAGTGACAAGGTGGCGCAGGCAAACCTGGCCTATTATCAACAGGACGCGCCCTTTATCAGTGATGCGGAATACGACGCTTGCAAGCAGCGGCTGGAAGAGATCGAAGGGCGGTTTCCCGAACTGGCCCACTCCGGCAGCCCCACGGCGCAAGTCGGTGCTGCGCCAGACCAGCGTTTTGCCAAGATTGCGCATCGCCTGCCGATGCTGTCCCTGGAGAACGGATTCTCTCAAGGCGACGTCGAATCCTTTGTGCAAAGGGTACGCTCTTTCCTGAACCTGCCTGCCGGGGTCGCGCTGGAGTTTACGGCCGAACCCAAGATCGACGGCTTGTCGTTGTCGCTGCGCTACGAGGGCGGGCAACTGGTCCAAGCTGCAACCCGGGGTGACGGCGCGGTGGGCGAAAACGTGACCGCCAATGCCCGCACCATTGCCGATATTCCCCAGAAACTTGCCGGGACAGGCTATCCCGATGTGCTGGAAATCCGCGGCGAATGCTACATGTCGCATGAGGATTTTGAAAAGCTGAACCAGTCCGATACCGGGCGCGTCTTCGCCAATCCGCGCAATGCCGCTGCGGGCTCCTTGCGCCAGCTCGACCCCGGCGTGACGGCGGCGCGTCCGCTGCGCTTCTTCGCCTATGCTTGGGGAGAGGTCAGCGCGCCCTTTGCCGGCACTCAGATAGAGGCGGTAAGGCGCATGCGTGATTTCGGCTTCCAGATCAACGCCCTGACGCGGACCTGCGGTTCGGTGCCAGAGATGCTGGATGCCTGGGCCGAAATCGAGCAGATGCGGGCAACGCTGGGTTACGACATCGACGGCGTGGTCTACAAGGTCGACGATCTGACCTATCAGGCGCGGCTGGGCATGCGTTCCACAACGCCGCGATGGGCTCTTGCCCACAAATTTCCGGCCGAACGCGCCTGGACCCGGCTTGAGGCGATCGACATCCAGGTCGGTCGCACAGGTGCGCTCAGCCCGGTCGCCCGGCTGCATCCGGTGACGGTGGGCGGCGTGGTCGTCTCGAACGCAACCCTGCACAATGAGGATTATATCGCCGGTCAGGGCGCGGACGGCAGCGAGATCCGCGGCGGCAAGGATATCCGCATCGGCGATTGGGTCGAGGTTTATCGCGCCGGTGACGTGATCCCCAAGGTTGCCGACATCGACCTGAGCAAGCGCCCGCCCGAGGCGGTGCCCTACGCTTTTCCGACCATATGTCCCGAGTGCGGTTCGCCGGCAATCCGCGAGGAAGGCGATTCGGTACGGCGCTGCACCGGCGGGCTGATCTGTCCCGCCCAGGCAGTCGAGAAGCTGCGCCATTTCGTCTCGCGCGCCGCTTTTGATATCGAGGGACTGGGGGCCAAGCTGGTCGAAGAACTGTTCCGCGATGGCTGGATCGCCGAGCCCGCCGATATCTTTACCTTGCAGGATCGCTACGGTCACGGCCAGCTTACCCAATTGAAGAACCGCGAAGGCTGGGGCGAAAAAAGTGCCACCAGCCTGTTTGAGGCCATCGAAAAGCGGCGTGAAATCCCCTTGGCGCGCCTGCTTTTCGCGCTTGGTATCCGCCATGTCGGCGAGGTCGCGGCGCAGGATCTTGCCCGTCATTACAGAGAGTGGGATGCGCTGGTCAGGGCGCTTGACACGGCCCGCCCTGCCGCGCTGGCCCATCGCATTGCCGACGATGCCGCGCAGGGCGAACGTGACGCAGCACGGGCCGAAGGCCGCCGCGCCCGTCCTTCCGAGGCTCGCGCAGCCGCGTTGTCGCAGGTCGACCTGTCCGCCGCGGCGATAAACGCCTGGGCCGGACTGATTGCCGCCGACGGAATCGGTCCGGGGCTGGCTATGTCTCTTTCGGACGCCTTTGCCAATCAACGCGAGCGGGCGGCGATCGAGCGGCTGGTGGCCCACCTGACCATCCTGCCGCCAGAAGCGCGCGCCACCAACAGCGCCATCACCGGCAAGACACTGGTCTTTACCGGCACGCTGGAAAAGATGACGCGGGCCGAGGCAAAGGCCCGGGCCGAGGCGATGGGTGCACATGTCGCGGGCTCGGTTTCGGCCAAGACGGATCTGCTGATCGCCGGTCCGGGCGCCGGCTCGAAGGCGAAAAAGGCCGCCGAACTTGGCATCAAGGTGATTGATGAGGATGAATGGCTGACGATCGCGCAGCGGTGACACCGGGGCGGCCGCCCGCACTGTTCCCCTTGTTTGCGGGGGTCGAAACCCTGCAGGGCGTCGGCCCACGCGCGGCCGAGGCCTTTGCCCAGATGGGTATCAAGCGCCTGCGCGACCTGATCCTGACCCTGCCGCATTCCGGCATACGCCGCCGCCGCATCGCCCACCTGGCCGAGGCCCGCCCGCCCGAGATCGTCACCCTGGCCATCACCGTCCAGCGCCATAGCCCGCCCACCGCCAAGGGAAGGCCGTGGAGGGTGCATTGCACGGATGGCAGCGCCGACTTGCAACTTGTGTTCTTTCACCCGCGCAAGGATTGGATCGAAGGTCAGCTTCCTCCGGGGACGCGGCGGCTGATCTCGGGCAAGATCGAGTTCTTCGACGGCATGGCGCAGATGGTGCATCCCGATCATATTGGTCCCGAGGATTCGGCCGCACCGCCCGGTTTCGAGCCGGTCTATCCGCTCTCGGGGCGATTGACGCAGGGCGTGGTGCAAAAGGCCGTGCAGGCGGCGATGGCGCGTTTGCCGCAGGCCGACGAGTGGATTGATCCCGCGCTTGTCGCGCGCGAAGGCTGGCCGGATTGGCGGGCGGCACTGGCGCGCGCCCATGCGCCCGAGGGGCCGGCGGGCCTGTCGCCAACCGATCCGGCCCGCGCACGGCTGGCTTATGATGAACTTTTCGCACATCAGATGACGCTGGCCCTGCTGCGGCGTGATCGGCGGCGGCAGGCGGGATTGGTCACACAAGGCGATGGCGGCTTGCGGCAACAGGTCTTGGATGGGCTACCTTGGCCGCCCACCGGGGCACAGCGCCGCGCGGTTGAAGAAATCGCGGCGGATATGGCTGCGCCGCGGCGGATGAACCGATTGCTGCAAGGCGATGTCGGCGCTGGTAAGACGCTGGTGGCGTTTCTCGCGTTGCTGGTGGCGGTCGAGGCGGGCGGGCAGGGCGTGCTGATGGCCCCGACCGAGATTCTGGCCCGCCAGCACTTCCGTGCGCTCGAGCCGCTGGCCCGGCTTGCGGGCATCCGGCCGGAGGTGTTGACCGGACGCGACAAAGGTGATGCGCGGGTCAATATCCTGACCGACCTGGCCGAGGGCAGGATCGACATTCTGGTCGGCACCCATGCGGTGATTCAGAAATCGGTCGCATTTCATGACCTGCGGCTGGCGATCATAGACGAACAGCACCGTTTCGGGGTCAACCAGCGTATGGAACTGGGCGCCAAGGGCGGCGATCTGCCGCCAGATATGCTGGTGATGACGGCGACGCCGATCCCGCGTTCTTTGGCGCTGGCGCAATTCGGCGACATGGATCTGTCGGTGCTGGACGAAAAGCCGGCCGGCCGCCAGCCGATCCGCACCACGGTGATATCGGATACGCGCATGGCAGAGGTGGTAGAGCATCTGGCCCGCGCGCTGGATGGCGGTGCCCGTGCCTATTGGGTTTGTCCGCTGGTCGAGGAAAGCGAATCAGTCGATCTGACCGCCGCCGAGGCGCGCTTTCAGGAGCTTCGCGCCCGTTTCGGGGAGCAGGTGCGGCTGGTCCATGGCCAGATGCCTGCCGATGAACGCGACGCCGCCATGGCGGATTTTGTCTCGGGGCGGGCGCAAATGTTGGTTGCGACAACGGTGATCGAGGTCGGAGTGGACGTGCCAGAGGCAACGATCATGGTCATCGAACGTGCCGAGAGCTTTGGATTGGCGCAGTTGCACCAGTTGCGGGGCCGGGTCGGGCGGGGCTCGGGCGCGTCAAGCTGCTTGCTGATGTATCACGAGCCGCTGTCGGAAACCGGCCGGCGGCGCCTGTCGATCCTGCGCGAGACCGAGGACGGTTTCCGCATCGCCGAGGAGGATCTGGCGATTCGCGGCGCGGGCGACGTTATCGGCACGGCACAATCCGGTCTGCCGCAGTTCCGCATCGCTGACCTTGAGCGGCAGGCGGGGTTGATGGCGATGGCGCGCAAGGATGCGCAAAGCTTTCTGGAACGCGATCCGGCGATGGAAAGCGAACGCGGCCGCGCCGTACGGCTGCTTTTGTGGCTGATGGAGCAGGACCGTGCCATCCGGTTGATCACTGCCGGATAGATGTTCGCAAGATGTTCCCAATAAGTTCTTTACATCCGCCGTTGTTTATGAGAACAAATCATAAACAAACTGTGGAGAGATTATATGACCCGTGAATCCCTCTCTGACCTGCTGGGCACCGTCGCGATTTCGGTGACTGCCATCATCCTGTTTTCCTTGCCATCCATTCTGGCAGCCTGACCCCTCACTGCCCCGCGCATTCGGCGGCCCTTGCCTGGGGGTGCGTCGCGACCTTCCCCGGGCGATCATGCGCGCAACTGCCGGCCCTTAAGGCCGGCTTTTCTTTATCGTGCTAGCTGTAGTCCTTGGCGGGAGGCAAAGATCGCCTCCGGCGGGGGTATTTTGGCAACGAAGAAGCGGGGAGGCAGATCAGGCGTCTATGGCGCCGAGCAAAGCCTCCCATGCCAGCATGATCGAGGCGTGACGATTGGGGAATTCGCGGGCCGGCAGCAAAGCCTCGAGTTCCTCAAAGGGTGCTGTGGGGGCAGGGCCGTTTGCTTTCAGCATGGCCTGCAATTCGTCGCGGGCATGGGCGATCTCGTCCCGCGTGCGGCCAAGCGCGGTCCGGCCCAGGACGCCGGCCGACGCCTGGCCCAGGGCGCAGGCCCGCACCTCTTGCGAGAAATCGGCAATACGGCCGTCCTGCATGACTACATGCGCTGTAACCGAGGACCCGCATTGCGGTGACCGGCGATGCGCGCTGCCGGTGGCAGTGTCCAGCTTGCCAAGGTGCGGGATGTCAGAGGCCAGCGCCAGGATGCGCCGCGAGTAAAGCTGCATCAGGTCGCTGTCGGACATGGTCTTTCCCCTTGCTGCCGTCGGGTCTAGATAGGTGCGGTGCAGTTGAAAGGAAAGCCGATGTTCGATCCAGCCGGCCTGAAATATGACGCAAATGGCCTGATTCCCGCCATCGCGCAGGATCATCAGAGCGGCGAGGTGCTGATGATGGCTTGGATGAACGAGGAATCGCTGCGCCGCACTTTGGCCCGGGGCCATGTCACCTATTGGTCGCGCTCGCGTCAGGATTTCTGGGCCAAGGGTGAGAGCTCGGGAAACGTGCAGAAGCTTGTGGAACTGCGGGTGGATTGCGACCGCGATTGTCTGCTGCTGCTGGTCGACCAGACAGGCCCGGCATGTCACACCAATCGGCGCAGTTGTTTTTACACCGCTGTTCGCGAGGGGCAGGAGGTGATCATCATGGCGCCTCAGAACCCCAGCATGTGACGAATTTCGCAGGCGCTGACGCCTTCGTCACGAAAGAGCTTCAGGGCCCGGGCGTCGTCGCGCTTGGCAAGTCGTTTGCCGTGTTGGTCCCGGATTAGCCGGTGGTGATGATAGCGCGGTGTCGGAGTTTCAAGCAGTTTCTGAAGAATAATATGTATCCATGTGGAATCTATAAGATCTTTTCCGCGTGTAACCAATGTGATGCCCTGCGCGGCATCATCCACCACCACTGACAGATGATAGCTCGTGCCCATGCCGCGGCGTGCCAGCACGACGTCGCCCACCCCCGCGATGAAATCCTGCGCCGCCAGCCGGTGCGGAAGGCCGGGGGCAATATTTTCATCCTCGAATGCAATCTCATGCAGTTCCAGATAATCCAGAGCACGGGCGGCATTCAGGCGAATTGCGTCCTCGGGACCCGCGTCGGTCATGCTGCGGTGACGGCAGGTGCCCGGATAGACCGGCCCATCAGGGCCGATGACTGGTGTTGCCCCCTCTTGCGGGGCTGAGAGCGCGGCGCGGATATCGGCACGACGGCATTGGCAGGGATAGATCAGGCCAAGGGCTGCCAGTCGGTCCAGAGCCGCCTGATAGGCCGAGAGGCGTTCGGATTGGCGCATGACCGGTTGCGGCCAGTCGAGGCCCAGCCAATGCAGATCTTCGCCGATCAGGGCCTCGTATTCCGGGCGAGAGCGGGTTTGGTCGATATCCTCGATCCGCAGCAGGAACTGACCCGGATCGGCCAGCTTTGCGGCAGTCAGGGCCGCGAAGGCATGGCCCAGATGCAGCGGACCGGTGGGAGAAGGGGCAAACCGCGTTCGGTTCAACTTTGTTCCACAAGCCATTGTTGAAAATCATTCTTTGCCCGGTCTGTATAGGCCGGGTAACGGTCCTTGCGCCCCTTGCGGCCACCGCGCATTTCGTCCAGTGGCGGGTAGAGGCCGAAATTCACGTTCATCGGTTGGAAAGTTTTGGCGTCCGCACCGCCGGTGATGTGGTTGACCAGCGCCCCCATCGAGGTGGTGGCGGGTGGCGGCGGCAGGTCGCGCCCCAACGCCTCGGCAGCGGCCATGCGCCCGGCAAGCAGGCCCATGGCGGCACTTTCGACATAGCCCTCGACCCCCGTGACCTGACCGGCAAAGCGCAGGTTCGGTCGAACGCGTAGCCGCAGCCGGTCGTCGATCAGGCGGGGCGCGTTCAGAAAGGTATTGCGGTGAATGCCGCCAAGCCGTGCAAAGCTGGCGCTCTGCAGACCGGGAATTCGCCGGAAAACATCGGTTTGAGATCCATACTTCATCTTGGTTTGGAAGCCGACGATATTGTAAAGCGTCCCAAGTGCATTGTCCCGGCGCAATTGCACGACCGCATAGGGCTTTTCAGTCGGGTTGTGGGTATTGGTCAGGCCAACGGGTTTCATCGGCCCGTGGCGCAGGGTGTCGCGGCCGCGTTCGGCCATGACCTCTATCGGCAGGCAGCCGTCGAAATAGCCGGCCGTCTCTCCCTCGTGGAACTCGGTCTTGTCGGCGGCGAGCAGGGCGTCGATGAAGCCTTCGTAATCGTCGCGCGTCATCGGGCAGTTGATATAGGCGGTGCGCTCTTCCTCGGTATCGCCCTTGTCATAACGGCTTTGGCGCCAGCAGATCTGCATGTCGATGCTGTCGGCGTGGACGATGGGCGCGATGGCGTCGAAGAAGGCCAGCGAGCCCTCACCCGTCAGATCGCGGATGGACTGGCCCAGGGCTTGTGAGGTCAGCGGGCCGGTGGCGACGATCCAGCTTCCCTCGCCCGGAAGTTCGCAAATCTCGCCTTGAGCAAAGCTGACCAGCGGCTCATCCCGCAGGGCCTGGGTGACGGCTTGCGAGAAGACGTCGCGGTCCACGGCCAGCGCGCCGCCGGCAGGCAGGCGGTGGCGATCGGCCATCGTCATGATCAGCCCGCCTGCCTGACGCATTTCCCAATGCAACTGCCCGACGGCGTTCATGCGGTCGTCGTCCGAGCGGAAGCTGTTCGAGCAGACCATCTCGGCGCAATCGCCGGTGCGATGGGCGAAGGTTGCAACCGTGGGGCGCATCTCGTGCAGCACAACGGGCACGCCCGCGCGAGCGATCTGCCAAGCGGCTTCAGAGCCGGCAAGGCCCGCGCCAATGATATGGATCGGTTCCATGCTTACTTCCTTCGCGTCAGGCGCGTTGTCCTAGCAATCGCCGGACGTGACGGCAAGAGAAAGGGCGGCGCCCACAAGGGGTGCCGCCCGATCTTGCTCCGCCTCTGGCCCGAAATCAGGCTTCGGCAGTTTCTTCTTCGGCGCTTTCTTCGTTATCCGACGAGCGCAGGCCCGAAGGCGCAGCGATGTTGGCAATGACGAAGTTGCGGTCGATGGTCGGCTTCACGCCTTTCGGCAGCACGATATCGTTGATGTGAACGGTATCGCCGATTTGCTTGCCGGTCAGGTCGACGGTGATCTGCTCGGGGATGTCCGATGCGGTGACCATCAGTTCAACCTCGGGGCGCACCACGACCAGCGTGCCGCCGCGCTTGAGACCGGGGGACGCCTCGTGATTCTCGAAGTTCACGTGGATGAACAGGTTCACCCGCGTGTTGCGGTGCAGGCGCATGAAGTCGATATGCGTCGGCAGGTCCTTGACCACGTCGCGCTGGACGCCGCGGCAGACGACGCGCACGTCATCCTGGCCCTCGACCTTCAGGTTCCACAGGGTGGACATAAAGCGGCCTGCGCGCAGTTTGGTCAGAAGCGAGTTGAACTCGATTTGGATGGGCTGCGGCTCTTTGCCGTCGCCATAAACGATGCCGGGCACCTTGCCTTCGCGGCGAGATTGGCGGGCGGCCCCCTTGCCTGTCCCCGCGCGTGCCTCGGCCACCAGATCCGGGATCTCTTTGGCCATGGTTGGTTTCCTTCGTGTTACTAATGGCGGCCATCCTCCAAGGGTGCATGGCCGAAGCCGGGCCTATAGCGCGGCGTCAGATGGATGTGAAGCAAAAAAACGCTTGCACGAAGGGGTGAAAATGCGTGTCAGATAATCTTGGTGGTTGCACAACATTGCAATCCACGGGGGCGGAGTTTTCGCGGTGCATCGTATTCATTCGCTGGATTATCTGAAACTGGGGTTGGCGGTCCTGGTCGCATTTGCCCACACCTACTGGCTGCAATCACATATGTCGCCGCGGATCTTCATGATCGGCAACGGTCTGATGCGGGTGATGGTGCCGACTTTCTGCATCGTGGCGGGTTATTTCCTTTACTCGGCGGTCGCGCGCGGCAAGGGCAACAAATGGCTGTGGCGCGTGCTGGCCCTGTATCTGTTCTGGATGGCGGTCTATCTGCCCTTTTGGTTGAATCAGGTCCATAGTCTTGTTTCATTGGTCAAAACATTAGCCTGGGGCTATTTCCACCTGTGGTTCATGGCCGGTATTCTGCTCGCCGGCGCGGTCATCGTGTTTTTGCGCGGCTTTGCCCGCAAGGTGGCGCCGGCTTACGAGTATCGCATCCTGCTGGCGACCGCGGCGGTCTGCGCCGTGATCGGGCTGGTCCTGCAATACGTCGCGCTGTCGGGGATCGTCTATATCGGCGTCAAGAAGTTCTCGAACGGGCTGTTCATGTGCTTTCCGTTCGTGGCCATCGGTTATCTCTGTGGTCGCCGCGTGGCGCGGCTGGGCGTTCAGGGGCTGCCGCCGCGCTGGCTGGTGCTGGCTGCCACCATCGCCGGGGCAGGGCTGCTTATGATCGAGGCATGGCTGGTGCAGGCATGGCGCGGCCAGCAGGTGATGCTGGATATACCGGTCAGTTCCTATGTCGCGGCTCCGGCACTGTTTCTGGCGGTGCTGGGCACGACCATGCCGCAGCCGGCGATCCGGCTGGATCCGATCTCGGCCATGATCTATTTCATGCATGTCATGGCGCTGCAGTTGGCTGGTATCGCAGGGGTGCGGGATCTGCCGGGGCTGATGCTGTTCGGCGTCGGTCTGCCGACGCTGGCGGCGCTGGTGCTAGGGCGCTTGCCGATACCGGGTTTTGGCAAGAACAAGCGGCAGGATGGGGGGCAGAAGGTCCGGCCCGACCCACCGCCCCTTAACCCGGTCCCTTAGCTCCAGGGTTGCAGAAACTCGGGCGGCACCAGCAGGTTGTGGCGACCAAGGTTCTTTACGTCCCGCTCGCCGCACAAGGCCATGGTGGTGTCCAGTTCCTTGTGGATCACCTCCAGCGCCTTGGTGACCCCGGCTTCGCCCATGGCGCCGAGCCCATAGATGAAGGCGCGGCCGATATGGGTGGCATGCGCGCCCATGGCCAGCGCCTTCAACACGTCCTGACCCGAGCGGATGCCGCTGTCCAAATGGACCTCGATCTCGTCCCCCACCGCTTTCACGATCTCGGGCAGCATGCGGATCGGGCTGACCGCGCCGTCCAACTGCCGGCCGCCGTGGTTGCTGACGATGATCGCATCGGCGCCGAAATCCGCGGCCATGCGCGCGTCCTCGGGGTCGTTGATGCCCTTGAGGATCAGCTTGCCGCCCCAGAGGTCGCGGATGCGGGCGATCTTGCCCCAGTCGAGTTGCGGGTCGAATTGCTCGGCTGTCCAGCTTGACAGCGACGAGGTGTCGCCGACTCCCTTGGCATGGCCGACGATATTGCCGAAAAAGCGCCGCTTGGTTTGCAGCATCTCGATGCCCCAACGCCATTTCGTCGCCAGATCCAGCAGCACCGGCAGGGTCAGACGGGGCGGCGCGGACAGGCCGTTCTTCAGGTCCTTGTGGCGCTGGCCAAGGATCTGCAGATCCAGCGTCAGCACCAGCGCCGAGCAGTTGGCACGCCTGGCCCGCTCGATGATCGCCTCCAGGAACTCCTGATCGCGCATGACGTAAAGCTGGAACCAGAAGGGATGGCGGGTCGCCTCGGCCACGTCCTCGATCGAGCAGATCGACATGGTCGAAAGCGTGAACGGCACGCCAAAGGCTTTCGCCGCCCGCGCCGCCTTGATCTCGCCATCGGCGCATTGCATGCCGGTCATGCCGACCGGGGCCAGCGCCACGGGCATGGCGACCTTTTCCCCGATCATGGTGCTTTCGGTGGTGCGCCCGGTCATGTCCACCGCGACGCGCTGGCGCAGCTTGATGCGCTGGAAATCGGTGGTGTTTTCGCGAAAGGTGCTTTCGGTATAGCTGCCGCTTTCGGCATAGTCATAGAACATGCGCGGTACGCGGCGGCGATAGATGGCCTTCAGATCGTCGATGCAGGTAATCACCGGCATGGTATTCTCCTTAATTCGGCGCGCAATCGGCGCCATCCTCGTCGGAACAGTCGCCGGCAAGGGATTGTTGTGAAAGCGCTTTGGCGCGGGCGCGCAGATCCTGGGCGCGCTGCTGCAACAGGGCGTCGCCCGGCACGGGCTTGGCCCCGGCGCGACCGGCAAGGGATTGCCCGCGCGCATCCAGTTTGTCGCTGATCGCGGCCGGGTCGCGGCCTGCCTCGGCGGCATGGGCTGGCAATGCGGGCTCGACCAGCAGTCGGTCGGTCGGCAACAGCGCGGGATAATCGCCGCCGGTATCGCCGCAGGCGGCCAGCAGCGTCAGCGCCATCGTGCCCCAGATCCGCCTCATGCAGTTCCCCTGAAATGTCATGGGCGGGAACATATGCCTGCCGGGGCGGTCGGGGCAAGATGGGCTCTTTCCTTGCGATGCGCCGCTGCCTAGAAGACGGCATGGCAAGAACCCATGGCTCGAAGGCAGAGATCACCGGACCGCTGATCCGCGACGCGGCGCGCAAGCTGTTTGCGCGCCATGGTTATGCTGCGGTTTCGATGCGCCAGATCGCGGCCGAGGTGGGCGTGCAGGTCGGCACGCTTTACAGCTATACATCCGACAAACAGGCGCTGCTGGCCGATCTGCTTCGCGGTCATATGGAAGAGCTCTTGGCCGCGTGGCGGGATGATCCTGCGCGCCCGGCGCTGGATCGGCTGGAGGCGTTTTTGCGTTTTCATATCCAGACCAGTCTGGAACGGCCCGAGGCGGTGTTCCTGTCCTATATGGAACTGCGCAACCTGACACCGGAAAACCGCGCCGGGATTGCCGCTTTGCGCCGCCGTTACGAGGACGCGCTGGAGGCGATCCTGATCGCCGGCGAGGCGGAGGGCGCGATGGCGGTGCCCGATACGCGGCTGGCGACCATGGCGCTGATCGCCATGCTGACCGGCGTCACCAACTGGTATCGCGAGGGCGGCCGTCTGGATCAGGAACGGGTCGTTGCGGTCTATTGGGACCTCGTGCGTGGCGCGGTCGGTGCGAATCCCCTTTTCAACGGGCGGTCCTGACCCGATATAAGACGGCATGAGCCTGCCACCGCAATTCCTTGACGAGATCCGCGCCCGCGTGCCCCTGTCGCGCGTTATCGGGCGTAAGGTGGTTTGGGATCTGCGCCGGTCGAATCAGGCCAAGGGCGATTGGTGGGCGCCCTGTCCCTTTCATGGCGAAAAGACCGCCTCATTCCATGTCGATGACCAGAAGGGGTTTTACTACTGCTTCGGCTGCCATGCCAAAGGCGATGCGCTGACCTTCCTGCGAGAGGCCGAGGGTCTGGGTTTCATCGAGGCGGTCGAACTGCTGGCCGCCGAGGCCGGCTTGCCGATGCCCGAACGTGATGCGCGCGCGGTGCAACGCGCCGACCGCCGCACGGAACTGGTCGATGTGATGGAGCAGGCGGTGCGCTGGTTCCGCATGCAACTGGGCATGGGCTCGGCCGAACAGGCGCGGGCCTATCTGGCCCGGCGCGGACTGGACGATGACGCTTGCGAACGCTTTGGCATCGGCTTCGCCCCGGACCAGCGGCAGGGTCTGTTCAACGCCCTGCGCGCCAAGGGCATCGCCGAGGCGCTGATCGTCGAGGCGGGGCTGGCCGCGAAACCCGACGATGGCGGCGCGCCCTTTGACCGGTTCCGGGGCCGCATCACCTTTCCGATCCGCGACGGGCGCGGGCGCTGCATCGCCTTTGGCGGCCGGGCGATGGACCCGAACGCAAGGGCGAAATACCTCAACAGCCCCGAGACGCCGCTGTTCGACAAGGGGCGCAACCTCTATAACACCGGCCCGGCGCGGGCGGCTGTGGCCAAGGGCAAGCCGCTGATCGTGGCCGAAGGCTATATGGATGTGATCGCGCTGGTCCGCGCAGGGTTCGAGGGCGCGGTAGCCCCGCTTGGCACCGCCATCACCGAGGATCAGTTGCGCCTGATGTGGCGCATCTCGCCCGAGCCGGTAATCGCGCTGGATGGCGACGACGCAGGGCTGCGAGCCGCAATGCGGCTTATTGATCTGGCACTGCCGATGGCCGGGCCGGGGCAGGCGCTGCGCTTTGCCTTTCTGCCGCAGGGACAGGACCCCGACGACCTGATCCGCGCCCAAGGGGCAGGGGGAATGGCCGCCGTTCTGGACGAGGCGCGGCCGCTGGTCGATCTGCTGTGGCGGCGCGAAACCGAGGGGCGCGTCTTTGACAGCCCCGAACGTCGTGCCGCGCTGGACAAGGCGCTTGGCGAGGCAGTGGCACGCATTCCCGACAAAGACACTCGCGATCACTACTTCGGCGCATTGCGGCAGATGAAATGGGAGATGTTCGGCAATCGCCGTCGCAACGATGCGCCTGCTGCCACCGCTGCGCGCGGCCCGCGCGAATGGCAGCCGCGCGGCAGCCGCTTTCAGCCGGTGGCGCCCGCAGCACCGACGCGGGCTTCGCGACTTTCCTCACCGGGTGCCGGCGAGCATGAGGCCGAGATGCTGGTCGAGGCCATGATCCTGGCGATCTGCGCCACCCATCCCGGGCTGATCGCCTCGGTGGAATCGCGGCTGGAGCGGCTGGAGCCGCAGGACCCCGACCGCGCCGCGCTGGTCCACGACCTGCTGTCGGGCACGCAGTCGCAGGCCGGGCAGCGCGCCCTTGAAAGCGTCATGGCCGACCCCCATGTGAGGGCGGCCCCGGCTATCCTGCGTCCGCATGACGGCGATGCCGCGGCCGGCATCCTTGCCAATGCGCTGGACCGGATCGAGGCCCGCCGTGTTGCGCGCGAAGAAATCGCCCGCGCCGAGACCGAGATCGAGGGACTGGCCGATGAGGGCCTGACCTGGCGCGTGGCGCAATCGGCCCGCGCCCGGCAACAGGCCGACCACCCCTCGCTTGCCGATCTGTCGGATCTGGGCGAGGACAGCGATGCTTTTCGGGCCATCCTGGAAGCTGCGCTGAAGAACGAGATATGGCGTAAACCGCGCCGCTGAGAGCGGTGCGAATCACCTGCGCCGAATCACTCCGGTCCAGTGCCGGTCGCAGGGTTTGAATCGCCCGCGATTCGCGCTAGAACCGGCCGATAGCCGATCCCGATTCGCACGATTCGCGAATCACCGCTTCAAGGGAGCCAGCATGGCAGCCAACGACGAAGACCAGAAGCCCGACACCAAGGATGACGATCATTCGCTGGACATGTCGCAGGCGGCGGTCAAGCGCATGATCGCCGAAGGGCGTGATCGCGGGTTCATCACCTACGACCAGCTCAATGCCGTTCTGCCGCCCGAGCAAGTCAGTTCCGACCAGATCGAGGACGTCATGTCCATGCTGTCGGAAATGGACATCCGCGTCGTCGAGAACGACGAAGAGGCCGAAGAGGTCGAACAGGGCGGGGAGTTGACGACCACTGGCTCTGGCTCGCGCGAGTTGGCCGTCGCCACCGCCGAGACGGAAAAGCTGGACCGCACCGACGACCCGGTGCGCATGTATCTGCGCGAGATGGGCTCGGTCGAGCTGCTGTCGCGCGAGGGCGAGATCGCCATCGCCAAGCGCATTGAGGCCGGCCGCAACACCATGATCGCCGGGCTGTGCGAAAGCCCGCTGACCTTCAAGGCCATCACCATGTGGCGCCAGGAGCTTCTGGACGAAGACATCCTGCTGCGCGACGTGATCGATCTTGAGACCACCTTCGGCCGCGCAATGGACGAGGATGGCGAAGAGGAAGTGGTGCTGCCGACCGCCGAAGCGCGTCCGGCCAACAGTGCCGGCCCCGCGCGGAGCGAGGAAGAGCTTGACGCCGACGGCAACCCCATGGGCCGCGAAGAGGATGAAGAGGACGACGACGGCCAGAACCTGTCGCTGGCCGCGATGGAAGCCTCGCTGAAGCCCAAGGTGCTGGAGACGCTGGAAGCGATCGCCGGGGGCTATGAAGAATTGTCGCACATGCAGGACAACCGCATGTCGGCCACCCTGAACGAAGACGACACCTTCTCGGCCGCGCAGGAGCGGGATTACCAGCGGCTGCGTTCGCGCATCGTCGCGCTGGTGAACGAACTGCATCTGCATAACAACCGGATCGAGGCGCTGGTCGACCAGATCTATGGCATCAATCGCCGTATCGTCACCATCGATTCGAATGTGGTGAAGCTGGCCGATGCCGCGCGCATCAACCGGCGCGAATTCATCGACGCCTATCGCGGCAGCGAGTTGGACCCGACCTGGGCCGAGCGCATGATGCGCAACAAGGGCCGGGGCTGGCAGGCCCTGTTCGAGAAATCCCGCACCCAGGTTGAAAACCTGCGCGGCGAGATGGCGATGGTCGGCCAACACGTCGGTGTCGATATCGAGGAATTCCGTCGTATCGTCAGCCAGGTTCAGCGCGGCGAAAAGGAATCGCGTCAGGCCAAGAAGGAAATGGTCGAGGCGAACCTGCGGCTGGTGATCTCGATCGCCAAGAAATACACGAACAGGGGCTTGCAATTCCTTGATCTTATTCAGGAAGGCAATATCGGCCTGATGAAGGCCGTCGACAAGTTCGAGTATCGCCGCGGCTACAAGTTCTCGACCTACGCGACCTGGTGGATCCGGCAGGCCATCACCCGCTCGATCGCCGATCAGGCCCGCACCATCCGTATCCCGGTGCATATGATCGAGACGATCAACAAGCTGGTGCGCACCGGCCGGCAGATGCTGCATGAAATCGGCCGCGAGCCCACGCCCGAGGAACTGGCCGAAAAGCTGCAAATGCCGCTGGAAAAGGTCCGCAAGGTGATGAAGATCGCCAAGGAACCGATCAGCCTTGAAACCCCCATCGGGGACGAAGAGGACAGCCAGCTTGGCGATTTCATCGAGGACAAGAATGCCGTCCTGCCGCTGGACAGCGCCATTCAGGAAAACCTCAAGGAAACCACGACCCGGGTTCTGGCCAGTCTGACGCCTCGCGAGGAACGGGTTCTGCGCATGCGTTTCGGCATCGGCATGAACACCGACCACACGCTGGAAGAGGTCGGCCAACAGTTCAGCGTGACCCGCGAACGTATCCGCCAGATCGAGGCCAAGGCGCTGCGCAAGCTCAAGCACCCCTCGCGCTCGCGCAAGCTGCGCAGCTTCCTCGACCAGTAACGGATCGTACAAATAACAAAGGCCGCGCTGGAAATGCGCGGCCTTCCTCATGCCGGAACGGCGGTTCAGCCGTGTTTTTCGATCCAGCCCGCGAAGGCATCCACATAGGCTTGCAGGAATTTCGCGGTCTTTTCATCGGTGACGCTGCCATCGGCGGCATAGGCTTCGGGATGCCATTGGATATAGGCCTCCGGCGTGCTCATCATCACCATGCCGACATGAACCATGTCGTTTTTCAGCCGGGCCTGCGCCATTGCCGCGCCGATAACGCCGGGCGACGTGCCGGTGACGGCCGCGGGCTTACCCTTCCATGAGTTCTGGCCATAGGGCCGGGTTGCCCAGTCGATCGCGTTCTTGATGACGCCCGGATAGCTGCGGTTATATTCCGGCGTGATCGCCAGCACCGCGTCCGAATGCTCGACCCGGTCCTTGAGTCGCAACACCGACTCGGGCGGATCGGCCCAGAGATCGTCGTCGTAATGCGGCAGATCGCCGATATGCAGCAGATGAAACTGCAGCCGGCCATCGGCCAGTTTCTGAAGTGCTTTCATCAGCTTGTTATTGATCGATTCCTTGCGGAGCGAACCCACCATGACGGCGACGGTCTTGACCATGCCTGATCTCCTTTTGCGGTTTCCGTCCGCAAGCTAGGGGGGCAGACCGGGTAGGGAAAGGGGCACCGCGCTTGCATTTTTGGGGGAAAAGGTGAACAGTCCCCGGCAAGCGGCGCTGGACCGCGGATCGGAACAGGCGCAAAGGCCGATGGGTAAGGCGGAAAAAATGCAGGCATGGCTGGCAGATACGGGTAATCTGCAACTGCTGCTGATCGTGGCTCTGGGCCTTTTGCTGCTGTGTCTTGTTGCGCTGTGGCGAACGCGGCGTTCGGCAGAAGCGGCCGCCGAGTCGGCGGCGCGGCGCGCAGGCGAGTTGCAGGCCCGGTGCGAGGTCGAAACGGCAAGGCTGCACGACCAGCTTCTGGCCGCCAGCCGGCTGGAGACACGGGCGGAATCGTTGACCCAACGCCTGCAAGAACTGCTGGAAGAGCGCGACGGGCTGACCGACGCCCTGCACGGCGAACGGCAGGCGGTTTCGCGGCTGGAACGCGACCTGGCCGAAACCCGGCTGGCCGCGCAAAAGGACCGCGAGGCGACCGAGCGAGAGATCGCCACCCTGCGCGAGCTGCGGGAAGAGATGACCGGGCAGTTCCGCCTTTTGGCGAATGAAACGCTGAAATCGCAGGGCAGCGAGATGCAAAAGGCGCATGGCGAACAGCTTTCGGCGCTACTCACGCCGTTTCGCGATCAGGTTCATCGTTTCCAGACCGAGCTTCAGGCCCGCAACAAGGCCACGGACGAAGAACGCGCCCGGCTGAAAGAGCAGATCGAATACCTCCACAAGCGGTCCGAGGACATCTCGCGCGAGGCGGTGGCGCTGACCCGGGCGCTCAAGGGCGACAGCCAGAAGCGCGGCGCCTGGGGCGAGATGATCCTTGAGCGCATCCTTGAGGATTCCGGCCTGATCGCCGGCACGCATTACGACACCCAGGCCAGCTATCGCGACGCCGATGGCAAGCTGTGGCGGCCCGATGTGATCGTCAAGATGCCGCAGAAAAAGCTGTTGGTCATCGACAGCAAGGTTTCGCTCAACGCCTATGAAGAGGCGGTGAATGCCGAGGACATGCCCACGCGCGAGGCGGCGTTGCGCCGTCATGTCGCCTCGATCCGGGGCCATGTCGCCGGGCTTGCCGCCAAGGGTTATCAGGCGCTGGACGAGGGATCGGTCGATTATGTGCTGATGTTCATCCCCGTCGAAGGTGCCTTTTCCGAGGCCCTGCGCGTCGATCCCGACCTTGCCCGGCACGCCTTGGAAAATCGCGTGGGGCTGGCAACGCCGACCACCCTGATGCTGACCTTGCGCACGGTCGATCACATCTGGACGGTAGAACGGC
Source organism: Paracoccus methylovorus (assembly GCF_016919705.1). Lineage (NCBI taxonomy): Bacteria > Pseudomonadati > Pseudomonadota > Alphaproteobacteria > Rhodobacterales > Paracoccaceae > Paracoccus > Paracoccus methylovorus. Next base: position 997,397 of record NZ_CP070368.1, read on the forward strand.
GCGAATCCAACGCCATGCAGATCGCCACGCGCGCCGGCCAGCTTTACGACAAGCTGCACGGTTTCGTCTCGGCCATCGAAGAGGTGGGAACGGCGCTGGACCGTGCGCAGAAAAGCCACGCGACAGCCATCGACCGGCTGACCCGGGGTCCCGGCAACGTCATCCGTCAGGCCGAAATCCTGCGCGATCTGGGCGCGCGCACGCAAAAACGCATCCTGCTGGATCACGACGGGGCTGCCTCGCTGGAAGCCCCGGGTGAGGCGGCGGAATGATAGCGCGCAAGCCTTGCCCACACGCTGTCCGCCATGCGGCGACAAAGGACGCGCCGGCATGAGCGCGACCCGCTTTACCCATCGGACCCATGGCCCGGCCTGCTACGATTTCACCCATGAGATCGCCGCGTGGCTGCGCGACATCGGGGCGGTGGACGGGGTGGTAACGCTGTTCGTGCGCCATACCTCGTGCTCGCTGCTGGTGCAGGAGAATGCCGATCCCGATGTTCAGCGCGACCTGCTGGCATGGCTGGACCGTATAGCACCGCCGGCCGACCATCCCTCGATGGATTACTTGACGCATCGCGCCGAGGGGCCGGACGACATGCCCGCCCATCTCAAAGCCGCTATCCTGCCTGTCAGCCTGCAAATCCCGGTCAGCGGTGGTCGGATGGAGCTGGGCACATGGCAGGGCATCTATCTGGTCGAGCATCGCGCCCACACGCATCGGCGCGAGGTGGCGGCGCATTTTCAGGCGGCGTGAACCAACTCGTTGCGTTGCAGGAAAACCCCTTTTCCTTAGGGCACGGATATGGAAACCTGCCAGTTTGAGGCGACAGGGATTCATGCAGGCATGGCGTCAGGTAACCGATCTCAGACGGCTCAGGGCCTGACCCTGATTGCGCCGCCCTTGGGCTATGCCGTGCTGGTGCTGGCAGCGCCGCTGCTGACCATTCTGGCCTATTCCTTTTTCAAGGACGGCTATCTGACGGTGATCCGCGAATTCACGCTGGAGAATTACCGCACCGTCTGGGCCGATCCGATCTTTCACAAGATCATGCTGCGTTCGGTCGTGGTCGCGGCACTGGTAACACTGGTGACAGTGGTGCTGGCCTTTCCGGTAGCCTATTTCCTGTCCTTCGTGGTTACGCCGCAGAAAAAGGCCATGTGGCTGTTTCTGATCACCATTCCCTTCTGGACCAGCTACCTGATCCGGGTGTTTCTGTGGAAGGTGATCCTGGGCTATAACGGCGTCATCAATTCGGGCCTCAAGACGCTGGGCATCATTGAACAGCCGCTGACCTTCATCCTCTACAACGTCAATTCGATCGTCATCACGCTGGCGCATGCCTATGCGCCCTTTGCGATCCTGCCGATCTTTATCGCGCTGGAAAAGATCGACCGTTCGTTGCTGGAGGCGGGGCGCGACCTTGGTGAAAGCCGGGCCATGACCTTCTGGCGCGTGACCCTGCCGCTTGCCATGCCGGGCGTGGTGGCGGCATCGCTGATCGTGTTCATCCCGACCATCGGCGATTATGTCACACCGGCCCTGATCGGCGGCGGCAAGATCCCGATGATCGCGAATATGATACAGGCGCAGATGCTGGATCTCGACAACCGGCCGATGGGGTCGGCCCTGGCGGTGACCGCCATGCTGATCGTCGCGGTCATCAGCCTGATCTTCCTTGCGCTGAACCGCCGCTTTCTGAGGGTGCGGCAATGAAGGGGCGGGGCCTGCATGTCTATGCGCTGATCTATCTGCTTTTTCTGTACGCACCGATCCTGCTTTTGCCGATCTTCGCCTTCAACTCGGGCACGATCATCGCCTTTCCGCTCAAGGGCTTTACCACGGAATGGTTTTCGCAAATGGCCGGCAACGCCTCGCTGCGCCGGGCGCTGACCAATTCGCTGATCATCGCAGTCAGCTCCTCGATTCTGGCCACCTGCCTTGGTATCTTTGCCGCCCGCGCCTCGACACGGTTCGAATTCCCCGCCAAGGGGCCGATCATGGGGCTGATCATGCTGCCTCTGGTACTGCCCGAGATCATCGTCTCGATCTCGCTTCTGGTGGTGCTGCTGTCGCTGGGGGTCCAGCTTAGCATCCTGACCGTCATCCTTGGCCATACGCTGATCTGCATGCCTTATGCGACGGTGATCCTGTCCACGGCCTTCAACTCGCTTGACCGGTCGCTGGAAGAGGCGGCCTACGATCTGGGCGAAACGCGGTGGAGCGCCTTTCGACTGGTCATCCTGCCGCTGGTCATGCCGGGCATCATTTCTTCCCTGCTGATGAGCTTTACCATCAGCCTCGACGAATTCATCATCGCCTTCTTCCTTGCGGGGAATGAGCCGACGCTGCCGACCTATATCTTCAGCCAACTGCGTTTCCCCAAGCAGATCCCGATGATCATGGCGCTGGGAACGGTGCTGGTGCTCATGTCGATCCTGCTTTTGACCGTCGCCGAATATTTCCGCCGCCGCGGTGTTGCCAGGACCGGCGCCCAGAATACCGGAGGTTTCCTGTGACCACCCCGAAAACCACCGCCGCCCACCGTGCCGCCATGGCCGGGGCGAAGCCGATGATCCAGATCCGCGATGTGCAAAAGCACTACGGTGACTATCACGCGCTGCGCGGCGTCGATCTGACCATCCGTGCGGGCGAGTTCTTTTCGCTGCTGGGTCCGTCCGGCTGCGGCAAGACGACGCTTTTGCGCACCATCGCCGGGTTCGAGGACATCTCGTCGGGTGCGGTTCTGATCGACGGGCAGGACATGCAGGACGTGCCGGCGAACCGGCGGCCGACCAACATGGTGTTTCAGTCCTATGCCATTTTCCCGCATCTGAGCGTGGCCGAGAATGTGGGTTTCGGCCTGCGCCGCGATCCGCGCAGCAAGGCTGAAAAAACGGCCGCGGTCGAGCAGGCATTGGAAATGGTCGGGCTCAAGGGCTATGGCAACCGCGCCAGCCATGCGCTTTCGGGCGGGCAACGCCAGAGGGTGGCGCTGGCGCGGGCGCTGATCCTCAAGCCCAAGGTGCTGCTGCTGGACGAGCCGCTTTCGGCGCTGGACCGCAAGATGCGCGAACAGATGCAGGTGGAGCTGATAAAGCTGCAACGCCAGGTCGGCATCACCTTCGTTCTGGTCACCCATGATCAGGAAGAGGCGCTGGTTATGTCCGACCGCATTGCCGTGATGTTCGAGGGCCAGATTGCCCAGCTTGACGGACCCGAGGCGCTTTATGCCCGGCCGACCAGCCGCCGTGTGGCGAATTTCATCGGAGTGATGAACTTTCTGCCGGCGCGGGTTCTGGGCGAAACCGCCACGGCCGTGCAGATCGAGGCGCCGGGTCTGGGCCGGGTCGATGTTCCCCTGGCCAATGTCAGCCATGCCGATCCGGGGGATGCGGGCCCCTCGATCGGCTTCCGCCCCGAGGCGGTGTCGCTGGTCGCACCGGGCGCACAGGGTGCGAATCGCGTGGCCGAAGGCGTGATCGACGAGGTCGTCTATTACGGCGACATGACCTATTACGACGTCCGGCTGGACGGTTCGGCTGCGTTCGACGGGCAGGCGCGCCCGGTCCGCATCGCCATGCGCAATGTCTTTGGCCGCGAGGTGCAAGACGTCGGAACCCGCGCGAATGTGAGCTGGTCTCCGGGCTCGCTGGTGCTTTTCCGCTGATCGGCAGGGGACCGGCTGCGGCATTCCGCCTAGCCGGTTTGCGACCCTGCTCGACCCGTGCAACAGTCCGGCCACCACGCAACAGACGGAGATCGAGATGATCGCACGTTTCGCAATTCTGCCCGCCCTGGCCCTTGGCCTGACTGCTGGCGCGACCCTGGCGCAAGAAGCCGCACCAGAAGCACCGGCCACGACCGAGGCACCCGCCGCGGTGGGACAGGATACCGGTGCCGCTTATGAAAGCGCGCGCAACCAGCTGGGTGTTCTGGCCTATTGCCAGGAACAAGGGCACATCGACGGCACGGCTGTCGAAATCCAGACCAAGCTTTTGGCGATGATCCCGCCGGGCGATGCCGCCGGTGGCGACGCTGCCGAGGCCAAGGGCAAGGAAGGCACCGTTTCCGCCATGGGTGTGGAACGCACGCTGGAGGATGCCGCGAAAGAGCAGAACACCACCGAAGAGGCGCTCTGCAAACAGATGGAAGGCCTGCTGCAACAGCTTGCCGCGCAGGTCCCGGCCTGATCGACTATTAGGTTTTGCTGCGGGACCAGTCGCTCGGTCCCGTGCCTTTGGCCGGCCCGCCGCTCTGCAAAGAGCAGGGCCGGCCGCTTTCGTTATTGTGCAGGCAAGCTGGCCTGAACCTTTTTGGGCAGGGCGCCGCGGACCAGCCGATAGGAATGCCGGATGCGATGCGCCAATTCGTCCGGCGCCGAATCAAGCGGCAGTGCGACCCAGCTTCGGTGCAGATAGGCCGCGCGCTCTGCCACCCCGGTCTCGATCAGGAACTCGGCCGTTTCGGCGCTGTCGGTCTTGACCGAGACATGCGTGCCAATGGTGCCGGTCACGGCAAAGGTTTTGCCGCCGACTTTCCAGCAGTCATGACCACCGCCCCAGGGGTCCGACCATTCGGCACCGGGCTGGGCGGCACAGATTTCATTGACGAGTTCGCGGCTCATGATCCGAGTTTTGCAGCCTCTCTTGGCATAGGCAAGACAATGCGTTAAGGCGGGCGCATGAAGGCAGGAACCGCCAGCATCCGTTGCATCATTACCGGCTGAAAATTCAGGCGGGCGGTTCATGGTGACCTGACGACGCCCGCAAAGGGGAAGTCATGGTCCAGATCAGGCTGACGAATACCAAAACCCGCGGGAAAGAAGTTTTCCGGCCCATCGACCCGCAGAACGTGCGGCTCTATCTTTGCGGTCCGACGGTTTATGACCGGGCGCATCTGGGCAATGCCCGTCCCGTGGTGGTGATCGATGTGCTGGTGCGGCTGCTGCGCCACGTCTATGGCGCGGATCATGTGACCTATGTGCGCAATTTTACCGACGTGGATGACAAGATCAACGCGACTGCGTCGGCGCGCAAAGAGGCCGGTGCCCCCGGCACGCTGGAAGAACTGATCCGCCAGCGCACCGAGGAGACCATCGGCTGGTATCACGCCGACATGGACGCTCTGGGGTCGGAGCGCCCCGATCATGAGCCGCGCGCAACCGATTACATCGGCCAGATGATCGACATGATCGGAACGCTGGTCGAGGGTGGCCATGCCTATGCCCGCGATGGTCATGTGCTGTTTCGCGTGCGCTCTTATGCCGATTACGGCAAGCTGTCTGGTCGCTCGGTCGATGACATGATCGCCGGTGCCCGCGTCGAGGTCGCGCCCTTCAAGGAAGACCCGATGGATTTCGTGCTGTGGAAACCCTCGGACGACGATCTGCCGGGCTGGGACAGCCCCTGGGGCCGGGGGCGTCCGGGCTGGCATATCGAATGCTCGGCGATGTCCTATGAACTGTTGGGCGAAAGCTTCGATATTCATGCGGGCGGCATCGACCTGCAATTCCCTCATCATGAGAATGAGATCGCGCAAAGCTGCTGCGCCCATCCGCATGGCGATTTTGCGCGCGTCTGGCTGCATAATGAGATGCTGCAGGTCGAGGGAAAGAAAATGTCCAAATCGCTGGGCAATTTCTTCACCGTTCGCGATTTGCTGGAGCAGGGCATTCCGGGCGAGGTGATCCGTTTTGTCCTGCTTTCGACCCATTATCGCAAGCCGATGGACTGGACCGCCGGGAAGGCGCGCGAGGCGGAAGCCGTGCTGCGCCGGTGGCGCGGCCTTGTCGCGGGGATCGACCCCGCGCCAAGCCCGGCACCTGCCGTCGCCGCTGCGCTGGCCGACGACCTCAACACCGCAGGTGCGATCGCGGCCTTGCATGAGATGGCGGGTCAGGGCGACGCAGCCGGACTGCTTGCCGGTGCGCGGATGCTGGGACTGCTGACCGAGGAACTGGGCAGTTGGGCAGCCGCCGCCGGCCCAGACCTTTCGACGCTGGCCGAACGCATGAACACACTGCGCGCCGAGGCCAAGGCCAGCAAGGATTTCTCGGCCGTGGATACGCTCAAGCAGCGGCTGATTGATGCCGGTGTCGAGGTCCGCATGAGCGCTACCGGCGTCGAGCTTCTGCCCGGCCCGGATTTCGACACCGCGAAACTGCCTGAATAACCGAACATCAGCCAGCCGAAGGGACCTTCCCGATGACGCGCCAGCGCCTTTACCTTTACGACACCACGCTGCGCGACGGGCAGCAGACCCAGGGCGTGCAGTTCTCCGCCGCTGAAAAGACCGAGATCGCGCTGATGCTGGACCAATTGGGCGTCGATTATATCGAGGGCGGCTGGCCCGGCGCCAATCCGACCGACAGCGATTTCTTTGCACAGGCCCCCGCGACCCGCGCCATCATGACCGCCTTTGGCATGACCAAGCGTGCGGGCCGCTCGGCCGAAAACGACGATGTGTTGGCGGCGGTGATGAACGCCGGCACACGCGCCGTCTGCCTTGTCGGCAAGACCCATCCCTTTCATGTCCGCGAGGCGCTGGGGATTTCGCTTGAGGACAACATCGACAATATCCGCGCCTCGGTCGCGCATCTGGTCGCGTCGGGGCGCGAAGCGCTGTTCGATGCCGAGCATTTTTTCGACGGTTATGGCGACGACCCCGACTATGCGCTGGCCTGTCTGCATGCGGCGCTGGCGGCCGGCGCGCGCTGGATCGTGCTGTGCGACACCAACGGCGGTACTCTGCCACAGCGGGTGGGGCAGGTGACCCGTGCCGTGATCGCAAGCGGCATCCCGGGCGATCATCTGGGCATCCATTGCCATGACGATACCGGCAATGCGGTGGCCTGCACGCTGGCCGCCATCGATGCCGGCGCGCGGCAGATTCAGGGCACGCTGAACGGCTTGGGCGAGCGTTGCGGCAACGCCAGCCTGACCAGCCTGATCCCGACCCTGCTTTTGAAAGAACCCTATCGCACAACGCTGCAAACCGGCGTGTCGCCCGAAGGGCTGGCCGGTCTGACCCGCCTGTCGCGCCGGCTGGAAGAGATACTGAACCGTGCGCCGCAGCGCGCAGCGCCCTATGTCGGAACCTCGGCATTTGCGCACAAGGCCGGGCTGCACGCCAGCGCCATCCTGAAGAACCCCACGACCTATGAGCACATCGATCCGGCCACGGTCGGAAACGAACGCATCATCCCGATGTCCAATCAGGCCGGGCAGTCGAACCTGCGCGCCCGTCTGGCCGAGGCAGGGATCGAGGTTGGCCGCGACGATCCGGCACTGTCGCGCATCCTTGATCTGGTCAAGGCGCGCGAGGATGCGGGTTATGCCTATGACGGCGCGCAGGCGAGTTTCGAACTGCTGGCGCTGGCTGAACTGGGCCGCATGCAGCATTACTTCACGGTCGAGCGTTACCGCGTCACCGTCGAGCGGCGCAAGAATGCGCTGGGAAAACGCATCTCGCTCTCGGAAGCGGTGGTGGTGGTGCAGATCGGCGGCGAGCGCATGCTCTCGGTCAGCGAAAGCATGGACCCCGAGGGGCAGGACCGCGGCCCTGTCAACGCGCTGTGGCGGGCACTGGCCAAGGATCTGGGGCCGTATCAGGGGGCCATCGACGACATGCATCTGGTCGATTTCCGCGTACGGATTACCGGCGGTGGCACCGATGCTGCAACCCGTGTCATCATCGACAGCGCCGACGGTCATGGCCAGCGCTGGTCCACCGTTGGCGTTTCGCCCAACATAGTCGATGCCAGTTTCGAGGCGCTGGTCGATGCGATCCGCTGGAAGCTGATCCGCGACCGGGTGACCCCGGCATGAGCCTTGAAGACTGCGCCAACGCTTTGCGCGCACATGACCCGGATCGCTTCGGCATTTGCCTGATGGTGGCATCCGAAGCGCGGCCTAAACTTCTGACGCTTTATGCGCTGAATCTGGAACTGGCGCGCGCACCGCTCGCCTCGACCGAGCCGCTGATCGCCGAGATGCGGCTGCAATGGTGGATCGAGCGGCTGGAGGATATCGGCGCGGGTAAACCGCAGTCGCACGAACTGTTGACGCCGCTTGCCGAAGCCTGGGGTCCGCGCGCGGCCGCCTTTGCCACCTTGGCCGAGCCACGGCGGCGCGATGCCGCGCGTGAGCCGCATAACGGGCCTGATGCAGTCGCCGCCTATGTGCGGGATACGGCCGTGCCGTTGGCGTCATTCGCCGCCGAGGCCCTAGATGGGCCGACGGCGGCGACGCCTGCCATTGCCGCGCAGGCCGAGGGGGTGGGGCTCGCCCATTGGCTTGTGGCCTTGCCAGCCTTGCAGGGGTTGGGGTTGGGTCTTTGGGATCCTTCGCCGCAGGCTTTGGGGCAGATCGCCACCAAGGCCCGCACGAAACTTGCCGAGGCAAAAGCGCAGCGCCGGGCAGTGCCGCGCCGTCTGGCGCCCCTGCTGTTTCCGGGTGCAGGCATCCAGGCGGCGCTGCAGGCCGCCCCGCAAGGTATCGAGGCGCTGGCCGGGGCCGCGCCTTCCGAATTCCGTCGCAGGCTTGCGCTTGGCGCCTTTGCGTTGGGCCATCGCTGGTGGATATGAAAAGGGCGGCCATCGGGGCCGCCCTGCATCATTCATCCGTTGCGGAAATCACCCGCGCAGGATCGTGCGGCCTGCATATTCCGCGGCGGCACCCAGCATTTCCTCGATGCGGATCAACTGGTTGTATTTCGCCAGCCGGTCGGAACGCGCGAGGCTGCCGGTCTTGATCTGGCCGCAGTTGGTCGCCACGGCGAGGTCGGCGATGGTCGCATCCTCGGTCTCGCCCGAGCGGTGCGACATCACGCTGGTATAGCGCGCGCGATCGGCCATGCGCACCGCGTCCAGCGTCTCGGTCAGCGTGCCGATCTGGTTCACCTTGACCAAAAGCGAGTTGCCGCAACCCTTGGCGATGCCTTCGGCCAGACGCGCGGGGTTGGTCACGAACAGATCGTCGCCGACCAGTTGCACGCGGCTGCCCAGCGTGTCGGTCAAAAGTTTCCAGCCATCCCAATCGTCCTCGGCGCAGCCGTCCTCGATCGACAGGATGGGGTAGTCGTTGCACAGCGCCTCAAGATAGGCGACGTTTTCGGCCGAGCTCAGCGACTTGCCCTCGCCGGCCATCTCGTATTTGCCGCCCTTGAAATATTCGGTCGAGGCGCAGTCCAGCGCCAGCATGATGTCGTCGCCGGGCGTGTAGCCGGCTTTTTCGATCGCCTTCAGGATGAAGTCCAACGCATCGCGGGTCGAGGACAGGTTGGGCGCAAAGCCGCCCTCGTCGCCGACGCCCGTGGCCAGACCCGCCGCCGAAAGCTCTTTCTTCAGCGTGTGGAACACTTCCGAGCCCATGCGCACGGCTTCGCGGATGTTTTCCGCGCTGACCGGCATGATCATGAATTCCTGAATGTCGATGGGGTTGTCGGCATGTTCGCCGCCGTTGATGATGTTCATCATCGGTACCGGCAACACGCGTGCGCCAGCGCCGCCGACATAGCGGAACAGCGGTTGCGCACAGGTCTCGGCCGCAGCCTTGGCCACCGCCAGCGACACGCCGAGAATGGCGTTCGCGCCCAGCCGACCCTTGTTGGGCGTGCCGTCCAGTTCACACATCATCCGGTCGATGGCGACCTGTTCGGTGGCATCCTCGCCGATCAGGTTCTCGGCAATTTCGCCGTTGACGGCCGCGACCGCCTCGAGGACGCCCTTGCCCATGTAGCGCGCCTTGTCGCCGTCGCGCTTTTCCACCGCCTCATGCGCGCCGGTCGAGGCGCCCGAGGGCACGGCGGCGCGGCCCATGGTGCCGTCCTCCAGCGTCACATCCACCTCGACCGTGGGGTTGCCCCGGCTGTCCAGAATCTCGCGCGCGAAAATGTCGATGATGGCCGTCATGTCTGCGTCCCTCTGCCTGACGAGTTTGGCAGGTGTTTACCCGACGGGGGGCAGGGGGAAAAGCGTCATTCTGCCCCGGTCACTCCATCCTCGCCGGGAATGCGCGAGGTGATGCGGGCCGGTTGATAGCCGCATGGGACGTCCTCATGCGCGTCGACAGCAAGATCGGCCCAGATCGGCAGGTGGTCTGAGGCCTGCCGGGCCATGTCGCTGTCCAGAACGCCGCAGTCCAGCACCTCGATACTGCGCGAGATGGCGAAACGGTCATAGCGCAGGCGCGGAAAGGGCGCGGGCCAGCTTGGACCGGGGGCGACGACGCGCAACGCATCCAGCGCCTCGAGCCCGCGCGAATCATGCCATTCGTTGAAATCGCCAGTCAGCACCAGCCGGTCGTGGCCAATGCGCCGCGCACGGGTGATGATGCGAGACAACTGAGCGCGGCGCGATGAACGCATCAACCCCAGATGCACCGCCACCACCGTCAGCCCCGGCAGGCGCAACACCAGCGCGCCGCGCGGTTCGATCCCCGGCAGCGGCAGCCGGCGGATTTCGGCCCGTTCGTGCAGATCCGGGCGCAGCAGAATGGTCTGTCCGTGCCAGCCCAGCGAGTTTTCGCCCGTGCCCAGAAAGGGGGCGGGGACCATGCCTGTGGTCTTTTCGATCAGCGCGCGGGGCAGGGCCTCGGGCCGGGCGCCAAAGCGGAAATCGACCTCTTGCAGCGCGACGACATCGGCACCCAGATCGGCGATGACGCTCAGATTGCGCTCGGGCGCATGCGGACCGGTCATGCCGCGGCACTTATGCAGGTTATAGCTGGCCAGTCTCAGGCGATCGGGACTTCTCGGCATGGGGCCTTTCGCTGTTTCTCAGGTGCCGCAAAAGGTGCGGCGCACGATCTCTTGGGGTTGCGGGGCCAGCGCATAATCGCGCCATTCCGGCCGATCCTCGAACGGCGCGCGCAGAGCGGCATCAAACGCGTGGAAGGGCGCATAATCACCCTCGCGTGCGGCCGTGATAACCTCTTCGATACGGTGGTTGCGCGGGATGCGGCGCGGATTGGCGCGCGCCATGACCTGTTGTGCGTCCGAAAGATCGCGGATACGCGCCTGCCAGTCCCGCGCCCAAGCGTCGAACTGATCGGTTGCGGTGAATTCGTCCCGTGCGCTGCCGTCCGACAGGCCGGCAAAGACACGGGTGAAATCGGCCTGCTGGTCCGCCATCAGTGCCAGCAATCGCTCGATCAGGGCACGATCTTCGGGGCGCGGGGCGCCGATGCCCAGTTTGGCGGCAAAGCGGTTTAGCCATTCGCGCTGGTAAAACTCGGGAAAACTGTGGACGATGCGGGTCGCCTCGGTCACCGCCGCGTCGTCATTACCCATCAGCGGCACGAGGCAACTGGCGAATTGCGCGAGGTTCCAAACCGCGATGTTTGGCTGTTCGTTCCAGGCGTATCGGCCCTGCGCGTCGATCGAGCTGAACACCATGTCGGGCCGGTAGCCGTCCATGAAGGCGCAAGGACCATAGTCGATGGTCTCGCCCGAGACAGACATGTTGTCGGTGTTCATCACCCCATGGATAAAGCCCAGTGCCAGCCATCCGGCGATGGTCGCCGCCTGCCGGGCAACCACGCCCTGCAACAGATCGCCCGCGCCCGCGGCATCGGGATAGTGGCGGGCAATGACGTGATCGGCCAGAAGCTGCAGCCGCTCGCGGTCACCGCGCGCGGCGTAGAATTCGAAGGTGCCGACGCGAATATGGCTGGAGGCGACGCGGGTCAGCACCGCGCCGGGCAGGATCGTCTCGCGGATCACGGTTTCGCCGGTTGTGACGGCTGCCAGCGCCCGCGTGGTCGGGATGCCAAAGGCCGCCATGAACTCGCTGACCAGATATTCGCGCAGCACCGGACCCAGCCAGGCGCGACCGTCGCCCCGCCGCGAAAAGGGCGTCGGCCCCGCGCCCTTCAACTGGATGTCGAAGCGCGCACCGTCGGGGGCCACCACCTCGCCCAGAAGAACCGCACGGCCGTCGCCAAGCTGCGGCACGAAGCCGCCGAACTGATGGCCGGCATAGGCCTGGGCGATAGGCTCTGCACCCTCGGGCAAGGCGTTTCCCGCAAGCACGGCCACGCCCTGCGGGCTGGCAAGCCAGTCCGCATCAAGTCCAAGCCGCTCGGCCAGCGGCCGGTTCAGCGCAATAAGCTTGGGATCGCGCACCGGAGTGGGACGGGTGCGGGTAAAGAAACCCTCCGGCAGTCGGGCATAGCTGTTGTCAAAGCGGATCATCGCGGCCCTCCTTCCTGATATTATCTAGCGGCGATTACCGGAATGTTAAGGGCGGAACGGTTTCAATGCGTCACGCTGGTCGAGAACATGTTCACGATGATGACACCGCCCACGATCATGGTCAGGCCGATGACCGCCGCCAGATCCAGCCGCTGGCCAAAGAGGAAAAGCCCGATCAGCGATACCAGTACGATCCCAAGCCCGCTCCAGATCGCATAGGCGATGCCCAGCGGCATGGCGCGCAAGGCCAGCGACAGGAAATAAAACGAGCCCGCATAGCACAATCCCATCAAAAGCGTCGGCATAAGCCGGGTGAACTGTTCGCTGCGCTGCAGGAACGTGGTGCCGACAACTTCCAGCGCGATGGCCGTGAAAAGCGTGGCATAGGTCAGGATCGGCATGGCGTCTCCGTTCGGTCATGGCCGGCCCATCTAGCCCGTCGGCAGGGGGAAAGTCACGCCGCCCTTGAACCGGCGGGTCCAAGCGCGTATCCCACGCTCTGCCCGCTTTCGCCGCAAGGATGCCACCCGTGAAATTTCTCGATCTCGCCAAGGTCTACATTCGCTCGGGCGGCGGAGGCGCGGGTTGCGTGTCTTTCCGCCGCGAAAAATTCATCGAATACGGCGGTCCCGACGGCGGTGACGGCGGTCGCGGCGGCGATGTCTGGGCCGAGGCGGTCGAGGGGCTGAATACACTGATCGATTTTCGCTTTCAGCAGCATTTCTTCGCCAAATCGGGCGGTCACGGCATGGGTGCGCAGCGCACCGGGGCGTCGGGCGACAATATCGAGTTGCGCGTGCCGGTCGGCACCGAGATACTGGACGAGGATCAGGAGACGGTGATCGCCGACCTGACCTACGCCGGCCAGCGGGTGCTTCTGGCCCGGGGCGGCAATGGCGGTTTCGGCAACCTGCATTTCAAAAGCTCGACCAACCGCGCACCACGCCACGCCAACCCCGGCCAGGCGGGGGTCGAACGCACGCTGTGGCTGCGGCTCAAGCTGATTGCCGATGCCGGTCTGGCAGGTTTGCCGAACGCCGGGAAATCGACCTTCCTTGCCGCGGTATCCAATGCACGGCCCAAGATCGCGGATTACCCCTTTACCACGCTGCACCCCAACCTGGGTGTGGTCGGTGTGGACGGGCATGAATTCGTCATGGCCGACATTCCCGGCCTGATCGAGGGCGCATCCGAGGGCAGGGGGCTGGGCGACCAGTTTCTGGGCCATGTCGAACGCTCGCGTGTGCTTTTGCATCTGGTCGATGGCACCGCCGAGGATGTGGCGCAGGATGCCCGCACCATCCTGACCGAGCTGGAAGCCTATTCCCCGGCGCTGATCGAAAAGCCCCGCGTAACCGCGTTGAACAAGATCGACGCGCTGGATCCCGAAACTCTGGCCGAGCGCAAGGCAGCGCTCGAGGCCGAGATCGGTGGGCCGGTGCTGCTGATGTCGGGCGTCTCGCGCGAGGGCGTGACCGAGGTGCTGCGCGCGCTTTGGTCGCGGATTGCACCATCGCGCAAGCCCGTTGCCGAGGACAGGGAAGACAAACCGTGGCAGCCCTAACACCCGAGCTTGGCCGCGCGCAGCGGCTGGTGGTCAAGATCGGCTCGGCGCTTCTGGTAGGCGCGGACGGGCTGCGCGACGCATGGTTGCGAGGCCTTTGCGAGGATGTCGCGAAGGCACGGGGACGGGGCACGGATGTGGTGCTCGTTTCCTCCGGTGCAATCGCCTTGGGGCGGCAGGTGCTGGGCCTGCCCGCCGGTCCGCTGCGGGTCGAGCATTCGCAGGCAGCCGCTGCCGTGGGCCAGATCAAGCTTGCGCGCGCCTATGAAGAGGCCTTGGCCCCGCATGGCGTCAAGACCGCGCAACTGCTGGTGACGCTGGACGATACCACCGACCGGCGCCGCTATCTCAACAGTCGGGCGACCATGCAGACGCTTCTTGGCCTGGGCGTCGTGCCCATCGTGAACGAGAACGACACTGTGGCGACCGACGAAATCCGCTTTGGCGACAACGACCGGCTGGCGGCGCAGATCGCAGTTACCTGCGGTGCGGACCAGCTTTTGCTGCTCTCGGACGTCGACGGGCTCTATACCGCCAACCCAAAAACAGATCCGACCGCGCGCCATCTGCCGCTAGTCGGGCAGATCACCCCCGAGATCGAAGCCATGGGCGGAGACCCGATCTCGGGCGTCAGCAAGGGCGGCATGAAGACCAAACTGCTGGCGGCACGCACTGCGGTGGCCGGCGGCTGCGCCATGGCGATCGCCGAAGGTTCGGTGCTCAACCCACTCTCCGCCGTTGCAAATGGGGCGCGCGTGACGTGGTTCCTGCCGGACACCGACCCGCAGGCCGCGCGCAAGCGTTGGATCGCGGCGATGAAATCCAAAGGCGAGATCACCGTCGACGCCGGCGCGGCACGGGCATTGGGACAGGGAAAATCGCTGCTGCCTGCAGGCGTAACCGCCGTTTCAGGCCGCTTTGGGCGCGGCGATCCGGTGGTGGTCCAGAGTGATGCAGGTGTGCGCTTGGCTTCGGGCCTGGTGCGCTATTCTTCAACTGAGGCGCGGGCGATCGCCGGGCATCGCAGTGACGAGATCGAGGATATTCTCGGCTATCCCGGCCGCGCCGCGCTGATCCATCGCGACGACATGGTGGTGTGAACCCCATTGGGGATGCGGTCTCTGCGTTTCTGTCGCATGGGTATTTTTACAACGAAGAAGTTCAGGGAACATCCCCAATTGGGTCCGTACTGCTCTTCTTCGTTGTAAAAAATACCCATCTGCAACCTGGGTTAATAGGGCGCCGCGCTGCTCATTCGACGGGATGCGGCTTGGCAAGGCCGTGGCGACGTTGGAACAGCCCACGGATATGCGACATGCGCACGGCGCTCTGCCCCGGTGCGGGCAACGCCAGAACCGCGTTCCGCAATAGCGCGATACCATCTTCGCTGCGGTTGGGCAGGGTTGTGGGCTGGATCGGGGCGCCGATTGTGACCCGGAAGGGCTGCCCGGCCTTGTTCAGCACCTCGTTGAACAGTGTTACATCGCGCAGCGTCGGGTGGATTGCATCCAGCAGATAAAACAGTGCCGAGTTCCGGGCCCGGATCCGCAGCGGGATGATGGGCGCGTCGAACTTGCGCGCGATCATCGCTGCGCTGGTCATCCAGGGCCGTTCCTGCAGCGTCAGGCCCTGACGCTTGGCCAATCGCCCGGAGGGGAAGATAAGTCCGATCCTGCCGCGGCCCAGTGCCTCTCGCGTGTAATCCAGTGTGGCCCGGGTTTTGGCGTGGCTGCGCTTTTCGGCTCTCCATTCGACCGGGGCGATCAGGCTGTCGAATTGCGGCAGGATGCGCAGGATGTCGTGGTTGGCATAGACGAAAAGATCGTCGCGCACCGCCGAGATCACCGCGTTCAACACGATGCCGTCAGCGATGCCGGTCGGGTGGTTCGACACGATCAGTGCCGGGCCGGTGGCGGGGATATGCTCCAGCCCCTCGACCATCAGATCACGCAGGATCAGCCCGGCGATGCGGCGCATGATCTCATCATTCGGCAGATCGCGGTATTCGGTCGCCAGCTCCAATGTGCGGGGATAGCGTAAAAGCCACATCAGTGCCTGACGGGCCAGTGCATGATGCCGATGGCCCGAAAAAAGCCATGGCGCCCGCTCGGCAATCAGCGGATCGAGACGGCGTTTCATATCCTCGCGGGCATCCATGGGGGCAGTATTGCCGCGCCCGCAGGAGACCCGCAAGGTGGTTCGATCATCGTCAGGCGGCGCCGGCAAGGATGCGCGTAACCATTTCGGCGGTGTTGCGCGACAGGCCCGGCATGGCGGCAAGACGGCTGAGGGCCGCGCGTGCATGCGCTTGCCGGCCAGCGTCGTAACGCGTCCAGGTTTCAAAAGCCGAACACATGCGCGCCGTGGTTTGCGGGTTCACCGGATCAAGCCGCATCAACCAATCCACGACGAAACCGTAGCCCGAACCATCGGCTGCGTGGAAGGCGGCGTGGTTCCCGGTCAGCCCGCCGATCAGGGCGCGAAAGCGGTTCGGATTCTTCCAGTCGAAATCCGGCGGCGCTGCAAGTTCGCGCGCGCGCGCTACTGCCAGGCCAGGTGCCGTGCGCAAAGGCTGGACCATGAACCATTTGTCCATGACCAGCCGGTTGGAGCCGAACTCCTGTGCGAAGGCAACGAGCGCGTCGCCATCCTTGCCGGTTGCGATCAGGCATTCAAGCGCACCCTGCCGCTCGGTCATGTTCGAGGCCGCGCCGAACAGTGTTCCGGCCCGTTTGCCGGCGTCGATCCGCGACAACAGGCCAAGGCAGGCCAGACGCAGACTGCGCCGCGCGCCCCCTTCGGCGTCGGGCCGATAGGGGCCGGGGTTGTCCATCGCGTCATAAAGCCTCGCCAGCGCCTGTTCATGGGCTGAGGCAATGTCGCGCGCTAGCGCCTCGCGTGCGGCATGGATCGCATCGGGGTCGGGGGTAAGGCCGCGGGTGGCGATGGTGGTGGCGATTTCCTCCTCGCCCGGCAGCCACAGGCAGAGCGCGGCAAAGGCCGGGTCCGATTCGGCGTCCGCAAGCAACCCGCCGATGGCGTGGCGGAATTCGGCGCCATCCGTGACGCCGGTTGCCCGCGCAATCAGCGCGTCCAATGCGAGGTCGTGCCCCGCCTGCCAGCGCGCGTATGGATCGGTGTCATGCGCCAGCAGCAACGCCTGCTCATCCGCGGTGATTTCGCGCGAGACGGTCACCGGGGCCGAAAAGCCGCGCAAGAGCGAGACGACCGGCCGCGCGCCAAGCCCGTCGAAGCGAAAGCTCTGCTCGGCCCAGGTCATCTCCAGCATCGTGGTCGGCAGCACCTCGTCACCGTTCGGGCCGATCAGGCCAAGCGCGATGGGGATCACGCGCGGCGGCTTGTCCGGTTGGCCGGGGGTCGGCACGGTTTCCTGCCGGAAGTTCAGCGTTAACGTGCCGTCGCGCCATTCTTCGGACAGCGACAAACGCGGCGTGCCGGCATCGGTATACCAGCGCTTGAACCGGGTCAGGTCGCGGCCGGTGGCGTCTTCGAAGACCGTGATCCAGTCTTCGATGGTGCAGGCTTGGCCGTCGTGGCGATCGAAATACAGGTCGAGCGCCTTGCGATAGCCTGCCTCGCCCACCAGCCGCTTGAGCATGCCGATGACCTCGGCGCCCTTTTCATAGACGGTGGCGGTGTAGAAATTGTTGATTTCCTGATAGTGATCGGGGCACGGCGGATGCGCCAGCGGCCCGGCATCCTCGCGGAACTGGCGCGCGCGCAACGTCTGCACGTCATGGATGCGCTTGACCGCGGCCGAGCGCATGTCGCTGGTGAACTGCTGGTCGCGAAAGACCGTCAGCCCCTCTTTCAGGCAAAGCTGGAACCAGTCGCGGCAGGTGATGCGGTTGCCGGTCCAGTTGTGGAAATATTCGTGGCCGATCACGCCCTCGATGCGCTCATAGTCGCCGTCCGTGGCGGTTTCCGCGCTGGCCAGCACCAGCTTGGAGTTGAAGATGTTCAGCCCCTTGTTTTCCATCGCGCCCATGTTGAAATCGTCCACGGCGACGATGTTGAACACGTCCAGATCATATTCGCGCCCGTAAGCCTCTTCGTCCCATTTCATCGAGCGGATCAGCGATTCCATGGCATAGCCGGCGCGGTCCTGATCGCCGGGCCGCACCCAGACGTTCAGCGCGACCTTGCGGCCCGACATGGTGGTGAAACTGTCGGATATCGCCACCAGATCGCCCGCGACCAAAGCGAAAAGATAGGCGGGCTTCGGCCAGGGATCGTGCCAGACCGCCTCTTTGGTTGTGTTCGACATCGGGTTGCCGTTCGACAGCAGCACCGGCTTGTCCGAGCGGATGGTGACGTGGAACGGCGCCATCACATCCGGCCGGTCGGGATACCAGGTGATGTGGCGAAACCCCTCGGCCTCGCATTGCGTGCAGAAGATGCCGCCGGAAAGATAAAGCCCCTCCAGCGCGGTGTTGGCCTCGGGGTCGATTTCGACCTCGGCTTCGAAGGTAAAGCTTTCGGGCAGGTCGGCGGCGGGGATCACCAGCTTTTCCTGGTCGGCGCGGATCAGTCCCAGATCAAGCGACCGCCCGTCTATGGCCAGCGACAGGGTTTTCAGCCCTGCACCGTCCAGCACCAGATCGCCTGTGTCCTTGCGGCGAAACCCGATTTGCGAACGCACCCGCGTTGTTCGGGGGGCAAGGTCGAATTCCAGCCGGGTCTGGGTGACCTCGAAGGGATAGGGGCGCCAATCGGCGAGATATTGCGTGACGGTCATGGGGCACCTTATGGGCAGGTGAAAAAAATTAGGCGATACGGGGAACTTGTGTGAAACCCAAGTGTTAGACGCAGGATAGCCGCGTCGCAAGCCGGGGTCTTGTCCTGGCCGACCAGCCGCAAAGCACGAACCAGAAGAGCGAGGAACCCTGAATGGCCCATTATGATCCCAACGATCCGAAGCGAACAGAAGGCATCGATCCCGAGCGTCCGGCTGTTGCGCCAGAAACCTATGTCGAGCCGGTCGAGCGGCGTGCCTCGCCCTTGCCGCTGATCATCGGCGTCCTGCTGGCGCTGGCCATCGCGTATTTCGTGCTGCAATATTTCATGGGCCGCGACGAGGGTGCGACCACCGGCGAAGATGCCGCCGTGACCACCACCGAGCCCGCCGACAGCACTGCCACGCTGCCCGCTGACACCACCACCGAACCTGCACCGGTTGAACCCGTCGAAACCCCGGCGGAAGCTGCCTCGGATGCGGCAAACGATGCGGCCGATGCGGCTGGCGAGGCCGCTGAAGCCGCTGGTGAGGCCGCCACCGACGCAGCCACTGCTGCCGGCGAAGCCGCCGAGGCTGCGGGCAATACCGTGAACGAGGCTGTCGATGATGCCGCAACTGCGGCGGGCGAAGCGGCCGAGGATGCTGCCAATGCTGCCGGCGAGGCGGCAAGTGCTGCCCAAGAAGCCGGCGAGAACGCCGCCGAAGCCGCGGGCGAGGCCCTTCAAAACGCGGGCGATGCGCTTGACGATGCCATCAGCGTCGAGGAACCCGCCGGCACCGTTACCACACCGCCGGCTGGCGAAACGACGACGCCTTCGGCGAACTGATCGACCGCTGGAAAGTCATGCCGCCGCCCGTTCGCTCGGGCGGCGCTTTCAATTTTTTCGCAAGGCTGAATCGCGGGAATGTTAAGGATCGGGCCGGTTGAAACATTTTTCCGTTTGGCATACCACGGTGCACCAAATCAGCCGGACATTGAATAAGGGGATGTGCGATGGGTCGCGTGGAAAAGGCAGGATTGCGGGTGGACGAGACGCTTGCCGCCTTCATCAACGAGCGTGCGCTGCCTGGCAGCGGGGTTGAGCCGCGCCAATTCTGGGAGGGGCTGTCGACTCTGATCCATGAGTTCGGCCCCCGCAACCGCGCGCTTCTTGACCGTCGCGAGGAACTGCAATCGGCCATCGATGCATGGCACATCGCCCATCACGCCGAACCGGCGGACGCGGGCGCCTATCGCGATTTTCTGGCCGAGATCGGCTATCTGGTTCCCGAAGGCGAGGATTTCCAGATCGAAACGCCCGAGACCGACCCGGAATTCGCCAGTGTCGCCGGCCCGCAGCTTGTCGTGCCGATCACCAATGCCCGTTATGCGCTGAATGCCGCCAATGCCCGCTGGGGCAGTCTTTACGACGCGCTTTACGGCACCGATGCCTTGGGCGACCTGCCGCAGGGCAAAGGCTATGATGCCGCACGTGGTGCCCGGGTGATCGCCTGGGGTCGGGACTTTCTGGATCAGGCGGTGCCGCTGGCCGGTGGGTCGTGGACCGCGATCACGGGGCTTTCGGTCCAGAACGGCGCCTTGGTTCCCGCGCTGCGCGACGGTGCCAAATTCGCTGGCTATCGCGGCGAGGCTGGTCAGCCCAGCGATATCTTCCTGACGAACAACGGCCTCTTGATCCGTATCGTCATCGACCCTTCGACCCCGGTTGGCGGGCAGGATGCGGCCGGCATCGCGGATATCGTGATCGAATCGGCGCTTTCCGCGATCATGGATTGCGAAGATTCGGTCGCCTGCGTGGATGGCGAAGACAAGACGTTGGCCTATTCCAACTGGTTGGGCCTGATGGACGGCACGCTGACCGAAGAGGTCGAGAAGGGCGGCAAAACCTTTACGCGCCGCCTGAATCCCGACGTGACCTTTACCGCGCCCGACGGCTCGGAAGTCTCCGCCAAGGGTCGCTCCCTGATGCTGGTGCGCAACGTCGGCCATCTGATGACCACGCCTGCCGTGCTCGACCGCGAAGGCAACGAGGTTTACGAGGGGCTGCTGGACGCCATGTTGACGGCGCTGTGCGCCAAGCATGATCTGAACCGCGAGGGGCCCAAGAACTCGGTCGCGCAGTCGATCTATGTGGTGAAACCCAAGATGCACGGACCGGACGAGGTGGCATTCGCCTGCGAGATATTCGATTTCGTCGAAGGCGTGCTGGGTCTGCCGCGCCATACTGTCAAACTGGGCATTATGGACGAAGAGCGCCGCACCTCGGCCAATCTCAAGGAATGCATCCGCGTGGCCAAGCACCGCGTCGCCTTCATCAACACCGGCTTCCTTGATCGCACCGGGGACGAGATCCACACCTCGATCGAGGCGGGTGCCATGCTGGCCAAGGGCGAGATGAAATCGCAGCCCTGGATCAGCGCCTATGAAGATCGCAACGTCGATATCGGGCTGGCTTGCGGACTGGCCGGCAAGGCGCAAATCGGCAAGGGCATGTGGGCCATTCCCGACCGCATGGCCGACATGCTGGAGCAGAAAATCGCCCATCCCATGGCCGGCGCGAACACCGCATGGGTGCCCAGCCCGACCGCCGCGACCCTGCACGCGACGCATTATCACAAGGTCGATGTCTTTGCCCGTCAGGCCCAGATCGCCGCGCTGCGCCGCCCGTCGCGGCTGGAGGACCTGCTGACCATCCCGCTGGCCGGCGGCCGCAACTACAGCGAGGCCGAGATTACCCGCGAGCTTGAAAACAACTGCCAAGGCATCCTTGGCTATGTCGTGCGCTGGATCGATCAGGGCGTCGGCTGCTCGAAAGTGCCCGACATCAACGATATCGGTTTGATGGAGGACCGTGCCACGCTGCGTATTTCGGCGCAGTCGCTGGCGAACTGGCTGCATCATGGCGTGGTCAGTGACCGGCAGGTCATGGACACCTTCCGCAAGATGGCCGTGGTGGTGGACTGCCAGAACGCCGATGACCCGGCCTATGTGCCGATGGCGCCGGGCTACGACGGCGTCGCCTTCCAGGCGGCTTGCGATCTGGTCTTCCTGGGTCGGATGCAACCCTCGGGCTATACCGAGCCGGTGCTGCATGCCCGCCGCCTGCAAGCCAAGGCCGAGCAAACCAGCCGCGCCGCATGATCGCCCGGCTGGCCGCCCTGCCGCAGGTCTGGCTGGTGCTGTTCGCATTGGCCGGGGCGGCGCTGGGGCGGCTGGTTCCTTTGGGCCTGCCCTTCGCCTTGCGCGGGGCGGGCCTTTTGCTGATCGTCGCTGCGCTTGCGCTGATGCTTTGGGCAGCCCTGACGATGCGGCGTGCCCGCACCACCGTCATGCCGGGTCGTCGGCCCGATACGCTGGTGACGGATGGCCCGTTCCGCTTTTCGCGCAATCCGATCTATCTGGCCGACCTGATTCTGCTGGTCGGGCTGATGCTGGCACTGCGGGTGCCAGCGGGATTGGTCATGGCGCCGGCATTCGGCCTGTTTCTTCAGCGCCGCTTTATCCTGCGGGAAGAGGTCGTGATCGCCGCCGCTTTCGGTCCGGCCTATGACCGCTATAGGATGCAGGTCAGGCGCTGGATCTAGGGAGGGGGCATCGTGGAACGCTCGCGCATCAATCGCATCATGACCGAGGCGGCCGAGATGATCGGCAAGGCGGGCTTTCACCTGCCGCCCTTTGCCCACTGGAGCCCGGAGGAGTTCCGCAGCCTTGCCACCCCCGCGATTCGCGATGGACGGCTGGGCTGGGACATTACCGATTACGGCCAAGGCGATTTCGACAGGCTGGGACTGTTCCTGTTCACGCTGCGTAACGGCCGGCTTGCCGACCTGCAGGCGGGCAGGGGCATGGTCTATGCGGAAAAGCTGCTGATATCGCAAGAAAACCAGATCAGCCCGATGCATACCCATGTCATCAAGACCGAAGATATCATCAATCGCTGGGGCGCCACGCTGGCCATCCGGCTTTGCGGATCGGATGCCAAGGGGCGTATGGACCGCACCGCGCCTTGCCGGGTCGATTGCGACGGAATCACGCGCGAGGTTGCGCCGGGGGGCGTGTTGCGGTTGGCACCGGGCGAATCCGTCACGCTGCGGCCCGGCGACTGGCATGAATTCTGGGCCGAGGGCGGGTCGGTGCTGATCGGCGAGGTCTCGACGGTGAACGATGATTTGACCGACAATATCTTTGCCGCGCCCATCGGACGCTTTGCCCGGATCAGCGAAAATGCGCCGCCGTTGCACCTGCTGGTAAGCGATTACGATTCTGACGTCAGGTAACGTTCCGGGAAAATGCCGCTTCTCACTCTCTTGTGAAAGATTGTTGCGCTCTGCTATGGGGGACGCTGAAAGTCGCTAACAGGGGAGACGGCCCGTGAAGATCGGCGCTTTGAAAGAGAGTTACGAGGGGGAGGCGCGGGTTGCGGTGACTCCGTCCTCTGCGGCCCATCTGCAAAAATTGGGCCATGAGGTTTATGTGGAATCGGGCGCCGGCGTGCGTGCGGGCTTTTCCGACGCTGCCTATCAGGCCGCCGGGGTAACGGTCGAGCCGAATGCCGCCGCGCTGATCAACGATGTCGATGTCGTGGTCAAGGTCCGCACACCCAGTGCCGCCGAGATCCGGGCGATGCGCCGCAGCCAGACGCTGATCTCGCATTTCTGGCCGGCGCAGAACCCGGACCTGCTGGAGCTGGCGCGCGAACAGGGCGTCACCGCCATCGCGATGGACATGGTGCCCCGCATCTCTCGCGCGCAAAAGATGGACGCGCTCAGCTCGATGGCCAATATCGCCGGCTACCGCGCGGTGATCGAGGCGGCGAACAATTTCGGCCGCTTCTTCACCGGGCAGGTGACGGCGGCGGGCAAGGTGCCTCCGGCCAAGGTGCTGGTGGTGGGCGCGGGCGTCGCCGGTCTTGCCGCCATCGGTGCGGCGACCAGCCTTGGCGCGCAGGTCTATGCCTTCGACGTGCGCCCCGAGGTGGCCGAGCAGATCGAATCAATGGGCGCCGAGTTCGTCTATCTCGACTTTGCCGAACAGACGCAGGACGGCGCGGCGACGGGCGGCTATGCTGCCCCCTCAAGCCCCGAGTTCCGCGAAAAGCAGCTTGAGAAGTTCCGCGAACTTGCGCCGCAGATGGATATCGTCATCACCACGGCGCTGATCCCCGGCCGTGACGCGCCCAAGCTTTGGACCGCCGACATGGTCGCGGCGATGAAGAACGGCTCGGTCATCGTCGACCTTGCGGCCGAACGCGGCGGCAACTGCGACCTGACCGTCCCGGACGAGCGTATCGTCACCGAGAACGGCGTGGTCGTCATCGGCTATACCGACTTTCCCTCGCGCATGGGCGCGCAGGCGTCCGAGCTTTACGGCAACAACGTCCGCCACATGCTGGCCGATCTGACGCCCGGCAAGGACGGCGTGATCGTGCAGAACATGGAGGACGACGTCATCCGCGGCGCCACCGTCGCCTTTGACGGCGACGTGACGTGGCCACCGCCGCCGCCCAAGGTCGCGGCCATCGCCGCCGCCAAACCGCGTGAAAAGGTCAAGGAACTGACCCCGGAAGCGCGACGCGAAAAGGAAATCGCCGAGTTCCGTGCCCAGACGCGTTCGCAGGTGACCCTGCTGGGCGTCGGCGCGGTGCTGATGCTGCTGGTCGGCATGTTCGCGCCCGCCAGCTTCCTGTCGCATTTCATCGTCTTCGTGCTGTCGGTCTTTGTCGGCTTCCAGGTGATCTGGAACGTCAGCCATTCGCTGCACACGCCGCTTATGGCGATCACCAACGCCATTTCCTCGATCATCATCGTCGGTGCGCTCTTGCAGATCGGCTCGGGTGGCTGGCTGGTGGTGCTCTTGGCGGCGCTGTCGGTGCTGATGGCTGGCGTCAATATCTTTGGCGGCTTCCTGGTCACGCGCCGGATGCTCGCCATGTTCCAGAAGTCGTAAGGAGGGGATGATGGAATACGGATTCACCACCGCTGCCTATGTGGTCGCCGCAGTCCTGTTCATCCTGTCGCTCGGCGGGCTTTCGGGACAGGAAAGCGCCAAGCGCGCGGTCTGGTACGGCATCGTCGCCATGGCGCTGGCCGTGGTCGCGACGCTGATCGGGCCGGGCTATGGCAATTGGGGCCTGACGCTGATCATGCTGGCCATCGGCGGCGCCATCGGCTGGGTCGTTGCCATGCGCGTGCAGATGACCGAGATGCCGCAACTGGTCGCTGCCATGCACAGCCTTGTCGGTCTTGCCGCAGTGCTGATCGGCTTCAACGCCCAGTTGGAGCTGGGCCGCGTGCTGCGCGCCCGTGCCGCCGACGCAGCGGCCGAGTTCCACGGCTTTGCCGCCGTGCTGGCGCACAAGACCCCGGCCGAGATCGCCATGCTCAAGGTCGAGGTGGCGCTTGGCATCTTTATCGGTGCGGTGACCTTTACCGGCTCGATCGTGGCGTTCGGTAAGCTGGCGGGTAAAATCGACGGCAAGCCCAAGAAACTGCCGGGCGGTCACCTGCTGAACGCAGGCGCGGCCGCGCTGTCGGTTTTGGCAGTGATCCTTTACTGCACCGCCGGCGCGCCGGTGTTGTGGCTGGTGCTGATCACGCTGCTGGCGTTTTTCATCGGCTATCACCTGATCATGGGTATCGGCGGGGCGGATATGCCGGTCGTGGTCTCGATGCTGAACAGCTATTCCGGTTGGGCGGCGGCGGCCATCGGCTTTACGCTGGGCAACGATCTGCTGATCGTGGTCGGCGCGCTGGTCGGCTCATCGGGTGCGATCCTGAGCTATATCATGTGCAAGGCGATGAACCGCAACTTCGTCAGCGTCATCCTTGGCGGCTTTGGCGGCGAGACCGGCCCGGCCATGGAGATTGAGGGCGAGCAGATCGCCATCGACGCCGACAGCGTGGCTGCGGCGCTGAACGAGGCGGATGAGATCATCATCGTTCCCGGCTATGGCATGGCGGTGGCACAGGCCCAGCAATCGGTTTCCGAACTGACCCGCAAGCTGCGCGCCAAGGGCAAGAAAGTGCGCTTTGCCATCCACCCGGTCGCCGGGCGTCTGCCGGGGCACATGAACGTGCTCTTGGCCGAGGCCAAGGTCCCCTATGACATCGTGCTGGAAATGGACGAGATCAACGAGGACTTCCCCTCGACCGACGTGGCTATCGTCATCGGCTCGAACGACATCGTGAACCCCGCAGCGCAAGAAGATCCCAACAGCCCGATCGCCGGCATGCCGGTGCTGGAGGTCTGGAAGGCGAAACAGGTCTTCGTGTCGAAACGCGGCCAGGGCACGGGTTATTCCGGCATCGAGAACCCGCTGTTCTATAAAGAAAACACCCGGATGTTCTACGGCGACGCCAAGAAATCCATCGACCAACTGCTGCCGATGATCGAGTGATCGGGCGTCAGCCATGAAACGACGAAAGGCGGGCCTTGTGCCCGCCTTTTTCATGGGCGATCCGTGCACCCCACCGATTTCGCCCGATTAAGTTGCGTCCAGCATCGACTTGACGACATCGGCCGGCAGCGACGGATGCACCGCAAGCTTGCGGGTGCGCTTGCCCTTGCGCGGAATCAGCAATGCGCAGCGGGTGGCGATAGCCCGCGACTGCTGGGCCGAACTGGCGACGATCACCCCCGCGCGCCAGCGTGATTGCGGGCTGAAACGCAGGACGCTTTCAATGATTCCGGGGACATAACCGTCGGTCTCGGCGGTATCGATGAGGGCGTCGTGAATAATGGGGGGCAGGTACATGTGGTGGGGACTTGCGATTGACATTTTGGCGCATTGTTAGCCGCTAACACCATAGATGGACACCTGCCCTTTTAAACAGGACTGCCATACAAGTTAAACGCGTGTGCCCGAGCAGCCGCTCACCCTATAGCAGAGATCCCCTATGGCGTGATCAGGATCGGCGTCCCGTCGCGGACCATGGCATAGATATCCTCGACCTCGGCGTCGGTGACGGCGATGCATCCCACTGTCCAGTCGCGACGCGACTGTGAAAGTGCACGACCTTCGGGGCCTTGCCCGTGGATAAAGATATCGCTGCCCGCGCTTTGTCCCAGCGCCGCCGCCAGCGCCGCGTCCTGCGGGTTGGGGTAGGAGATACCGATGGACAAGTGATAGCGGCTGTCGGGGTTGCGGCGGTCGATATAGTATAGCCCCTCGGGTGTCTTGCCATCGCCTTCGAACTGCTTGTGGCCGATGGGTTCGTTGCCCAACCCGATACGATAGGCTTTCAGCAGCGTATTGCCGTTCAGCAGCAGCATTTGCCGCGCGCCCTTGTTCACCACGATCTGGGTGACCGGCGGGCCGGAATAGGTTTTGAACTTGCTGGGCCCGCAAGCGGCAAGCCCCAGCAAAAGCGCAAGCGCCACGATACGTCCCAGCCAGCCCGTCATTGGTGTCCGCCCCTCGATCCGGTATTTTGCGCTATTTTGCCCGCACGGGGCCTGCCGGGCAATGCAGCAGTGCTTCACGAAATCCTGATGCGCTGCCGATCGCGTGGCAGATTTGCCAGAGCCGCGGAATCGCAGGGTTTTCCTGTTGCGGGAAAACGTCCTGCCGCTCATCATGCGCGCATGAACGATGAAGACGAACACCCCCAGCGCTATGCCTTGGTGAATGAGTTGCATGCCCGGCCCTCGCCTCGGCTTTCCGCGCCCTGCACCGCCGTCTATCTGGCGATCAAGGAGCCGCGCGACGCCGCCAACCGGGACCGGGGCAGGGATGTCGCGCATCTGGCCGAGCTTTGCGCCCGGCACGGCGCGCCCCGCCCCGACACCAGCGCCGGCCATTACACCGCCCAGTTGGGCCGTCACCAGTTGCGCTGGGAAAGCCATACCGAATTCGTGACCTATGCCGCCTTTGCACCGGGGCTGCCGCCGCGCCCCTTCGACCCTTCTGCCGCGGCGGTCTTTCCGCAGGACTGGCAGCATCACGCGCCCGGCAAACGCGTTGCCGCGGTGATGATCCAGATAGATATCCTGCCCGATAATCCCGGCGATATCCTGCCGCGCCTGACCGAGTGGTTCGCGGCTGACAGCCTTGCCTCGGTCTGGGTGCTGGAAGAAGCCGCGGTGGTCGCCGGCGATTTCCGCATCGATCCGGCCGGCTGGATGCGCTTTGCGCTGTTCGTCAGGCCTGGCACCCAGGCCGGCCGGATCGGGCGCATCGTGCAACGGCTGCTGGATCTGGAAACCTATCGCGCCATGTCCATGCTGGGCCTTGGCCGCGCGCGCGACCTGACCCAGCAGCTCAATGCGCTGGACCCGCAGCTTAGCGACATCGTGCAGGGCATGAGCGATGAAAGCCGCCCGGCCGATGCCGTGCTGCAAGACCTGCTTTCCGTCTCGACGCGGTTGGAAAGCGCGGCGACGCAGCATGCCTTCCGCTTTGGTGCCAATGCCGCCTACGAGGCGATCGTCATGGACCGCGTCGCCTCGCTGCGCGAGTCGCGTTTCATGGGCGGACAGATGCTGACCGAGTTCATGGCACGGCGCTATCTGCCGGCCATGCGTACCGCGAAATCGGCCGAGAACCGGCTGGCCGCCATGCTGGACCGGAGCGAGCGGGCGGGCGAGTTGCTGCGCACCCGCGTCGATGTGCAGCGCAGCGCCCAGAATCAGGAGTTGATGCAGCGCATGGACCGGCGCGCCGACCTGCAACTGCGGCTGCAACATACGGTCGAGGGGCTGTCGGTGGTGGCCATCAGCTATTACGCGGTGGGCCTGTTGGGTTATGCGCTTTATCCTCTGGCGCAGGCGCTTCACATCGACAAGGCGGTGCTGGTCGCCGCGCTGACCCCCATCGCCGTGCTGTCTGTCTGGCTGGGCATGCGGCGCATCCGGGCGCGGTTGCATGACGGCGGCCATTAGCCGCCGCCCTTGTAGATACCCGAACCCGAAGCCCGAACCTGAAGAAGGAGAGAAACGTGAAATATTCCCTTTTCCCCATGTGCGGCCTTGCAAGAGGTGTTCGGTAATGGCGGGCCGGCTTGATATGTATGGTCTTGGCCATTGCTCGACCTGCCAAAAGGCGCAGGCTGAACTGGAGGCTGTCGGCTGGAAGGTCGATTTTCGCGACGTGGCCAAGGCACCGCTGGATCAGGACGAATGGCAGCGCATGATTGCCGAATTCGGCGAAAAGCTGGTGAACCGGGCCAGCCTGACCTGGCGCGGCATGTCCGAGGACGAACGCGCCGGCACACCCTTGCAGATGCTGTCCTCCAAGCCTTCACTGATGAAACGTCCCGCCATCGTCGAAGGCGATAAGCGCCTGCTAGGCTGGACCGCCAACGTGAAACGGGCGCTGGGGGTGACGGCCTAACAGTCGCCCCTATGCCGCTCTATACGACATAGCGGTCGCGGCGGTGATTGATGGCGATCACCAGATTCAGCACCAAGGCGCCCAGAAAGGACCAGCCGACGGTCTGCCAGTCCCGCAGCAACAGCGCGCAGGCAAAGATGCAGGCATCGAAAATCAACTGTGTCCAGCCGGCACGAAATCCCGTGGCGTCCTGCAAATACAGCGCCACGATGCCGACGCCGCCCAGCGAGGCACCATGGCGAAACAGCGCCAGCAAGGCCGAGCCGGTCAGAAAACCGACCAGCAACGCGCCCACTGCCGGATGGACATGGCCAAACTGCAATGTCGGCGGCAGGATGGCGACCAGCACCGACATGGTTGCCACTGCGGTAAAGGATTTCAGCATGAAACCCAGCCCAAAGCGCCGGTAGCCCAGCCAATAGAACGGCAGGTTCACCACGAAGAAGACCGGCGCGAAGCCCCAGCCCGTGCTATAGGAAATCAGGATCGCCAGCCCCGCCGTCTGGCCGGTGACGAAGCCCAGATGCGTCAGCAGCAGCACGCTGACCGCGGCCATGAAGCTGCCGTAGGCCAGACCCTGCGCATCCTCAATCGGGCTGTGACGTTGGGAAGATGTATCGCTCATGCGCCCTCTCTTGCCTGCACCCGACAAGGTCGGCAAGGGGGAGGGTGCATCAGCGCAGCGGCGTAGGGTCCGGCCCGGTCGTGGCGGCGGATGCGGCCGGTGCGGCGCGATCGCTGATCGCGGTGGTAAAGGCGCCCCGGGGTTCGCGGCGAAGCACGGCGTTCGGGCCCCCGGCACGCAGGTTCTCGACCGTGCGGCGATATTCGCCCTCGTCCAAAGCGCCGGTGACAGACAAAAGCCCGTCGATGCGGCGCAGCATCCCGGCCTGCCGCTGCAAGGCATCGGGGTCCGGGTCGGGGCCAAGGATCAGCCGGGCGCTGGTCTCGGGGTCGGCCGTCGCATCGCGCCAGCCTTTCATACTGGCGCGCAGGAACCGCGCCAGCCGGTCTTCGGCTGCCGGATCGGACAGTTGCCCGGACAGGGCGTAAAGCCCATCCTCCAGCACCGATGCGCCCTGGCTGTGCGGATCGAGTTCGACCAGCCCCTCGCCCGCGACCGGATCATAGCTGAGCGTGCTGATGCAGACGGCCTGTTTGTGACGCAACATCTCGGCCCCCGGCGGCCATTGCGCAAGCAAGGCCACGCCGGACAGGCTGTCGTCGGCCACCAGCCCCAGCCGGTTCAACCATGCCAGCAGCGGGTATTCCTGACCGTTGAACCAGTTGGCGATGGACTTGCCACGCAAGTCGGCGGCCCCCGTCACGCCTGCTTCGCGCAGGCATGTCAACCGCAGCGCCGGGCGGTCGAATAACTGCGCGATATTGACCACCGGCAAGCCGTTTTCCCGCGCAACCAGCGCGGTGGGCATCCATGCCACTGCCAGATCGGCCTCGCCCCGCGCCAATGCCTCGAAAGGCGGGGTATTATCGGCGGGGCGCAGATGGACGGTCAGCCCCTCATCGGCGTAATAGCCGTGCGCCTCGGCGACCAGAAAACCAGCGGATTCTGCCAGCGCCGGGCCCCGCAGTTGCACGGTCAACTCTTCGGCCTGCGCGGAAAGCGCGGCAAGAGCCAGCATCATGGCCGGTAAGGTGGCCGGAATCAGCGATATCGGTTTCATCGCCGGCCATGGTTAGACGGCCGGCATCATGCCCGCAAGCCGCTGCCCTGCACGATGCCGCGAGCGGTGTCAGTCGCGTGAATAAACATCTTCGTAACGGATGATGTCATCTTCGCCCAGATAGGCGCCGGTCTGCACCTCGATCAGGACCATCGGGACCTTGCCAGGGTTTTCAAGCCGGTGGACCGCGCCCAGCGGCACATAGATCGACTGGTTTTCGGTAAGCAGCGTCACCGTGTCGTCCACCGTCACCCGCGCGGTGCCGGAAACCACGATCCAATGTTCCGAGCGGTGGAAATGCGATTGCAACGACAGCGCCCCGCCCGGGTTGACGACGATACGCTTGACCTGAAACCGGTCTGCCAGCGCCAGGGTCTCGAACCAGCCCCAGGGGCGGTGATCGCGCAGGAAATGTTCCGCCTGACGCGCACCCTTGGCCTTGAGCGCCGAGACCGCCATGCGCACCTCTTGCGCACGATCCATGCCGGCGACCAGCACCGCGTCGTCGGTGGCCACGACCATCACGTCCTTCAGCCCGATGCCCACGACCTCGATCCCTTCGTCCTGCGAACGCAGCAGGACGTTGTCGCAGTCGATGGCGGTCGAGCGGTTGTCGGTCACGGCGCCGCGTTCGGCGGGCTCGGTGTCCTGCGTCTCGCGCCAAACCGCATCCCAGCCGCCAAGGTCGGACCAATGACCGGAAAAACGCACGACCGAAAGATTATCGGCTTTTTCCAGTACAGCGTAATCGACAGAAAGATCGGGCAGCCGGTCCCATGGTTCGGGTGCCAGACGAAGGAAACCCAGATCGGTATGCGCCTCGGTCAGTGCGGCCTGCACCGGTTCCAGGTATTCGGGCGCATGGGTGCGAAAGGCCTCGATCATCGTGCGCGCGGCGAACAGGAAAATGCCGGCGTTCCACAGGAAATTGCCCTGCGCGATCATCCGCGCCGCATTCTCGGCATCGGGCTTTTCGACAAACCGCTTCAACACCAAGGGGCCGGCGCCATTTCCTTCGGCCTCCATATAGCCATAGCCGGTTTCGGGGCGGGTTGGGGTGATGCCGAAGGTGACGATGCGACCGGCCTCTGCGGCGGGCAGACCCAGTTCGACGGCACGGCCGAAAGCCTCGGCATCGGGCACCACGTGATCCGAGGGGGCGACCAGCAATACCGCCTCGGGGTCTTTTTCGGCGGCGGCGAGTGCGGCGGCCAGAATTGCCGGGGCGGTGTTGCGGCCGGCCGGCTCGATCATGATGGCTGCCGGAGCGATGCCGATCTGGTCCAGTTGTTCGGCAACGATAAAGCGGAAATCGGCATTGGTCATCACCAGCGGCGCACCATAGCGCGCCCCCGAAAGGCGACGCGCGGAGGCCTGAAACAGGCTTTCCTCGCCGACCAGCGGCGCGAATTGCTTGGGAAAACTCTTGCGCGAGACGGGCCAGAGCCGGGTGCCCGACCCTCCGGCAAGCAAAACAGGGGTGATCGTCATGAAAATCGCTCCATCGGCACCGGGCCGCTAACATCAATTCCCGTTATCCGCCGGGCGCCTTGCCTGCGCAAGCTGCGCAAAACGTCAGGATCGCCGGTGCTTATGCCAGATAACATGCAGCGTGCCGCCCGACAAACCGGTGCGTCAATAGCCGTGTATCCGGTCCACCAAGTGCAAAAGCGGCTCACCCCGCATCGCGCGGCGCAGGTTTTCGGCCACCACTGGTGCGGCGCTGGCCGGGCGCGTATCAGCGGCGACATGCGGCGTCACGGTGACGCGCGCATGCGCCCAGAAAGGATGGTCGGGCGCAAGCGGCTCGCTGCGAAACACGTCCAGCACCGCATGCCCCGGCCGGCCAAGGTCCAGCGCCTTCAGCAGGGCCGTTTCGTCTATCAGCGTGCCGCGCCCGGCATTGATGATCGTGGCGCCGGGCGGCAAAAGCGCCAGCCTTTCGGCATCCAACAGGTTCCGGGTCTGGGCGGTATCGGGCAGCAGGCAGATAAGGATTTCGGCGCGGCTCAGGGCTTGGGGCAGGGCGGGACCTGCCAGAACCTCGATCCCCTGCACCGGACGTCCCGACTGCGACCAGCCGGTGACGCGAAAGCCAAGGCCCGACAGTGCTGCGGCCACGGCCCGGCCCAGCTCACCCATGCCCAGCACCGTTATCCGCCGTTGCGAGGCCAGCGGCGGTGTCAGATGGTTGCGCCAGATGCCGTCCTGCGCATAGCCGTCCATTCCCAGATGCGCCCGCAGCGCCCAGCCGGTGCAATATTCCACCATGCCCTGCGTCAGCCCCGGATCGACCATTCGGCACAGCGGCTGGGTCAAGGTGGGGTTGGTTACGATACGCTCGACCCCCGCCCACAGGCTTTGCACCACCCGCGCACGGGTGAAGGCCGAAAAGTCCAGCGTGCTGCCGTCCTCGGGGTAGCCGGGCGCGTAGATCAGCGCGTCAAAGCTGTCGGGCCTGCCTTCGCGGCACAGTTCCATCTCGGGGCAGGCGTCGCGCAGGGCCGGGGACCAGAGGTCCCATTTGCGCGCAGGGGCGGCGAAAAGAACCTTCATGCGTGCGATCCGTCAGCCACGGGGACGATGGACATGCGCCGATTGCACGATGCCAAAGGCCATCAGCAGGATCATCAGCGAGGTTCCTCCGTAACTTACCAGCGGCAGGGGCGAGCCCTTGGCGGGCAGCATGCCCATCACCGTTGCCATATTGATGGAAAAGTAAAGAAAGAACGTCCCCGCGATGCCGATGGTGACAAGGCTGGCGAAACGGTCGCGGTTGGTCAGCGCCGAATACAGACAGAACCCCAGGATCAACACGTAAAGCATCAGCAGGCTGAAGGCGCCAACAAAGCCGAACTCCTCGGCCAGCGAGGTGAAGATGAAATCGGTGTGCTTTTCAGGCAGGAAGTTCAGTCGCGATTGTGTGCCCTGCATGAAGCCGCGCCCCGACCAGCCCCCCGAACCCAGCGCGATCTGCGCCTGGGCGATATTGTAGCCCGCGCCCAGCGGGTCCGAGCCGGGGTCGAGGAAGGTGTCGATGCGGCGGAATTGATAGTCGTGCAGCAATTGCCAGTCGGTGCCCCGGCTTTCCAGCACGGTCGTGACGCCGGCAACGACGATGGCGATGACGGCGGCGAAATACCACAGGCTGACGCCCGCCGCGAACATGACGATCCCGCCGCCCGCTATCAGCATGATCGAGGTGCCAAGGTCGGGCTGCATCAGCACCAGCCCCGTCGGCAGCAGGATCAGGATGACGGGGATCAACACCCAAAGGGGGCGAGAGACCTTGTCGACCGGCAGCCAGTCGTAATAGGCCGCCAGCGTCAGCACGAATGCCACCTTGGTCAGCTCGGAGGGCTGGATGCGGATCGGCCCCAGAACCAGCCAGCGCTGCGCGCCCATGCCGACATGGCCCATCACCTCGACCAGCACCAGCAGGCCGACGCAGATCACGTATGAGGCGACCGAGATCGATCGCCAGAACCAGATCGGCACGAAGGCCAGCGCAAACATCAGCACCATGCCGGCCGCGAAACGCTCCATCTGCGGGCCGGCCCATCGGTCCAGATCGCCGCCCGAGACGGAATACAGCATCAGAAAACCGATGCAGCTTACGGCGGTAACCAGAAAGACCAGCGGCCAGTTCAGATGCAGGATCTTGCGCCAGCCCGTCGGAACCTGTGCGACATGATAGTCCAGATAGCTCATGCGTCAGGCCCTTGCACGGCCCTCGCCCTTGCGGGTCGAGGGGGTCAGCTTCATGCCCGACCAGATCTCGCGCACCTTTGCGCGCTCGCCCTCGGGATAGGCGGACAGCGGCGGCAGCCCGTCCGCCAGCGCATAAAGCAGGATATCGCGGGCGATGGGCGCGGCCACGGCGCCACCGCCGCCGCCATGTTCGACCACCACCGAAACCGCATAGCGGGGCGCGTTATAGGGGGCGAAGCAGACGAACAAAGCATGGTCGCGCCGGTTCCACGGCAACTGGTCGTTCGAAATCACGCCGCGGGCACGTTCGGCGGCGGTGATGTTGCGCACCTGACTGGTGCCGGTCTTGCCCGCCATCTGCCATTCCGGCGCAACAATGCGCGAGCGCCGTGCGGTGCCCCGCGGAGAGTTCATCACCGCGTCCATGCCACCCCTTGCCGTGCGCAGATGCAGCGGATGGATGTCCAGCGCAGGCCATTCCGGCACCTGCTCGGCCTGCCCATCGATGGCGCGCACCAGACGCGGCGAGACCGCGCGCCCCGTCGCCACCCGCGCGGTCATCACCGCAAGTTGCAGGGGCGAGGCCAGCACATAGCCCTGACCGATAGAAGCGTTAAGCGAATCGCCTACCTGCCATTCCTGGTCATAGCGCGCCCGCTTCCATGCGCGGTCAGGCGCGATGCCTTCGGCGATGGCGGACATGGGCAGGTCGTGGCGCACGCCAATCCCAAGTTGGCGCGCCATGGCGGCGATGCGGTCGATGCCGACCCGCTGCGCCAGTTCGTAATAATAGACGTCGCAGGAATGTTCCAGGCTGTGCAGGGCATCGACCATGCCATGGCCACCCCGGCTCCAGCAATGAAAGCGGCGACCGGCGACCGTCGTGTAGCCCGGGCAGTAAAAGCTGGAACCCGAGTTGATGACCCCCGATTCAAGCCCCGCCAGCAGCGTCACCATCTTGAAGGTCGAACCAGGCGGATAGACGCCTTGCACGGTCTTGTCGGCCAGCGGGCGGTGGTCGTGTTCCATCAGCGCGCGATAATCCGGCCCGGAAATGCCGCGCACGAATTTGTTGGGATCGAACACCGGCGAGGACGAGATGGCCAGAATATCGCCATTGACCACGTCCATCACCACCGCAGCGGCGCTTTCGATGCCAAGTCGCTGGGTCGCGAAATTCTGCAGCCCGGCGTCCAGCGTGGTTTGCACGGTGGCGCCCTGCTGCCCCTCTTGCCGCGACAGCTCGCGCATCTCGCGGCCGGCGCTGTTTACCTCGACCCGGCGCGAACCGGCCTTGCCGCGCAGCGCCTCTTCCAGCTTGGTCTCCATCCCGACCTTCCCCAGTTGGAATTCGGGCAGGCGCAGGACGGGATCGGGGTTCTCGATCTTGGACAGGTCGTAATCGGACACCGGGCCGACATAGCCCAGCACATGGGCGAAATCGCCGCCGCGAGGATAGCTGCGCGACAAACCAGCCTCGGGCGTCACGCCGGGCAGGGCAGGTGCATTCAACGCGATCGAGGAAAAGGCCGGCCAGCTTAACCTGTCGGCGACAAGGACCGGCGTAATGGCACTACGCTTATGGATTTCTTCAAGGATATCAGCGGCCTGCCGGTCGGTCATCGGGATGATATGGCGCAACCGCGCGATGACGGCCGAGACATCGCCGGCTTCCTCGCGGGTCAGCGTGACGCGATAGTTCTGCTCGTTGCCGGCAATGATTGTGCCGTGCCGGTCCAGAATCAGCCCCCGCGCCGGTGGCAGCAGCCGGATCTTGATCGAGTTGCCGTCCGACAGCATGCGGTATTCGTCTGCATGCTCGACCTGCATCGAGCGAAGCTTCAGCCCCAGCGCCGAGACCACCGCGGCCTGAATAACCCCCAGCATCAGCACCCGTCGGGTGATGAGACGGTTGCTTTCGACGACTTCGCGTTCGGACTTGCGCATGGCTCAGCGGTGCCTCGTGTCTAGTTCGGCGCGGTGACGCGGCAGGCCCAATGCCCAGCCGGCAAGACCCGCGACCAGCGGATAGGCGGCCAGCGTGGCGATAAATTGCAAGATGACCTGCCCAAGCGGCGGCAAGGGCAGGAAAAAGACCGCCAGCAGCATCCTGTTCGCCACCATCATCAGCGCGATGAGCATACCCACGCGCAACCATTCAATCATGAAAGGCAGTTCGCGCCAACGCTGCTCGCGCTTTCTTGCGGCCTCGGTTCCGATCACAGCCAGAGCAGCGCCCAGACCCAGCGGCCGCATGAGCAGGATGTCCTCGATCAGAAACAGAAGCGCAATGGTCAGGACCGGAACCTGCTCGGGGCGGCGCAGCACCCAGACCAGCACCAGACACAAGGCCAGGTCCGGCCCCGGCCAGCCGATGCGGCCCGGTGCCAGCGGCACGAGACGCCAGAACAGGATCGCCAGAAACAGCAGCACGAACAGTGCCTGCCCAAGGGTCCGCTGGCGGCGCGCGGGCTCAATCATCCGCGGCCTCGGAATCGGCCTCGGCGGTCGCGGCTTGCAGATCGGCAAGCGGTGGCATGGGCGGGCCGATAAAGTCCTGCCGCGGCGGCGGGATCAGCATGCCGGTATCGGCCAGTTGCTCGGCCGGATGGCTGCGCAGCACCCGCAGAAACTCCAGCCGGCCGTAATCGGCAGCCAGCCGCACCCGCAGCCGGCCGTCGCTGGCTTGCGCCACCTGTCCGACCGGCAGGCCCGGCGGGAACACTCCGCCATCGCCCGAACTGACCACCCGGTCGCCGGGCCGCAGGTTTTCGGGGCTTTCGATGAAATCCAGCGCGGGCAGGGCGGTGTTGTCGCCTGTCAGCAACGCATGCTGACCCGAAGGCAGAATGGTCACCGGGATGCGGCTGGAGGGATCTGTCAGCAGCATCACCCGGCTTGTCGATTGCCCCACGCCAGAGATGCGCCCGACCAGCCCCAGCCCGTCCATGGTCGCCCAGCCGTCGACGATCCCGTCCCGCGCGCCGACATTCAGCAGCACCGACTGCCTGAAAGCGGTGCCGCTGTCGGTCAGCACCACACCCGAGACCGAGGTCAGCGCCGGGTCGATACGCACGCTGTTTTGCGCAAGAAGCTTGGCGTTTTCCTGTTCCAGTTGCACCGCGGCCTCTTTCCAGGCCGACATCTTTTGCAACTCGCGCCGCAGTTCCTGGTTCTGCTCGTAAAGTCGGGCATAGGACTGAAAGCCCGCGACCATCCGCGAGACCCGGGTCACAGGCGCCATCACCCATTCGAAACTGGGCACGAAGCGGTCGATAAAGGCCGCACGCATCCGTTCGGCTCTGGGACTGTCGATCTGCCAGAACAGGAATACCGCCAGCAACACCAGCACCAGCAGCGAAACCAGAATGCGACGGACCGGAGCCGCGTAATCAGGGCCCTTGCGCGCCATGGGCCGAACCCGCTTAACTGTCGTAGTCGATCACGTGGCGCAGCTGCTTTTCGAATTCAAGCGCCTTGCCGGTGCCAAGCGCCACGCAACTCATCGGCTGATCGGCAAGGCTGATCATCAGGCCGGTCTGCTCGCGCAGCGCCAGATCCAGTTCGCCCAGCATCGCGCCGCCACCGGTCAGCATGACGCCGCGATCGACGATATCGGCGGCAAGGTCGGGGGGCGTTGCCTCCAGCGCCACCATCACCGATTCGCAGATCTGCTGAACCGGCTCGGACAGGGCTTCGGCGACCATGGCCTGGGTGATTTCCATCTCTTTCGGGATACCGTTCAACAGGTCGCGACCGCGCACCATGATCGCGGCTCCGCGCCCGTCGTCGGGCATGCGGGCGGTGCCGATCTGGGTCTTGATGCGCTCGGCCGTGGAATCACCGATAAGCAGGTTATGATTGCGGCGCAGATAGTTGATCAGAGCATCGTCCATCCGGTCGCCGCCAATGCGGACCGAACGGGCATAGACCACATCGCCCAAGGACAGAACGGCGACCTCGGTCGTGCCGCCACCGATGTCCACGACCATGCTGCCGGTAGGTTCGGTGATGGGCATGCCGGCACCAATCGCGGCGGCGATGGGCTCGGCAATCAGCCCGGCGCGGCGTGCACCGGCGGAAAGGACCGACTGGCGGATGGCGCGTTTCTCGACCGGGGTGGCACCATGGGGAACGCAGACGATGACCTTGGGCTTGGAAAAGCTCGTGCGCCGGAACACCTTCTTGATGAAATGCTTGATCATTTCCTCGGCGCTGTCGAAGTCGGCGATGACGCCTTCGCGCATGGGCCGGATGGCTTCGATCGAACCGGGGGTGCGGCCCAGCATCAGCTTGGCGTCCTCGCCCACGGCCAGGACCTGTTTCTTGCCGTCCTTGACGTGATAGGCAACGACCGAAGGCTCATTCAGGATGATGCCCTTGCCCTTGACGTAGATCAGCGTATTCGCGGTCCCCAGATCGATCGCGATGTCGGTGGAAAACAACCCGCCAAAGGCCATGTGAATACCCCTTTCGCCGTCCCTGCCATGACGGCCGTTTCGCCGTTCTTTTCGAACGGCCATTGCCCGATACCCCGACGAGTTGCCCCGTCGAAGGTGTCGGACATATAGGCTGTGCCCGAGCGCGGGGAAACCCGAAAAAATGAACCGCACCGTGCTGCGCAGCAACGATCCGCGTGGCCAGCCCCGTAGCTTGACCGGACGGCGCGGCCTGATAGGGTTTCGGCGGTTCGGGTGACGATAAAAGGGGCAGGGTTTGCGGGACGATATCGTGGGGATCTGCCGCTTTTCCTTTCTGGGCAGGTGCGACTGGGCCGGAACGGCGGGGCAGGCGGTCAGTATCGCCGATCTTCTGGCGCAGCGCCGCGCCATGCTTTATGCGCCCGAGCGGCTGGAGCGACGCTTTATCGCCTTTGAGACGCTGTGCCTGCCCTCGGTCATGGCACAGACCGACCCGGATTTCCGCTTCTGGATCCTGACCTCGCCCGAAATGCCGCGACCTTCGCTGGACCGGCTGCGCGATCTTTGCGCCGGAGTGCCGCAGATCCGGCTGATCGTTTCGGACAAGCGCGAGACGGTGAATGCGCTGCGCGAACCCCTGCGCGAAGCGGCCGAGGCGGCCGGCCAGCCGGTGATCCAGTTCCGGGTCGATGACGACGATGCCCTGAGCCGCCATCACGTTGACCGCATCCGTCGCCACGCCCGGCGCTTTTCAGACCTGCCGGGCTTTGCCATCAGCTATCCGCAGGGACTAGTCATGGGCAGCTATGAGGGGCAGCCGATCAGCTACTGGCGCGCGCATCAGCCCTTTCTGGGGGCAGGTGCCGCAGTGCGCATGCGCGGGCCGGGGCGCTGCATCTATGCCTATAACCACTTTCAGCTGCCCAAGCACCTTCCCGCCTTCACCGATATCGACGGTCTGGGCTATGTGCAGACACGCTGGGACGAGGGCGATTCCGTCGCCACCATCGTCGCCAAATTTCCAAAATGGTTCCAGCAACTCAGCCCGGCCGAGTTCCAGCATGAACTGGCCGACGATTTTCCCTTTCTCAAGGGCATCGACCTTGGCTTCGTAGAACGCAAAGGGGCGGCCTGACCGCCGCCCCTTGCCTTTAATCGTTCAGCATCAGTGCGAATACATGCTGACCTGCTTGGCATCGGCGCCTTCGCCGACCATGTCGCGACGCGCTTTCAACCGGTTCAGCGCCCCGACATAGGCCTTGACGCTGGCCAGGATGGTATCGGTGTCCGAGGCTTGCCCAGTCGCGATCCGCCCCTCTTCCTCCATCCGCACGGTGACGGTGGCCTGGGCGTCGGTGCCCTCGGTCACGGCGTGAACCTGATAAAGCTGCAGGCGCGCCTTGTGCGGCCAGATCATCTTGACGGCGTTGAAGCACGCATCGACCGGGCCGTCACCCTCGGCATGAACGGCCTGTTCCTCGCCGCCGACCAGCATCGTCAGATCGGCGGATTGCCCGTCGGTGCCGCAGACGACGCGCAGATGCTTGACCTGCAGATAATCGTCCTCGGTATTCGTGGTGGTATCCTGCACCAGCGCAACCAGGTCGTCGTCGTAGACCTCTTTCTTGCGATCGGCCAGCGCCTTGAAGCGGACAAATACATCCCGCAACTGGTTGTCGCCCATCTCATAACCCAGCTCTTTCAGCTTGGCGCGCAGAGCGGCACGGCCGGAATGCTTGCCCATGGCAATATTGGCCTCGTGCAGGCCGATATCGGCGGGCTTCATGATCTCGAAGGTTTCGACATTCTTCAGCACGCCATCCTGATGAATGCCGGATTCGTGCAGAAAGGCGTTCTTGCCGACCACGGCCTTGTTCGGCTGCACCAGAAAGCCCGAGGCCTGCGATACCCGGCGCGACAGGCCCATGATCTTGGTGGTGTCGATACGGGTCGTATAGGGCATGATGTCGTGACGCACCTTCAGCGCCATCACCACTTCTTCCAGCGCGGTATTGCCGGCGCGCTCGCCCAGTCCGTTGATCGTGCATTCGATCTGCCGTGCCCCTGCCTCGACTGCGGCCAGCGAGTTCGCCGTCGCCATGCCCAGATCGTTGTGGCAATGCGTGGCAAAGATCACCGTATCCGCGCCCGGCACCCGCTCCAGCAGCATACGGATCAGCTCGGCGGATTCGCGCGGCGCAGTATAACCTACGGTATCGGGGATGTTGATGGTGGTTGCGCCGCATTTGATGGCGATCTCCACTACCCGGCACAGATAGTCATGCTCGGTTCGGGTGGCATCCATGGCCGACCATTGCACGTTGTCGCACAGGTTGCGGGCATGGGTCACGGTCTCATGAATGCGCGCGGCCATCTGGTCCATGTCCAGATTGGGAATGGCGCGATGCAGCGGCGAGGTGCCGATAAAGGTGTGGATGCGCGGCTGTTTCGCGTGCCTCACGGCTTCCCAGCAACGGTCGATATCGGGGATTTGGGCGCGGGCCAGACCGCAGATCACCGAGTTCTTCGCGCGCTTCGCAATCTCCGAAACAGCGGCGAAATCGCCTTCCGAGGCGATGGGGAAACCGGCCTCGATCACATCGACGCCCATCTCGTCCAGCATTTCGGCGATGTCCAGCTTTTCGGTATGGCTCATGGTGGCGCCGGGCGACTGCTCGCCATCGCGCAGCGTGGTGTCAAAAATCAATACGCGGTTCGGATCGGTCATTTGGGAATCCTTCTTCAAGCTTGCAGGGTCCGGGCACGAACCTGACTGAGCGGCGGCCCGGAGACCCGCTCAGCGCAGCGTAAGAAGAAGGAGACCGCGGAGGTTCACAGCAGGCCGCGTGCCGTCATGGGCGTGCGGGTCCGTGGCAATGATCTGCTGCATCCGAGTCATGGCGCGGACTATAAGTCCGCCGCCACCCGCTTGAAAAGACAAAAAACACGCAGGATTTGAAATCATCCGCCCGGAGCCGCACAGATGCACCGCCACACCGCGCAGATTTCTTCGTTGCCCAAATACCCATGCGGCCGCGCCAACTGCGCAACGCCTCAAAGTGCGCGCCAGCCGATGTCGCGGCGGCAGAACCCCTGCGGCCAGTCGATGGAATCGACCAGTGCATAGGCGCGCTCATGCGCCTCGGCCAGCGTCGCGCCACGCGCGGTCGCGGCCAGCACCCGACCGCCGGTAGCAACGATCTGCCCCCCCCGACGTACGGTCCCGGCGTGAAAGACCATGCGGAAACTATCCTCGGCCAGAGTATCCAGCCCACGGATTACGCTGCCCTTTTCATAAGCACCGGGATAGCCCTGCGCGGCCAGAACCACGGTCAGGGCATGATCATCCGCCCAACTGACCGTCATGCCGGAAAGCCGGCCCTCGGCGCAGGCAAGGATCAGGTCCAGCGCCTGCGCGCCCAGCCGCATCATCAGCACCTGGCATTCGGGATCGCCGAAGCGGACATTGTATTCCACCAGCCGCGCGCGACCGTCCGCGATCATCAAGCCCACGTAAAGCACGCCCTGGAACGGTGTGCCGCGCCGCGCCATCTCGGCCACGGTTGGGCGCACGATCTGATCCATCACCT
Source organism: Paracoccus methylovorus (assembly GCF_016919705.1). Taxonomy (NCBI): domain Bacteria; kingdom Pseudomonadati; phylum Pseudomonadota; class Alphaproteobacteria; order Rhodobacterales; family Paracoccaceae; genus Paracoccus; species Paracoccus methylovorus. The sequence continues at coordinate 1,039,653 of NZ_CP070368.1, forward strand.
GATCCTGCAGGGCTTGGGTCAGCACAGGCGCAGGGGAATAGGCCCCCATGCCGCCGGTGTTCGGCCCGGTGTCGCCGTCGCCCACACGCTTGTGATCCTGAGCCGTGCCGATGGGCAGACAGTCCTTGCCATCGCACAGGACGAAAAAGCTCGCCTCCTCGCCTTCCATGAACTCCTCGATCACCACCTCGGCGCCCGCATCGCCGAACGCGCCGCCGAAAGCATCATCCACGGCGGCAATGGCTTCGGCCTCGGTCATCGCAACCGTGACACCTTTGCCGGCGGCAAGCCCGTCCGCCTTGATGACGATGGGCGCGCCCTTTTCACGGATATAGGCGCGCGCCGGGTCGGCGGCGTCAAAGCGCGCCCATGCTGCGGTAGGTGCGCCGCAGGCATCGCAAACCTCTTTGGTAAAGCTTTTCGAGGCTTCCAGCATCGCGGCCGCCCTGGACGGGCCAAAGGCCAGTATTCCGGCCGCCCGCAAAAGATCGGCTATGCCCGCCGCCAGCGGGGCCTCGGGGCCGATCACCACCAGATCGATGGCATTTTCTTCGCAAAAGCCGATCACGGCGGGGCCGGACAGGATGTCCAGATCCGCAAGCCGCGCCATATGCTCCATCCCGGCGTTGCCCGGCGCGACGAACAACCGGTCGCATTTGGGATTTTGCCGGATCGCCCAGGCCAGCGCATGTTCGCGCCCGCCGCTGCCCAAGATCAGGATGTTCATGCGAAAGGCCCCTTTGCGAATGTCTGGGGCCTTCTAGGAACTGGTCCGCGCGGGATCAATAGCCAAGGCATCCGGCCCCTTGATCCCACGCGCACCACGCGCCACAACCGGGGTATGGAACTTTTCGAAGACACCGCCCCCAGCAATATCCATGAATTCACCGTATCCGAGATTTCGGGGGCGGTGAAACGCGTGCTGGAAGGGGAATTTGGCCGCGTCCGGGTGCGGGGCGAGATCGGCCGCGTCTCGCGCCCCTCGTCGGGGCATCTTTACTTTGATCTCAAGGACGACCGCGCGGTGATTTCGGCCGTGACCTGGAAAGGGCAGGCGGCGCGTTTGTCCACCCGCCCCGAAGAGGGGATCGAGGTCATCGCCACCGGCCGGCTGACCACATTTCCCGGCCAGTCGAAATATCAGCTGATCGTCGAAGAGATCGAGCCGGCCGGCGCCGGCGCCCTGATGATGATGTTGGAAAAGCGCCGCAAGGCGCTGGCGGCCGAGGGGCTTTTCGACGAATCCCGCAAGCGCCCGCTGCCTTATCTGCCGAGGGTGATTGGTGTGGTGACCTCGCCCTCGGGTGCGGTAATCCGCGATATCCTGCACCGGCTGCGCGACCGTTTCCCAACGCATGTGCTGATCTGGCCCGTGGCCGTGCAGGGCGAGGCCTGCGCACCTCAGGTCACTGCCGCGATCCAAGGCTTCAACGCGCTGCCCAAGGACGGCCCTGTCCCGCGCCCCGACCTGATCATTGTCGCACGCGGCGGCGGCAGCCTTGAAGATCTGTGGGGCTTCAACGAGGAGGCGGTGGTCCGTGCCGCAGCCGACAGCCAGATCCCGCTGATCTCGGCCGTGGGGCACGAAACGGACACCACGTTGATCGACTTCGCCTCGGATCGCCGCGCGCCGACGCCCACCGCCGCTGCCGAGATGGCAGTGCCGGTGCGTGCCGAACTGGCCGCCCGCGTGACCGAGATTCAGGTCCGCATGATGCGCGCCGCGCAGACCCGCAGCCAGCGCCAGCGCCAGCGGCTGACGGATCTGGGCCGCGCGCTTGGCCGGCCGCAGGCGCTGACTGCCCCGGCCCGGCAGCGGTTCGACCTGTTCGCCGAACGGCTGGAGCCGGCGCTAAGGGGTTTCGTACGCGCCCGCCGCGACCGGTTGAGCGCGCTGCCGCTGTCGCTTTCGGCTTTGCGCGGCATGCTGCGCAACCGCAGCGATACGCTGCAAGCGCAGGCACAACGTCTGCCGCTGTGTCTGGCCCGGCTTAATCAGCGCCGGGCCGAACGTCTGGCCGATCTGGGCCATCGGCTGGAGCGGGCGCGGGGAAGAATGCTGGCCGACACCGCGCGCCAGATCGCCCGGGACCGCGGCACGCTGGACCGGCGGGCGGCAAGGCTTTCCGCCGTGGCCGTGCGCATCCTGCCGCCGCGACGCGAGGCGCTGGAGCGGCTTGACCGGTTGCGTCAGACGCTGGGTTACAGGGAAACCTTGCGCCGGGGATTCGCGGTTGTGCATGGACCCTCGGGGTTACTTGTCAGCGCAACAGAGGCTGCGCAGGCGCCCCGTTTCGAGATCGAGTTCCTCGATGGTCGGTTGGTCGCACGGCCCGACACACCCCCGGCCAAATCACCTCGCAAGCCGCCAGAGCCCAAGGGCCAGAAATCACTGTTCTGACCCGTCCGCCCGGCGGAAAATCGGGCTGGCGCCATTTGCCGGATATCGGCGGAATGCCGGAAACCAAGACAGGGGGCAGGGCTTTTATCTGGCGGCGCAATGACCTATTTGCGACGGAAAGCGCAAGGAAGGCACCCATGGCCAAGATCACTTATATCGAGCACAACGGCACCGCCCATGAAATCGACGTCAAACCCGGCATGACGGTGATGGAGGGCGCGCGCGACAACGGTGTTCCCGGCATAGATGCGGATTGCGGCGGCGCCTGTGCCTGTTCGACTTGCCATGTCTATGTCGCGGCGGAATGGGTGGACCGGCTGCCGCCCCGCGATCCCATGGAAGAAGATATGCTGGATTTCGCTTGGCAACCCGATCCGGTGCGTTCGCGCCTGACCTGCCAGATCAAGGTGACGCCGGAACTGGACGGGTTGGTCGTGAACCTGCCCGAACGCCAGATCTAGGCGGAAATCTCAGCCGTCCTTGCCGGCGGCCACGGCATTGGCCCGAACCAGATTGCCCATGAACTCGGCGAAAATCCTTTCGGAAAGTTCGCGGGTCGAGCGGGTGTCGCCATCGAACCAGGGATCAGTGCTGCGTGTCAGGAACATCATGTTCCCGCCCTTGACCAGGCAATGCAGCATCATGATCGTAAGCTCAATGTCCGTATCTTCGGCCAGGATACCCAGCCGCTGCGCCTCGGTCAGCTTGCGGTGATACAGATCGCGCATCGAACTGGTGTAACGGTGCAGTGCGCTGTCCGGCTTGATCGGGCCATTAAGCCCCTCGACCATAAGCCGGAACAGCGTCGGGTTCCGCTCTGCCCAGTCCAGATAGCTGTGCGCGATCGAATGCATCTGTTCGATAGGATCGCTGGCATTGGCCTTGATCACACCCTCGCGCAGCGCATCGTTCAAAAGCGTGACCGTGTGATAGATCAACGCCTCATGCAGCTCTTCGGTCGAGCGGAACATGCTGTGAATTTCGGCCTCGGTCGCCTCTGTGCGCCGCGCAAGCTCAGCAGGATCTGCCGGAAGACTCCCGGTTTCCTCCAGATGCTTCTGGGCTGCGAAAATCAAGCTCTGATAGATATTGCCCCGGCCTTCCATTCGCCGCTCCCGAAGCGATTTGCACTAAATCTAACAGGCTTTCGTCAATACGAAAGCCTGTAATCCATTGGCGATGAAATAAGTTCAACCTTCGGCGCGGGATTGGCGCTTGCGTTCATGCGGGTCCAGATAGCGCTTGCGCAGGCGAATGCTTTTCGGCGTGACCTCGACCAGTTCGTCATCGTCGATATAGGCAATGGCCTGTTCCAGCGACATGCGGACCGGGGGCGTCAGGCGCACGGCCTCGTCCGTGCCCGAGGCACGCACGTTGGTCAGCTTCTTGCCCTTGAGCGGATTCACCTCAAGATCGTTGTCGCGCGAATGCTCGCCAATGATCATGCCCTGATAGATCTGTTCCTGCGCGCCGATGAACATCTTCCCGCGCTCTTCCAGGTTCCACAGCGCATAGGCCACCGAAACCCCGTCTTCCATTGAGATCAGCACCCCCTGACGGCGACCCTGGATCGAGCCCTTGTAGGGTGCCCAGCCGTGGAAGATGCGGTTCAGCACCCCGTTGCCACGCGTGTCGGTCATGAAATCGCCATGATAGCCGATCAACCCGCGCGAGGGCACATGGGCGATGATGCGGGTCTTGCCATGGCCAGCGGGGCGCATGTCCACCATCTCGCCCTTGCGATCACCGGTCAGCTTTTCGATGACTACGCCGGTATATTCGTCATCGACATCGATGATGACTTCTTCGATCGGCTCCAGACGCACGCCGTCTTCTTCGCGGAAGATCACCCGCGGGCGCGAGATCGACAGCTCGAACCCCTCGCGGCGCATATTCTCGATCAGGACGCCCATTTGCAGTTCACCGCGGCCGGAAACGATAAAGGCATCGCCGCCGGGCGTGTCCTCGACCTTGATTGCGACGTTGGTTTCGGCCTCTTTCATCAGCCGCTCGCGAATCACCCGGGACTGCACCTTGCTGCCGTCGCGACCCGCAAGGGGGCTGTCGTTGATGCCGAAAGTGACGCTGATCGTCGGCGGATCGATGGGCTGCGCGGGCAGGGCGGTGTCCACCTCGACAGCGCAAAGCGTATCGGCCACGGTGGCCTTTGACATGCCGGCAAGGGTGACGATGTCGCCCGCTTCGGCCTGCTCGATCGGCTGCTGGGTCAGGCCGCGAAAGGCCAGAACCTTCGAGATGCGGAACTGCTCGATCCGCTCGCCGTCACGCGACAGCGCCTTGATCGTATCTCCGGCCTTGGCACGCCCGGCCTCGACCCGCCCGGTCAGGATGCGGCCGATAAAAGGGTCGGCGCCAAGCGTCGTTGCCAGCATCTGGAAGGGTTCGTCCTGACGCGCGATCTGCTTGGGCGGCGGAACGTGGCGCAGCACCAGATCGAAAAGCGCGGACATGCCATTGCGCGGTCCGTCAAGGGCTTCATCTGCCCATCCGCCAATGCCCGAGGCGTAAAGATGCGGGAAATCAAGCTGTTCGTCACTGGCGTCGAGGTTTGCGAACAGGTCGAAGACCTCGTCCAGCGCCTTGTCGGGGTCGGCGGCGGGTTTGTCGACCTTGTTCAGGATCACGATGGGCCGCAGCCCCAGCGCCAGCGCCTTCGATGTGACGAACTTGGTCTGCGGCATGGGACCTTCCGCCGCATCGACCAGCAGGCAAACACCGTCCACCATGCTGAGGATACGTTCGACCTCGCCACCGAAATCGGCGTGGCCGGGGGTGTCCACGATATTGATGCGCGTGCCTTTCCACTCGACCGAGGTGGCCTTGGCTAGGATGGTGATACCGCGCTCGCGTTCGATATCGTTGCTGTCCATCACGCGTTCAGCCACAGCTTGGTTTTCGCGGAAACTGCCCGATTGCTTCAGCAGCTGATCGACCAAGGTCGTCTTGCCATGGTCGACGTGGGCGATGATCGCGATATTGCGGATGTCCATATGGGGCCTTTTTCAGAATTTGCGCCTCCGGTAACGCAGAGGGGCGCGAAAGGCCAGCACAATCGCAGGTGACGTCAGCGTAGACCAAGAAGTCCAAGGATGAACAACACGACGACGACAAGGCCAACAAGATAGATGATCGAGTTCATGGCAATTACTCCGTTGGGCGGGCCAAACGGGGTATCCGTCCTGCCGCAGGCCGTTGCATGGGAAACCCGTCAACGGCCTCGCAGGTTCCAGATCGCGGGCAGATCAGTCGCCTTGCCGGGCCAGTGATTCGAGCAATGGCCGGACCCCCGCAAGATCGTAACCCGCACGCGCTGCGGTTTCGAGCAGGTCCGACACCGGCTCTTGCCCGGCACGCGCCAGTGCCCAAAGCACGGTCGAGCGGTTGCCCGAGCGACAATAGGCCAGCTTTGGACCGGGCGACGCCAGCGCCTGAGCCTGGGCCGAGATCATCTGCGGGGTGATCTGCCCGGGGGTAAAGGGGTTGAAATGGTATTCCATCCCTGCCGCTTCGGCCGCCGCGCGCATCGCCTCGTGATCCTCTTCCGGGCCGACCTCGTCATCAGGGCGGTTGTTGATCAATACGCGAAAACCGGCCTCGGCCAGGGCGGGCAGGTCCTCGGGGTGGATCTGGGGCGCGACGGCAAGGTCGGGGGTCAGTTGTCGAAGGTCCATGCAAAGCTCCTTGGGCTTCGGTCCGGCCGGGATGGCGGCATGCGGCGACGGATCGTTCCGTTTCGGCGTTCTGTCAAGCACCCGCAAGCAGACCTAACCGACGGCTGCGGTCTCTTCCACCAGCAGGGGCAGGCTTGCGAAATCGTCGAAGGTGCCGTGATGCGTCATCTTTTCCACCGGCGTCTTGCGATAGCCGCGGGTGAACAGCAGGAAAGGCACGCCGGTATTGCGGGCGCATTCCTCGTCGAATTCACTGTCGCCGACATAGACCCCGCGCGGCTTGTGCGGATCGGCGCCCAGCCCGGCGAATGCCGCAAGCAACGGCGCCGGATCGGGCTTGCGTTCAGGCAGGGAATCGCCGCCCACGACCACGCCGAATAACTGCGCTAGGCCGAAATGATCCAGAATCGCCCGTGTCGGTCCCAAGGGTTTGTTGGTGCAGATCCCCAGCGGATAGCCCCGATCAGCCAATACCCCCAAGGTCTCGGCCACATTGGGGTAAAGCCGGGTCAGGCCGGTGGCGTCGTGATAGCGGGTCATGAACGAGGCCACCAGATCACGATGCGCTTCGGTCGGCAGCCGGGTTGCGCTGATGACCCGGCGCCACAGCAGATCGACGCCACCGCCGACGAACCCGCGGACCTGATCCAGTGTCAACGGGGAAACGCCATGAAGGCGCAAGACCGCGTTCACGCAGGCATGAATGTCGGGGACGCTGTCGATCAGCGTGCCATCAAGGTCGAAAACCACGGGGCAGGGGGCAAAGCAGATATTCATTCACGCCTTCCATTTGATTGAACAGCCCATCGAGGCCACCTGTTCGCGCGGACCCTGCCCGGTTTCGGCGATCTGCGCCATGGCCTCGAACAGCTCGCGCCGGGCATCTGGTGGTGCCGGATTTCGTCCCGAGGCATCGAGCCTGCCGCGATACTGCAATTCTCCGGCGGCATTGTAGCCAAAGAAATCCGGCGTGCATTCGGCACCATAAGCGCGCGCAACCGCCTGACTTTCATCGTAAAGATACGGGAAGGTAAAGCCGTGCTTTCGGGCTTCGATCTTCATCTGCATGGGCGCATCCTGCGGGTATTCATCGGCATCATTGGCCGAGATCGCCACCACGCCCACGCCAAGTTTCTGCAGCTCGTCCGCGTCGCGCCGGATGCGGTCAATCACTGCCTGCACATATGGGCAATGGTTGCAGATGAACATCACCAGCGTGCCGCGCGCGCCCGAGATGTCGCCGTATGAAAACATGCGCCCATCAGGATCTGGCAGCGTGAAGTCCGGCGCCTTGGCACCGAAATCGCAAACCGGAGGACGAACGGCCATGGGATCTCCTTGCATATGATCGCCGCTTGGCGTGATTGCGGAAATTACGGTGGATTCGCTTCGCAGGCTATGCCCCGAAGGCAAGGAAAGAAAGTGCTGGTGCGGGAATTGGATAATAAGTCGTAAACTGGGCGGATGAAGCAAATCGGGAGCCATTTATATTACATAATCCCGGTTATCAATATAAACTCCAGACACGCCGGCGAGCTGTCTTCTTCGGGCATGGTCGGGTCCGGCAGCAATGCCGCAGCGGTCGATCTTGCGGCCCGCGCGGGCATCCCCTACATCATGGAGAACAAAGAAAGGATCCGCCATGGCGATGGAAGCCCAGGACATCGAAAACCTGATCCGCGCTGCATTTCCGCAAGCCAAGATCACGATCACCGACCTTGCCGGGGACGGAAATCATTATGCCGCCGAGGTGATCGACGAAAGCTTCCGCGGCCAGAACCGCGTGCAGCAGCAGCGGGCTGTCTATGCCGCCTTGCAGGGCCATATGGACGGGCCCAGCGGGGCTTTGCACGCACTGGCGCTGACCACCAAGGCACCGGAATAAGATCAACCGTAAGCGTCGCAACCGCGGCGGCGCTTTAGTAAGGACCAGCAGAATGACCGACGCACGCCAGCAGATTCAGAAGACGATCGACGGAAACGATGTCGTCTTGTTCATGAAAGGCACCAAGGAAATGCCCCAATGCGGCTTTTCCAGCCGGGTTGCCGGGGTACTGAATTATATGAACGTCCCCTATCAGGACGTGAACGTCCTTGCCGATGAAACGGTCCGGCAAGGGATCAAGGATTTCTCGGATTGGCCAACGATTCCTCAGCTTTATATCAAGGGCGAGTTTGTGGGAGGCTGCGACATCATTACCGAGATGACGCTGTCGGGCGAGCTGGACCAGCTTCTGGACAAGGCTGGCATCGCCTATGACAAGGATGCCGCCAATAAAATCCGCGAGGCGAATGCCTGACAGCAGGCTCCTGCCCCGGAACAAAGGACCCCGCCATCGGCGGGGTCTTTATTATCAATTGGTTGCAAATACTTCTTAGTAAGAGTCGTCAGTCCCAATCCTTGGCACCGTTGTCGCGGTGTCGCCGGTTTTGCAGACGCGTGGCCAAAGTGATGCCCACGGCGAAAGCTCCGATCAGCGGCGCGAAGGGAGCGGCGCGCGATTGCGATGCCTCGTGCAACTGACCCGAGGCCCGGCGCAATGTATCAGGCGATAACCCCAGCTTGTCGGTGACGGTTTCGCCTGCCCTGCGGGCTGCCCCATAAACCCGCGCCTCGGCCCGGTCGACCATCAGATCGGCCTTGTAGGACAGGTTATCCGTGACAGAATGCACCCTTTGTTCGGCCTGCTCCATCAACCGGTTGGCTTTTTGCGAGGCACGCTCTAACGCTGCATCTGCCGCGCCGGTGGCTTTGCCGATGGCTGCATCGGCAACCAGCATCAGCCGCTCTTCCACCTCGGATTTCAACTCGTCGGTGGTGGGCACCGGATGGCGTTCCTTTTTCGCCATCAGCATCACCACCAGCCCGATCAGGACAAAGCCGATGCCGATGGCCAATGAAGCGCCCAGCGACCCCCAACCCAGATGATGCGCAAGCCAGGTCCATAACGCCGCCAGCAGAAAGCCCGCCCCGACCAGCAGTGCAACCCCTGCCCCGGCGCCAAGCCCGGCGCGGCGCAGCTTGTCCGTCAGGGCAAGCTGCAGGTTTCTGGAATAGTCGAACATCCCGGTTCTCAGCGACGCGCGATGATCAGGCCCAGTAGGAAGCCGACACCGGCCGCGATACCCAGTGCCTGTGCGGGATTGCGGCGCACCATGTCCGAGACCTCGTCGTAATATTCCTCGGCATGGGCTGCGACTTCACCGGCCTGACGCTCGCCCTGCCTGTAAAGACGGCGGGCCTCGTCACGGGCGCGTTCGGCATATTCATGGCCGCGTTCACGCACCGTTTCCGCATATTCCGCACCGCGTTTCTTGGCCGTCTCGACGTATTCGGCCCCTTTCTCGCGAGCCGTCTCGTAAAGCTCGGCGCCTTTTTCCCGGGCGGTGTCAAGGGCCTCTCCGGCCTCGTCGGCCGCACGGCGGGCGTGGCGGCCGACGTCGTCAGCCGCGTCACGTGCCTTGGCTTTCAACTCGTCTGCGGTGGCTTCGTGATTTGCCATGATAATGTCCTTTCAGAGGGTGTATCCATTTTCAGATGACAAACCCGCAAGGAGCGCAGATCGTTCCCGGCGGGCCGCGAATTCCTGCCCGCCGGGAAAATATCGGGTCAAAGCGCCGCGTCAAAGGCCGGGATCAGCCGTGCCAGCGTTCCGTCGACGTCGCCAAGCTTGTCGAGCCCGAACAGCCCGATACGGAAGGTGCGGAAGCCTTCGCCTTCGCCGACTTGCAAGGGCACGCCCGCCGCGATCTGATAGCCGGCGGACAGGAACTTGCGCCCGTTTTGCACCTCGGGGTCGTCGGTATAGCAAACGACGACGCCTGGCGCGGCAAAATCCGACGCCGCGACCGAGCGCAGCCCGCGGCGCGCCAGCTCTTCGCGCACCGCATCACCCAGCCGCCATTGCGCCTCGCGGGCCGCCTCAAAGCCGAAATCGCGTGTCTCGTTCATCGCATCGCGCAGGCCCAGCAGCGCATCGGTGGGCAGCGTGGCGTGATAGGCATGGCCGCCGTCTTCATAAGCCTTGGTGATCGCGCGCCATTTTTTCAGATCCAGTGCGAAGCTGTCACTGGTCGTCGCCTCCAACCGATCTGCACCGCGCGGCGACAACATCACCATCCCGGCCGAGGGCGAGGCCGACCAGCCCTTTTGCGGCGCCGAAATCAGCACGTCCACGCCGGTCTTGCGCATATCGACCCAGATCGCGCCCGAGGCGATGCAATCCAGCACCATGATCGCCCCCACCTCATGCGCGGCATCGGCCAGCGCCTTGATGTAATCGTCGGGCAGGATCATGCCGGCCGCCGTCTCGACATGCGGGGCAAAGACCGCATCGGGGCGGGTTTCGCGGATCTTGGCCACCACCTCGTCAATCGGCGCGGGGGTAAAGGGCGCGCGGGGCTCGTTGCCCTGAGGCCGCGCCATCATCACCGTGGTCTGGCGCGTGAAACCGCCGGCCTCGAAGATCTGGCTCCAGCGATAGCTGAAAAAGCCGTTGCGGACGATCAGCGCATGGGCGTCGCGGCCGAATTGCCGGGCGACCGCCTCCATCGCGCAGGTGCCGCCGCCCGGGACCAGCGCTACCGCCTCGGCCCCATAGACCTCGCGCAGCGTTGCCGAGATGTCGCGCATCGCGCCCTGGAACTTCTGCGACATGTGATTGAGCGAGCGGTCGGTGAAAACGACCGAGAATTCCTGCAACCCATCAGGGTCAACATCGGGGCGAAGTCCAGCCATGGCCGATCCTTTCTGCTGATTTCGCCGCAACCCTAGCGCGCGTCCAGCCCAACGGCCAGCCCCGCCAAAAGGGCTACGGCCTCTTGCCCGGAAGGCCGCGCCCGACTAGCTTCGGGGGGAACAACCGACAGGCCAATCATCATGCGCATCGGCATTCTCAAATGCGGCCAATCGCCCCAGGAACTCCGTGGCGAGTTGGGCGACTATGACACCATGTTTGAACGGCTTCTTGCCGGCAGGGGCTTTAACTTCGACAGCTATCATGTGGAAAACATGGAGTTTCCGCATAGCGTCCACGACGCGGAGGGCTGGCTGCTGACCGGCTCGCGCCATGGGGTCTATGAAGATCATGCCTTCATCGCCCCGCTGGAGGGGTTCATCCGCAGCGCCTATGCCGAACATATCCCAATGGTCGGCATCTGTTTCGGCCATCAGATCATCGCCCAGGCGCTAGGCGGCAAGGTGGTCAAGCACCCGCGCGGCTGGGCCGTCGGTGCGCAGGATTACGATTTCGGCGGCGAACGCGTGACGCTGAACGCCTGGCATCAGGATCAGGTCATCGACCGGCCCGACGGCGCCGAAGTCGTCGCCAGCAGCCCGTTTTGCGAGAATGCAGCACTTGTCTATGACGACCATGCCTTTACCGTGCAGGCGCATCCGGAATTCGACGATACCTTTATCCATGGCCTGATCGAGCACCGGGCCAAGGGGAACGTGCCCGAGCCGCTTCTGGACGGCGCGCGCGCGCGCATGGGCGAGGCGCGGCAATCCGCAGGCATCGCCGACCGGATCGAGGCCTTTTTCAAGGCGCCGCGCGCTTTTCGAGAACATATCAAACAGGGGGCGGCATGAAACCGCATTGGATCGAGGAAACTCCGCAGGCCGCCCAGGACTATGTGGCCGGCCGCCGGCTGGACGAGGTGGAATGCATCGTCGCTGACATTGCGGGGGTGGCGCGCGGCAAGGCCATGCCCGCCTCGAAATTCGCGCATCAGGAACGGTTCTATCTGCCGAATTCGATCTTTTTGCAGACCATTACCGGCGATTGGGCCGACAACCCCTCGGGGGCGTTCACCGAGCCGGACATGATCCTGACGCCGGATTTCTCGACCACGGCCGCAGCGCCATGGACGGCGGACGTGACCTTGCAGGTGATCCACGACGTCAGCGATCAGAATGGCAACCCGGTGCCGATTGCGCCGCGCAACGTGCTCAAACGCGTGGTGGACCTGTATCGGCAGCGCGGCTGGCGCCCCATCGTCGCGCCCGAGATGGAGTTCTTTCTGGTCGCGCGCAACATCGACCCGAACCAGCCGATTATGCCGCCCATGGGCCGCACCGGCCGCCGCGCCGCCGCCAAGCAGGCCTATTCGATGTCGGCGGTGGACGAATACGGCAAGGTGATCGACGACATCTATGACTTTGCCGAGGCGCAGGGGTTCGAAATCGACGGCATCCTGCAGGAAGGCGGCGCCGGTCAGGTCGAGATCAACCTGAACCACGGCGATCCGGTGCATCTGGCCGACCAGATCTTTTTCTTCAAACGCCTGATCCGCGAGGCGGCACTGCGCCACGACTGTTTCGCCACTTTCATGGCCAAGCCGATCGAGGGCGAACCGGGCAGCGCCATGCATATCCACCACTCGGTCGTGGGACTGGCCGACGGGCGCAACATCTTTTCCGACGAACAGGGACGCGAGACCCCGGCCTTCCTGCATTTTATCGCCGGTATGCAAAAGCACCTGCCCGCGTCGGTCGCGCTGCTGGCGCCCTATGTCAACAGCTATCGTCGATATGTCCCTGATTTTGCAGCGCCAATCAACCTGGAGTGGGGGCGCGACAACCGCACTACCGGGCTGCGCGTGCCGGTTTCGGGCACCGAGTCGCGGCGGGTGGAAAATCGGCTGGCCGGTATGGATTGCAACCCCTATCTGGGGCTCGCCGCCAGTCTTGCCTGCGGCTATCTGGGCCTGATCGAAGCCGAGAATCCGCGCCCCGAATGTCTGGGCGACGCCTATATGTCCGAGGACGAGTTGCCCTATAACCTGGGCGACGCGCTGGATCTGATGGATGAGAACCCGGCGATGCGCGACGTGCTGGGCGCCGAATTCATTGCCGTCTATCAATCCGTCAAGCGAAATGAATACAAGGAATTCCTGCAAGTCATCAGCCCGTGGGAACGCGAGCATCTGTTGCTGAACGTATGAACCTGCTGTTTTCCAACGACCGGCTTGGGGAATATCCGCCCAGCCTTTACGCCGCGAACCGCGACCCCCTGCCCGGCTTTCCCCAGCAGCGGGGTGAAGAGCGCGCCGACGTGGTGGTGATCGGCGCAGGCTATACCGGCCTGTCCGCCGCGCTGCATCTGGCCGAGGCGGGGCGCGACGTGATGCTGCTTGAGGCGCATCGCGTCGGCTTTGGCGCGTCGGGGCGCAATGGCGGCCAGCTCGGCTCGGGCCAGCGGCTGGAGGTCGATGAACTGGAAAAACTGGCCGGTATCGAGACCGCACATCGGCTTTGGGACATGGCCGAAGAGGCCAAGCGTCTGACCCGCGATCTGGCAACGCGCTCTGGGGTGCCGGTTGCCGACGGCATCGCGCATGCCTTCCGCAAGTCGGCCGAATTCGACCATGCCTGCGCGATGATCGACAAGCTTTCCCGGGACTACGGCTATGACCGCATCGAGGCGCTGGATCGCGACGCCTTTCGCGCTCTGGTCCCGTCGCAGGCCTATATCGCGGGCGAGCTGGACCATGGCGCCGGACATCTGAACCCGCTGGATCTGGCCATCGGCATGGCTCGTCTGACCGATGCCGCCGGTGCCCGCATCCGCGAACTAAGCCATGTCCACCATATCCGCCACGCAAGGCGCGCGGGCGAAAAGACCGTAGTGCAGACCGACAAGGGCAGCGTGACCTGCGATCATGTCATTCTGGCGACCAATGGTTATCTGGGCAATCTCGATACCCATGTCGCGGCCCGCGTCATGCCGATCAACAATTTCATCGTCGCGACCGAGCCTTTGGGCGCGCGCGCCGCCGAGGTGCTGACCCGGGATATCGGCGTGCATGACACGAAATTCGTGGTGAACTACTGGCGGCTGGACCCCGAGGGCCGGCTGATCTTCGGCGGTGGAGAAAACGTCAGCTATCGCTTTCCCGCCGATATCTTTTCCAAGGTGCGCAAGCCGCTGTTGCAGATCTATCCCGGTCTTGCCGATGTGAAGCTGACTCACGCCTGGGGCGGCACGCTCGCGATCACCATGAACCGCATGCCCTGTTTTGCCCGGCCTGCGCCGAATTGCCTGTCGGCCAGCGGCTATTCGGGGCATGGGCTGGCGCTGGCAACGCTTGCCGGCAAGCTGATGGCACAGGCGGTTCTGGGTCAAGGCGCGGGATTCGATACCATGGCCGCCCTGCCCTCACCGGCATTTCCGGGCGGGGCTGCGTTGCGCTGGCCACTGCTGGTCGCCGGCATGAGCTGGTATTCGCTGCGCGACCGTCTGGGTTTTTAGCGCTTTTGCGCCAGTTCCTGCTCGCGCCGGGCCTTGGCGCGGGCAATACGCTCGGCCATCTGCTTTTCGCGATGGCGGTGATAGGCGCGGATCAGCGGCACGGTCATGTAATGCGCCGCGATCGCGACGGCCAACCCGGGCAGGATACCCCCCACCAGATAGGGCAGGAAGATCTGCTCGTTGAATTGCAGCAACTGGTCCCAATGCGCTGTGCGTTCGGCACTTAGCGGGGCCAGCAGGTTGTTCCACAACTCACTGCCCGCACGGGCGAATTCGTCAAAGATCAGGTGCGGGGTGAACTTGCCTTCGGTCCCCAGCATCCAGCGACCCAGCCCGACCGAGGTCAGCGCGATAAAGGGCGTGGTCAGCGGATTGCCGATGAACGTGCCCAGCAGTGCCGCCAGGATATTGCCGCGAATGATCCAGGCCAGAGCCGCGGCACCCATGAAGTGAAAGCCGAAAAGGGGCGTGAAGGAAATGAAGATGCCGCAAGCCCAGCCGCGCGCCACCCGATGCGGCTGATCCGGCAAGCGGCGCAGCCGATGCAGCACATATTTCGACGCGCGCTTCCACCCAGAGCGTGGATAAAACATTTCGGTCCACATCTGAGCATAGCTCAGCGGCTTGCGTCTTTTGAACATGCCGGTCCCGCCTCAGCTAAGGTGGGCGGAAGGATCGCGGATGCGCGAAACCTGCGCCACGTCGCTTTCGGTTTCCAGTGCCGTCAGCAGCGCGTGCAGATGTTCGCGGTCGCGCAATTCGACCTCGACCCGCAGGCGATAGAAATCCGGCTTGCGATCAAGAAATTCCAGATCCGAAATATTCGCGCCCTGCGCGCCGATCAGCGTGCAGATCCGGCCCAGCACGCCCGCGTCATGGCGAATGGTCAGCGACAGCATGGTCGAATACGCCGCCGGGTGTTGACCCTCGCGCCAGTGCAGATCGACCCAGCGTCCCGGGCTTTCCTCGAACTCGGCCAAGACCGGGCAGTCGATGGCATGGATCACCACGCCCTTGCCGCGATAGGTGATGCCGATGATACGCTCGCCAGGCAGCGGATTGCAGCAAGGCGCGCGGGTGAATTCCTGATCGGCTTCCAGCCCCGCCACCGCGCGCTTGGCGTCGATCTCGCTGCGCTTTTCGGCCAGTTCGGGATAAAGCGTGGTCAGCACGTCATGGGCCGAGATCTCGGCACTGCCGATCCGCGCCAGCAGCTCATCCGCATCCGGCAGCGCCATGGTCTTGGCCGCGGTGCGCAATGCCTTGTCGCTGACCTTGCGGCCCATGTGTTCAAAGGCCACCCGGACCAGTTCCGAGCCAAGACGGATAAAGCGCGTCCGATCCTCTTGCCGCAGCGAACGCCTGATCGCCGCCTTGGCGCGGCCGGTGACGACGATATCCAGCCAGGTGGCCTGCGGGCGCTGGCCGGAAGCGGCGATGATATCGACCGACTGTCCGTTCTTGAGCCGCGTCCACAGCGGCACGCGGATGCCGTCCACTTTGGCCCCGACGCAGGAGCTGCCCAGCCGGGTATGGATGGCATAGGCGAAATCCAGCGGTGTCGCGCCTTTCGGCAGCGGGATCACGTCGCCCTTGGGCGTAAAGCAGAATACCTGGTCGGAATACATTTCGAGCTTCACATGCTCGAGGAATTCGTCGTGATCCTCTTCGCCGAAACGCTCGGTCAGGCTGGCGATCCATTCGCCCGGATCGACGGCAAAGGGGTTTGCCGTGCGCACCCCGTCGCGATAGGCCCAATGCGCGGCCACGCCGGCTTCCGCAACCTCGTGCATCTGACGGGTGCGGATCTGAACCTCGACCCGCTTGCCGTCCCGGCCCGAGACGGTGGTGTGGATCGAGCGATAGCCGTTCGCCTTGGGCTGGCTGATGTAATCCTTGAACCGGCCCGGCACCGCGCGCCAGCGGTGATGGATCACGCCCAGCGTGCGATAACAGTCCGGCTCGGTCCGGGTAATGATGCGAAAACCGTAAATGTCCGACAGCCGCGAGAAGGAAAGCTGCTTTTCCTGCATCTTGCGCCAGATGCTGAAGGGACGCTTGGCGCGGCCATAGACATCGGCCTCGATCCCCTCGCGTTCAAGTTCGGACCGGATATCGGCGGTGATCTTTGGGATGACGTCGCCGGATTCGCGTTGCAGGCTGACAAAGCGGCGGATGATGGAATTGCGCGCCTCGGGGTTGAGAACCTTGAAGGCAAGGTCTTCCAACTCTTCGCGCATCCATTGCATGCCCATGCGGCCGGCCAGCGGCGCATAGATGTCCATGGTCTCGCGCGCCTTTTGCGATTGCTTGTCGGTGCGCATCGACTTGATGGTCCGCATATTGTGCAGACGGTCGGCCAATTTCACCAAAATCACGCGAAGATCGCGCGACATCGCCATGAAAAGTTTGCGAAAATTCTCGGCCTGCTTGGAATGCGCGCCCGAAAGCTGCAGGTTGGTCAGCTTGGTGACCCCGTCGACCAATTCGGCGATTTCGCGCCCGAATATCTGCGCAACCTCGGCCCAGGTCGAGCGTGTGTCCTCGATCGTGTCATGCAAAAGCGCGGTGACGATGGTGGCATCGTCCAACCGCATTTCGGTCAGGATGGCAGCGACGGCCACAGGATGGGTGAAATAAGGCTCGCCCGAGTGGCGGAACTGCCCCTCATGCATGCGACGCCCGTATTCATAGGCATCGCGGATCAGATCGGCGTTTGTGCGCGGATTGTAATTGCGGATAAGCGCGATGAGGTCTTCGACGTCGATCATGATGTGCCGAAGACCTTTGGATCAGTTCCTGCCCTGGGCTTCCAGCATCATGCGCAGCATGCGCTCTTCCGACTCTTCGTCGGCGGGCTTGGGACGGTCGATCTCGGCGCCAAGCAGCAGGGCCATCGCGTCTTCTTCGGGCTCATCGACCTCGATCTGGGTCTGATTGGCCTCGATCATGCGTTCGCGCAGCTCGTCCACCGGCTGGGTTTCATCCGCGATCTCGCGCAGCGAGACAACGGGGTTCTTGTCGTTGTCACGATCGATGGTCAGCGGGCTGCCAGCCGCGATTTCACGCGCGCGATGGGACGCCAGCATCACCAGGTCAAAACGGTTTGGAACCTTATCGACGCAATCTTCGACTGTAACGCGGGCCATCGGTCACCTTATCAGCTGGAATCGGGGTGCAGGGGCAAAGCCGGATATTTGGGGGCTTGTCGTGGAAATGTCAAGCACCCGCAGGCCTCATTCCTGCCAAAGCTTCGGGTGGCAAAGCAGCAAGCATCTGCGCCACGCTTAGCCCCAATGACGGATGCACCCAGCCCGGCGCGATCTCGGCCAAGGGCGCCAGGACGAATCCGCGATCCTGCATGCGGGGATGGGGCAGGATCAGCCGCTCGGGGGCCAGCAGCGCCTGTTTTGTGGGCGGCAGGTCGCGCCAGTGCTGCTGCATCGCGGCATCGGGCAGCACCAGATCGCCGTGGGCCAGCAGATCCAGATCCAGCCCGCGCGCCTGCCACCGCGCGCCGTCGCGCTTGCGGCCCAGTTCAGCCTCGATCGCGTGCAGCTCGCGCAAAAGTTGTTCCGGCGGATAGGCGCAGCGAAAAGTGGCCGCGGCATTCACATATTCGGGACCCGAACCGGGGGGAAAAGCCGGCGTAATCCAGAGACGGCTTACGGCAAGCGGCACAACCTGAGGTAATTCCAAGATTTTACCCAAGGCAAACCGCAGACTGTCCGCCGGCAAACCTGCCGAACTAGTCAGGTTTGCACCCAGCGCAACGAGGACTAAGTTCGCATTCTGATTTAGGTTTCGAGACATCTCGGGGGAAACGTGTTTTACAAGGACGACCGGCTGGCGTTGTTCATTGACGGGTCGAATCTATATGCCGCGGCAAAGTCGTTGGGATTTGATATCGACTACAAATTGCTACGACAGGAATTCGAACGGCGCGGAAAACTGGTCCGCGCCTATTATTATACGGCACTGCTGGAGAACGAGGAATATTCACCAATTCGCCCTTTGGTTGATTGGCTGCATTACAATGGCTATTCCATGGTAACGAAACCTGCGCGCGAATATACCGATGCGCTGGGTCGCCGCAAGGTCAAGGGCAACATGGATGTCGAGTTGGTGGTCAATGCCATGGAGCTGGCGCCACGACTGGACCACGCGGTCCTGTTTTCGGGCGACGGCGACTTCCGACCGTTGGTCGAGGCGCTTCAGCGCCTGGGCGTGCGTGTCTCGGTGGTGTCGACCATGCGCAGTCAACCACCGATGATCGCCGACGAATTGCGTCGTCAGGCCGACAATTTCATTGAACTCGACGCGTTGCGCGACATTATCGGACGCCCGCCACGCGAACCCGCACCGCAGGAAAGCTGATCCCGCAGCGCGCCGCCCGGCCTGTGACCGGGGCCAGAGGGCGGTTCATACTTGCTGCGGGAATAATCCATTAGGCGCGACCGATGCGTCGTCATCGTGCCTAGCGTTCGGTCAGTTTCAACTCGATCCGGCGATTCTGGGCCCGGGCCTCGGGCGTGTCCCCCTGTGCCACCGGACGGGTGTCGGCAAAGCCGGCAGGTGCAAGGCGGGTCGCCGGGAAGCCCAGCTCATCCACCATGTAGCGCACCACCGCCAGCGCCCGGGCCTGGCTGAGTTCCCAGTTGTCACGATAGCGCCCCAGCCCCGAAAGCGGCAGGTTGTCGGTGTGCCCGTCGACGCGGATCATCCAGTCGATTTCCGGCGGTATATCGCCGGAAATCTGCTTGAGCATGTCCGCCACCCGGGCGATCTGCGCCTGACCTTCGGTCGAGAGCGTTGCCTCGCCCGTCGCAAACAGCACTTCGGATGAAAAGACAAAGCGGTCGCCCACGACCTGCACGCCTTCGCGTCCCGCAAGGATCTGCGACAGCCGTCCGAAGAATTCAGAACGATAACGCGCCAGATCCTTTGCCTCGGTTTCGGCCTTCACGCGCGCCTCTTCTTCCAGTGCACGGCGCTTGCGTTCCTCTTCGGTGGCGCGCAGCAGGGCGAGGTTCAGTTGCCGCCCCAGATCCTCGGCCCGCAGATCGGCCTCCTTGCGCTCCTCGCCGGTCGCGTCCAGCACGGCGCGGAGGCTGCCCAATTGGTCGTTCAACTGCGCCACCTGCTGATTGAGCAACGCGACACGGCGCTGATCCTCGGTCGAAAGCGCCTCTTGCTGGGAAAGCTGCTGCTGGGCCAAGGCCAGCAGGGCAGCCTGTTTCTGGGCCTCGCTGGCCTGGGCTTCCGCCTGCTCGCCCAGTTCCGATTTCGCAGCCTCGGCGGCGGCAAGCAGGGTCAGCGTTTCCTCGGCCTGCTTACGCGCCGCTTCCAGTTCCAGCGTGGTGGCGTCAAGCTCGGCATCGGCATTCGCCAGACGTTCGCGCAGGGCCTCGGCGGCAGCAGCATCTGTCAACCGCGCGGCTTGGGTTTCGTCCAACTCCTGCTGCGTTTCAGTATTACGGCGCCGTAAATCGACGATCAACGCCTCCAGCGCCTCGCGTCGGGCGGCTGCCAGCCGCGCCGCCTCGGTCTGGGCGTCGATTTCGGCGCGGGCGCTGGCCACCGCCTGTTCCGAACTCAATAGGCGCGCGCGCTCCGCCACGAGGTCACGGTCAAGCGAAGCGGCCTGCGCCTGCGAGGTGGACAGGGCCTCGGAAAGCTGGGCCACCTGTTGGCCAAGCTGATCCAACTCGCTGTCCTGCGTGACGATCTGGTCGCGCAGCACGGATTGCACCAGCAAAAAGATGGTCAGCACGAACATGATGACCATCAGGAGTGCCGTCATCGCGTCGACGAATCCCGGCCAGATCGTCGCCGAAAACCGGTTGCCGCCGCCTCGGCTAAGCCCCATCGCCGCGCTCCATATTGCGGATGGCGCGGGTCAGGGCCGCCAGATCGCTGCGCAACTCGGCAATCAACCCATCGCGGTTGCTGGCCGTTTCTTCGACCAGCCGGCCCAGTTGCACATCGATCGAACGCAGCCGCATCCGTGCCTCGGGATCGTCGCCCGCGGTTGGCCGCTGCGCGCCAAGTTCCAGAATACGATCCTGCCCCTCGGCAAGCCGCTCCAGCGCACGAACCAGCCGCGAGTTGTCCACTGCCGGCACGGGCGCCTCGGCCAGTGTCACCAGCCGGGCCTGCCCATCGGCCAGCCGATCAAGCACCCCGTCCAGCGCGGAAGGATCGAAGGCGGGTGGAGGCGGCACTTCGGCCAGCGTAGCAAGCCGAGCCTGACCTTCGGCGACCCGCTCGACCGCCGCCAGCAGCGCCGGATCATGCCGCGGTTCGGCCGCCAGCCGGTCCAGCGCGGCAAGCAGATCTGGGTCGCGTCGCGGCTCGGCCAAGGCCGCAACTGCACGTTCCACACCGGCCAGCGCCTGCGCCGTCACCTCGCGTTCAGCGGCAAGGGCTGCGCCCAGTTCGTCACGGTCCGAGCCAAGCAGTCCGGCCAACCGCTCCACCCCCTGCGCCAGCGCCAGCGAGCGTTGGTCGGCGGCAGTGGCCTCTTCGTCGCGCAATTCATCGCGCTGCAGATAGAATTCCTGCATGCCGGCAAGCTGCGCCTCGACGCGCTCGACAAAGCCGGCCAACGCCGCCTCGCCCAGTCCCTGCCCTTCTGCACCGCCAAGTCCGATGCGGGTGAACCCCGACATCCATTCCTCAAGCTCGCGATAGAAGCGGTTCTGGCCATGGCTCACGAACAGTTCCAGCAACCCCACCACCAGTGAGCCGGCGAGGCCCAGAAGCGAACTGGAAAAGGCGGTCGCCATGCCGCCAAGCTGCGTTTCCAGCCCCGACATCAGCTTGTTAAAGACTTCAAGCCCGGTCTCGCCCTCCTTGGGCGACAGCGCGCGGATAGTGTCGACCACCGCAGGCACAGTGGTGGCGAGGCCATAAAACGTCCCCAGCAGACCCAGAAAGATCAACAGGTTGGCCAGATAGCGGGTGATGTCGCGCGCCTCGTCGATCCGGGTCGCCACGGATTCCAGCATCGAGCGCGAGGATTCGGTTGAGATCGCCCCGCCCGCCGGCCCACGCTGGCCCAACAACGCGGCCAAAGGCGCCAAGAGGCGCGGCGCATCGTCGGGGCCGGTCGGTTCAGCCGCGTCGATGCCCCTTTCGGCGGCATTGCGGCGGCGGGCTGCGAAGCGCTCGATCCAACTGACGGATTTGACGAGTTCGGCCACCTGCAGAAAGCACCCCAACACGCCCATGACAAAGACGGCGAGGATCAGCCCGTTGAGGTATTCGTTCGAGTGAAAGATCGAAACGATCCGGCCATAGGCGAACCATGCCCCGGCCACGACCAGCACGAGGACGATCAGCATCAACAGGATCTGCCGTACGGGCTGCGAGAATTGCGGCTGCGAAGGGCCGCCCCCACTTGGTCCCGCGTCGCGCGTGGCCGCCAGTCGGGCGGCGCGAGAGCGGCGGCCTTCGGGTGTGGCGGGTGGACCCTCGGGCGGTTCAGCGTCAGTCCGGGACAAGTTCGACCCCCATGCTGCTATTCGACCCCGACTGTAGAGGCCGCACCCGCGCCTGCCAAGCGTCCCCTGTGGGGGAAATCGCGTCTATTTCCCACCCGGTTGCAACAAGCCCCGCACCTGTTGCGCCAATTCATCCATTACCCGATCCTCGACCCCCATCTGGGCCAGATGCCGGGTGGTGTTGAACAGGTAATCCGCGTTGGCCCCGCGCCCGCCTCGTGCCCGTGCGATGATTCGGGCCTGTTCCTGCAGGTTCAGCGGGCCGCTATACTGGTCGTGATCGCGCCGGATGACATAGGTGATGGCCTCGATGGCCCGGCCGTCCTCCAGCACCAGCGGCAAAACCAGTTCGGCATAGGCGTTGGTGGTCAGTTCGCGCTCGCGCAGGCCAAGCAGCGTCTCGGGCCAGTCCGGCTCGGCCACGCGCAGCGCAAGGCCGCGACAATGTGCCTCGGGATCGGCGTCAAGCCCCAGCACCAGCCCCGGCGCCTCGATGGTGCCACGATAGACAACCGAGCGCAGGCAGAAGCTGCGGGCATAACCGTCAAGCCGGGCCAGGACCATCTCTGCCACGGGAAAGCCCGGGTCCCACATCAGCGAGCCATAGGCAAAGACCCAATGCTCCGGCCGTTCACCCATTCTTTACTCCGCCGTCCTAGATAATACAGTCGGGAAAAACTTAGGACAGCAGGACCGGCGTTCCAAGACGCCATGACAACCGCGAGGATATGATGCGCCGAATGCTTGCCCTGTTGGTCGCCCTTGCCCTGGTTCTGGGCGGGCTTTGGCTGGGTGGCGAAAGCCTGCTGGCGCAGCAGATGCGCCGCCTTGCGGCCGAACAGCCCATGACGGATCTGGGCGCAGTGCAGGAATTGCGCGATCCGGGCCGATTTGGGGTGCGAGCCTTGGGCCTTGAATTGCAAACCGATGCCGGACGGCTTGGCTTGCAGCAAGCCGAGCTTTGGCTGAGCCCCCTGCACCCCACCACCTTGCGATTTGCCCTGGCACCCAAGGGCATGCTGGATGCTGGTTCTGGCCCGTTGGAGCTGGGTCTGGGCGATGCCATGGCCCAACTGCGCTTCTCACCGTGGAACGGACTGGGTCTGGCAGCAGCCCAGATCAAGGCTGGACCCTTGACCATCGCGGGGACAGAGCTTGCGACAGCGGTGCGGATCAATGCTGTGGGGCGCACATTGGATCAGGATGCGCCAAGCGGGGCCGCAGTCAGCTATGATCTGAACCTGACACTGCATGGGCTGGACCCCGGCGCGTTTGCGACCTTATCCCTGCCCGGCCCGTTAAACGCGACCGCTACGGGACGGATCTGGCTGGATGCCCTGCCCCAGCCATGGACGTTGACGCCCGATCTGGCCCCCCTGCCCGTGGGCTTGCGGCTGGACGAGGTGGAATTGCAATTGGGCGGGTTGCAGGCACGTATCATCGGCCGGGTCCAAGCCGATGCGCAGGATCGCGCCGAAGGTCGGCTCGTGCTTTACACCACCGACGCCAAGCCGCTTTTGCAGGCGGCTGCCAGTGCCGGGCTGATTCCGTCCAGAGTGGTGAGATTGGCCGGCACCATGTTGAAGACCATCTCGGACCTGCCATTGCCGGACGAGGACGGCCAGCGCTTTCCACCCCCGGCCGAGGGTGAGTTGCGCCTGCCGCTGCGATTTGCCGATGGCAAGGTCAGCCTCGGGCCGCTGACGCTCGGTCCGGCGCCAGTCTTTCCACGCCGCTAGGGTTTGGACGTATCGCCCGCTGCCAGACTGCGGCCGAAATCCGGCGCCGCCGTGTCCTGCCCGGCCTCGATGATGCCGCGGCGGATCGCCCGTGTGCGGGTGAAGTAATCGTGCAGTTGCTGACCGTCACCCATGCGGATGGCGCGCTGCAGCACGAAAAGCTCCTCGGTGAACCGGCCGAGGATGTCCAGCACCGCATCCTTGTTCTGCAAGAACACATCGCGCCACATGGTCGGATCCGAGGCCGCGATGCGGGTAAAGTCCCGAAACCCGGCGGCGGAATATTTGATGACCTCGCTTTCGGTGACCCGCTTGAGATGATCGGCCACGCCGACCATGGTATAGGCGATCAGATGCGGCGTATGGCTCGTTACCGCCAGCACCAGATCATGATGCGCTGCATCCATGGTTTCGACATTGGCCCCCATAGCGCGGATCAGCGCCGAAAGCCGTTCCACCGCTTCCAGCTCACCACCTTCGACGGGGGTCAGAAGCCACCAGCGGTTCTGAAACAGCGAGGCAAAACCCGAACGCGGCCCGGAATGTTCAGTCCCTGCCAGCGGATGGCCGGGAATAAAATGCACGCCCGCAGGAATATGCGGAGCAACCTCGTCTATGACCGCCTGCTTGACCGAACCCACATCGGTCACCGTCGCGCCCGGCTTCAGATGCGGCGCGATTTCGGCCATCACCGCGCCCATGGCGCCAACAGGAACAGCCAGAACCACCAGATCAGCGCCGGCGACGGCCTCGGCTGCGGTTTCGGTCACCTGATCGACCAGCGCGATCTCGCGCGCAACGGCGCGGGTCTCGGGACTGCGGGCATGGCCGACGATCTCGCCCGCCAGCCCCGCCTCACGCATGGCCAGCGACATGGAGCCAGCGATAAGGCCAAGCCCGATCAGGGCAACGCGATCATAGATCGCCGCCATCAGCGACGCCCCGCGCGTTCGGCCATGAACTGGCCGACGACATGGGCCACGCGCCGGCAAGAGGCCTCGTCGCCCACGGTGATGCGCAGGCACTGCGGCAGGCCATAGCCGCCGACCCGACGCACGATCAGCCCCTGGGCCTTGAGGTATTCGTCGCAGGCCTCGGCCGTCATCACATCGGCAAAGCGGGCCAGAATGAAATTCGCACAAGAGGTATCCGAAGGCACCCCCTTCTCGGCCAGCGCCTCGGCCAGCCACGCCCGCATCCTTGCGTTTTCGGCTTGGCAACGGGTGATATGTTCACGGTCGCGCATGGCAGCCTCGGCCCCTTCCAGCGCGATACTGGACAGGTTGAAGGGACCACGGATACGATTCAACACATCCACGATCTCGCGCGGACCATAGCCCCAGCCGACCCGCAGCCCGCCAAGCCCATAAATCTTCGAAAAGGTCCGGGTCATGAACACATTGGGCAGCCGACTCGCCAGTTCGGCACCGCCGTCGTATTCCTCGACATATTCCGCATAGGCCGCATCGACCACCAGGATCGCCTGCGGCACGGCGCGTGCCAGCCGCTCAAGCTCGGGCAGGCCGATCATGGTGCCGGTCGGGTTGTTGGGATTGGCGACGAAAATCAGCCGTGTCTGTTCGGTTGCGCCCTCGATCAGCGCGTCGACGTCGGTTACCCGGTCGCGCTCGGCCACCTGAACCGGGGTAGCGCCTGCGGCATGGGCGCTGATGCGATACATCAGGAAACCATGTTCGGTAAACAGCACCTCGGTTCCCGGCCCGGCATAGGCCTGGCACAGCAGGTGGATGATCTCGTCAGAGCCCACGCCGCAGATGATCCGATCGGGGTCCAGCCCATGCACCTCGCCGATCGCACCGCGCAGACCGGCGTGGTCGGTGTTGGGATAGCGATGCATACTGTGTGCAGCCCGGATCACCGCTTCGCGCGCCTTGTCCGACGGGCCAAAGGGATTCTCGTTCGAGGAAAGCTTCACGACATTCTCGACCCCCGCCACCTTGGAAGCCCCGCCTTCGTAAAGCGAGATCTCCATGATGCCGGGTTGCGGAGCGATGGTCGTCTGGTTCTGCGACATGGCGGTCCTCTTGCAAGCCCGGCTGTCTTAGCGCCCGCAGCAGGGCTTGGAAAGCCTTGTCCACAGGCGAACCGCCAACTGCTTCTTCGTTGCCCAAATACCCCATGAAAGGGCGCCAATGGGCCAAAGCGGGTCTCACTCGGCCGCCAGCGCCTTTTCCAACTCGGGCAGGAATCGGCTCTGGTAATCCTCGCGCACCAAGGGCCCGGCATAGCGGTAAAGGATCTGTCCCTTGCCATCCACGATAAAGGTCTCGGGCGGCGCGGTCACACCCCAGTCTATGGCGATGCGCCCGCGTGGATCGGTGGCCAGCGCGTGATAGGGATCGCCATGTTCGGACAGAAACCCCAAGGCGGCGGATTCCGGATCCTTCAGATCCACGCCATAAACCGGCAGGCTCTTGGAAAGCTCGGTCAGGGTCGGATGCTCGGCCCGGCAAGGAGGGCACCAACTGGCCCAGAAATTCACCAGCTTCACGCCCGGTTCGCGCAGCATTTCATCGGTCAACTGGGTCTTGCCTGGCAAGGTGGTCTCGCCCACCGCGGGCGCCTCGCGCCCGATCATGGCCGAGGGCAGCGCATCGGGATCGTTGCGCATCAATGCCCAACCGGCAAGTCCGGCAAAACCGGCAAACACCGCCACCGGCAGCAGCATCATCGGTGAAAACCTAGCCACGGCGCTCGTGCTCCTGCAATTCGCGGCGGGCACGGGCATTGGCCAGCACGGTCTGCACGATAATGCCGATCAGCAGCACCAGAGTTGCGCCGTAGGCAGCCAGAACGGTTCCGGCATATCTGCCAAGTTCGGTCATGCACGGTTCTCCCTTGCCAACAGCGCGGCGAGGCGGCGGCGGCGGATCTCGGTCCGGGTGCGGATCAAGAGCAGCGCCAGAAACAGCAGGAAGAACCCCGCCATGCTCAGATAAAGCGGATAGCGATAGACGGCCGCCATCCGCTCTCCGGGCGCCAAGGACAGCGAGGCGCCCTGATGCAGCCCCTGATTCCAGAAATTCACCGCATAGCGCGACAAAAGCGCAAAGACCGAACCGACAAGGCACAGCACTCCGGTCAGGTCGGCGGCGCTGTCGGGGTTTTCGACCGCCTCCCACAGCGCCATATAGCCCAGATAGAACAAAAGCAGAATCAGGAACGAGGTCAGTCGCGGATCCCATTCCCACCATGTTCCCCACATCGGTTGGCCCCATACCGCGCCGGTGATCAGCGCGATCAGCGTCATCACCGCCCCGACAGGCGCGGCGGCCTTGGCGGCAAGCGCGCTGACATGGTGGCGCCGGATCAGCCAGATCAACGAGGTCACCAGCATCATCAGCCAGATGTTGATCGCCATCAGCGCGGCAGGCACATGCAGGAAGACGATCTTGACGGTCGATCCCTGCTTGTAATCCTCGGGGGTCAGAAAGCCCCAGACCAGCCCGGTCACGGTGCTGAGCACCGCCGCGGCAATCACCCATGGCAGAACCGCGCCCGACGTGCGCATGAACTTGACGGGGTTGGCATATTCCCAAATCGACATGCTAGTTCCCTACTCTGGCCTTGCCGCCCGCTCAAGTGCCCAGACGCCGCATTCACCGCAGATTGACACGCAGTGCGGCGGCTGCGGCAAAAGGTGACAGGGCCAATGTGGCCAGCGTGATCCCCGCAAGAAAGACCAAAGGCGTGCCTGCCTCGGCACCTACGGCACCGCGCCGCACCGCTTCGGCTCCGAAGATCAGTGTCGGCATATAAAGCGGCAGCACCAGCAGCGATAAAAGCAAACCGCCGCGCCGCAGCCCCACCGTCACCGCCGCACCAAAGGCCCCCAGCATCGACAGAGCCGGAGTTCCCAACACCAGCGAGGCGACAAGCCAGGGATAGGCCGGCCCCGGCAGATGCAGCAGCAGCGCAAAGACCGGCGCAGAAAGCGCAAGCGGCAGACCGGTCACCAGCCAATGGGCCAGCGCCTTGATCGCCACGGCGCCCTCCAGCGGCAGGGGCGCGGTGGCCAACAGGTCAAGGCTGCCATCCTCGAAATCCAGCGCGAATATCCGGTCCAGCGACAGCAGGCAGGACAGAAGCGCGCCCACCCACAGGATACCGGGCGCAATCCGCGACAATGTGCCGCCCTCGGGACCGACGCCGAACGGCACCAGCGTGCAGACGATAAGGAAAAACGCCAGCGCCAGCCCAAATCCTCCACCGGCACGGGTGGCAAGCCGCAGGTCGCGGATCAGTAGCGCCTTCATCCGCCCATCCTCATCCGAATGCCTCGTTGAAACCGGCTGGCCTTGATTCGCAACGCAGGTTCGCGGCACGGAATGTGCCAAGCTCAAGAATCCCGGCTTCGGGCAGGCCCAGTTCGATATGGGTGGCGATCACCGCCGCCCCGCCGCGCCCCAGATGGTCGCGCAGCATCGAAACGAGCAGCGCGACCGAATCGTGGTCCAGCGATACCGTCGGTTCATCCAGCAGCCAGACCGGCCGTCCCGTCACCATCAACCGCGCCAGCCCAAGCCGCCGTTTCTGCCCGGCGGAAAGCGCATGGGCCGGCCGCGCGGCCAGTTCGCGCAGGTTCATTGCCCCAAGCGCCGGCGCAATTTCCCGACTGCCAAAGATATCGGCCCAGAAGCGCAGGTTCTCGGTCACGGTCAAGGCCGGTTTCAGCCCGTCGGAATGGCCTGCATAGGCGATGGCGTCAGGCGCAGCCTCGACCGTGCCCGCGACAAGGGGCTGCAAGCCCGTCAACGTCCGCAAAAGCGTGGTCTTGCCGATACCGTTCGGCCCCCGCAGCACCAGCGCGCTGCCCGCGTTCAGGATGAAACTGACGCCCTCGATGGCACGTAGCCCACCCCGTGCCACAGCGACGTCGCGGACGGAAAGCAGGCTCATAATGGGATCAGCGCACAGGCCACGCGCCGGCCTTCGGACAGCGTGACGTTATAGCTGCGCGCGGCCGAGGGGGAATTCATCGGCTCGGCCATCACCCCTGCTTCTTCCAGCGCAGCGCTCAGCGCGCGTGGCGGAAAGGCGATCTCGGCCCCCATGCCTAGAAACAGCACATCCACCCGACCGGCCAGCGCCAGCAATCCGGCGTGATCGTCAAGTCCCCCCCAAGGTTGCACACCGTCAGGGGTGACGATCACCGACCCATAATGCACCACGCCGCCGACACGAAAAAAACCGGGCCCGTAGCCGTCCACCGGCACGGCCCCAGAAAATTCGGTCGGCGTCATCGTGGGCATCAGGGCGCGTCCCGGAAGGCGGCTGGAATGTCCTCGCCCGGCGCCTTTTCCTTGGGATCGGGTTTGGACCAGTCGCGTTTGACGCCCAGCCACAGCACGATGTTCTTGGCGACGTAGATCGTCGAGTAGCAGCCGACGACCACCCCCCAAAGCATGGCGATGACGAATTCGCGCACCACGTCGCCACCAAAGATCAGCATGGCGGTCAGCGCAATGGCGGTGGTTACGGCGGTCATGATGGTGCGCGACAGAGTTTCGTTCACCGTCAGGTTCATCACGTCGATCAGCGGCATGGTCTTGTATTTGACCAGATTTTCGCGCAGCCGGTCAAAGACCACCACGGTATCGTTGACCGAATAGCCCAGCGTGGTCAGCAGCGCCGCAATGGTCGTCAGGTCGAAACGCAGCTGGAACGCGGCGAACAGCCCGACCGTCAGCAGCACGTCGTGGACCAGCGCGACCACGCCGCCAAGCGCGAACTGCCATTCGAAGCGCAGCCAGATATACAGCAGGATGCCAATGGTCGCCGCGCCCACGGCATAGAAAGCCGTCTTGATCAGCTCACCCGACACCTTGGGCCCGACCGATTCGACGGCGGCAAAGACCACCTGCGGATCGACGGTTTGCAGCGCCGCCTCGATCTCGTTCAACTGCTCGGGTGTAACCGATCCGGTCTCGTCCATGGTGCCGATTCGGATCATGGCGACATGCTTGGTCGTGCCAAAACTGGGATCGAAAACCTCGGTGATCGAGACGTCGCCCAGATTCAACTCGTTCAGGGCCTGACGATAGTCGCCGACTTCAAAGGCGGTGGGGCTTTCGGTGCGGATCGTGGTGCCGCCCTTGAAGTCGATGCCGAAGTTCAGTCCCATCGTCAGGATGAGCACCACCGAGGCGACCATGGCCACGGCCGAGATGCCGAAAGTCAGCCATTGCCAGCGAAAGAAGTTATAGCTCGTATTGTCGGGAACGAGTTTCAGACGAAATGCCATGGTCCTGCTCCCTTACAAGATCAATTCTTTGGGTTTACGCCATTCCAGCCAGAACACGATCAGCAGCCGCGTCAGATAGATCGCGGTGAAGACCGAGGTGACCAGACCGATGGTCAGCGTGACCGCAAAGCCTTTCACCGGACCGGAGCCGAGGAAGAACATCACCGCCGCGGCGATGAAGCTGGTGACGTTGGCATCGATGATTGCGCTCATCGCCTCGCTGAAGCCGTCGTCGATGGCTTTCACCACCCGCTTGCCGGCGCGCAACTCTTCACGGATGCGTTCATAGATGATGACGTTGGCGTCCACGGCGGTGCCAACGGTCAGCACGATACCCGCGATACCCGGCAGCGTCAGCGTTGCCCCCATCATCGACATGATCGACAGGATAAGGATGATGTTGACGATGACCGCGATCGAGGCGAAGGCACCGAAAAGACCATAGCTTGCAATCATATAGGCCACCACCGCCACCGTGGCGATGACCGCGGAAAGCCGTCCGGCGTCGACGGAATCCTGCCCCAGTTCCGGGCCGATGGTGCGTTCTTCCAGGAAGGTCATCTCGGCGGGCAGCGCGCCGGCGCGCAAAAGCACGGCGAGCCTTGTGGAATCCTCGACGTTCATCGCGCCCGAGATCTGGCCCGAGCCGGTGGTGATCGCCTGCCGGATCACAGGGGCCGATATCACCTGATTGTCCAGCACGATGGCGAAGGGCTGGCCGATATTGGCCGAAGTATATGCCCCGAACCGCTTGGCGCCCGAAGGGCCGAATCGGAATTCCACCGCCGGAGCGCCGTTCTGGTCAAAGCTGGGCCGGGCGTCGGTCAGATCCTCGCCGGTAACGACGGGGCTTTCCTCGATGATGTAAAAGACGCCGGGCTCATCCATCGAGGGCAACAGGACATTGCCGGGACCGGGGCGTGCATTGGCGTCCGAGGTGCGGCTGATGACCGGGTTGAAGGTCAGTTTCGCCGTGGTGCCGATCAGTTGCTTCAGCTCTTCTGCCGAGCCGATGCCGGGCACCTGGATCAGGATGCGATCCTTGCCCTGCCGCATGATCGTTGGTTCGCGCGTGCCGACCTCGTCGATGCGGCGGCGGATGATTTCCAGCGACTGCTGTACCGTGCGGTCGTCGGTCGCGGCCTTTTCAGCCTCGGACAACTGCACGCTCAACCGGTTGCCGTTGGCCGAGATCGCAAGATCGCTTTGCCCCGCCCCTGTCAGCGAGGCGACCGGGGTGGCAAGACCACGGGCGATTTCGACCGCCTTGGCCATCTGATCGGGATTGCCGATCTCGACCGCAAGCTGGCCGTCGGGCGCCTGAACGCGGCGAACCGCGCCCACGACATCGCGCTGCGCCGCCAATGCATCGCGCAACTCGGG
The DNA here is from genome assembly GCF_016919705.1 of Paracoccus methylovorus. Taxonomy (NCBI): domain Bacteria; kingdom Pseudomonadati; phylum Pseudomonadota; class Alphaproteobacteria; order Rhodobacterales; family Paracoccaceae; genus Paracoccus; species Paracoccus methylovorus. The sequence goes on from NZ_CP070368.1 coordinate 1,070,890, forward strand.
CCAAAGCGCATCCATACGCGCCTTGTAGACATCCTGGACATGCACCTCGCCCAGAAGATGGGCCCCGCCGCGCAGGTCGAGGCCCAGATTGACCAGACCCGAGGGCAGCCAGTTCGGCCAGCCCGCGCGGGCCGCAGCCTCGTCGGGGGTTTCGAAACCGTTGCGTTCGACGGCGGCGATGGCGTCGTTATGCTGCTCGACCCGATTATAAAACAGGTTCGGCGCGGCATAGAGCAGTCCCAGGGCGACAAGCCCCAGGATCAGCAGACGCTTCCAGAATGGGATGTCCAGCATTGTGCGTGATGGGCCTTAGCTGTTGGCGGCGGCGGGTTGGGTGCGGTTCACGAGGCCGGTCACGGTCGAGCGGACGACGCGAACCTTGACGCCGGGCGCGATCTCGACTTCCAGTTCGCTGTCGCGAACCGAGGTGACCTTGCCGATCAGACCGCCTTGGGTCACGACCTCATCGCCTTTTTTCAGCGCCTCGACCATGGCGCGATGTTCTTTCATGCGCTTCTGCTGCGGGCGGATCATCAGGAAATACATGATGACGAAAATCAGGACGAGCGGCAGGAACGAGGCGAGTCCAGCAGCGCCGGAGGCGCCTCCTGCGGCCTGAGCATAGGCGGGGGTCACGAGCATTAAGTCTATCCCTGTGCTGTCGTTCTCCGGGAGATCCCCCGGCGGAATTGGCGCGCACCCTATCCCCGGCCGGAACCGATGGCAAGAAAGCCCGGTGCCCAGCACGGTGGGTAACGCGACGTGGACATGGGCCCGCGCATGTGGCAGGTCAACGCGACAAGCCGACCAAGAGGGATCACGATGGATCAGGATAACGCGACCCATCCCGCACTGGCCCGCGATGCCGCGGATCGCACCGGCATCCGCCGCCTGCTGGCGATCATGGCCGCATTGCGCGACCCGCAATCCGGTTGTCCCTGGGATGTCGAGCAGGATTTCTCCTCGATCGCGCCCTATACCATCGAAGAGGCGCATGAGGTCGCCGATGCCATCACGCGGCAGGCCTGGGAAGAGTTGCCGGGCGAGTTGGGCGATCTGCTGCTGCAGGTGGTTTTTCACGCGCAAATGGCCGAAGAAGCGGGAATGTTCGATTTCACCGACGTGGTTCGCGCAGTTTCGGACAAGCTGATCTTCCGCCATCCGCATGTGTTCGGCGACGAATCGCGCGACAAATCCGCCCAACAGCAGATCAAGGATTGGGAGGCGATCAAGGCCCGTGAACGCGCCGCCAAGGCGGAAAAGGGCGTGCTGGACGGGGTGGCGCTTGGCCTGCCGGCGCTGACCCGTGCGATCAAGCTGCAAAACCGTGCCGCCCGCGTCGGTTTCGACTGGCCGGGTCCCGCCGACGTGCTGGACAAGATCGCCGAGGAAAGCCGCGAACTGGTCGAGGCAAAAGACAGTACCGATCACGCCCATTTGACCGAGGAATTCGGCGATCTGATGTTCGTGATGGCGAATCTGGCCCGGCATCTGGACATCGACCCCGAAGAGGCGCTGCGTCTGGCCAATGCCAAGTTCACCCGCCGCTTCGGCGCCATCGAGGCCGCGCTGGCCGCGCAAGGCCGCCACCCCGAGGACAGCGACCTTGCCGAGATGGATGCGCTTTGGAACGAGGCCAAGGCTGCCGAGCGCGCCTGATCCCTCGCCGATCCTGCCGGAAATCGCGCAGCTTGCCGGGGCCCGGTCGTTGCGCCTGTTGCGTGACCGCCCCGACCGGCTGGTGGTGCAGATCAGGCTGGGCGACGGCCGCATCGCCTGGCTCAAGCAATTCCGCAACACCGATCCGGCCGCCAGCGTGGATCAGGCCGAAGCGCGTCTGCAAGAGGCGGCACGGGCCTTGGGTCAGGGCTTCGATGCCGTTGCCCCACCCCTGCTGGCGCTGCCCGAACAGGGCATCCTGATCACCGCACCTGCGCCGGGTCAACCGGCCGCGCTGGCCTTGGCGGATGCGGATGATGCGCGGCGCTCCGAGTTGATCGCCCGCATGGGGATATGGCTGCGCAATCTGGCAGCCACCACCCGGACACGCGGCACTTTTGGTCCCCGCTATTGGATTGGCGGGCTTGAGGCGCGGGTGGCGGCGGCCGCGGGCGGGTGGATAGATCGCGATCTGGTCGCCCGCCATATGCAGCGGATGCGTGCCGCGGCCGAGCCGTTGCGCGCTGCCGCCGTCGAGCGCGGGCTTTGCCATGGCGACCTGACGCCGGACAATTTGTTTCTGGACACCCCTCGTCCGGGCGCAACGCGGCTGACCGCCATCGACACGCAGGGCAGCACCGTCATGGCGCTGGCGCGCGACATGGCCCGGCTGCTGGTTTGGCTGGAAAGCCGGCGCAATGAACCGCCGCCCAAGACCCGCGATGGCATCGCCCTGCCCGACTGGCAGGCGTTGACCGGGGTGCCGGGGCTTTTGGCACCCGATCAGGCCCCTATCCTGCACTTTCTGATCGGAGAGCTTATGTTGGCCTATTATCTCGACAGCGCCCGCCAGCCGGTGCGACGCAGGGCGCTGGTCCGGGGAATGCAGGCTTGGGCAGGCGACCCGGAGGTCAGGCCGGGGCCATGACCTCGGCCAGCGCTGCATCATAGACCGCCAGCGCCTCGGCCCGATCATGGGCACGCGATGCGCCTTCGGACAACTGCCGCCGCCAGCCCCGCGCGCCGGGACGTCCGTGGAACAGGCCCAGCATATGGCGCGTCACCTGATGCAGCCGACCGCCCAGGGTCAGATGCGCATCGACCAGTTCGCGCAATGCCCGCGCCGCCTCCAGCGGATCTGCAAAGCGCGGCTCCTCGCCCCAAAGCCGGTCGGCCTGTCCCAATATATCCCAAGGCTGGTGATAGGCGGCGCGTCCGATCATGACCCCATCCATGGCGTCCAGATGCCCGCGCGCTGTGTCGAGCGAGGCGATTCCGCCGTTGATCGACAGATGCAATTCGGGAAACTCCCGCTTCATCCGGTGCACCAAGGGATAGTCCAGCGGCGGGACTTCGCGATTCTCGCGCGGGGACAGCCCCTGAAGCCAAGCTTTGCGGGCATGGATGGTTATCCGCCGCACACCTGCGTCGCGCATGCGATGCAGGAAATCGGGCAGCACATCCTCGGGCGTCTGGTCGTCCACGCCGATGCGGCATTTCACCGTGACCTCGACCGGGCTGGCCGCCATCATCGCCGCAACACATTCAGTGACAAGGTCCGGCCGTGTCATCAGCACGGCGCCGAAGCAGCCCGATTGCACCCGGTCGCTGGGGCAGCCGACGTTCAGGTTGATCTCGTCATAGCCCCAATCGGCACCGATCCGCGCCGCTTCGGCCAGTTGCGCGGGATCGGAGCCGCCAAGTTGCAGCGCGACGGGGTGCTCGGTTGCGTCGAAATCCAGAAGCCGGGCGGGATCGCCGTGGATCAACGCCTGTGCCGTCACCATTTCCGTATAAAGCAGTGCGCGGCGCGACAGCAGCCGATGCACGCGCCGGCAAAGGCGATCAGTCCAGTCCATCATCGGCGCGACGGAAAGCCGCGCCGCATCCGCGATGCCATTGTTCTGGACCGGGGTCATGGATTTCCGACTGCCTGATTGCGATGGTACCGCCTGCCCGGTTCGAACGGGCGACCTCTAGATCCACAATCTAGCGCTCTAACCAACTGAGCTAAGGCGGCACTGGCGGCTATCTAGCGCCAGCCTCCCTCCTGTGCAAGCCCGTCTTGCCGGATTTTCGCCTGCGGGTTAAGGAAAATCCCCAGATCCACAGGCTAAGCGCCAGGAGAGCCAGCATGAGCATCAACAGCCAAAGCGATATCGCCGCGAATATCCAGATCGGCCCCACCGACCGCGGCATGGTCAGGATCTATATCGAGGCAGAGAATGTCGACCTGCCGCTGGATTTCGACCCCGAAGAGGCCGAGGAAATCGCCGAGGAACTGCTTGCCGCCGCCGAAGCCGCGCGCAGCATGGGCAGCCCGGGCAAACCCGGCAAGGGCGTCAAGAAGCCGCGTCGCTGATTCCCAGCGGATCGGTCAGCGCCAACAACCGCAAAGTCGAGATGCGGGCGATGTCGCGCAAAAGCCTTGTGCGCCGGGCGCCCGCCAGTCGTGATTCGGGCGCCATGCGGATAAGTTCGGCACCCCAGGAATCGGCGCGGATCAGGCCCGAGCCCTCGGGCAGCAGCTCTTCGGGGAAATCCGCGTCCACCGCCCAGAAAAAGCGGTCGCAGAACTCCAGATAGCCCTGCCATTTCCGGTCCGAGACAAAATCGGCCCGGCAGCTTTTGCATTCCACCACCCAGATCTCGCCCCGTGGCGATACCGAGATCACATCGACCCGCAGCCCGCCGGTCGGCACGAATTCCGGCAGCGCCGCATGGCCAAGCCCGGTCAGCATCCGCGCCACGCCGCGCGTAAGCCTCTGCCCCGGCAGCGCGGGCAAAAGATCATCGGTCTGATCGGCAGGCATGCTCATGCGCAAACCATGAACGAAACGGAAACATCATGCAAGCCCACCCTGCCCTTGCGGCGGACGGGCCAGAGTCCTATCTACGAAGGTGGCGGGTTTCTGCTCTTCTCGTGCGTGGCCATTTTTCTCACTGGCCTATAATTTCACCGAGGGGGCTGGCTCTGTCGGGGCCCTGGTCCCGTTATCCGGCTCCCACCTGGACATCCAGGCTTTCGGGGAAACCTGCGCCGCCACGGTTGCTGCGGTTCCCGCCACCTCTTCCCTCCTGCCTCTTGTGAAAAAAAGGGCGACCCGAAGGCCGCCCCGAGAGAGAGGAGGGATCGTCTTTCCGAAGATCAGAAGCCGTAGACCAGCGACACGCCAAGCGTGTTGTCGGTGCGGATCGCGCGATCCGAGACATATTCGGTCTTGTAGGACACGCGGGTCGCCAGAGCATCCGACATCTTGAAGTTCAGACCCAGCTCGTTGGTGGCCGTGTCGTTGCTGTCCGAGGTCAGATAGTCGGTGTCGTTGGTCACGAAGAAGGTTTCGTTGATGCGGTGATAGAAACGCGACGACAGGATGTAGCCGACTTCCGTGTCCGAGGTGAAGGTAGAAGGATCGGTGTCTTCCAGCTCCACTTTTTTCGTGTAGCGGATACCCACACCGGCTTGGACGCGCCATGCGGTGGTGTCGTTGTTCACGATGCGATAGCCCGGACCAACGCCAAGGAAGGCGTCGCGTTTCAGACGACCCTGCTGATCGGCAATCTCTTCCGCCGTCAGCCCGTCAAAGTCGCCGGCCAGGCCGTCGGTCGCAAGACGACCCAGGGCAAATGCATAGAAGCGATCGTTGACGTTATAAATACCATCATAGATCACATAGGTCTTTTCGGTGTCGGTATCGCCGTCGTCGTCTTCGCCATATTCAAGCAAGATGCCGACAGATTGCGAGAAGGCACCCTGGTTATGCGACAGGCGGCCGGCCAGGCTGAAGTCCTGGTTTTCATTGTTGCCGGTGCGGCCGGTATAGGTCAGGGCGACCGAGCCGAAAGTGCCTTGGCGGCGCTCGGGGTTGCCAAAGCGATAAGCGTCCGATGAGCGGTCGAAATCGTCGCGAACCGCGTCTTCGACATCTCTCATCTGTTCGCTGACTTCCGAAATGCCGGTGGCGTTGGCACCCGTGGCGATCTCGGATTGTGCAAAAGCTGGGGCCGAGAACGAGGCGGCCAAAGCCGTGGCACCGACGAGGTAAGCTAGCGTTTTCATTTTTGTCAGTCCTTTTCCGAACCGTTTCGTGTCCGCGGCTCCGGCGTTCCGGGACCACGAGCATCTCTGCTGGGTCAGAGGTAGAGCCGTCCCACCGGTCCATAAAGGGGGGCGAAAAACAGCACAGAAGATCGCAAAAACGTGAAATTTCCCGGGAACCAAACGGTCGGCGGAAAAGGGATCACGCAAAATCGTGATGAAACTTTTTCTCCTGAAGGTTGCGCAGAAATTTCCGGCGCGACGTCAGTCGGTAAAAGGGCACCACACCCCTCACGAAAGATGAATATCCGGAAACATGCAGAGGACAGTGTCCGCATGCATAAAAAAAAGGCACCCTCAGGGTGCCGATTTTCAGGTAAAAATGTTGCGAAAGGTCCACAGTGGCGAGGTAAAAATATCGCACCTCTCTAAACTGGATGTGAAGATCAGGGCTGGCGAGGGCGCACAGTGGCCAGCGCAGACACGGTTTGGCGGCGAATCCGCTGCCGCAACCCGCCGCGCGGATCGTCCGGTCGGGCCATCAGCATGACCCGGATGCCGAACTGCACGCCGGAAAACAGGACGGTATGGAAAAAGACCAGCATCAGCACCGCGATCCAGCCGCCGCGCGTCGCCGTCACCAGATGCCGCAGCGTGCCGATATCCAGCGCCAGCAGCAGTGCTGTGAACACCAGCGCCAGCACAAAGCCTATGGCGATGCTGATGATATACAGCCGGACGAGTTTCGGCATGACTTTCCCCGGGATCAGATGACGCGGACCCATCTTAGCGCGGATCACGGCAAACCCCGAGGAGAAAATACCGCCCGCGCCCTGTGTCAGATCGTCCCGCGTTCAGAACGCTTCCGGCCGCGCCTCGCGCGCCATGTGGTCCAGCACCGCATTGACGAATTTCGACTCGCGCCCCTCGGCAAAGAAGGTCTGCGCCAGCCGGACATATTCGGTGATAACCACCTTGGGCGGTGTCTTTGGCGTCATCAGCTCCGCCCCCGCCGCACGAAAGACCGAGCGCAGCACCGGGTCGATACGGTTGATCGGCCACTTCGCCACCAGCGCACGGTCGGTCATCTGGTCGATCTTCGACTGCCAGGTGACGGCATCGTCCACGATGCGGGTGAACAGCGCCTGATCCGCCTCGTCCGATACGATATCGTCGTCCTCGTCCTCGCGGCCGATGCGCCAGTTCAGGAATTCGCGCTGCACACGGTCGGCCGACACGCCTGCCGCCTCCATCTGAAACAGCGCCTGCACTGCATAAAGCCGCGCGGCCGCTGCGCGGGCCTGCCGCGCCTGACGGTCGCCGGAGCGGCCCGATTTATCGCCCGAGCCACTCATGCGCTGCCCGGCCCGTCGATTTCGCCCGCCAGCCGGATCACGTCCTTGGGCACCGCCGCCTTGTCACGCGACGTCTGCGTCTCCCACCCCCGTTTGAGCGCGATCAGATGCAATGCCGCGGCAGCAGCGCCGCCGCCCTTGTTCTGACCCAGAGGATCGGCGCGCACCTCGGCCTGGGGCATGTTCTCGACGGTCAGGATGCCGTTGCCGATGCAATGCCCCTGCAGGCCCAGCAGCATCAGCCCGCGTGAGCTGTCGTTGCAGACGGTGTCGTAATGGGTCGTCTCGCCCCGGACGATGCAACCCAGCGCGACATAGCCGTCGTAAAGATTGCGGCTGGCGGCCAGCGCGATAGCGGTGGGGATTTCCAGAGCACCGGGCACCTCGACCAGATCGACAGCGGCGCCGGCGCCTTCGGCCACGGCGCGCGCGCCGGCGATCAGCCCGTCGGCGATCTGACGGTAATAAGGCGCGACCACGATCAGCAGGCGCAGGCTGCCCTCGATCCGGGGCAGCGGCAGTTGGTCATGTTCGATGCTGGCAGCCATTGAGTCACTCTTTGGGAATCGAACGCGTGGAATGGATCGAAAGCCCGTAGGCGTCAAGCCCGACCGCCCTGAGCGGCGCGGAATTGGTCAGAACCACCAGTTCCGACAGGCCAAGCGCCGACAGGATCTGCGCGCCCAGCCCGTATTGCCGCAACACATGCGAAGAGACCTCGTCCTGACGCGGCAGCCGCGACTCGAGATCGCGGAACAGCACGACGACGCCCCTGCCTTCCTGAGCGATCAGGTCCATGGCGGCGCCAAGCGTGCCGGCGTTCTGGCGACCGATGCCCAGTACGTCATGCAGCGGGTCCAGCACATGCATGCGCACCAGAACCGGGCCGGGGGCGGTCAGGTCGCCCTTGGTCAGCACCATATGCTCGGCGCCCGTGGTTTCGTCGGCAAAGATGCGCATCATCCATTCGCCGCCAAAAGTCGAGTGCACTGCACGCTGGGCGCGCTCGGCGATCAGATTGTCATGGCGGCGACGATAGGCGATCAGGTCGCTGATGGTGCCGATCTTCAGCCCGTGACGTTGTGCAAAGGCGACCAGATCCGGCAGCCGGGCCATCGAGCCGTCCTCGTTCATGATCTCACAGATCACGCCCGAGGGGTTCAGCCCGGCCAGCCGCGCCAGATCGACCGCCGCCTCGGTATGGCCGGCACGCACCAGCACGCCGCCATCGCGGGCACGCAAAGGAAAGACATGGCCGGGCGTGGCGATATCGGCCGCACCCTTGCTGGGGTCGATGGCCACCGCGACGGTATGGGCGCGGTCATGGGCCGAGATGCCGGTGGTCACGCCCTCGCGCGCCTCGATCGACATGGTGAATGCGGTCTCGTGCCGGCTGGAGTTCTTGGGGCTCATCAATTGCAGGCCAAGCGCGTCGATGCGCGTGCCGGGCATCGCCAGACAGATCAGGCCGCGGCCATGAGTCGCCATGAAATTGACTGCCTCGGGCGTCGCCATCTGGGCGGGAATAACCAGATCGCCTTCGTTCTCGCGGTCTTCGTGGTCGACGAGAATGAACATACGACCGTTGCGGGCCTCGTTGATGATCTCCTCGGTCGGAGAGATCGCTTCGGACCAGTCGCGCTCGACGGGTCCCGGCTTGTCATAGTTCATCCGCCGCTCCTGCAAAGAACTGCTGGCCGGTGACGAACCCCGCCAGCCCGGCCGCTATCATCATTTCGCGCTCATGTTCGGTTTCGCCGATCATCAGCACCGCATCCCCGGGCAGGCCCTGCGTCCGCAGCCAGCCTTTCATCCTGTCCCGCATCGCCGACCAGCTGGTGCCAAAGGGCGGCAGGCTTCCGGCCGAGATCGCACCGATTTGCACCGCGATCACATCCGGCGCAAGCCCCGGCGCGCAACCCAGGTGCGGTGCAGCCGCGCTTTGCGCAATGCGGCGGCGTTCGGCGGGGGCGACCTTGTGGTCGTTGCGAAATACCCCCAGCGCGTTCGTCGAATAAAGAAAGGCGATCAGATCGCGGCCGGTCGTCGCCCGCACACCGGCATAGGTCTTGTAATCCAGCCCCAGGTCTTTCGCGCGGCGCAGGTGCATGCGCACCACCTCGACCGGCAACCGCGCGCCCAGCAATTCGCGCCGCGCGACCGACCAGCAATGGGTGCGAAAGCCGCTGCCGGCGGCGGGGCCGCGATTGTGGCCGATCCCGGCCATCACCCCGCCTCGGCCAGCCGCGCGACATAGCGCGCCAGCGTGTCGATTTCCAAATTGACCTGATCGCCCGGCTGAGCCTCGCCCCAGATGGTCACGGCCTGCGTATGCGGAATCAGGTTCACGCCGAAACGGCTGCCCTGCACCTCGTTGACGGTCAGCGAGGTGCCGTTCAGCGCCACCGACCCCTTGGATGCGATAAAACGGGCCAGCGCATCGGGGGCGCGCAGGGTGATACGAGTGCTGTCGCCCTCGTCATGCATCTCTTCGATGACGGCGACGCCATCGACATGACCCGAAACGATATGCCCGCCCAACTCGTCCCCGACGCGCAGCGCGCGTTCAAGGTTCAGCCGCTTGCCCGGCGCCCAGCCATTGGCGCCGATATTGGTCTTGGAGAGGGTCTCGGCCGAGATATCGACGTCGAACCAGTCCGCCCCTTTCTCGACCACGGTCAGGCAGATGCCGTCGCAGGCGATCGAGGCACCCAGATCGACCCCCGCCATCTCGTAATGGCAGGAAATCCGCGCCCGCATGTCGCCGCGCATCTCGACCCGGGAAACCTCGCCGATATCGGTGATGATGCCGGTAAACATGGACGCTCCCCTTCTTTTGCTGCCCGAGAAGTAGAGCCTTGGCGCGTGATCTTCAAGCAATGCCGCAACGTGATATCGCGTTACATCAGGAAAGGTCGTGACAGCGGCGGGATTTTGGTGAAATCAGAAAGTGCATGACCTCGGTGGTAGGGCCCCGCCTGTAGCGAAAAGCCCAATTCCTGTATCGTTTCCAGTTGCCAAGGTTCCCATGCTTAGCCCCACGCCCCGTACGCGCGATCATCGTGACGTTTCCTCTGCGGCGACCCCGACCAGGAAGACGGTCAAGCCGACATTGGCAACGCCCAAGCTTGCGCCAGTGACTGCCACGGCCTCGCTGCCCGCGGCGAAGCGGGTTTTTCTGTTGCTGCAAGGTCCGCATGGCCCGTTCTTCGACGGGGTCGGCCGACTTTTGCGCGATACCGGGGCGCAGGTCTGGCGGGTAGGCTTCAATGCGGGCGACGAATTCTTCTGGTCCGACAAGGCCTGCTTCATCCGCCATGGCAGCGGCCCCGAGGATTGGCCCGAGCATCTGGAGCGTATCATCGTCGAAAAAGGCGTGACCGACATCATGCTTTACGGCGATGTGCGCCCGATCCATGCCGCCGCACGCGAGGCGGCGCAGCGTCACGATCTGGTGCTGCATGTCTTCGAGGAAGGCTATCTGCGTCCGTTCTGGATCACTTACGAGCGCGGCGGCTCGAACGGGCACTCGGCCCTGACGCATATCCCGCTGCGAGAGATGCGCAATGCGCTGCACGACCGTATCGCCGAGATGAACCGCCCCCCTGCGCGCTGGGGCGACATGCGGCAGCACAAATTCTATGGCGCGCTTTATCATTTTCTGGTGCTGGCGGCGAACCGGCGTTATCCGGGCTATCGCACGCATCGCCAGATCGGCGTGTTCCAAGAGTTCCAGCTGAACCTGCGCCGCTTTCTGCTGACGCCCTTTGACATGTTTGCCCGCATGCGCGAGGCGCGCGCGGTGCGTCGCGGCGGCTTTCCCTATGTTCTGGTGCTGATGCAGCTTGAACATGATTCGAATTTTGTCGCCCATTCGCCATACTGCCGCATGTCGGAATTCACCGATGAGGTGCTGACGGCCTTTGCCCGCTCGGCGCCTGCCCACCACCGCATCGTCTTCAAGGCCCATCCGCTTGAGGACGGGCGCGGCGGTATTCGTCACGCCATCATCGCCAAGGCCCGCGAACTGGGGATCGAGCATCGGGTGCATTTCGTGCGCGGCGGCAAGCTGGCAGGGCTGCTGAATCAGGCCCGCGCGACGGTGACGGTCAACTCTACCGCCGCACAACAGGCGCTGTGGCGCGGCCTGCCGGTCAAGGCCATGGGACATGCGGTTTTTGACAAACCCGGCCTTGTATCTGACCAAAGCCTTGACGAATTCCTGCGCGATCCCCGTCCGCCCCACGCCCCGGCCTATCGCCGCTATCGCGATTTCCTGTTGGAAAGCAGTCAGGTGCCGGGGGGATTTTATGCCGCACGCTCGCGCGCCCACGCACTGCGCATCGTGGTGGACATGGTTCTGGCGTCCGAGGATCCTTATCAGGCGCTTTTTGCCGGGCGTGGTAAATATCGGCAACAGATGGGCGTCAACGACGATTAAACAGGGCAAAAATATGGAAAACCCCCGGATGCTGCGCTAACGTGCCGGAAAATAATGCCTGCGATCCGGGAATCGCGCGAGAGGACAGGAGTAACAGTTTGACGCAAGCAGCTTTTTCACCCCTTCGAACCGGGACGGCACCGGTTCGCGCGCGCCGTATCGCCGCCCGGCTGGGGCGGGCCATGATTCTGGGGGGGATGCTTCTGGTGTCGGCCTGCGGGCTGCCGCGCTCGGGTCCCACCAAGGGGCAGATCCTTTCCAGCTCGGTCGAAAGGGGCGGCACCACTCATATCGTGAATGTCGACGACCGGGTGAACCGCGCCGCGAACTATACTCCGGCCTACGGTTTCTCGGCAGATTTCCGCGCCGCCAGCGCGGTTGCCGCCGATGATATCCGCCCCGGCGACGTGCTGGGCCTGTCGATCTGGGAAAACGTCGATGACGGCCTTCTGGCCTCGATGGGGTCAAGCTCGACCCAATTGTCGGAACTGCAGGTGGACAGCCAGGGCTATATCTTCGTGCCCTATGCCGGCCGGGTTCTGGCCGCAGGCAACAGCCCCGAGGAGCTGCGCCGCATCATTACGCAAAAACTGGAAACCCAGACCCCCGACCCGCAGGTCATGGTGACCCGTGTGGCCGGCGATGGCGCAACCGTTTCGGTCATGGGCAAGGTCAACTCGCAAGGCGTCTTCCCGATCGAACGCCCGACTCGCACCCTTTCGGCAATGCTGTCGCGGGCCGGCGGCGTTTCCATCGAGCCCGAGATTGCGGTGGTCACCGTCAAGCGCGGTAACTCCAGCGGCAAGGTCTGGCTGCGTGACCTGTATTCCAATGCCCGCAACGACATTGCGCTGCGCCCCGGCGACGTCATTCTCGTCGAAGAGGATGAACGCAGCTTTACCGCGCTTGGCGCGCTTGGCGGCCAGACAAAGGTGCCGTTGGGCAACGACCAGATCAACGCGATCGAGGCAGTGGCGATGGTCGGTGGTCTCAGCACCACGCTGGCCGATCCCAAGGGTGTGTTCGTCCTGCGCGACGAGCCGCAAAGCGTGGCGCGCGCCGTGCTGGGCCGTCAGGACATCTATGGCAACCAGCGTGTCGCCTATATCCTGGACCTGACCAAGCCCGACGGCATGTTCCTGGCGCGAGATTTCGTCATTCGCGACAGCGATACCGTCTATGTGACCGAGGCGCCCTTCGTCCAATGGAGCAAGACGCTGCGGTCGATGCTGTCCCCCGCCACCGAAATCGCTTCGGTGAACAACTCCTTCGACTAAGGGGCATGGAACCTGTGAACAAAGCCGCCGGGGATTCCCGGCGGCTTTTCATATGCAACGGCGGTTTCCTGACCCGGCCGCGCCTGCGCCGCATCCTGCAACTGGCGGGCTGGTCCCTGCGCGTTGGCCTGCCCGGCCCCGGCGATCATGTCGGCATCTGGGGCAACAGCCCGACCGCATGGCGGGGCAAGGCATTGGCCGAATGGCGTGGTGTTGGACTGGTACGGGTCGAGGATGCCTTTCTGCGTTCGGTCCTGCCGGGGCGGGCGCGTGGCGCGGTGGCGCGGCGCGGGCCCATCGGTCTGTTGATCGACCCCATCGGGCTGCATTTCGACCCCGAATCCCCTTCGCTGATCGAAACCCTGGTCCATGCGCCCGCATCGCAGGCGCATCTTGACGCCGCCCGACAGGGTATCGCGCGGCTGATCGCCGCCGATCTGTCGAAATACAATGCGCATCTGCCCGAGGTCGCACCGCCCGAGCCCGGCTACGTTCTGGTCATCGACCAGACACGCGGCGATGCCTCGCTGCTGGGTGCAACGCGCGCAGATTTTCTGGACCTGCTGACCGCTGCCCGCGACGAAAACCCCAGTCTGCCACTGGTGATCCGCAGCCACCCCGAGACCGCCCGCGGCCTGCGTCCCGGCCACTTCACCCCGCAGGACCTGCGCCCGGGCGAGGTTTTTTGCGAAACTGCCGTCTCGCCCTGGGCGCTGTTGCGCAATGCCGCACGGGTCTATGCGTTCTCGTCGCAGATGGGATATGAGGCGATGCTGGCCGGCCATCGGCCCCGCATCTTTGGCCGTCCGTTTTATGCCGGCTGGGGGCTGAGCGACGACCAGAGTCCTATCCCTCGCCGCAGCCCTGCCAGTATCGAGCAGCTTTTCACCGCCAGCCATCTGCTGGCCCCGGTCTGGTATGACCCCTGCCGCGACCGGTTGACCGATTTCGAAGGTGCGCTTTGCCAGATCGAGGCCGAGGCCCGCGCCTGGCGGCAGGACCATGCCGGTCATCTGGCCTATGGCATCCGGCTGTGGAAGCGTCCCTTCATGGCACGGTTTTTCGGCAGCGGCCGGGGTGTGCGCTTTACCGCCAGCCCCGGCCCCAATGTCACCCTGGCCTGGGCCAACCGCGCCAAGGAAGTATCGGGCGCGCTGCAGGTCGAAGATGGCTTTATTCGTTCGCGTGGCCTTGGCGCCGCGCTGGTGCCGCCCCTGTCTTTGGTCGCCGACGATCTGGGCATCTATTACGATCCCGGCCGCGAAAGCCGGTTCGAGCGGTTGATGGCCGAACCCCTGCCCCCCGGTGGCCGTGAACGCGCCCTGCGGCTTGCCCACGATCTGATTGAGGCCGGGATCACCAAATACAACCTGTCCGGCCAGCCGCCCGCCCTGCCTGCCGGGCATCGCATTCTGGTGCCGGGACAGGTCGAAAATGACGCCTCGATTCGGCTTGGTGCGACGGGGGTGTGCACCAACCTTGCGCTGCTGGAACGCGCGCGGGCCGAGAACCCGCAGGCCGTGCTGATCTATAAACCGCATCCCGATGTCGAGGCCGGCCTGCGCCCGGGCCTGATCCCCGAGGCCGACCTGCTCCGGCTGGCGGATATTGTTGCCCGCAACACAGCAGCCGATACGCTGATGGCCGAGGTCGATGAGGTCTGGACCATGACCTCGACCCTGGGTTTCGAAGCATTGCTGCGCGGTATAGCCGTTACGACGCTGGGCGCGCCTTTCTATGCCGGTTGGGGGCTGACGCGCGACCTCGGGCCGGTCCCGGCACGGCGGCGCATGCAGGCCGATCTGGCGCAACTGGCTCATTGCGCGCTGATCGCCTATCCGCGCTATTTCGATCCGGTCAGCCGTCTGCCCTGCCCGCCTGAAGTTGCGCTGGAACGGCTACGCGATCCGCGCTTTGGGGCTGCGGGCGGCCCGGCGCTGCGGCTGCTTTCCAAGGCGCAGGGCCTGCTGGCCGGTCATGCGTGGATCTGGCGGCGCTAGTCGCGCAGCCAGCAATGCATGATATCCGGCCCGATCCGGCGCATCTCGGCCAGTCGAAAGCGCGGCGCATCGGCCAGATGCTCCAGTCCCAATGCACCGATCCCGGCCCGGCCGTCACTGCCCAGCACGACCCCGGCGCTATAGCCGATCAACTGATCGACCAGCCCGGCGCGCAAAAGACTTGCCGCCAACACTCCGCCGCCTTCGCAAAACACCCGGGTCAGGCCACGCGCGCCAAGCTCGGCCATGAATGCCTCGGGAGCACCCGACACCTGCCACAACGGGCCGTGTTCAGCCCCCTCGGCCGGCAGGTCCGGCAAGGGGCGCGACGAAACGACGATCCGCACCGGCTGACGCAGCGGGCCAAAGCCGCGCACGTTCAGTGCCGGGCGGTCGGCGCGGGCCGTCTTGCCGCCCACCATCACCGCATCATGGGCAAGACGCAGAGCATGGACGTGGCGACGGGCCTGCGCATCGGTGATCCACTGGCTTTCGCCAGACGCGGTGGCGATACGGCCATCGAAACTGCTGGCCAGTTTCAGCGTCAGCATCGGCCGGCCATGCTGAAGGCGGGTCAGGAAACCGCGTTGCACCTCGCGCGCCTCGGCTTCCCAGACGCCCTCGCTGACCGTGATCCCGGCCGCGCGCAGGATGGCATGACCGCGTCCCGCCACGCGCGGATCGGGATCGGTCAGCGCAGTCACAACGCGCGCGACACCGGCCCGGACCAATGCCTCGGCGCAAGGGGGGGTCTTGCCGTGATGGGCACAGGGTTCAAGCGTGACATAGGCCGTGGCGCCCTTCGCCGCCCTGCCCGCCTGAGCCAGCGCCATGGCCTCGGCATGGGGTCGCCCGCCGGGCTGGGTCCAGCCGCGTCCGACCACGACTCCTTCGCGGACCATCACGCAACCCACCGCGGGATTCGGCCAGACATTGCCCAGACCGCGCCGCGCAAGCGCAAGCGCATGGCGCATGTGGCGGCGGTCGCTCACTCTTCGACGAGGCCCGGCCGCAGTTCCGAGACGAATTTGTCGAAATCGTCCGCCGCCTGAAAATTCTTGTAAACGCTGGCAAAGCGCACATAGGAGACGGTATCGATCCGGGCCAGAGTCTCCATCACGATCTCGCCTATGACTTTCGAGGGGATATCGGTGTCGCCCATGCTTTCCAGCCGGCGCACGATGCCCGAGATCATCTGGTCGATCCGCTCGGGCTCGATGGGGCGCTTTTGCATGGCGATGCGGATCGAGCGTTCCAGCTTGATACGGTCGAAATCCTCGCGACGGCCGCTGGATTTCACGACCACCAGATCGCGCAACTGCACCCGTTCATAGGTGGTGAAACGCCCGCCGCAGGCCGGACAAAAGCGGCGTCGGCGTATCGCCACGTTGTCTTCGGCCGGACGCGAATCCTTGACCTGCGTATCGACATTTCCACAGAACGGACAGCGCATCCCTTGTTCCCCCAAAGCCCCGGACCCCTGCCAGTATAGGCAAGCCCAAACCACTTGGGTAGTCCGTTGAGCATACTACAAGATCGGCGATGGTCCGACCCGGTCACCTGACGCTGCGACAATGCCGCACGCTTGCGCGCATCCGGTAAAAATCGGGTGCGGGCGTCTCGACAGGGTATCGGTCGCATGCAACATTCCCTGCGACATCGGCCGGCAGAAAAAGGCCAATCCAAGCGGAGGAATCCATGAAGACCAGCAACCAGTTCGACCGGCGCGCCTTTCTGACCCGCGCCACGGTTGGCGGCGCAACGGCAGCGGCCGGGGCCGCTTTGGCCGCGCCCGCCATCGCGCAGGAAATGCCCGAGATCACATGGCGCATGACCTCGTCCTTTCCGAAATCGACCGAGGCGCTTTACAATACCGGCCTTTACCTGAGCAACGCGCTGGCCGAAGCGACGGACGGCAAGTTCCGCCTTCAGTCCTTTACCGCGGGCGAAATCGTCGGCGGGCTTCAGGCCGCCGACGCGGTGATGGAGGGCACCGTCGAGGCCGCCCACACCGTGGGTTATTACTATTGGGGCAAGGACCCGGCCTGGGCGGTGGCATCGGCCATCCCGTTCTCGCTGAACTATCGCGGCATGAATGCCTGGAACTATGCGGGCGGTGGGGTTGATCTTTACAACGAATTCCTGGCGGGCCATGGTCTGGTCGGCTTTCCGGGCGGCAATACCGGCGTGCAGATGGGCGGCTGGTATCGCAAGGAAATCAATACGCTGGACGACCTGAAGGGGCTGAAGTTCCGCGTCGGCGGCTTTGCGGGCTATGTCCTGGAACGGCTGGGCGTCGTGCCCCAGCAGTTGGCTGGCGGCGACATCTATCCGGCTCTGGAAAAAGGCACGCTGGACGCGGTCGAATTCACCGGCCCCTTCGACGATGAGAAGCTGGGCTTCTTCAAGGTCGCACCCTATTATTATTCGCCGGGCTTCTGGGAAGGTGCACCGACCGTGCATTTCTTCTTCAACAAGCAGAAGTTCGAGGAACTGCCGAAAAATTACCAGGCGATCCTGCGCAATTGCTGCCGCGCCGCCGATCAGGAAATGCTGGCCCTATACGACTGGAACAACCCCAAGGCCCTGATGCGGCTGGTGCAGCAAGGGGCACAGTTGCGGACCTTCTCGCCCGAGATCATGTCGGCCGCCTTCGACGCCGCCAACCAGATCTATGCCGAGATGTCGGAAAAGCACGAATGGTTCAAGAAGCTGTGGGACTCGATCACGGCATTCCGCTCCGAGCATTACACCTATACCCAGCTCGTCGATTTCCAGTATGATTATTACATGATGCAGTTGAACGGGCAGCAGCGGCTGTAAAACGCCGTCGCGCTGGTTTCGATATGCCGGCGAAACGAAAAAGGCCCCCGGATTTCCGGGGGCCTTTTGGTTTCAGTTCGAAGGATTCAGTCCGGGGGGCGGCGCCAGCCCCGGCAGGCTGTTCGCCGGCGCAATCGCAGGGGCGGCTGGCGGGGCCATGCCCTCCAATCCCGGCGGTGCCGCAAGTCCGGGCAGACCGCCCGTCACGTCGCCCAATCCGCCCGGCAGACCCGGAGAGGGAAGAGTGCCGCCAAGCGCAGGCAGTTCAAAGGCGGATTCCGGGGCCAGACGCTCGGGTTCGGCGCTGGTGACCAGCCCGGGGAAGAATACCACCGCGGCCGCCATCGCAAGCTGGATCAGCATGAAGGGGATCGCGCCAAAGTAGATCTGTCCCGTGGTCACTGGCTGCATCCTGCGCCCGGTCACACTGTCCACATAGGGCCGACGCGGCGCGACCGAGCGCAGGAAGTGCAGCGAAAACCCGAAGGGCGGATGCATGAACGAGGTCTGCATGATCAGTGCCAGGATCACCCCGAACCAGACAAGGTCGATGCCGATGGCCTTGGCAGGCATCACCAGCAGCGGCACGATGATGAAGGCAAGTTCGAAATAATCGAGGAAGAACGCCAGGAAAAAGATCAGCGCAGCCACGAAAAAGACAAAGCCCATCTCACCGCCGGGCAAAGACACCAGCAGGTGCTCGATCCACAAATGGCCGTTCACACCGTAAAAAGTCAGCGAGAACACGCGCGCGCCCATGATGATGAACATCACGAAAGCCGAAAGCCGTGCCGTGCTTTCCAGCCCTTGCCGCAGCAGGCTCCAGGTCATCCGCTTCTTGGCGATGGCCATGATCAGCGCGCCGGCCGCGCCCATGGCGCCGCCCTCGGTCGGCGTGGCGATGCCTAGAAAGATGGTGCCCAGCACCAGAAAGATCAGCGCCAGTGGCGGTATCAGCACGATCACCACCTGCTGCGCCAGATGGGACATCAGTCCCAGCTTCAGGTGCCGGTCAGCCAGCGCCAATACATAGGCCAGGGCCGCGCCGGCCATCACGCCGACAATATCGGCATCGACGCCCATTGTCGGATGAAGCCAGTTGAAGGCCGCATATGCAGCACCTGCGGCAATGGCGATCACCACCAGCAGCGAGATCACGCCCGAACCAAGCGTGCGCGCCTCGGGCGGCAGGGCGGGAACGAAATCGGGCCGCACGAGCGACAGGATAAAGACGAAAATGGCATAGCAGCCCGCCAGTATCAGCGAAGGCAGCAGCGCGCCGGCATACATCGAGCCGATATCCACCGTAAGCTGGTCGGCCAGCACGATCAGCACCAGCGACGGCGGCACGATCTGCGCCAATGTCCCGGAACTTGCGATCACCCCACTTGCCACCCGGCGGTCATAGCCATAGCGCAGCATGATCGGCAACGAGATAAGCCCCATTGCGATGACGGAAGCCGCGACCACGCCGGTCGTTGCGGCAAGAAGTGCGCCCACAAGGATCACCGCATAGGCCAGACCGCCGCGGATTGGGCCGAAAAGCTGGCCCACCGTGTCCAGCAGGTCCTCGGCCATGCCGGATTTCTCCAGCACGATCCCCATGAAGGTAAAGAACGGAATGGCCAGCATCGTGTCATTGGAAAGCTGCTGCCACATCCGGTTCGGAAGCGTGCCCAGCAGCGACCAGTCAAGACTGATGACGCCCCCCGAAAGCGGCGCAAGCTCGACGCCAATGATAAAGAAGAACAGCCCGTTCGCGGCCAGCGCGAAGGCAACCGGATAGCCGAAGAGCAGAAAGAACACCAGCGAGGCAAACATGATCGGCGCCATGTTCTGCGCGATGAAAACCATCATTTACGGGTCTCCTCGCCCTGCTTTTCATCTTCAAGCGCGGCCGCCATCTCTCGTGCCAGAATATCGCCTTCCATGGCGGCAGCTTCGTGCGTCGAGATGAAGGGAGTCGGATCCTCGATGATGCCCCGCATGATGGCGATTTTCTTGATGATTTCGGAAATACCCTGAAGGAACAGCATGATAAATCCGACCAGCAGAAGCATCTTGGCCGGCCAGACCGTCAACCCGCCGGCATTGGTCGAAACCTCACCACTACGCCAGGACCGCATCACCCATGGGTAGAGATACCAGATCATCACCGTGGCGAAGGGCATCAGGAAAAAGACATGCCCGATCAGGTCGATCCAGTGCTGCCGGCGGCGGGTCCATATGCCGTAAAGGATGTCGATGCGGATATGTTCGTTTTCCTTGAGCGTATAGGCTGCGGCGCCCAGAAATGCGGCGCCGTAGAGATACCACTGCAATTCCAGCCAAGCATTGGACGAGGTTTGAAACACCTTGCGGATGATCGCGTTACCCGCGCTGACAAGCACGGCGGCCAGAATCAGCCAGCTTACGCCTCGACCGATGATTGTATTGACGCGGTCGATGCCGCGAGAAAGCCCCAGCAGGGCACCCATATGAGAAACCTCCCTATATATCGGCCGCCCCTTGGCTTGGAGAGCAGCAGGTAGTCTCGACCTCTTCATGTAGGCGCTGGGTATGGGTGAACCGCCAGAACGCGTCAAGAAGAACGCGACGCGACGTAACGACCCTAGGCAAGCGCCGTCAGGACCACCAAACCCGCGACCTCGCCCACCTGCTGCATGGCGCCCAGCACGTCGCCGGTCTGGCCGCCAAGCGTCCGCAGGGCACGGCGGGCAAGCCAGATCTGCGCCAAAGCCACAGCCAGCAGAAGCGCCAGCCAGACCGCGACCGGCTGCGACAGGAACAGCGCGGGCCACAGCAAAACGGCCGCTCCAAAAAACAACGCAACCGCAGTCGTGCCGCGCGTCGGCCGTCCAGCCGCGCGGCCCAGGCCATCAGGCCGCGCCGGCGCCATGAATCCCAGCCCCGCCGCCATACCCGCGCGAGAAGCCGCCGCCAGCCCGATCACGGCAGCCACCGCCAGCCATGGATCGTCGAAAAGCGCGGCGATGGTTGCCACGCGCAACCCGACGATCAGGATCAGCGCCAGCACACCATAGCTGCCGATGCGGGAATCGCGCATGATCTCCAGCCGGCGTTCGCGCGTGGCGCCCCCGTTGCCATCGGCGAAATCGGCCAGCCCATCCTCGTGCAATCCACCGGTGGCAAGGATCATCATGCCGACGGCCAGCAGCGCGGCAACGCTGGCAGGCAGGCCGGTCACGGAAGCCAACGCCAAAGGAAGGGCGCCGATCAACCCGACCACCAGCCCGGTCAGGGGAAAGGCCCAGACTGCTTGCGCGAGCACCGGAGGCGCGGCGGGCAAAAGCCGGCCGACAGGCAACCGGGTCAACCAGACCAGCGCCAGCACCGCCTGCGCGAGACGCTTAGCCAATCCCGGCCTCGGCAAAGGTGGCCATGCGGTTGTGGCATTCCAGCGCCGCCCGCAGGATGAGCAGCGCCACCGCCGCGCCCGAACCCTCGCCCAGCCGCATATCCAGCGTGACCACCGGCTCTTTTTTCATCACCGCGATCAGGCGGCGATGGCCCGGCTCGGCGCTTTGATGGCCGATCAGGCAATGATCCAGCGCGTTGGGGTCATTTACCAGCAGCACCCCCGCCGCAGCCGAGCAGATGAACCCATCCAGGATCACCGGAATCCCCAGCTCGCGCGCCCGGATCACCGCGCCGCAGATCGCGGCCTGTTCGCGCCCACCATAGGAGCCAAGGATCGAGGCCGCCGTGGCCGCCCCCTTGTGCCGCTTGAGCCCGGCATCGACAGCGCGCAGCTTGTTGGCCATAATTTCGTCCACAGCGCCCGTGCCGGGGCCGACCCAATCCTGGGCCGTGCCGCCAAAGGTTGCCGCCGCCAGCACCGCCGCGACGGTGGAATTGCCGATCCCCATCTCGCCCAGCAGGATGACATCGGCCTCTGGGTCCACGGCGTCATTGCCTGTCTGGATGGCCGCGACCAGCTCGTCGACCTCCATCGCCATGCCTTGGGTGAAATCCCCGGTCGGCCGGTCCAGATCCAACGCGATTACCTGCAGATCGGCCCCGGCGAGCCGACAAAGCTGGTTGATCGCCGCGCCGCCCTGGCGGAAGTTCTCGACCATCTGGGCCGTGACCTCGACCGGAAAGGGGTTGACGCCCTGCCGGGTGATGCCGTGATTGCCGGCAAAAATCAGGGCTTGGGCACGGTTGATCTGCGGGCGCTCGCGGCCCTGCCAGCCGGCCATGAACACCGCCAGCTCTTCCAACCGGCCAAGCGATCCGGGGGGCTTGGTCAGTTGATCCTGACGGTTGCGGGCGGCGGTGGCGGCGGTTTGATCGAACTCTTTCACGATGTCCCTCTTATGGTTTCAGGCGCAGGGGCAGGCCGCTGACGGCCATCCAGACCTCGTCCGCGGCCCCGGCTACCGCCTGGTTCATCCAGCCATGCTCGTCCCGGAAGCGGCGGGCAAGCGCATTTTCGGGCACGATGCCCAACCCCAGTTCATTCGTCACCAGAACGACCGGGCTTTTCTGCGCGGTCAGCATCTGACACAGCGCGCGGATCAGGGGGGCGGGTTCAGCCACTGCCATGACATTCGACAGCCACAAGGTCAGGCAATCGACCAGCCGCACACCTTGCCCGTCGGTGCGCGACAATGCCCCGGCAAGATCAAGCGGCTCTTCGACCGTCTGCCAGCCGGCGCCGCGGCGGTCGCGGTGCAGGCCAATGCGCTGCGTCATTTCGTCATCCCACGCCTGGGCGGTAGCGATATAGATCCGCGGGTCCTGATGGCGGGCGACAATGGATTCGGCCAATGCGGACTTGCCCGAACGGGCGCCGCCGGTGACCATGATGATGCGCGGATCGGTGCTCATGATGGTCTTGTTTCACATGGGCGGGCGCTGCGAAAGCCGGAAATCGCGCTTGCTGTCTTACAGGTTTTACGCTCAATTTTAACCATTCGCGCGGACCAGGCTCCGCGACGCGAAACATCAAAGAGGTGCCCATGACGCGTCTGTTCCTGACAACCGCTCTGGTCGCGGGGATTGCCCTGCCGGCGCTGGCCGTTGCGCCCACAGAGGGCGAGAAACTGGCCGAGAACCAATCCTATACCTTCTGGCTGCTGGACGCGATCAAGACCGCCGATCCGCAGAAGAACACCGATGTCGAGGGTTCAGACATCATTCGCCAGCTTTTCGAAGGGCTGTTGAACGAAGATCCCAAGGGCGCACCGGTGCCGGGCGTCGCGACCTCGTTCGATGTCTCGGATGACAAGCTGACCTATACCTTCCACCTGCGCCCCGAGGCAAAGTGGTCAAACGGCGATCCGGTCACGGCGCATGATTTCGTCTATGCTTGGCGGCGCCTCGCCAATCCCGACACGGCTTCGGAATACGCGTGGTTCATGGAGTTGATGAACGTCGAGAACGCCAATGCCGTGGTCAAGGGCGAGAAAAAGCCCGAGGAACTGGGCGTTACAGCCACCGACGACCACACGCTGCAGGTCAGGCTTTCTGCACCCACCCCCTATTTCCCCAAGATGGTCACCCATGGCTCGACCTTTCCGGTCAACCAGAAGGTCATCGAGGCCGAAGGCGACAACTGGACCCAGCCCGGCAAGCTGGTTGGCAACGGCGCCTATATCCTGAAAAGCCACGACCTTGGCGTGCAGATCAGCATGGAGAAAAATCCCGATTACTGGGACGCCGGAAATGTCGTCATGGAGCGCATTCAGGGCCTGACGGTGAACGACAACAACGTCGCGCTGACCCGCTATCAGGCGGGCGAACTTGACCGCGTGCAGATCCCGGCCGGGCAATATCCGCGCCTGAAAGAGCAACTGCCCGATCAGGCGGTCTCGATCCCCTATTCCTGCACCTATGCCTATCTGATGAATGTCAGCGAGAAAGGCCCCGAGGCGCTGAAGGACGTGCGCGTGCGCAAGGCGCTGTCTTATGCCATGCAGCGCGACGTCGTGGTCGATCAGATCCTGCAAGGCGGCCAAAAACCGGCCTATAACTGGGTGCACTGGGCCATCGAGGGCTTCCAGATGCCTGAAATCGACTATGCGGCGTGGTCTCAGGCCGAGCGGCTGGAAAAGGCCAAGGCGCTGCTGGCCGAAGCGGGCTACGGCCCCGACAAGCCGCTGAAGCTGACGCTGCAGTACAATACCGACGAGAACCACAAGAAGATCGCCGTCGCCGCGCAGCAGTTCTACAAGCAGCTTGGCGTTGAGCTGACGCTGAACAATGTCGAATGGAAGGTGCATACCGACCGCATGCAATCGGGCGATTTCGAGCTGGCCCGCTATGCCTGGTGCGCGGATTACAACGAAGCCTCGACCTTCCTCGATTATTTCCGCAGCACGGGGATGAACTACGGCAAGTACTCCAACCCGGAATTCGACAAGCTGATGGACCAATCCAAGACCGCCGATGACCCGAACGTCCAGTATAGTGCCGCCGAAAAGATCCTGGCCGAGGACATGCCGCTGGTGCCGGTCTATCAATACTCCAAGGTCGATATGATCCGCGACGACATCAGGGGCCTTTCGACCGAAAACGTGATGAACGACTGGTACGCCAAGGACATCTATCGCATCCAGAAGTAAGCCTTGGGGGGGCGGACAACTGCGCGCCCCTTCCGTCCTGTCCGGCACCTGTCTCCTTGGGAACCTGCGCATGTTCGGCTTTATCCTGCGGCGGCTTGCGGTCGCCATTCCGACCCTGCTTTTGCTGATCGTCGTGTCGTTCCTCTTGATGCATGCCGCCCCCGGCGGGCCATTCACGCAGGAACGCCCCCTGCCGCCGCAGGTGCTGGCCAACCTGAATGCCAAATACGGCCTGGACGAGCCGCTTTGGCGTCAGATCGCCGGCTATGTCTGGGGGATCGTCGCGCATTTCGACTTTGGCCCCAGCTTCGTCTATCCCGACCGCTCCGTGAACCAGATCATCGCCGCCGGCTTTCCGGTGACGCTGACCTATGGCGGCATCGCCTTTGTCGTCGCGGTGGTGGTCGGCGTCGGTCTGGGGGCCGCCGCGGCGATCCGGCAGAATTCGTGGCTGGACTATCTTGCCGTCGGCATTTCGATCGGGGCGCAGGTGCTGCCGAATTTCGTCATGGCGCCGATTCTGGTGCTGGTCTTTACGCTGTGGCTGGGCTGGCTGCCGGGCGGGGGCTGGGGCGGCCCGATTTACTGGGTCATGCCGGTCATCGCGCTTTCGACCAGCTTCATGGCCTCCATCGCGCGCATCACCCGCAGCTCGATGCTGGAGGTGCTGGGCTCCAACCATATCCGCACCGCCCGCGCCAAGGGCCTGCCAGAGCGCAGCGTGATCCTGCGCCACGCGCTGAAGCCCGCAATGCTGCCGGTGATCAGCTACCTTGGCCCGGCTTTCGTCACCATGATCACCGGGTCTGTGGTGATAGACATGTATTTCTCGACCGGCGGCATCGGCCGCAGCTTCGTCGATTCAGCACTGAACCGCGACTATGCGGTGATGATGGGGATCACCATCCTCGTTGGGGCGTTGACCATTCTTTTCAGCCTTGTGGTCGATGTGCTTTACGCCTGGATCGATCCGAAAATCCGGTACTGAGCCATGATCGACACCCATCAGATGCAATCGCTGGCCGCACGATTTTCGGAACCCGAGGTCAGGGGCCGCAGCCCATGGGCGGATGCCCGCCGCCGCTTTCGCCGCAACAAGGCCGCCATGGCCAGCCTTGTGGTGCTGATCGCGGTTGGACTCTTCGCGGTGTTCGGCAACCAGCTTGCCGTCTGGTCGAATGAAGAGATGGATTTCGCGATCATGGGTCAGGCGGCGCAGCTTGGCGGGCCAGGCTGGTCGAACGGTCATTATTTCGGCACCGACGATCTGGGGCGCGACCTGTTCTCGCGCACGGTGCAGGGCACGCAGGTCAGCCTGATGGTCGGGCTGATCGGCGCCGGCATCGCGGTCGTGGTCGGCACGCTTTACGGCGCGACGGCCGGCTATGTCGGCGGCCGCACCGATGCCGTCATGATGCGTGCGGTCGATGTGCTGATGTCGATCCCCTATATGTTCGTGCTGATCCTGCTGCTGGTGATCTTTGGCCGCTCGATGTCGATGCTGTTTCTGGGCATCGGGCTGATTTCCTGGCTCGACATGTCCCGCATTGTGCGCGGCCAGACCCTGAGCCTGAAGAACCGCGAATTCATCGAAGCCGCCCGCGCCACCGGCGTCCCGGCATGGCGGATCGTGCTGCGCCATATCGTACCAAACCTGATGGGCGTGGTTGCGGTCTATGCCACGCTTCTGGTGCCGCTGATGATCCTGTCGGAAAGCTTCATCAGCTTTCTGGGCCTTGGCGTGCAAGAGCCGCTGACGTCTTGGGGGGCGCTGATTTCCGAAGGCGCTGGCACGATGAACTACGGCACCTTGTGGCAACTGGCTTTTCCGCTGTTCTTCTTTTGCATCACGCTGTTCGCCTTTTTCTTTGTCGGCGACGGTCTGCGCGATGCGCTCGACCCGAAGGATCGCTGATATGGCCCTGCTGGAAATCCGCGACCTGAACGTGCGCTTTGCCACCACCGACGGCGAAGTTTCGGCAGTGAACGGCATCGACCTGGACCTTTCGCGCGGGGAAACGCTGGGCATCGTGGGCGAGTCGGGCTCGGGCAAGTCGCAACTTGCCTTTTCGATCATGGGGTTGCTGGCCCGCAATGGCCGCGCCTCGGGTTCGGTCAGGTTCGATGGAACCGAGATCCTGAATGCGGCCCCAAGGTTGATGAACCAGATCCGAGCCCGCCGCATCGCCATGGTCTTTCAGGACCCGATGACCAGCCTGAACCCCTATATGCGGGTCTCGAACCAGATGGCCGAGGTCCTGATGCTGCACAAGGGACTGGGCAAGTCCGCCGCCGTGGCCGAGGCGGTGCGGATGCTCGACGCGGTGAAAATCCCCGATGCCCGCGCCCGCATCCGGCTTTATCCGCACGAGTTCTCGGGCGGGATGCGCCAGCGGGTGATGATCGCCATGGCGCTGCTGTGCCGCCCGGACCTGTTGATCGCCGATGAACCGACGACGGCGCTGGACGTGACCGTGCAGGCGCAGATCATGGAGTTGCTGGCTGACCTGCGCCGCGAATTTGGCATGGCGATGATCCTGATAACCCACGATCTGGGGGTGGTCGCAGGGGCTTGCGAGCGGGTGATGGTCATGTATGGCGGCCGGGTGATGGAGCGAGCACCGGTGGAGCCGATCTTTGCCGATCCGGCGCACCCCTATACGCAAGGACTGCTGGCAGCGATCCCGCGCGTGGACCAAAAGGGGGCAAGGCTGTCGGCCATTCCCGGCAGCCCGCCCAACATGACCAGCCCTTTGCCCGGCTGTCCCTTTGCGCCGCGTTGCGCCTATGCAATGCCGGTCTGCGAAACGCTGCCGCCGCTTGATCCCTTTGCGCCGGGGCGCGAACGCGCCTGCCATGCCGGTCTTGCGCAGGTGCGCGCCGGCCATGCGCCCCTGCCCGGGCCTGCCACCGCCGATCTGGCCGGGCTGCCCGGCGCTCCCCCGCCAGACACCGGCACAACGGGTGCAGAGATCTGGCCATGACCAACCAGCCGCTGATCCGGGCGCATGATCTGCGCGTTACGTTCGAACTGCCCGCAACGGGCACCCTGCCCTGGGCCAAGCCGCGTCTGCTGCATGCCGTGGCTGGGGTCGATTTCACCCTCATGCCCGGAGAGACCTTGGGCATCGTCGGCGAATCCGGGTCGGGCAAATCGACGCTGGCCCGTGCTCTGATCGGCCTTGTCCCGGCCACCGGTCAGGCGTTCTGGCAGGACGGGACTGATCTGATCGGCCTCACGCCGCGCAAAATGCTGAAATACCGCCGCGAAATCCAGATGGTATTTCAGGACCCGTTGGCGAGCCTCAACCCGCGCATGACCGTGGGCCAGATCATCGCCGAACCCCTGACCACCCACCACAAGGGCCTTGGCCGCGACGAGGTCAAACGTCGCGTCAAGGACATGATGGACCGCGTCGGGCTGCTGCCCAACCAGATCAATCGCTATCCGCACGAATTCTCGGGCGGGCAATGCCAGCGCATCGGCATCGCACGGGCGCTGATCGTCCAGCCGAAACTGGTGATCTGCGACGAGCCGGTCTCGGCGCTGGATGTCTCGATTCAGGCGCAGGTCATAAATCTGCTCGACGATCTGAAACGCGACCTTGGGCTTGCGCTGATCTTCATCGCCCATGATCTTTCGGTGGTAAAGCATATCAGCGACCGGGTGCTGGTGATGTATCTAGGCCGCGTCATGGAGCTGGCCGAGGCACAGGCGCTTTATGCAGGTCCGCGCCACCCCTATACGCAGGCGCTGCTTTCCGCCGTGCCGATCCCCGATCCGGCGTTGGAACGCGATAAGCGCATGATCCCCTTGCAGGGCGAATTGCCATCGCCGATGAGCCCGCCCTCGGGTTGCGTCTTCCGCACCCGTTGTTCGCGGGCACAAGGCATCTGCGCCAGCCACCGACCCGCGCTGGAGGGTGGCGGGCATCTGACCGCCTGTCATTTCCCCGGCGCGCTGCGCCCCGAAGAGTTGATGACCGGCACTTGAAGCGGGTTGTCTGCACACCCGCTCCGGGCGCAGCATTCCGCCATGAACAAGGACCCGATTCGCGAAACGACCGATGATGCCCGCGCACTGGCCCGGCAATTGCTCGAGCGCGCGCGCCATGCCAGCCTGGGTACGCTCGACCCAGAAACGGGCGCGCCTCTGGTAACCCGCATTGCCCTGCAATCCGACACCGATGGTGCGCCGCTTGCCCTGCTGTCGGGGCTTGCCACACATAGCCGTGCGTTGGCCACCGACCCGCGCGTCGGATTGCTGATCGTGGCCGAGGCTGACAAGGGCGACGCCATGACCCATGCCCGCCTGTCGATTCTTGGCCGCGCCCTGCCCGTGCAGCCGGACGACCGGCGCCGCGCTCGTTGGCTGGACCGCGATCCCAAGGCGCGGGTCTATCTGGATCTGCCGGATTTTCGCTTCTGGCGGATCGAGCCGGTCTCGGGCCTGCTGAACGCGGGTTTCGGTCAGGCATTCCGACTGCAACCCGGTGACATGCTGAAACCCCCGGCGGAATGATCCGCCGAGGGCAAAAGACCGGGGCAAGAGCGGTCTTCAGTCCGGGTTGTCCATGCGCAGGCGCAACCTGACCGAGCCGCGCACCGCTGTGCCCCAGTTCACGGCAACCTGCT
The DNA here is from genome assembly GCF_016919705.1 of Paracoccus methylovorus. Classification (NCBI taxonomy): domain Bacteria; kingdom Pseudomonadati; phylum Pseudomonadota; class Alphaproteobacteria; order Rhodobacterales; family Paracoccaceae; genus Paracoccus; species Paracoccus methylovorus. Next base: position 1,099,709 of record NZ_CP070368.1, read on the forward strand.
GCCGCGCCGTGCCCACGGCGGCCTGCACCCAAGGCATCTCGGTGATGCGCGTATTCCCGGCATTGGTGATCTGGCTGGTCGCATGAATGGATTCGACATTGCGCACCCAGCCGTTGAACGGCAGCGCCTGATTCACCGTCAGCAGCCAGCGGTTCGAGGCGGTGGATTGCGTGTGCGACACATCCACCGGGTTGGCGACATAGGTGTTCACGCCGTTGAACATATTGCCCTGAAAGTGAATGTTGCGCATCCGCTGATAGTTCAGGCCGGCAAAGGTGGTATCCACCTTTTCGACACGGGCGATCTTGGTGAACAGCGATTTGAACACATTGCCCATTACCGACAGCCCATGGATGAAATGCCCGCTGCCATAGGGCTTGACCACCAGCCAAGTGAACCCCGACGTGGTGTTCGAGGCCAGAAAGGTGTTGCCGGTGATCGTCAGCCCGCCGAACGAGTATTCGTCCCCCTCGAAATTCGGAAAAGGGTCATGTTCGTTCGTCCATTCGATCGAGCAATTGTCGATATAGTTCCCCACAACCGTTGCCTGCACATTTGTCTGGGTCAGCACCAGCCCCCCGAAGCGGACGCCATTCTGGGCATTGTCACCCTGAAACCAGTGGTTGCCTTCGATCATGTGGCCGCCGCCGTTCATGACGGCGAAATGCGCGAAACGGTTAAAGCGGCTGTGGCGGATCTTGGTGTCGTTGTTGTTGACGTTCAGCGCGATGGTGGAACGGTTCTGGGCCAGCGCGCTCATCTCATTCGACAAGAACTCGCAGCGCTCAACCAGCATCCCCTGACAGGCCGTGCCGATCGAGGTGATGCCGCGATCCTTGGGACGGGTGAAATAGCAATCGCGAAAACAGTTCATGTTGCCGGTCTTGGCCAGCATGACGCCACTGGCATTTCCCTCGAGCACGAATTCGATATCGTCGAAGTTGAAGCGGCTGAGATGCTCCATCTCGGAAAAATCGAAAGCATAGCGATAGCGCGTAAAGGTATAGGTGCGCGTGGCAGCCCCACCGTAAAGCGGCTGCGATAAAGTCAGCGTGCCCGCCGCCACGTTCTTGGCCGTGACATAAACCTCGCGCCCGACGCCATTGCCCGAGACGCGCGCGCCGATCTCGATATTGGCGATATTCTTGACGGCAGTAAGCATTTGCGACTTCGCCGGATCATAGGTCCCGGCCGATGTCACCACCCGCGTATCCCAGGCCGTGCCCGGCACGATGCTGATCTGGCCATTGGCAATCACGCGGCGGTTGGCAAAGCTGGTCATGCCCGGAACCGCGCCGGAAATGGTGATCGGTTCGTCCAGATGCACGTTGCGTCCGCACAGATCCAGCACCGAATGATCGGTAAAGCCCAGCAGGGCCTGCAAGGCGCGTTTCATCCCCTCGGTCTCGTCGCCGAAGGCAGCGGCATAGGTGGGATAGTCAAAGCTGCGGGTCAGCGCCAGCCGGGCAGTGCGCGGCATGGTCAGCGTGCCGACAAAGCGAATGGGCGAAGAAATGTTAAGGTCCGAACCGATGTGATAGCGCCCTTCGGGCACCAGCACCTGCCGCCCCGCCGCGGCCTGATCGGCAGCGACGAATGCACCGCGATCATTGGCCACCCCGTCACCGACAGCGCCGAAATCGCGCACATCGACCCAATCCAGCATCCCCGGCACGAAGGCCGCAGTCACGTCCTCGATCACCAGGCTTTCGATGCGGATCGAGCCGTTGTTGTCGCCTGTCAGGTCCAGTCCGAAATGCCCGAAAGTGGCATTGCGTCCCCAAGGCATGTCCACGCCGTCGCGTCGTCCGGTGCCGACGATGGCACTGACCTCGACCACCTGGCCGTAACCCGGCAGCGTGACCGCAGGTCCGGTTTGCGTGACGCCGGCCACGTTGTTTCCCGCGGCATTGCCGGCGAAGGCGGCGATACGCACCTGCGGCAAGTTGCCGGCAATGGCTTTCACCCGGGTCGAGATGCGCAGATAACTGCCCGGGTTGATGGGTGTCCGCTGCATATAGCGGATCGAGGTCACGGCCGCTTGCTTGAGGATTTCCAGACAACTGCCGAAATCCTCATCCGCCGGAACGATGGCCGCGTTCGCCGCCCCTGCCCATGTCGGAGATCCCGCCCGGCCATCGGTCTGGGACCACAGATTCAGGCCCAGCCGAAAGGCCCGCGGCATCAACGACTGGGTGCCGATAATCGCAATGGTCATGCCAATTCTCTCCTAATCCAGAACATGCGGGGCGGTTGCCCGCGCGGTCCGGCAGGAATTTGGCAATCTCACGTTAACCAGTCGTTAACCATGCGCGCGCGGCAACGCGGCCGCGCGCAACCGGTTCACGGACTGCGGATCAGGCTGTTGGTTCGGAAACCAGCTCTCCGGCCAGCGCCCGTTCGATCAGCACCCGCGTCTCATCCACGCCGTAAAGCGCGATAAAGCCACCAAAGCGGGGACCCTGATCGGCGCCCAGAAGCACCTGATACAGCGTCTGGAACCAGTCCTTCATCGGCTCGAACCCATGTTCTCGGCCGATGGCAAAGACCATGGTTTGCAGGGCCTCGGCATCGGCGGGCTGGTCCCATGCGGCCAGACGACCTGCCAGATCCTCCAGGGCGCGGCGCTCGACCTCGGTAGGCGCGCGGAAGGTCCGGGTCGGAGCCACGAAGTCCGTGAAATAACGCACGGCAAACTCGGCGGCCTGATCCAGCGTCGGGTGCGTCTTGGGGCTGGCCTCGGGCGCATAGCGGCGGATAAAGCCCCACAACCCGGTCTTGTCCTTGGCCCCAGCAACCGAGGCGAGGTTCAGCAGCATCTGGAATGGTACCACCATGTCCGAGGCCGGCACATCGCCGCCATGGATATGCCAGACAGGATTGGCGAGTTGCTGCTCGGCCGTCTGGTCGGGATAGGCGCGCAACTGCTGGTGATATTCGTCCACCGCCTTGGGGATGACGTCGAAATACATCCGTTTCGCCGTCTTGGGCTTTTGGAACATGAAATAGGACAGGCTCTCGGTCGCGGCATAGGTCAGCCATTCGTCGATCGAAAGACCATTTCCCTTGGATTTGCTGATCTTCTGGCCGTGCTGGTCCAGGAACAGCTCATAGGTGAAATGTTCCGGCGCCCGCCCGCCCAGAATATTACAGATCGAATCGTAGATCGGCGTGTTGGTGGAATGATCCTTGCCGTACATCTCGAAATCCACGTCCAGCGCCGCCCAGCGAGCGCCGAAATCGGGCTTCCATTGCAGCTTCACATTGCCGCCGGTGATGGGCAGCGTCGTTTCCTCGCCCTCGTCGTCAAAGGTGATCGTGCCGTTTTTCGCATCGATATGCTTGATCGGCACATACAGCACCCGGCCCGATTTGGGGCTGATCGGCAGGAAGCAGGAATAGGTCTGCTGCCGCTCCTCGCGCAGAGAGGCCAGCATGACCTCCATGATGGCGTCGTATTTCTCGGCGGCTTTCAGCAGCGTCGCGTCGAACTGGCCCGACTTGTAGAACTCGGTCGCGCTGATGAATTCATATTCGAAACCAAAGGTATCCAGGAACCGGCGCAGCATGGCGTTATTATGGGCGCCGAAACTGTCGTATTCGCCGAACGGGTCCGGCACGGTGGTCAGCGGCTCTTGCAGATGCTGGTGCAGCATCTCGTTGTTGGGCACGTTGTCGGGCACTTTGCGCATCCCGTCCAGATCGTCCGAGAAACAGAACAACCGCGTCGGAATATCCGAGATCATCTGGAACGCCCGGCGCACCATCGTCGTGCGCGCCACCTCGCCAAAGGTGCCGATATGCGGCAGACCCGAGGGGCCGTAGCCGGTCTCGAACAGCACATAACCCTTGTCGGGGTCCTTCTTTTCATAGCGTTTCAGCACGCGGCGGGCCTCTTCAAAGGGCCAAGCCTTGGATTTCATCGCGGCATCACGCAGGGCGGTCATCGGGAGTTCTCCATTTCACAGGCCTTTCCCCGTATTGAAACGCGGACGTTTGGTCAATAATTACACCGGTAACCCGACGGAGAGAAATAGCATGACCGACAACCTGCCCTCGTTCTCGCCCTGCGACGCACTGGTTGCGGTCATGGTGGCGGTCTCGGCCTCGGACCAGAACCCCCGCACCTCGGAACTCGTCGCGATCGAGCGTGCGGTCAACCATACGCCGGTCTTTGCCTCTTACGACATCGACCGCGTCCGCGCCGTGTCCCAGACCGTGGTGACGCTGTTCGAGGAAGAGGATGGGTTGGACGCCCTGTTCGGCCTTGTGCGTCAGGCGCTGCCGGAAAAGCTGTTCGATACGGCCTATGTGCTGGCCTGCGACGTTGCGGCATCCGACGGCCGGCTGGGCGAGATCGAGGCCGAGATGCTGGCCGAGATCCGCGATCAGCTGGATATCGACCGCCTGCACTCTGCCGCCATCGAACTGGCCGCCCGCGCCCGCCATCGCGTGCTTTAAGGCGAAAGCCTTGCGCCCTGAACGGTGGCGACGGGGGCCGGCACACCGAATTCGACAAGCCAACCCTCGATCAGCGCCTGCTGCAACGCTTTCGCGCGTTTGGTCCAGCCCATCACCCCCTCGGGCAGTTCCTGGCCTTCGCTTGCGGCGCGGCGTGCCTCGTCGGCCGCAAGGATGGCAAAGGCCAGTTCCCGCCCATCCGGAGCCTGCGCATAACCCGCCAGGTTCGAGACGAAGTTCAGCGTGCCGGTCTTGGCCTCGATGCGAATATCGCTGTCCTTGCGCTTGCCGCGCGCATCCCTGAGCGCAATCAGCTTCATCAACCCACGCAGATCGCGCACCCGCCCCGGTCCTGCCATCAGCGCGGCCAGAGTCCCGGCGCTGATCCGGTTTTGCGGCGACAGGCCGGAATGGTCGTGAAAGACGAAATCCCCGGCGATTCCCTGTTCGCGCAGCCATTCGGCCATGACAGCCGCCGAAGCCGCCACATCGCCCGATCCGCTTGCGGCCAACCCGATCACCTCGGCTGTCAGGTTGGTCGAATACTCCATCATGTCCTGCACGATCTGGCGCAGGGGCGGGCTGTCGTGCCGGGCAATCTCGGCCCCTTCGGGCAATATCTCGATTACCTCTGGATTTGGCAGCGCCAGACCGCGGGCGCGGCACAGCGTCTGGAAAACGTCACCGGCGTAAAGTTCGGGACGGCGGACAGGCAGCCAGCGGCTGCCCGATTTGCCAAGGCTGCTGCGCGCAATGGTCCAGTTTTCCAGTTTGCCCGCCTCATAGGTGAACAGCGGCAGCCCCCGGTTCACCGCCGCAACAGAGGCGGTATAGGCACGCGGCGACAGTTTGCGACCCCGCGCCTGCAAGGACAGTTGGTATCCCTTGTCGCCCTGCCGCCAATCCAGATGCACCCGGTTGAAGTTCAGGATCATCCCCGAGATCGAGGGGTTATAGGGCAAATGCTCATCCTGCGCCGGGTCCAGCCGATCGATGCGCGGCAGCGCCCCACCCCAGACGGCAAAGGCGGTCGGCGCGGGACGGCCTGCGGCCAGTTCATCTGCCACCGCAGCGGCGGCCAGTTCGTCCAGCGCGTCCGTGTCCAGCACCGGATCGCCGCCGCCCGCCAAGATCAGCGTATTGCCGGCCCGGATGACCCGGGTGGTAAAACGATGCCCTTCGCCCAGCCGGTCCAGCGCATAAAGCGCCGTCACCGATTTCAGCGTGCTGGCCGGGGCCATCGCCCGCTGGCCCTGCCGCTGGGCCAGTACCTGACCCGTGGCCGGGTCGATCACCGCGAAACCCACCTCGCCGCCAAGCGCCGCGCCCGCGATCAAGGCTTCGACGTCAAAACCCGAGGGGCGCGCGGCGGGCCTTTGCTGGGCAGCCGTCATGCGGGGGGCCAGCGCCAACAGCCCCAGTCCCGCCACAAAACCGCGCCGCGTCAATCCGTTCATGAGCGTCCCTTCTCGTCGCCCTGCCCCGCCCCCGCGCGGATCGCGCTGGAGCTCAGCTTGTTCAGCGGCAGGTTTATCATTACCCAGGCCGGAGGCATAGCGCGCGCCAGCCGCCGCGCCTGCGTCTCGGGCAGACGGGCGCGCCACAGCATCCGCGCCGCACGCGAAAACCGCGCCGGCATCTGCCAGCCGGGACGCGCGATCACGCCGATCGGCACACGGGCGGCGATGTCCTGCCAACGGTCCCAGCGGTCGAACTGCACCAGATTGTCCGCCCCCATCAGCCAGACAAAATGCACGCCGGGGTAAAGCCGTTGCAGCGCCACAAGGGTGTCGCGGGTCATGCGGGTGCCCAGCCCCGCCTCGATCCCGGTGATCTCGACCCGGGGATTGCGCATGATCCGCCGGGCGCGGGCGATACGTTCGGCCAGCGGCGCCGGGCCATGCGGCTTTAGCGGGTTGCCGGGGCTGACCAGCCACCAGATGCGGTCAAGCCCAAAGCGGCGCAACGCCTCTTCGGTGATCTGCACATGGCCTTCATGCGCGGGGTCGAAGGAACCGCCCAAAAGGCCGACCGTCATGCCCGGCCGCGCGATGGGAAACCCTGCGCGCATCAATCAGAACAGGCCCTGGACATGCCCGTCAGCATCCAGCCCCACGCGCAGCGCCGCAGGATCGCGCGGCAGGCCCGGCATCGTCATGATGTCGCCGCAGATCGCCACCACGAACCCCGCGCCGGCCGCCAGTCGAACCTCGCGCACGGGAATGGTAAAGCCCTCAGGCGCGCCAAGTGCCGCCGGATTGGCGGAAAAGGAATATTGCGTCTTGGCCATGCAGACCGGCAAATGGCCGTATCCGGCGGCCTGCCACTCGTTCAGCCGTTCAAGGATATGCGGCAGGAACTCGACCTGATCGGCGCGATAGATGCGGCGACAGATGGTTTCGATCTTTTCGGCCAGCGGCATTTCGTCGGGATAGAGCGGCGTAAAATCCCCACCTCCCTCGGTAAGTGCGACCACGGCATGGGCCAGTTCCTCGGCGCCCCGGCCGCCCTCGGCCCAATGGCGGCACAGCACCGCCTGAACGCCATGTTCGCGGCAGTAATCGGAAAGCGCGGCGATCTCGGCATCGCTGTCCCCCGAGAAATGGTTGATCGCCACCACCACCGGCAGGCCAAAACTGCGCATATTCTCGATATGGCGGCCCAGATTGGCACAGCCCGCCTGCAATGCCGCGACATTTTCCGCCGCAAGATCGGCGCGCGCGACGCCGCCGTTCATCTTCAGCGCCCGCACCGTGGCCACCAGCACGGCGGCGTCGGGCTGCAGGCCGGCCAACCGGCATTTGATGTTGAGGAATTTCTCGGCCCCCAGATCCGCACCGAAACCGGCCTCGGTCACCACGTAATCCGACAGCGCCAAAGCCGTGCGTGTGGCCATGACCGAGTTGCAGCCATGCGCGATATTGGCGAAAGGCCCGCCGTGGACCAGCGCCGGGTTGTTTTCCAGCGTCTGCACCAGATTGGGCTGCAAGGCATCGCGCAGCAGCACGGTCATCGCACCCTCGGCCCCCAGATCATGCGCGGTCACCGGCTTGCGGTCAAAGGTCTGGCCGATGACGATACGTCCCAGCCGCGCCTGCAAATCGGCCAGATCCGAGGCCAGACACAGGATCGCCATCACCTCGGAGGCGACGGTGATGTCAAAGCCGCATTCGCGCGGCACCCCGTTTGCCGGACCGCCAAGCGCCACCACAACCTGACGCAACACCCGGTCGTTCATGTCCATGACCCGCCGCCATGTCACCCGACGCGGGTCGATACGCAGCGCATTGCCCCAATGGATATGGTTGTCGATCATCGCCGCCAGCAGGTTGTGCGCGCTGGTCACGGCATGGAAATCGCCGGTGAAATGCAGGTTCATGTCCTCCATCGGCACGATCTGCGCGTAACCGCCGCCCGCGGCCCCGCCCTTCATGCCGAAATTCGGACCCAAGGATGCCTCGCGGATGCAGACGGTGGCCTGCTTGCCGATCCGGTTCAGTGCGTCGCCCAGACCGACCGTGGTGGTGGTCTTGCCCTCGCCCGCCGGGGTGGGGTTGATCGCGGTGACCAGGATCAGCCGGCCCTGTGGACGCCCGGCAATACCCGCAATGACCTCATGCGCGATCTTGGCCTTGTCATGGCCATAGGGCAGGAAATCGGCCTCGCCCAACCCCAGCCGGGCTGCAATCTGCGCGATGGGCAGCTTTTCCGCCTCGCGGGCGATCTGGATATCCGATTTCATGATCTCTCCTCGACTTGCGGGGGATAGTTGAGCGTTTTGCGCCGGGCGGGGCAACCCTGCCCGGCGGCTTAATCCAGCCCGAGGCGTGCCCGCAATGGCGGCAACCACCCCTCGCGCCGCATCCATATCGCTGCGATGACCCAAAAGGCGGTGATCAGCCAGATGTCGATGGCCAGCCGCAACCACAGGTTTGCCGGACCCGGCTGCACCGTCATATCCAGCGCGTCGCCCCAGATCGACAACATCACGCAGACGATAAAGGAAAACAATCCGCCGCGCCCGATCTCGGCCAGCGCCTCGCCCGGGACGGTGGCGGCCATCCACGCGAAAGGCCGCGCCAGCGGCACCGCGACGATCCAGCTTGCCGCCAGAATGGTGATGAAGCGCACGAAATCCAGCGACCACTTGTCGATGCCGCCGGTGATCTGGCGCAGGAACAGGCTGACCGGCTTGGCGGGGGCGCCGATCCTCCAGCTCACGACGATCACGAGGCTGAACAGCAGCACCCCCACCGAAGCCCAGGTCAGCAAAGCTGAGTGGCGTCGAAGCACCGGCATGATCCTGTCGCGAAAGGCCCCCATCGCCACGCCGGCAAAGAACAGCAACTGCCAGCCGAAAGGGTTGAACAACAGACCCGGCCCCGGCCGCTGGTTCGGGATCAGCGCGTTCAGCGGCTGCGCAAAGATCCAGATCGCCACGGACACCGCCATGGCCAGCCATGGCCAGCGCAAAAGGAACGGCACCGTCAAGGGAACGGTCGCGATCAGCAGCACATAAAGCGCCAGCACATCCAGCAGGTTCGGCTGCATCCACATCAACGCCACCGTGGCGACATAGCCGATGGGATGCTCGACGATCCAGCGCGCATATTGGAACCAGACCGCGGTATGGTTCAGTTGCAGCTTGAACAGCAGCGCCGAGAACAGTGCCAGCAGGATGGCCCCTGCGATAAGCGCCAGCCAGACTTGCACCGCGCGGCGCAGAAACCGCAGTTGGGCGGCGCGCAGGCCCTGACGCGCCTCGACCTTGACCCAGACCATGCCGACCAGAAAACCCGACAGCAGCACGAACAGCTCGGCCGCATCGAATACGGCGAAATTGGTCAGCGTCAGGTTGCGCAGCACCCCGATCGGCATGTGGTCCAGCATGATGCAGACCAGCGCATAGCCGCGCAGCATGTCCAAAGCGGCGATACGTTTCATGCGGGCAGCTTCGAAAAGGCTTCGATCAGCGCGCGGTTCTCGACCAGCGCCAGTTGCTCGGACGGGTCAAGAAAGCCAAGCGCCTGCGTCTGCGAGGCGGCATGGGCGATCTTGGCTTCGGCCGAAATGGCGTCCAGCCGCTCTTCCACCGGCCCATGCGGATTATCCGGCAAAAGTCCCAGGATGCGCGCGCGCAATGCTGCGTCCTGCCCCAAGGCGCCCAGTCCTGACGGCAGGTCGCCGCCGATGCGGAAATCCAGCGCATGGGCTGCGGTCAGCACCTCGGGCGGCTGGCGTTCTTCGGGCGTGACCAGCAGGCCCTGCCGGCGCGCCCAACGGCCGAAGACCGGACTTGCCGACCAGCGCGAAGTCAGAGGCGACAGGATCAGCCCCGCCAGAATCGGCGACAACCACACCAGTTGCCACGGCGCCAGGAACGCCAGCACGATCAAGGTCGCCAACCCGGTCACGACATGGATGGCATGGCGCCGCAGCACCACGCTCCACGGCGGGACCTGACCGGCCCTGACCTGTGCCTCCCAACCGGAATCGCGGCCGCGCAGTATCTCGATGATCTGCCGGGTCTGGATCAGCATCTGAACCGGCGCAATCAGGGCAGAAAGGACGATCTCGAACATGGCCGAGGCCAAAAGCCGCGCATTACCCCCCGAATCCTTGGCCAGAGGCCGCAGCCACGCCCGGAAGATCGCGATGAATTTCGGCACCAGCAGACAGGACATGGCAGCCACGAACAGCCACAGCATCCGCACCGGGTCGAACGTCGGCCATGTCGGGAAAAGCTGATAGGTCTGCGGAAAGTAATCCGGGCGCGACAGCAGAACATTGGCTGACAGCGCAAGGCCGACAAGGATCATCGCCAGCCAGATCGGAGACATCAGAAAACCCAGAATGCCGATGACGAAGTGCACCCGGCTGATCCAGGCGAAACCGCGCGAAAAGATCAGCCGCGCATGTTGCAGGTTGCCCTGCGCCCAGCGGCGTTCGCGCACGGCCATATCCAGCAACGTGGGCGGGCAACCCTCGAAGCTTTGGCGCAGATCGTGATCCAGCCGCACCTTCCAGCCAGCACGGCGCAACAGCGCGGCCTCGACGAAATCATGGCTCAGGATGGCGCCGCCGAAGGGCGGCTTGCCCGGCAGTTCCGGCAAGCCGCAACATTGCGCGAAAGCACTGACACGGATGATCGCGTTATGGCCCCAGAAGTTGCCACTGTCGCCCGACCATGCCGCGACGCCGCGGGCGATGGCCGGGCCATAGATGCGGCCGGCGAATTGCGTCAGCCGGGCAAAGATGGTCTGGCCGCCGACCAGCATCGGCATGGTCTGGATCAGGCCGATGGCCGGATCGGCGTTCATCCGCGCGGACAAGGTCTTGATCGTCGCGGCGCCGACGACACTGTCGGCATCCAGCACAACCAGTTGGTCATAGCGCCCGCCCCAGCGGCGCACGAATTCGCCGACATTGCCGGCCTTGCGGCCCCGGTTGCTGCTGCGGCGCCGATACCAGACCGGTACCGGAGATATGTCGCGCAAGCGGCTGATCGCCGTCATCTCTTCCAGCACGGCATCGGGATCATAGCTGTCGGAAAGGACAAAGATCTCGGCCCGATCACCCAGACCCTCGCGGAAAAGGTCGCGCGCCAAGGCGGCAAGCAAACCTGCCGTCGCCGCCGCGTTTTCGTGATAGACCGGCATGACCACGGCGATCCTTGCGTCGTTCGGTCCATCGGGCGTGCGCAGGCGACGCGCGAAAATACCCGCCATCATCGAGGTAAAGGAAAATCCGACCCAGGTGAACGTCACCGCGAACAGCACCAGCAACACCGATTGCAGCAAGGTCACGTTCGAGCCGAAGGTCAGCACCATCTGCCGCCAGCCGATCCAGGCAATCGCCGCCGCGCCGCCAAAGGCAACCAGCCGCGCGGCAATGGCGCCGAGTCCGGGCCAGCGGCTGTCGGGCCCCATGGGCGGACGGGCGCGGAAATCCTGCTCGGGCATGTCCAGCGGCGCCTCGGGCGGCGTGGCCGGTCCCTGTGGCTGCGGCAGATCCAGCGCCACCCACCCCTCCTCGGCCGAAAGCGGCAAGTTCCGCGCCTTGCTGGCCGGATAAGATCCCGGCTGGCTTGTGGTCTCGCTCACCTCGTTCACGTCGATCACTCGCGTGTCCAGCGGGCGATCCACGTCTCGCTGAGCGGACCTTCCGGTCCATTGAGCACCGCCGACAGATCGGCCAGCTTGGCGCCCTCGGGCAAAAACTCAAAGGCCAGACGCATCCGGCCCTGTTCGGGCAGACGCAGCAGGTAACTGTGCCCGATCCGCCCGGCCGAGGCGCGCAACTGCGGCACCGGATCATCAGACCCAAACAGCCCCAGTTCAAAATCGACGATATAGGTGCGGGCGTTGGAATTGTTGATCGCCCGACCTGACATGGTTTCCATCACGCGAGAAATCGGCGCACTATCAGGTATTTCCGCGCCGAATGTCAGAATATAGTTGAAGTCGTAGCGATTGCCTTTGACCAGCGGATCGCCCGGCTGCCAGAACGCCACGATATTGTCGTTGAACTCGTTTTCGACCGGAATCTCGATCAGTGTCACCGCGCCTTTGCCCCAGCTGTCCTGCGGCGCGATCCAGGCCGAAGGACGTCTTTCATAGCGCGCCTCGGCATCCTTGTAGGATTCGAAATCCCGTGCCCGTTGTGCCAGGCCAAAACCCATCGGGTCATTGTCCATGAACGCCGAGACCTGCAGGGTGCTGTGCGCCGAAAGCACCCGCCAAAGCCTCTGTTCGCTGCCGGTCAGCATCTGCAACCCGTCGCTGTCATGCACGGCTGGGCGGTAATCGTCCACGCGCGACCTGTCGGTCGGACCGAACCAATACATCGAGGTCAGCGGCGCAATGCCGGCGTTGCGCATGTCGCGGCGCGGGAACAGCGCCACGCGGGTATCGAAAACCGTTTCGGCGCCCGGTGTGATGCGGAACTCGAACGCACCCGAAACCGAACGGCTGTCCAGAAGCGCATGGACCAGCACCGAACGGTCCTGCGGTCCCGGCTTGTGGATCCAAAAGCCGCGAAACAGCGGAAACTCCTCGCCCTCGGGGCTGCCGGTGCCGATGGCAAGACCGCGCGCAGACAGGCCGTAAAGCGTGCCGCGCGATACGGCGCGGAAATAACTGGCGCCCTGAAAGACCGCGATTTCGTCCATGACGTCGGGTCGGTTCAGCGGCGCCCGGATGCGGAAACCGGACCACCCCATGTTCCCCAGCGTTTCATAGTCCACGCCATCAGGGAACTGCGCAGGGTCGAAGTCGAACATATGCGGGTCGAACCTCAGGGGGATCGCCACGCCCTCATCGACCAGATTGATATCCACCGGCTCGTGGAAGATCGCGCCGGGCGGCAACAGGTCCAGCGCGAAATCGCGGCTGCCGGCCCAAGGATCGCGATCGCTGCGGAACCGAATACCGCGATATTGGTCATAGGTCAGGTTGCCGAAGGTGCCGATCAACTCGGCATCGCGATACTCATAGGGCTTGTCGGCCAGTTCCTTGGCCAAGGCCGCCACGTCCTCAAAGTCAAATGGCTTGGCCGCGGGTTCCTCGACCGGCTCGACCGCGGCTTCCGGCGCAGTTTCGGGGGCTTCCTGCGCAAAGGCCGCCCCGAGAGGGGATGACAGTGCGCTGACGGCCGTCATGGCCGCACCGGCAGAGATGACAAATTCGCGACGACGCATTGATCGACCCCTTATTCGGGCAGGAAAGCCCGGAAATTCCGAGGGGATTTCGCATTGCCGCGCGCATCAGGCAAGCCTTTTCGCGACCGAAGGCAGGGTCTTGCCGAGAGTTGATCGGAATTGAGCTGCCAAAGGGGCTGCGCCGGCCCGAAAGCCCGCGCAGCCCCATCGGCCTGTAGCCAAGCAGCCTTAGAGGTTGATTTCCCGCTTGACCTGCCCTTTCGGGCTAAGTTCGACCTTGACCGGCTCGCCCTCGGGGTTGATTGCCTGCGCCATGATGCGAGGCCCGTCCTGCGTGATCTCACCGATCCGGCTGTAGCCAGCCGCCGTCAAGGCCATGCGGACTTCGCCGGGATCAAGCTGGGTCGGGGCCAGCGCGCCCTGACGCTGCGGCGCATCGGCAGCAGGCGGCTGGGGCGCGGCACCGGCCGGCGGCATGTCGCGACCCGGCCCCCGGTCTCCGCGCGGCCCGTGGTCGCGCCCGCGGTGATCGTCGCGGCGGTCGTGTCCGCGATGCGCGCGGCCCTTGTCACGGTGGTCACCCGGCCGCTTGCCCTGCCAGCCATCGCCACGATCCGCATCGCCCCGACCAAAGCGCATCAGGGTGCCATCCTGGGTAAAGGCGGCGCGAAGCTTGTTCTTTTCGCCATCCTGTCCGGCCAGCATCACGCCACGCTCGCCGGTAAACACCGCCTTGAGATCGCCCAGCTCGCCAAACACCGCGCTGTCGCGCACGGCCTGCGGCACAAGCTGATCGGTCAGTGCCTTCGGCAGGGTTGCCTCGCCCCGGGCGCGCAGTCCGCGAAGCTGGCCCTTGTCATCCAGCATGGCGTCGATCTGCGTGCCATCGGGCAGCTTGCCCTCGATCCGGGTGGCGCCGCGCGGGCCGCGCTTGCTGGTCACGTCGCTGAGCCCTGCATCCTTCAACGCCTGGGGCAGTTCCGCCGGTGCCTGTGCTTGGGCCGCAGGCGGCACGGCCGGCGTTTCTTGCGCAAGCACCGGCGCCGACAGGGCCGCCAACAGGGCCGAAAGCGCGATCGAGGTTGAGAGTTTTCTGCTCATCTCTGGTTCCTTCGTAATCGGGGCATCGTCAGCAGCCCCGGACGAATCGGTGATAGCGCCTCGCCGGTCAACCAAAGACCAACAACCCGTTTGGCTTTTGTTTGGATTTCGCCCATTAAATAGATCCAATGAAACGCTTGCGCATCATACTCTTGCCGCTTCTTGTCGCGCTGGCACTGGCGCTGGCGCTGCCCACCTTTGGCGATGATGACCGCCGGCACGATCACGATGCCCCCTGGCCCGAAGATTGGGCAACCGAGTTCGAAAGCCTCAAGCAGCATGATTTCCGCGTCCTGCCGCTCAAGCGCGCGGTCGAGATCGCAGGCGAAAGGTTCCGCGGCCGGCTGATTGCGGCGCGTATCGTGCCGCCGCGCCCCGATGAGCGTGCCCGCGGCGTGATCCTGGTGCATGAACTGCGCCTGCTCACGCCAAAGCGCGACGTGCTGATGATCCGGCTGGACGCGCATAGCGGTGATTTTCTGGAAGTGGCGGGCGCGGGACTGACCGATGCCCGCCGAAAGGACGACAAACCATGAAATGCCTGATCGTCGAGGATGATCCGACGCTGTCCTCGCAACTGGCTGCCGCAATGCGCGACGGCGGCTTTACCTGTGACATCGCCGCTGACGGAATACAGGGCGAATTTCTCGGTTCGACGGAAACCTACGATCTGGCCATCCTTGATCTGGGCCTGCCGGGCCTGCCGGGGATCGAGGTGCTGACGCGCTGGCGCGAAGGGAACGTGACCATGCCGGTGCTGATCCTGACCGCGCGCGGCGACTGGACCGACAAGGTGGCGGGCTTTCGCGCCGGGGCGGATGACTATGCGGTCAAGCCCTTTCGTCTGGAAGAGGTGGTGATCCGCGCCCAGACCCTTGTGCGCCGTGCTGCCGGCCATGCGCAGGCCGTCATCAAGGCCGGCCCCCTGCGGCTTGACACCCAACTGGGCATCATCACCCGCAACGGGCTTGCGTTGAAGCTGACCGCCTTCGAGACCCGTATCCTTGCCTATCTGATCCACCACCAGAACCGCGTGGTCAGCCGCAGCGAAATGTCGGATCACCTTTACGATTCCGCCGCTGACCGCGATTTCAAATCCATCGAGGTCGTGATCGGCCGCCTGCGCCGCAAGATCGGCGAGGGCCTGATCGAGACCCGGCGCGGCGAGGGCTACGTTCTGAGGACCGAGGCTTGATCCTGCCGCGCGATTCGATCCGCGCGCGGCTGCTCGGGCTTGCCGCGCTGCTGATCGGGGTGGCGCTGGTCGCGGGCTATCTGGCCATCGCCGCGATTTTGGAGGATTTCATTACCGGGCGTTTCGATGCCGAGACCGAGGCCATTGCCGATGCGCTGATCGCCGGCGCCGCGATTGATGCCGAGGGCCATTTGATCGCCGGTCCTGCCCCCACCGATCCGCGTTTCCAGATGCCGCTTTCAGGCTGGTTCTGGCAGCTGACGCAAGACGATCAGGTGATGGCGAAATCGCCTTCGCTTTTCGACAATGTGCTGAACCCGCCACAGGCCGATTTTCAGGGTGGCCCGGGCCTTGGTCCGGCGGGCGAGCCGCTGCGGGTCACGCGCCATCTCTTTACCCTGCCCGATTCCGCCTCGACACTGGCCGTGACTGTAACCGCCCCCCGGGCCGAGATCGACCTGGCCGTGGCGCGGCTGCGGCGACCGCTGGCCATCTCGCTTGCCGTTCTGGGCCTGGCGCTGGCGGCGGCCAGCGTGCTGCAGGTCGCGACGGGATTGCGCAGCCTGGACCGGCTTGGCCGCGATTTGCGCAGCATCCGCGCCGGCCGGACCGAGGCGCTGCCGCTGCCCGCCGTGGCCGAGTTGCGGCCCATCGCCACCGAGATCAATGCGCTTTTGGAGCAGAACCGCGCCGTGCTGGGCCGGGCGCGCGAACATGTCGGAAATCTCGCCCATTCGCTGAAAACGCCGCTGGCGGCGCTGGACAATGCCTTGCCGCCCGACCATCCTGGCCACAGCCTGATCGCACGCATGGATCGCCAGATCGGCTGGCACCTGAAGCGCGCCCGCAGCTCGGCCGCGCCCCGGCTTTTGGGGCAACGCACGCCGGTTGTGCCCGTGGTCGAGGACATCCTGTTGGTGCTTGGCGGTCCGATCCGCGATTCGGGCCTGCAGGTCGATATCCGGGCGGACAGCGATACCGCCTTTGCCGGCGAGCGGCAGGACCTTGAAGAAATGATCGGAAATCTGCTGGAAAATGCGGTGAAATGGACCTCGACTCGTGTCCGGATCACCGCCTTGCGCGAAGCCGACCAACTGCGCATCATGATCGAGGACGACGGCCCCGGCATGCCGGACGAAGATCACGCGCTTGCCCTGACGCGCGGTGCGCGGCTTGATGAGACGGGTCCCCCGGGCACCGGACTTGGCCTTGCCATCGTCGCCGATCTTGCCGCGCTGCATGGCGGAGAACTGACGCTGGAAAGCTCGGATTTGGGCGGGCTCAAGGCCGGTCTTCGTCTGCCTGCCGTGGTCCGGATCACCGCGCCGCGGGGCTAAATTCCTCTTGCCTAGCGCCCGATGCCGGCCTATCCCCTGCGGGCTTGGAAGCGTGGCCGAGTGGTTTAAGGCTCTGGTCTTGAAAACCAGCGTGGGGGAGACTCCACCGTGGGTTCGAATCCCACCGCTTCCGCCAGCTATCATTTTTTTATCAATAAAATCAGTAACTTAGAAGTCGATCGGTGGATTGCTTATCATCCCGCCTATCCAACCAGATTCAATGCGTCCCGATACGCCCGGCTACAGAATCATTGACACCATTGCAGGAACAAAATAGGAACAAATAGCGCCCGGCTCTCCCCTCCATCCCTCTGTAGCCGGGCGCGTTCCCCCGAACAGATCACGGCAAACATGGTCAGGCGCAGCACCCCCCAGCACAAGATAGATGACCCGGCGTTCCCGGTACGAATCTTCCTGCTTGTTCCACCGTACGGGTACGGCACAATGCTGGATGATGTGCACAGATGGCTAGACGAACAGCTTGGCCGGGATAACTATGCCATCCACAGCGGCGGGACGCTATCAAGCTGCCTAGGGCGTGTTGACAAAAGGGATTCACCGGGCGCGGTGATCGTGATTCAAGCTGGTATCTGCAATGGAGACCAGCGTGGCACGAAACCTGATGTCGAACGACGAGTGGGCGTTCTTTGAACGCTTCATCCTGGCTGTCCGTTCTCCGAACGGCCGCAAGCCCACGAACCATCGGCTTGTTCTGGATGGGATTTTCTGGATCGCCCGAACGGGGTCGCCCTGGCGCGACCTGCCGGAAGAGTTCGGCAAATGGTCGTCTGTCTATCGGCAGTTCCGGCGCTGGACGTTGGCGGGGCTGTGGGAACAGATCCTGGAGGCGCTGAACGAGAGCCGGATCGTGCCGGATGCGCTGCAGATGATCGACAGCACCGTGGTTCGCGCTCATCATCAGGCAGCGGGCGCAAAAGGGGGACTCCGCGCCAAGGTTTCGGCCGCTCGCGAGGTGGCTTCACGACCAAGATCCATCTGCGGGTCAATGCGGCAGGCCTGCCCATGAGAACCGAGATCACGGCCGGGCAGACATCGGACTACCTCGGCTTCGATCTGGTCATGGCTGACAACCTGCCCGAGCCAAGCGTTCTGCTCGCAGACCGCGGCTACGACTCCGACAACATCCGCAAGACCATGGAGGTGCGCGACGTGGTGCCGGTCATCCCCATGCGCAAAACCCGGAAGCTACGGGTCGCCGTTGACCGCAGGCTCTACCGCCTGCGCAATCTCGTTGAGCGGTGCTTCAACAAGCTCAAGAATGCCCGTCGCGTCGCCACCCGCTACGACAAGACCGCCGAAAGCTTCCTGGGCTTCATCGACATCACGTCGATCCGCCTCTGGCTCCGCCATTTGTCAACATGACCTAGATTCAATGGCTGTTTATTTCCGGCACCCTCGGCACGGCGCGGCGTTTCTCGACGCCTTTCCAAAGTTGGAACTTGCTGACGGCACCGCGCAGCCCGGTTACTCGTCGCCGGGCTTGCCGTTCGGAAGGGGCTGAATGCGCCGGATCAACCCGCCAGCCGTTCGGGTTCCTCGGCCTCAATCTGGTCCAAGACGTGTTGGCGAACAGCGCGCCAGTCGATTCCGACGATAGAACAAACCGTCTGCATGTCCCTGTCAGCGCCACGAAACCACGCCCGCGCCGTCTTTCGGATCATGCCGTCACGATCCGAACCGGGCGGAATCCAGCAGTCACGATAGGCTTGCAGTAACACCGCCGCCCATAGGTCACGGCACCCATAATTATCGGCTTCAACCATGAATTTAACCAATTTCTTAAATGAACCGCCCCGCCCGGTTACAGGCGGGGCGTGGGGTTTACCGGGCGTGGGGGTCGCGGTTGATTTCGGCAACACGCGCGGGCAGTTGGTCATTCATCTGGTCAATGGCTTGCGTCGTGACCTGAACAGCCATGTCCTTCGCCTCGGCACGAACCACAGGGCGGAACATATCACCTTCCTCGGCATAGACGGTTAGCGCCACTTCCACCTTGCCACCATCAGCCGAACCGCTGCGGCTAGCACGTTCGCCGTACATTTGGACGCCCAAGGAACCGTCAGGGCCGCGTTTCAACGGCATGACCGCCTCGGGACCAGCTTCGCCCA
Organism: Paracoccus methylovorus; assembly: GCF_016919705.1. Classification (NCBI taxonomy): domain Bacteria; kingdom Pseudomonadati; phylum Pseudomonadota; class Alphaproteobacteria; order Rhodobacterales; family Paracoccaceae; genus Paracoccus; species Paracoccus methylovorus. Next base: position 1,118,591 of record NZ_CP070368.1, read on the forward strand.
TGACGCCCAAGCCAAAGCCGCCACCGTCCGCAAACTTGAAGGGCGTAGGGCTGTTCACGATGCTATTGGTAAACGCTGCACCCTTGGCGAACGGTTGAACGCCAGCCATCCCGACAACGCCACCGTTGGCTAGGGTCAGGACCCATTGATTTCAGCCGCGCGGCATGATTCAGGCTCCGCAAGGAGACTGGATCATGAGCAACCTTTTCTGGCTGACGGATGCGCAGATGGCCCGCCTTCAGCCGTTTTTCCCGAAGAGCCACGGCAAGCCGCGCGTCGATGACCGGCGTGTTCTCAGCGGCATTATCTTCATCAATCGCAATGGCTTGCGGTGGTGCGATGCGCCCAAGGAGTATGGTCCACCGAAGACCCTCTATAATCGTTGGAAGCGCTGGGGCGAGAAAGGCGTCTTCGCCCGGATGATGGAAGGCCTGGCCTCCGAGGCGGCCGTTCCGAAGACGGTGATGATAGACGCGACCTATCTGAAGGCGCATCGCACGGCCTCCAGCCTGCGGGCGAAAAAAGGGGGCCCGGCGACCAGAGGGGCCGCCTGATCGGCCGCACCAAAGGCGGCATGAACACCAAACTGCACGCCGTCACCGACGCTGATGGGCGGCCGATCCGGTTCTTCATGACTGCAGGTCAGGTGAGCGACTACAGCGGTGCTGCGGCCCTGTTGGGCAGCTTGCCGGCGGCAGAATGGCTGCTGGGCGACCGTGGCTATGATGCCGATTGGTTCAGAGATGCGTTGAAAGACAAGGGGATTAAGCCCTGCATACCGGGACGGAAGTCCCGTGGAAAACCCGTCAAGTATGACAAGCGCCGCTACAAACGCCGCAACCGGATCGAGATCATGTTCGGGCGGCTGAAGGACTGGCGACGGGTCGCAACCCGTTACGACAGATGCCCGAAGGTCTTCCTCTCAGCCATCGCCCTCGCCGCAACCGTCATGTTCTGGCTATGAATCGAGAACGAGTCCTGACCCTAGGCGAGGCGCTGGCCTATATCGCCAAATACCGCGACGGTCTCGGCCGCTTCTTGGCCGATGGCCGCGTCGAACTCGATAGCAACACCGTCGAGCGCACGATCCGCCCCATCGCGCTCAATCGCAAGAACGCCCTCTTCGCTGGCCACGACGCCGGAGCTGAAAGCTGGGCCGTCATCGCCTCGCTCATCGAGACCTGCAAAATGAACGGCGTCGATCCCCACGCTTGGCTGACAACCGCGCTCACTGCCATCGTCAAAGGTCACAAACAGAGCAACATCCAAGATCTGCTCCCGTGGAACTACGCCGCCACCCTGTGATCGGAACACCGCTTACGGGCTTCCTCTATCTGGTCGCCGTCATGGACTGGTTCACCCGCAAGGTTCTGGCCTGGCGCTCGAGCGCGGCCGTAATTGTCGACCTGATGGCTATCGGCCGCTGGTAGTGAGGTATCAAATGATAATCACCCTATCCCCGCAACTGAGAGCCGCCCCATCGTAGTGTCAGTGACCGGCGATGTGATCGAGATCGGCGGCACCGCCTACTACTTCGGCCCGTTGCCAGAGGGCGCAGTCCTGCCGCATGAGGCAGTGGACTGCCCTTGGCTGGCGTCAGGCGTGACCCAGGCCGAGCAGATATGCCTGACGCTGATCCCGCCGCACCCCCATCAAGAAATGGAGACGAGACAACGCATACAAAGATTTACCTGTGCCACGAGCTCAACAATGTTAACGCATTGGCATATCGAGATCCGATAGAAGATACGCGAATTTGGTCGCGCAAAAGGAACATTCTAAGAATAGAATCCAAATTACCCTGCACTTTAAACTGACTCACACTATCATCACCAAGGAACCTTCCAGTTCTATCCTTCAATTCAAAAAGCTGTCGATCTATGGGAAGCGATGCAAATCTGTCCCCAAGCCCAAAAGCCACCTCAAATATCCGTCGCAAAGGCTTGGAAGCGAGTATCTGGTACCACTTCGCATTCTCACTTAAATCGGACTCCGAAACATCCTTAAGCTCTCGTTGTGCATTTAACGCCAACTCAATTTCAGAATATCTTTCCCCAATATTCTTCTCGAATGATCTGGTTTCGTATTTCTCGATAATTTCAGAAATATTCAGCGCCTCCCGCGACCTTTCACCTGAAGCATTCAACAACATGGCTTGATTCATTCTTAGATAGCGCTTATCCGTCAATCTATTTACCAAGCTTGCCTTATCGTCCGGGTCAGACTCTAAAATCTTCCTTATAAAGAATTTATTATTTGCATCAGAATCCAAGCCAAACGCGCGCAAAGTAACCGTCAATAACCTATGATCACCAACGAGCTGCTCTGCCGTTTTCACACCAGGCATCTTGTACGAAAAATAGTCCTTCGATGATTTTATCTCCAAACCCTGTAGAAATACGTCCCGCTGCCTCGGCATAGTACGTTCGAGAATTTTCCAACCTGTATAACCACCGAACCCAACTTGAACATTGTAGCTCATACATCACCTATAGTTGCTAATTTAACCTCTCTTGGAAGAAGTGTCTTGAGCTTTATAAATGCCTTATAATAATAATCTCTAATTACCGCGGCATATGCTTGGGCAAGAATATCTTGACTATCGATATCACAAAAAACCTGAGATAGTTGTTCAGTACCTATAAGGGCCTGCCGACTGCCCTCATCGTCGTCAGCATCCCCAGTAATCAGCGCTGACAGATATAGCAGATTCGCAAAACTGGCGAGTTAATATCGGCGAGGTGAATAGCATCCCTCAACCGAAGGATGCGGGTATTTGGTGTAAGAATGGCTATTTTTGATCGCTCATCCCCATTTTCTAAAATGGAGTCATTGATTAACACCCGTTCTTTGGGAGCAAGCTTAAGCAGAAGTCCCGCCATCAACCCATATCCCCACGCAAGCCCTTCATAATACTAATATTAATTTCCACAAGCGGATCAGCAGAAACCTTATCGGACAAAATTTTTCGCCCAAGCTTGAGCGAAAAAAATGCTAACGACAATAGACCTGCCTTTACATCCGCAGGCAGGTTATTTTCTGAGTGAGTAAGATCCGTGATGATGATTGTCCAAAGCTGACTGTTTGCATTCACAGCCTCAATCATAGCAAATCGACCCGAATCCCCAATCGCAGCTGTCAATTCTTTAGTTATTTTTGAGAATACAAAATATTCGTTGTCCCGGGAAGTTCTAATATACTGCGATCCGTATCCACTGATAGTTTCTTTAGTAGATGCAAGTTTCACGGCAAAGGACCTATTCTAGACCTTATGCAAGATAAGGGCGCCCATTATAGGGCGCCCTTCCTTCGTTAGCGGAATAGCGCCAAGATTGTCTGCGGAGCCTGGTTGGCAATCGACAATGCCTGTACGCCCAGCTGCTGTTGTGTCTGCAGCGCCTGCAGACGAGCCGAAGCTTCTTCCATATCAGCATCTACAAGCGCGCCCACCCCTACCATCAGTGAGTCAGCCAATTTGGACACAAAGTTCGACTGATCGTTGATCCGCTTTGCCGCCGTACCAAGCGCAGTCCCGCCCTTCGTGGCAACGTCGATCAGCGCCTCGATTTCACCGATGGCCGTCAAGGCAGTAGCGCTATCCGTGATAGTCGTGATCGTGGCGCCCTCAATATCTCCTTCAAAGTCAACAGAGTCTACTGTGATTTTCTGAGCCGTGGTAGCAACAGTTCCCGAGGTCCGGTCCAGAGAAGCCAATACGGTAAAAGAGGTAGCAGCCCCAATCGGGTTGGTTTTGAGAAGATTCACTCCATTCATCTGAGTTCCAGAAATGATGGAATCAATCTGATTCTTCAGCTCAGCGATTTGAGCATCAACAATGTCGAAAGGATTTGCATCGCTACCTGCGCTGATAGCGAGATCTTTCATGTCAATGAGAAGTTTTTGAATTTGCTCAGCACCCGAGCGAGCAGTTGCAACAACAGCTTCCGCAAGATTCAAGTTGCTTTGAAGCGCCTTGAACGCGGACTGATCAGATTCCATGACCTTAGAGATAGCCCAGACAGCTGCGTTATCTTGCGCATTTGCAACTTTTTTCCCAGTCGAGATATCATTCTGGGCCTTTGTCAGGTTCGCGTTGATCCCCTTCAGGGTTTGCAGCGCGACCATCGCACCATTATTAGTCAGAATGCTGGACATTTTTAATCTCCATTATGGGGCAATTTTACCCATTTCAAATATAATCGGCCTTCTGGCCTGCGGGGCGAACCCGATGACCTTCGTCACGTCATCGGTCTATCCGCCTTTCATGAATAAACCCCTGACAAAGATCCGGAAGCAATCAAAGAGTGTGCACAAATTTATTTAAAATCTTTGCTCGTGTTGGCATGAAATGCGGTTGCCGATCTTCCTGCCTTCTCGGTCGTAAGTATCCAGACTACGTGATAAAGTCATAATTTCAGTAAGTTGCTGCTGTACAGCCGCGACACCATCGCGGGCGGCGGCGGCGAGAGTCTGAATATCGCGCAGTGCGATCTTGTATTCCTCGAGACACTCTTTACTTACCCGCCCTGAAACCAGATGCCTCTCAAACTCTTCAAGTTTTGTTAAAGCCTGCTCCGGCTGAAACATGAGAAGATCATTTCGTGCCTGCTCAATAAGATGCATGGTCTTGATCATCTGGTCATCTCCGTCCGGGTGTGAAGGCGCATGTCAATCCGCTGGGCAATTGCATCTGCATAAAAATCGTTCAACATGCTTGAGAATTGCGATTCGCCAACACCGCCGGAAAACTCTCCGGACGATTCCTGTGGGCCTGCATATTTTAATGCTTCAGCAAGGAATGCCTGCTCAAGGCCGTTTGCAAGGCGCTGATTCTGCGCGCGCACAATCCTCATCACGCCGGTTACCGCCATCGTATCCAAATCGATTCTCCATGTTGCAAAATGTTCAGCAAGACACAAATTTAGATGTGATAGGTAAATATTTGGTAATCTTAATGTGCCAAAGTACAGACGGCTTTGTCAGGATTGAGGGTGCGCGAGTGGAGATGTATTTTGTGTATCATAAACTGCCCGCAGCACAAAAAAGTGCGTTAAATTTCAACCAAGAATGTCCCGAGGGACCGGAAGCCGTCGGGTTCGGGGCATTGATCGAAACGGCAGTTTCTGGTGAAACTTCAGAGAAGTACGAATTCTTCGAGGATGAGACGAACCCAAACCACGATGACACAGATAATGCGGTGTCCTCGTACCCTGCAGGAAACTTGGTTAACAAGGAACGTCTGACGCTCTCCCATGATCCGGAACGTTCAGGTTTAATCAAGGAATCTGGTCAGCTCGAAATTAAAGAGACTGAGGAGGAGCACCCAAGAACGAAATCTGATTTGACAGACGTCGGCGATCATGACATTGGGAAATTATCCAGCGGAGCTGAATCCGTTAATCATAGCCCAGCAGATAATTCAGATTCACTAAACATAGAGCCGCTTACAAGTGAAATAATTTGGAAAAGTGAACTACCTGATCCTTTCGATCAAATGGCTGCGCATGTCAATATGCATGGCATGAAGAGCTTTGTTCATTCAAAAAACCCATGCGTTACAAACGCCGATAAATCGATAAATATTGAACCTCCACATGTTATACGCCAGATATTCGAAAAGCTAACGAACGTGCAAAGTGGATTTATTGAGATTGTGCTGGATCCAGAAGAATTAGGCAAGGTCAGGATGTTGATTACTTCCGGGGACAACCCATCCTTGACGGTACTTGCGGATAGGCAGGAAACATTTGATCTCTTAAGGAGAAATTCGACCTTGCTAGAAAAAGAACTTCGCGATGCCGGGATGGGCGGAATCGACATTTCCTTTTCAAATGAAAAAGAAAAACAGCACTCGCAAAGCCACCCTACCACAGACATGCCTAAACTGACGGAGCATCAACATCTGCAAGTGCTCACGGGAAAATCCAGTTTGGCAGGCACCTCTGCAGATTCAAGAAATTGCGGTATTGATATTCGACTTTAGGAGATTACTCATGGTAGACATTGGCACAACATCTTCTATTAACGGAATTAATGAAGGTAGATCTCAGGCTGTTAATACCTTCGGTGACGTGGGGATTGCAAACCAATTCGAAATATTCCTCAAGATGCTAACAACTCAAGTGAAGAATCAAGATCCGTTAAATCCAATGGAAAGCACGGATTTTGCCGTTCAGCTTGCAACTTTTTCCAGTGTTGAGCAACAGGTGCAAACCAATCTGCTACTTTCTCAACTTCTTCAGAATGCCGACGGAGGTGATATTAGCCGATTTTCCAGCTGGATCGGCCGAGAGGCTCGGGTGAGCTGTCCGGTGTTTTTTGATGATTCACCCTTAACCTTGGCAATAGAAAGTAATGCTAACGCTACAAATTTTGACCTCATCACCAAAGACCAACTTGGCAATGAAGTTCTGCGGCAAAACATAGGACTCACTTCGCGAGAACTGGATTGGCAAGGCAGGAAACCCAACGGAGATCTTCTGCCGCCCGGTTTTTATAGTTTTTACCTGGAGGTAACGAAAAGCGACGGAACCGTAATTGCTCAGAATGTCGAAGCGTATAGTCGTGTAACCGGGATTGAGTTTACCCAGAACGGTCCAGAACTGGTCCTTAAGGGTGGCGGCGTGGTACCGGTGAATGAAGTTACTGCTCTGCGGGAGTAGTAAATGGCTTTCAATTCGTAATATTCGTTCGGTCGTCGAAAGGGATAATGCTCGCGGGTCTACCCGGTCTGTTCCGGGCGAATAATGTGTGCTCTTAACCTTCTTGGCTAACGAATGACATGATGGTTTCGATCGGTCTGCGACCCATGTTGCGGTAGCCGAGATGGGGTCGTTTGGTGTTGTAGTGGACGAGCCAGGCGTCAAGATCGGCCTGCATTGCATCGACGCTGTCGTAGAACATCTCGTGCACCCATGATCAGGTGACTGGGCGCAAATGCCTGCGTCACCCCGTCGGTGCAGGTGCGGCAGGCGTATTTCGGGCGCGCGGTGACAATGACGCGCAGCTGCGCAGGGATGATGTCCAGCCAATCCCTGCGGTCTTCGCCGATCCTGTGCATGACGCCGCAGCCGCAAGGGCAGATCAGGCTAGCGGGTTCGATGACCTCTTCGATGCGGGGCAACGCAGCTGGCAGGTTGCCGATGCTCCGCTTGGGGGCGGGCCCGGTCGCCCCGTCACCCGCTTTGACCGCCCGCGTTTTCTTCTCCGCCTCGACCTCGGCCAACGCGATGGACAGGTCCTCGAACGCCAGCTGCCGCTCATCCTCGGTCAGCTTTTCCGACCGCTTGGCATGCAGCGCATGGTTCAGCTCGGCGATCAGATGCTTCTGACGTTTGGTGATAGGAGCCGTAGGTGTCTCGACCACTGCGTGCAGGTAGACCTTGCCCACGCCCTTCAGGCTGCCGACGAAGAAGGTGTCGGCCGACAGCAGTTCGCCGGGAGCGGTGCTTCGACGTGGCGCGCGGAAGCAGGGGTTGAGCTTCTCCAGGAAGGCGGCCTGCTCGGGTGTGATGTCGATGGCACGGCCGGCATTGGCCTCCTCCAGCGCCAGCCAGCGTTCGATCCGTGTGCCCAGGCCGTTCTCGTTCAGCAGCTTCTGGATGGTGATCGCCGAGACCCGCGTGCCTTCCAGCGACAGGATCGCTTCCAGCCGGTTGCAGCCGGTTGCAGCCGTAGGCCGCATGGTCGAGCGCTAGGGCCCGAATGCGCTCCATCACCTCCGGTGCCGTCGCCTGCGGGCGTGACTTGTGGATCGGCGGAAGGTCCTTCAGCCCGTCGAAGCCCTGCATCTGGAAACGCCGCTTCCACTCATAGAAGCTGGTGCGGTCCATGCCGCGCTGGCGGCAGGCCTCAGCGACATTACCCAGTTCGCGGGCCAACTCCAACACGCTCATCCGCTGCTGAGCGACCTCGCTGACAGCATCGCGCGGCACTGACTTCCCGACCTTCGATGATACATCCATGAGGCGTTCCTCCTCCCGAAAATAGCACGGAAAGAAGATTAAGAGGACACATAATGAAATGGAGCGCCATGGGGATGGCCAGTATTAATGCAAACATCCCGGTAAGCCGGCATATTGATCAGCGTCCGGTCAGGGCATGACTTCCGCAGGGTGACACAAAACGGGAACAACCTTGGCCTGACTGGGTTCGCTCTGAAGCCAAAGCCGACCGGAAAGGGCGCGACATGAGTTTAGAAGCCGAATTCTCGCTGGGAATAGAAGAGGAGTATCTGCTGGTCGATGCCCAGACCGGTGATCTCAGCGAGGCTCCCGATGCGCTGATGAAGGCATGCAAGGACGAACTTGCCGATCAGGTCAGCCCCGAATTCCTGCGTTGCCAGATCGAAATCGGCACACCTGTCTGCACCGATGTTGCCGAGGGCCGCGCATGTCTGGCCCATCTGCGCGGCAGTATCGCGCGCCATGCGGCCGACTTCGGCTTGGCGCCGATCTCGGTCGCCTGCCATCCCTTTGCTGACTGGCGGGAACAGGACCATACCGACAAAGACCGCTATAACCAACTTTCCCAAGAGATGGGTGGCGTCGCGCGACGGATGTTGATTTGCGGCATGCATGTTCATGTGGGCATTCCCGACAGGGCCATGCGCATCGACCTGATGAATCAGCTATCGTGGTTCCTGCCGCATCTCTTGGCACTTTCCGCATCAAGCCCGTTCTGGCTGGGCGACGATACGCAGCTTGCCTCTTACCGCACGACGGTTTTCGCCGGCTATCCGCGCACGGGCCTGCCACCTCGCTTGGGCAGTTGGGACGAATTCGACCGATCTGTTACGGCGCTGACCGAAACGGGGGTTATCGAGGATGCCAGCAAAATCTGGTGGGATCTGCGCCCCTCCGCACGTTTTCCGACCCTGGAAACCCGGATTTGCGACGCCTGCCCGCGACTGGACGACACGATCACTCTGGTCGCGCTGGTGCAGGCGACGCTGCGTATGCTGTGGCGACTATCGCGCCGGAACTTGCGCTGGCGGCAATACGATAACTTCCTGTTAGGCGAAAACCGCTGGCGCGCGACACGTTATGGGCTGACCGAGGGGCTGATCGACTTTGGGACCCGCAGCATCCTTCCCTTCGATCAGATCGCCGAGGATTGGCTGGCGGCAATTTCCGAGGATGCCGACGCGCTGGATAGCCAGCCTGCGGTGGCTGGATTGCGCAACATGATCACGCGCGGCAACGCGGCCGGGCAGCAGCGTGCGCTGTTCGCTTCGGCCATCGCTGCGGGCGCTACGCCGGACGAAGCTTTTCGCAGCGTCGTCCAGTGGCTGATCGAGGAATTCCGCCGTGACCTGTAACCCATCCGCTGGGCAAGGGTGGAATGGGGACCATGCGGGAACAAAGGTCGTCCGCGCCGGTTCTCCTTCCATCATTTGGAGAAAGAAAATGCATAGATATCTTCTGGCCCTTGGCCTTGCTGCGCTGCCGGCTACGGCCCATGCGCAAGACGCAAAGGCAGTTTTCATTGACGCCAACGGGCAAGAGGCGGGCACGGCCGTGCTTACACCCACACCGAGCGGGGTGCTGATCCAGATCGAAGCGACCGGGCTGCCACAAAATCAATGGGTGGCGTTTCACATTCACGAAACGGGAAGCTGCGATCACAACACCGGACATGAATCCGCAGGAGGGCATTTCAACCCTTCTGACGCACCGCATGGCATCCTGTCGGACGGCGGCCCCCATGCCGGCGACATGCCCAACGTCTGGGCAGACGCCGAAGGCACAGCGCGGGCGCAGGTATTCAACCCACTGGTCACGCTGGCGGAGGGGACGAATGCGATCAAGGGTCGGGCGCTGATGATCCACGCCGGCCCCGACGACTACAGCACCCAGCCCACCGGGGGCGCCGGCGACCGGCTTGCCTGCGCGGTGATCGAATAGGCCGGCATCCGACGGGAAAAGCGGGATGCCGACGGCCTGGGATCAGGTCTGCGCGCTCGGCCCGACGCCCAGACAGTTCATCTTGGTGCGTAATTCACAACACAACCCTTGTGGCCGATGCGAAATCACGCTTTCGCCCATAAAATCCTGCGCGAGCACATGCTCGATGATGAGCGAGCCGAACCCTTTGCCCGTGCTACACGCCACAGGCGGCCCATCGGACTCCGCCCATATCAGGCGAAAGGGGTCGTCGCTATGGGGCCGCCCGCTGGTCCAACTCAGATCGATTGCACCTTGGGGGACCGACAGCGCACCATATTTCAGCGCATTGGTTGCCAGTTCGTTGATGGCAAGAGCCAAGGTCAGGGCCTGCTTTGCCGACAACCGGACCGGAGGGCCCGAGATGCGAAACCGCCTTTGCCCGGTGCGAAAAGGCGTCAGCGCCTGCTGGATCACCTGCCCTATCTCGGCATCCAGCGCGCTGGAATCGGTCAGTAGCGATTGCGCCTGCGCCAGTGCGCCGATACGTTGACGCAAGATATCGCGCGCATCCTGACCGGTGTGGCTCTGCAGCGTCTGGTTGACGATGGCCGAGACCACGGTCAGCGTATTCTTGATCCGATGACCCAGTTCGCCGTTGATAAGGCGCAACTGCCGACTGGCCTGAACCTTGCCGGTCGTCTCGATCACCGTGTCGATCATGCCCCGCACTACACCGCTCTCGTCACGGATGGGACTATAGCAGAAGGTGAAATGACACTCCTCCGGATAGCCATAGCGATTCACAACCAGCGGAAAGTCCTCGATGAAGGTCGCTTCTCCGGCATAGGCTCGCTCGGCGATGGGGCCGATCTCGGGCCAGACCTCGCGCCACACGTCGGAAAACGCGCGGCCAAGCGTGTTGTCCTTGTCCCCCAGAATCGGACGGAAGGCATCGTTGTGCAGGGCAATCAGCCCCGGCCCCCACACAATGCATTTGGGAAATTTCGAATTCAGCGCCATACCAAGCGCGATTTTAAGCGCCGAGGGCCAGCCGTCTGGGGGACCGAGTTCATTGCCGGCCCAGTCATGTTCACGGATGGCCTTGCCCATCTCGCCGCCGCCATCCAGAAAATGCACCGATCCGCCCATTCCCCACCCTCTTGATGCCGTATTTAAAACTGCTTTCACGCAGTCGCCCGCAAGCGCAAAACAGCGCAACGCCGAAACCGCTCGGCCGGTTTCCCGCATCGTCATCCATAGCGTGGATCTGCGGAAAAGTCCCGTGGGCCCGCGTCAGCACCGGAACGATTCCCTCGCCGTGCGGTTGGAGGTGAGCAGCCCCATTCATCGCAGCCCCCTGTCATGGCAGAAACACTTAGATTCGGTCCCTTGTCGCCCCAGACGCTGCATCTTTGCGTCGACATGCAAAGATTGTTTGCCCCCGGTTCACCTTGGGCCGTGCCTTGGATTGAACGGATCCTGCCCGTCGCACTGACGCTGATCGCGGCGCGGCCTGAACGCACACTCTTTACCCGCTTCATTCCGCCCACCCGGCTGGAGGCCGCGCCGGGTACATGGGCACGTTATTACGCCGAATGGCCCCAGATGCTGCGCGATCGGCTGGATGGCGATTGGTTGGAACTGTTGCCAGAACTGGCGCGATACACCCCGCCCGCCCGAGTGGTCGACAAGCCGGTTTATTCGCCTTGGCATGACGGCTCGCTCCATCACCTGCTGCGCGGGGCGGGGGTCACGACGCTGGTGGTCACCGGGGGCGAAACCGACGTCTGTGTGCTCGCGACAGTGCTGGGTGCGGTAGACCTTGGCTATCGGGTGGTTTTGGTCAGCGATGCCGTCTGCTCTTCGACCGATCAGGGCCACGACGCGGCGATGACCGTCTATCGTTCCCGCTTTTCGCAGCAGATCGAGACCGCACCCTTGGAAGAAATCCTCGGTGCATGGCCGACGGCATAAGCGGCACTTCGGAAAAGAACAGGGAACAACCCCGCCGCCGGGCAGTTTTCTAACAAGGCCGCCGAAATGGGGGCCACCCGACATATCCGCTGGAGGTTCCGATGTCTGCACCACGCACCAATCTGGAAAAGCAAAAGCGCCACCATATCGTTCCGATCATTGGGATCATCGTGGTGGTGCTAATCGCGCTGGGGGGCTTTTTGTGGTGGTTCAACGATGAAACCACCGACCCGGAAATCCCCGGTGAAGTGCCCGGACCCGTGGGAGAGATCGCGGAACCTCCGGCAACAGGCGCGGCTCCGGTGGACGGAGCGCCCGCAGCCGAGCCGGCGGAACCGACGCAATAAGCATCGCACCGGCCGTATTCCCGCTTGACCAGCCCAAGGATCAAACGATGCCGAACCGGAAAAACCCCTCATGCATCTCTCCGGCCGGGGTCCGGCATTTTTACCGCAACGCCGATCTGCACGGGTTGCGGCTGGCGTTGTGGGAGGACGACCTGCCCGACACCTGCTCGGTCGCGGATTACCTGCGCGAAGCGGGCGCATCGGTCGAGGTCCTGATCAAAGGTTCGGATTCTGCCCAACCCGTGGCCTTGCCTGCGATGATGGCCCGCTATCGCCTGACGCCTTTTTGGTCGGGGGACGAAGCGGCTGACATTCACCTGCCCGGCCGTGGCATCGCCGGGGCGATGGTCGATCCTCGTGATCTGGTTCAGGTCGATGTGGCCGTGCTGAACCTGCGCGATCCTGCGCCAGTGGCGGACAGCCTGCAAGCGGCGGGCATTCCCTTTGTCATGTTCACCACGGATCCGGCGCATCCCGCGCATCACTACGCGCATGCCTGCGTCGTTTCCAGCCACGACGGACCCGAGGCCCTGGCCACGGCCGTGCTGCTGCACACTGCCCTCTATGGTGCGGGACTGCATTGCACGCCGGACATGACGGTGATGGAAATGATCCCGCGACTTCGGGCCATGGCGCGGTTCATCGTTCATGACAGGGTGCTGGCCGATGATCTGGTCGCGGATGCATTGAAAGAGGCGCTGGCCCTTTTACCCCATCTGGATTCGGATCAGAAAATCGGCTCGCTGCTGATCGCGCTTATCGAAGGGATCTGGCAACGGCAAAAGCTGTCGCGGCCCAATTGACCGGACGAAGCAGCGAAGGATGGCCTCAAAATCGTGATCTTTCAGCACCATTGCAATATCCCGATTGGAAAGGAGTCGCCAACCGCCGCCGTTCGATTAAAATATGTAAAGTTGCATGGAAGCAGGGAGTTCCTGATGGCCGACCGCGAAAGTGGCCCGATTGTCGATCCCGACCTCGACAAAGCCCTGTCCGAACTGCTGGCGCAGACGGAAAAGGAACCGATTTCGCCACGCCTGCGCGATCTGGCTAAGCGGCTGGAGGCCGCGCTTGAGGACGCCCGCCATCGCCGTCACGGCCGCGCTAAGGACGGCCGCTAGACGCAAATACTGGCGCCTGACCTAGCAGGGTTGGCGACCACCTCTCTTGCGAAACTCACCATAGCCCTTTTGCTGTCCGGCTTTTCACTGAGAACCGGCGCCTGACGGGGATTTCTCTCCGACGCGATGGCCTGCCCAGTGCCGGCACAGCAGAACGTGGCTGGGAACAAACCAGCCCGCCCAAAGGTTCCGATCCATATGCGAAAAGGAGGAACCGATGACCCGTCCGATTGCGATGGCCCGTTTCGACCTGGCGTGGCCCTTGGCCGGAGCTTTCGCAGCCGTGCTCTCGGCATTAGCACTTGGGGTGTCGTCCGCGTTGCGCGGCCTGCCGGTCTGGATGCCGCTGAACGCCACCACCCATGCGCTGCACGGGCCGGCCGCTGCTACGACGACCGCGTTCGATCTGACCCATACCGGGCTGGGCGCGGCCATTCATGTCGTCTCTTGCTTCTTTTGGGCGGCGGTGGCCGTGCTGCTGATCCGCAAGGCGGCACGCGGAGGCGCCGCAGTGGCCTGGCTTACGGGCTTGGCCACCGCCACGATTGCGGGGCTGATCGACTATGGCTTGATGCCGGCGCGCCTGCGGCCGGGATGGGAACTGGTGCTGTCGCCTCTGGGCGTCATAGCCGGGCTGGTGGCGCTGGGGGTCGGGCTGTCGCTGGGGCTGATCGCCGCGCAAGCCATGGCAAGCCGCGCGCCGGGAACATCGACCGGGCTTGATCGTTACCCCCCGGTCCGCAACCCAACCAAGACCTCGCAGGTCATACCGGATTCGGCACTGGACCGCCTGCGGCAACCTGCGCCGGATGTGCTTGATCAGCGACAGCAACGCGTGGACCCGGCTGGCGCCGTCACCGACGACCCGAACCGGCACGGTAACGGCAACAAGCAGCCCGGCCAGCCCGCCCCCCAAGAAAGGCCCGACAGATGACCGACTATCCCAAGCCCCCCTTTCCTGAGCAGCAGCAATCCCTGCCCGGCAGCTTTCAGCAGATGGATCCCCGTCCCGATCATGGTGAGAGCAGTTGGAAAGGCGCCGGACGGCTGGAGGGCAAGGTCGCGCTTATCACTGGCGGCGACAGCGGCATCGGTCGCGCGGTCGCGATTGCCTATGCCCGCGAAGGCGCCGACGTGGCGCTGTCCTGGTTGAACGAGACCGAGGATGCGGCCAGCACCGCCGATCTTGTGCGCGAAGCGGGGCGCGACTGCCTGTCGATCCCCGGCGACATCGCCCAGCCCGACCATTGCCGCCAGATCGTCAGGCAGGTGGTTGAACGCTTTGGCCGGATCGACATTCTGGTCAACAACGCCGCCCATCAAACCCTGTTCGACGGCATCGAAGATATTCCGGACGAAGAGTGGCGCCACACTTTTGCCGTGAATATCGACGCGATCTTTTACCTGACCAAGGCGGCGGTGCCGCACATGCCCAAGGGCTCGGCGATCATCAACACCGCCTCGATCAATGCCGACAAACCCAATCCCAAGCTGTTGGCCTATGCCACGACCAAGGGCGCCATCCAAAACTTTACCACCGGCCTCGCGCAGATGCTGGCGGAACGCGGCATCCGGGTGAACGCGGTGGCCCCCGGCCCGGTCTGGACGCCGCTGATCCCAGCCAGCATGTCACCCGAGCAAGTGGCCAAGTTCGGTGAAAATTACCCCATGAAGCGCCCGGCCCAGCCAGTCGAGCTGGCCTCGGCCTATGTGATGCTGGCCGAACCGATGTCCAGCTATGTCTCGGGCGCGACCATCGCCGTCACCGGCGGCATGCCGATGATCTGACCAAGGAGCTTATCATGAACAACCGCAATCTTGTGTTCTTCTGCGGCCTTGCGGCCGGCTTCGCGTTGAAAACTGTCTGCGATACCATGGCACAGCCGGCCGGATCGCATTCTCCGCAACGGAAAATCCGCCCTGCCGGGCGCCGTGAAATGGATAACCCGCCCCGCGACTGGGATATCGTTGACGAACAAAGCGACGAATCCTTTCCGGCAAGCGATCCGCCGGGGAATTACTGACAAGCAAAAGGGGCAGAGGCCGCAGCCTCTACCCCTGCCCCAAACCTCAGCCCCCAACACTTCAATCCTTGTGTTCGGGCTTTCCCTTGTGCTTGGTGCTGGCAAGCTCTTCAAGCTCGCTCTCGCTCATGGATTTATACATCTTTTTCGAGGGCTCGTGCAGGTCGCTTTTACTGGTCTCACCGCGTTTGGCGGCCAGTGCCGCTCCAGCGGCTTTTTGCTGCGCTTTGGATTTGGCTGGCATTAACTTCATCCTTCAATTTTTGCCGTGGGACAGCAAGTCCGGCCGGGTCGTCCGGCCCTATTCGCCACCATTTGTCGCACGGTCGTTCTGCCGGGCCTTGCCGTCGCCCGCCTCGCGGTTCTGGCCACCGGCGTTGGGTTCGTTCGAGCGGGGCATCTGCCTGGGGTTCAGCACCGGATCGGCATTGCCCATCTTCTGCGCCTGCGCCCGTTCGCGCTCATTGAACTTTTCATTTTCCGCTTTCGGGTCAAACTTTTCGCCCATCACGAAATCCTCCTTTGCAGGGGTGTGCCGACCCGGGACCGGGCCGACATGGCCGTGTTATTCGACGTATTGGGGCATTTCTTTCAGTTCATCCTTGGTCCAGCGGGTCAAGGCATGCACGCTGTTGCTGCCGTCCCGCATGAAATCCAGATCGCGGGCGGGAACCGCGACCGGTTTCGATCCGATCCCCAGAAAACCGCCGACATCGATCACGACGTGAATATCGGTGCCGCCGCCATATACCCGGGAAACGTGCCCGATCCTTTCGTTACCAGGGCCAAAGACGGTGGCGCCGGTCAGCACGGCCTCGGTCAACTCATCCTCGTTCAGACGGATGTGGGTGCTGTGGTCCATTGCGGGTCCTCCTGTGATTGTCTGGTTAAGGCCTCCTAACAGTCCCACGCCCGGTCTGTTCCATAACGGTGGCGTGATGGTAGGGCCGCCATACCTGCAAATGACGCAGCGCCCGAAAGCGCCACCAACCACCGAGAAAGCCGGCGCAGGAACCACCCCCAGTCCGGGGCGTTAAGCGTGGACCCGGTCATCCAACCCATGAAGGATTCAGGACGTGGCACCACGGGCGATCTGGAAAGGACTGCTGAAGATAGCCGAGGTCAGTTGCCCGGTCGCCCTGCATGCCGCAGCCTCCACCTCCGAGCGGATTGCGTTTCACACGCTGAACCGGGCGACCGGAAACCGGGTGCGGCGGCAGTTCACCGACAGCGACACCGGAAAGCCGGTCGAAAAGGATGATCAGGTCAAGGGATACGAGGTCAGCGACGGCGATTATGTCATTCTGGAGCCCGAGGAAATCGCGGGTGCCGTGCCCGACAGCGACAAGACGCTGACGGTCGCCTGTTTCATCACCTGCAAGGATATCGACGATGTTTATTTCGACCGGCCCTATTACTTGACCCCGGCAGACCGGACGGCCGAGGAAGCCTTTGCCCTGATCCGCGAAGGCATGCGCCGCAAAAAGATGGCAGCACTGGCGCGGGCGGTTCTGTTTCGGCGCGTACGCACGGTGCTTGTCCGTCCACATGGCCCCGGCATGATCGCCACCACGCTGAATTTCGATTACGAGGTGCGCCCGGCCAGCGAGGCGTTTCGCGACATCTCCAACCTCAAGATCAAGGGCGAAATGCTGGATCTGGCCAAGCATATCATCGACACCAAGATGGGTGAATTCGACATCACCGCCTTTGACGACCGTTACGAGGCGGCACTGGCCGATCTGGTCAAAGCCAAGCAGGAAGGTCGCAAGATCGCGCCGAAAAAGCCCGAAAAACGCGAAAATGTCGTGGATCTGATGGCTGCGCTGCGCGAAAGCGCAGGTCTGGCGACCAAGAAAGCGGCTCCTCGCAAAAAGACGCCGGCGGCGCGACGGAAAAGCGGCTGAGCCATGGCGCTGGAAACCTATCGCAAGAAGCGCGACTTTTCCTCGACCCCGGAACCCAAGGGCGGGCGGGCCCGCAAGCGCGGCAACAGCTTCGTCATCCAGAAACATGCGGCAACGCGGCTGCACTACGATTTCCGGCTGGAGCTGGATGGGGTGTTGAAAAGCTGGGCCGTCGCCAAAGGGCCAAGTCTGGTGCCGGGCGAAAAGCGGCTGGCCGTGCATGTCGAGGATCACCCGCTGGAATATGGCGATTTCGAAGGCACGATCCCGAAAGGCGAATATGGCGGCGGCACGGTCATCCTGTGGGACCGCGGCACCTGGACCCCGGTGGGTGATGCACATCAAGGCTATGCCAAGGGGCATCTGGAATTCACGCTTCAGGGTGAAAAGCTGGGTGGGCGCTGGCATCTGGTCCGCATGCGCGGCAAGCCCCGCGAAAAGCGTGAAAACTGGCTGCTGATCAAGGGTGAGGACGAATTCGCCCGAACCGAAGACGCGCCCGACATCCTTGAGGAACGGCCGGATTCGGTCAAGACCGGCCGGGCCATCGCAGATGTCGCGGGCGAGACACCGGGCTGGTCCTCGAAAACCGGGCGCATCCGCAAATCGGCCGCCCCGGCGAAAAAGCCGTCCGCGCCAAAGCCGGACCCGCAACCGCCCGAACCCGCGGCCGTCAAGGGCGCACGCAAGGCCGCGATGCCGGATTTCATCGAACCCATGCTGGCCACGCTGGTCTCGGCCCCGCCGCAGGGCAAACGCTGGCTGCATGAAATCAAGTTCGACGGCTACCGGCTTCAGGCCCGGATCGAGGCCGGGCGGGTCAAGCTGTTGACACGCAGCGGGCTGGACTGGACCACCCGCTTTGGCAAGGCCGTGCCTTTGGCGCTGCGCGACCTGCCAGTCGGCGCGGCGATACTTGATGGCGAACTGGTGGTCGAAACAGATGCCGGGGCCTCGGATTTCTCGGCGCTTCAGGCGGATCTGAGCGCGGGCCGGTCCGACCGTTTCGTGTTCTATGCCTTCGATCTGCTTTATCTTGACGGATACGATCTGCGGACGGTGGCACTGGTGCAGCGCAAGGCATTGCTTGCGCAGCTTTTGGATAAGGGCGCCGGCATCCTGCGCCTGAGCGGCCATCTTGAGGAAAGCGGCGCGCTGGTCCTGCGCCACGCCTGCCGGCTTAGCCTTGAAGGGATCGTCTCGAAACTGCGCGACGGCCCTTATCGGGCGGGTCGGGGCAAAAGCTGGGTCAAGTCGAAATGCTCGGCCCGGCAAGAATTCGTGGTCGCCGGATATGTGCCATCATCGGTGTCGCGCAAGGCCGTGGGCTCGCTGATCCTGGGCGTTTACGAAGATGGCAATTTGCAGCATGTGGGCCGGGTCGGAACCGGATTCTCCCGCACGGTAGCCGAGGATCTGTTCCAGCGGCTGGAGCGGATGCGCATTCCCGACAGCCCCTTTGCCGAACATCTGACCGCCGAGGAGGCGCGGCAAGCCCGCTATGTGCGCCCCGAACTGGTGGCCGAAGTCGAATTCCGCGCATGGACGGCCGACGGCCATCTGCGCCACGCCTCGTTTCGCGGCCTGCGCGAGGACAAACCCGCAGCCGAGATCGTGCGCGAGACCACGAAAGCCCGCGCCAAGGCCCCAGCCCCGCAAAAACGCCGTGTCCATCTGACCCATCCCGACCGGCTGTATTGGCCCGGCGAGGGCGTGACGAAAGAGGGGCTGGCCGATTACTATGCCGAGGTCTGGCACCATATCGCGCCATGGGTCACCGGCCGGCCGCTGGCCCTTTTGCGTTGTCCGAACGGCATCACCGGCCAGAAGTTCTTTCAAAAGCACGCCTGGAAAGGGCTGAACCCCAACATCGCGCTGATTCAGGATCCCAAGGCCCCCAAGGACGAACCGCTCATCAGCATCAACGATCTGGACGGGCTTATGGGATTGGTCCAATCCGCCGCGCTGGAAATCCATCCTTGGGGCTCGACCGTCGCCGATTGGGAACGGCCCGACATGATCGTCATGGACCTCGATCCCGGGGAAGACGTGGTCTGGCCCGCCGTCATCGACGCCGCCGAAGAGGTGCGCCGGCGTCTTGAGGACCATGGCATTGCCAGTTTCGTCAAGACCTCGGGTGGTAAGGGGCTGCATGTCGTGGCGCCGCTGGTGCCGCAGGCGGAATGGTCCGCAGTCAAGGCCTTCACCAAGGCGATGGCCGAGGCGATGGCCGCCGACAGCCCCGACCGTTACGTCGCGACGATCAGCAAGGCGAAACGGCACGGAAAGATCCTGATCGACTATCTGCGCAACCAGCGCGGTGCCACCGCCGTCGCGGCCTATTCCACCCGCGCCCGGCCCGGTGCCGCCGTATCCGCCCCGCTGCGCTGGGACGAGCTCGACGCCAGCATCGGGTCCGCGTGGTTCACCGTCCAGAACATGCCGACGCGGCTGGCAACCTTGACCAACGATCCCTGGGACGGCTTTCGCGCCGCCGCAGTGCCGTTGGAGACGCCGCGCAAAGGACGGAAAAAGCCAGGTTAACGCCGCTTTGCCTTGCTTTCCGAAGCAATGCTTTTCTTCAGCGCGTCCATGATGTTGACGACATTGCCCGATGCCGCGGGTTTGTCGGGTTGTGCCTTGGCTGCGCGCTTGCGGCCCCGGGTCTTGGCTGAGATGATGTCCAGCAGCTTGTCCTGCACCGGATCGGCAACCATCGCCGGGTCCCATTTCATGCTGCGCTCGTCGATCAGCCGGGTCACCAGCTTCATTAACCCGGCATCGACCGGCTCTTCACCGATCTGGCTGAAATAATCCGCCTCGGGCCGCACCTCGTCGCCATAGCGCAGGGTCCACAAGACGATGCCCTTGTCGCGCGGCTCCAGCATCACCGCCCGTTCGCGACGATAAAGCACCAGCCGAGAGATGCCGACCGTTCCGGTCGAGCCCATGGCATCGCGGATCACGCCAAAGGCTTCTTCGCCGATAGGGTCGTCCGGGACCAGATAATGCGGCTTGTCATACCAAAGCCAGCCGATGGAATCCGCAGGCACGAACATGTCGATATCAATGGTGCGGGTGCTTTCCAGCGCCACCGAATCGATCTCGTCATCCTCAAGCAGGACATATTCATCCTCGCCCTTGGGATAACCCTTGACCTCGTCATCCTCGGCCACGGGCTTGCCGGTTCCGGCATCGACATACTGGCTGACCACGCGGTTGCCCGTCCTGGCGTTCAGCGTGTGAAAACGCAGTTTTTCGCCCTCGCTTGTGGCCGGCATCATCGACACCGGACAAGTGACCAGCGAGAGCTTCAGATAGCCTTTCCAGAAAGAGCGCGGCGCCATCAGGGTTCGTCGCGTTCGGTCGCGTCCCGGGGGCGCGTGTCGGGCAGATCGTCCGCATCCGTATCCGAACGGCTGGCGACATGATCCTGATGTTGCTGGTTCTGCACATGGCGTCCGTCCAGCCCGCGCTGGTCGGAATGGCGAGAGGTATCGCGATTGGACAGAACCATGTTGTCGGGCAGGTTATCGACCAAATCCGGGGTCATGCCACCCGAGGCATCCCCCTTGCCCTGATCCTGCTGCCCTGCCCCGAACTTCTTGCGGCTTGCATGGGCCATGGTGGCTCCTCCTGTTTTCATGGGTCGTGCCCGCTCAACCCTTGGTCCGGCGCAATGTTCCCGCGGAAGGCCGGAGTTACCTTTCCGGGCGGCGGGAACGCCCTGTGCTTGCCTTCACGAACCCGTGCGTTCGGACGCAAAAAACATCCCCAAGGAACAAAAATCAAATCGCGGACTTGTGTAGGGGACGCCGGGTAACGGCGAACTTCATTACTGAGGACCTTAACGATGAAAACCCTGCAAGAAGCTTTCGAACACACCCTGCACGACATCTATTGGGCGGAAAACGCCTTGGTAAAGGCGCTGCCCAAAGTCTCGAAGGCGGTCGGAAACGCTGAACTGAAAACCGCGATCGACGAGCACCTCAAGGAAACCAAGGGACACGTCAAGACATTGGATCAGGTCTTTCAGTCTCTTGGCCTGAAACCCGAAGGCGAAAAATGCGACGCGATGGAAGGGCTGCTGAAAGAGGCCGATGGTCTGATGGAAGAGGCGTCAGGCACGGCCTTGGACGTCGCCTTGATCGGTGCTGCACAGGCCGTGGAACACTACGAGATCGCGCGTTACGGTACCCTTCGCGAATGGGCGAAAGTTCTGGATCACGAAGAGGCCCATAACCTGCTCTCCTCGATCCTGGATGAAGAAAAGGCGGCCAATAACAAGCTGACGGCCTTGGCGGTGACCGCTGTCAACAAGGCAGGCAAATCCGGCAAGTAAACCGGAAACACCCTCAGCGGCCGGGACGGCATGATGCCCGGCCGCTCTTCCGGCTCCATCCCAACCCCATTTCGGAAGGCAGGACGATGGCTGACGAAAAACTCTATGAAACAAAGCAAGGCAACGGCGGCGAGCGCCAGCAAATTGCGCGTGGCGACACATCCGCGATGACCACGAATTTCGGCGCCCCGCTCTCGGACAACGAAAACAGCCTCAAGGCGGGTGATCGGGGACCGACGCTGCTGGAAGATTTCATCCTGCGCGAAAAAATCTTCCATTTCGACCACGAGCGCATCCCGGAGCGCATCGTCCATGCCCGCGGCTCGGCCGCGCATGGCTATTTCGAATGCACCGACCCGATCCCCGAACTCAGCCGCGCCAGCCTATTTGCCGAAAAAGGCAAAAAGACCCCGGTGTTTACGCGCTTTTCGACGGTGGCGGGCGGGGCCGGATCGGTCGACACCCCGCGCGACGTGCGGGGCTTTGCCGTGAAGTTCTATACCGACGAAGGCAACTGGGATCTGGTCAGCAACAACATCCCGGTCTTTTTCATTCAGGATGCGATCAAATTTCCCGACCTGATCCATGCGGTCAAGATGGAGGCCGACCGGGCCTATCCTCAGGCGGCCTCGGCCCATGACACCTTCTGGGATTTCATCTCGCTGATGCCGGAAACGCTGCACACGCTGATCTGGGCCATGTCCGACCGCGGCATTCCCCGCAGCCTGCGCATGATGGAAGGGTTCGGCGTCCATACCTTCAAGCTGGTCAACGCCGAGGGCAAGGAGAGCTTCGTCAAATTTCATTGGCGGCCCAAGCTGGGGATGCAGTCGCTGATCTGGGACGAGTCGGCAAAACTTCAGGGCGCGGACAACGACTATCACCGCCGCGATCTGTGGGAGGCGATCACCCGAGGAGATTTCCCGGAATGGGATTTCGCGGTGCAGGTCTTCGATCAGGAACTGGCCGACAGCCTGCCCTATGACGTGCTGGATGCGACCAAGCTGATCCCCGAAGAGGTGGTGCCGTTGCGGGTCATTGGCCGCATGGTTCTGGACCGCAACCCGGACAACTTCTTCGCCGAGACCGAACAGGCCGCCTTCCTGCCCTCGAACATCGTGCCGGGCATCGACTTTACCGACGACCCGCTGTTGCAGGGGCGGTTGTTTTCCTATCTCGACACACAGAAATCGCGGCTGGGGACCGCGAATTTCCACCAGATCCCGATCAATGCCGCCAAATGTCCCTTTGCCAACATGCAGCGCGACGGGATGATGCAGACGCATGTCCCCCGGGGCCGTGCGAACTATGAACCCAACAGCTTGGACGAAGCGGGCGAAGACCCGGGCCCTCGCCCCCTTAGCACGGGTTTCGTCACCCGTCCCCAAGAGGTAAGCGGCCCCAAGCTGCGGGTCCGCGCGGAAAGCTTTGGTGATTTTTACAGCCAGCCGCGCATGTACTGGAATTCGATGACGGCCAGCGAGCAGGCCCATATCGCCTCGGCCATGGTCTTCGAACTGTCCAAGGTTTCGCTTGAGCATGTGCGCAAGCGAATGCTCTCGCAGCTTCATGTGCTGCACGAGGATCTGGCCAAGCGCGTTGCGACCGGGCTGGCGATGGAACTGCCTGACCCGGTGGCGCCCTTCCAGCAGCCGATTGATCTGGAGCCCTCAGACGCATTGTCGATCCAGAAGAAATGGCGAGAGACCCTTGAAGGTCGTCAGGTCGCAATTCTCTTCGCCGAGGGCTCGGATCAGGCCCGGATCGAGGCGTTGAAACGGGCAATCGAGGCAGAGAGGGGCACGGTCTTTACCATTGCACCAAAAGTTGGCGGTATCCCGGTCTCAGGTGGCATGATGAAGGCGGACGGGCAACTTGCCGGATCGCCCTCGGTCCTGTTCGATGCGATAGCCTTGGTGCTGACAGCCGAAGCCGCAACCAAGCTGGCGCAGGACGCCGCCGCCGTGAGCTTTGTTGCGGATGCCTTTGCCCATCTGAAAGCGATCGGGACGACTGAGGAAGCCAAGGCACTTTTGGACAAGGCAGGCGTCCAGCCGGATCAGGGTGTCACCGATCTTGACGGGCTGCCCGATGCGGCCAAGCTGCGCTATTGGGATCGCGAGCCCAAGGTGCGGGATTTGGCCTGAAAAGGCCCCAGAAGGACCCAACTCGCGGCAGGGCGTTAATTCCCTGTCGCGAGACGTTGTCAGAGAAGGGGACGGACCCTTTCGCTCGGCGCGAAAACGGGCGTTCCAGCCGAGGCCGGCCCTAGGTTAAAGCTCAGCGCCCGAGCGTGGCCATGGACCAAGATGCCAAGGCCCCGCAGCAGTTCGTCGGTAAGCGACAGAAGCCGCTGTCGAGACCCCGTCAGACGCCTTCCCCAACCAAGGTCGCGCCTTCCTGCAAAGCAGTTTCGCGCCGGGCTACAGCAGCGCGAGGCTGGTCCACGATTTCGGGGTCACTGACGCCAAGTGCCATTGCGCAGGCTTCCGCCTCCTCAATCGCGGGCGTGCGGTTCAGCAGCGGGCAGGTCGCGCGCAGCAGATCCAAGTCGATCTTGATTGGTCGGTCATCGAAATGGAACTCGCGCAGCAGGCGCTGCTCGGTCCAATACGGGGTCTTGATGTCAAGATCGGCAGGTGCGCGGCACTTATCGACAGAGATCAGGTAATCCCAGAACTTGTATTCCTTGCCGGCACCTGTATCGGCGATCAGCCAGGCATTTGGGATATTGTAAGCGTCGGCGATGATCAGCCCGTGGAGCGATGTCGTAATGATCTTCTCGCAAGACAGGAAGGCATCGATGGTGTCTTCGATCTTGTCGGTCAGCAGGTCGATGACCTTGATGCCGCGTTTGCGAAGCTCTCTCTTGCGCGCATGCTCCGACCAGCGCAGCACCACGCCCAGCCTGTGTTTCTTTCGGACGTCGGGCAGGTAGTAATCCGGAGTCAGCAATGCCGGATCGCCATACACCCGCGGGCATTCGATATCATGCATGACCAGTTTGGAACGGGTCAACGGGCCCCGCACGGCAAGGTATTTCGGCTGCCGCTGCAGGATCTTGGGCCCCTCGGTCCCAAAAGCGCCCGGCCCCCAGACGACCGAGGGCGGACTGACCTTCTTTATGATAGACCCGATGATCATATAATGGGGCTCGTTCTGCTGCGCCCAGAAGACCTCCTTGCCGGTCATTTTTTCGGCAAGCCAAGGGCCGAGCAAATCGCCGAAATTCTTCTTGTGGTCCCACCAGCGCAGGGGAATCTTTCCGTTCTTCTCGATCATCGCGGTCTCTTCCGTGTGGCCCGAGCCATATTGCCTGTGATATTTCGGACTGCCCGCCCCAGTAGATATCTCGACTAACGGCAGCGCAGATCGATTGTGTACATGAGCTATCACCGTCCAAGAGATGACGCCCAGTGTAGCGGCAATTCAGCCGCCACACCCATCCGATAAGATTATTCCATTCGGATAAGTATCAAACCTGTGAACTCAACACAATGCCGAACCCAGAGTAAAAACAACTTGGTTTATCAATGCACTAAAAAAGATCTGGCGACCCCAGCAGGGGCGAAAGACCCGCATGTAATCAGTGAGATGCGCCGTATCACCCGCCAGATTCGGCCCACAGGAATTCAATGGCTTGCTTGGCCTTTTGTATCACCCATCCACAGAGAAATGACAGCATGAGCCGCGTGTCGCGAGAAGATCTCGACGAAAGCAATCGCATTGACGCGATGATGCGTCGGATGGGCGAGATCGAGGCGATGGCTGGACGGGAGATGCCACACCGAGAGGTGATCCGGCTGCTTATTGAGCACGGGCAGCTAACTATAGCGATCCCCGCCGCCGAAAGCCGGAGGCTGCGGATCAAGGCGGCGCAGATGGAGGCAGAGGAAAGGAAGCGCCAATGCGCGCAATGAGTGTCCGTGAGGCGATGATCGAGGCGGCAGAGCGAGAGCGTAAGGCTGCATCTGCGCCGGAGCGTTATCGCTGGATCGCCGTCTGGTGGCGATTATCGGCGCTCGAATCGCAATTCCCCAAACAGCACCGGCAATATGCCCGCGGCCAGATGGCCCTAGCGGCAGACATAGAACGTCGCCCACAACACTACAAGACAAAGCCTGCCGGTAAGACTGACTGGCTGCGCAGCACCCACCCCCGCGACCAGAAGGAGAGGATATGAGCGACCTGTGGACACGCTGGCAGATGGGCGAGACCATCGAGGCGCCGGCGAAAGAGCACGGCGTGACGCGCGATTGAATGCGATATCGGCTGAACCTTTCGGCTGGGCAAAGACCATCGGCGGCATGGCACAGACCATGTATCGCGGTATAGAGCGTGTGCGAGCCCGCTTCACCATGGCGATAGTGGCCTGCAACTTGGCCAGTTTGCCAAAACTGCTCGCCGCTTGAGGCAGAAGGTTGCCTTTCCCCTGCGCAAAACGCCACCTCAAGCCGGAGGTGCGGGGAAACCGTTCTCCGCAGCGACCTTTTTCAGCGCCTTGCTAGACGCAAAAAAGGCCCCGCGCCGGGATGACCGGGACAGAGCCATTTCCTGAAAGTCGGCGCCAGTAGGTGCTGCGAGGTGGAAGCGATGCCAAAGATTGCATCCCCTGTGCCGGAGATTGTTTAGCTGGCCTGTCGCAGCTCGAAGGTTAGCTGAGTTGCTCGACACTGAAACCTGCGTATAGCATCAGGTCAAATCAAGGCGGTAGGCCGCGAACGGCAGGATTGGGAAACCGGAATATGAAACAGGTGGTTATCATCGGCGCGGGCATCATCGGTGGGGCGATTGCCTATGAGATGGCAAAATCGGGCTGGCGCGTGACCGTCGTCGATAAGGCTCCAGAGGCGGGTTATGGCTCGACATCGAACTCCTCCGCCGTGATCCGCATCAATTATTCGGTGATGGAGACCTGTGCCATGGCGTTGGAAGGCTGGACATATTGGAAGGATTGGGCGGGTTACGTTGATCTTCCTGCCGATCGTCCGATTGCTGCCTATAAAGAGACCGGCACGCTGGTGATTTATCGCGGCGAGGGGCAGGCGATGCAGAAAATCACCGAGATAATGGATCAGATCGGTGGCGTTTACGAACGCCTGCCGCCCGAGGGCATCCATCACTATCTTCCCAAAGCAGACCTTCATTCCTATGGCCCAGCCAAGCTGATGGACCATCCCGATTTCGGTGAACCGAATGATGAACTGGTTGGCGGCGCTGTATTCTTCCCGCAGGCGGGCTATGTGAATGATCCGAAACTCGCCGCGCAAAACCTGCAATGGGCCGCCGAGCGCGAGGGTGTGACTTTCCGTTTCCGCACGACGGTCGAAGGATTCGAGGTTGTAAATGGACATGTCTCGGGAGTTCGGCTGGCGAATGGCGAGCTGCTGGCAGCGGATGTCGTCGTAAACGCAGGCGGGCCATGGTCAGCGGGACTGAATCGAATGGCAGGCGTGACGGGCGACATGACCATCACCACTCGTCCCAACCGTCAGGAAGTAGCTTATATCCCTGGCCCGGTGAACATGGATTATCGGCATGACGGTGTGGTGGTGGCCGATCTGGATTCCGAATTCTACGCTCGTCCCGATCCGGTGGGGATCTGCCTTGGCTCTACCGATCCGGCTTGCGACAGCCATGAATGGGTAGATGATCCCGATGCGGTGGATACTCGTTTCACCGATCAATGGACAACCATCGTCATGCGTGGTGCCATGCGCCTTCCTGAATTGCACATTCCTGGTCAGGCCAGTGGCTTAGTTGCGTTGTACGATACATCGGATGATTGGCTGCCGATCTACGATAAGACCAGCTTACCGGGCTTTTATATGGCGTGCGGCACTTCCGGCAACCAATTCAAAATGGCGCCGGTCGTGGGTAAGCTGATGACCCATCTCATCACCCATACCGAAGAAGGGCATGATCACGACGCTGACCCATTGCGGTTTACACTTGAGAAAACCGGACGGCAGATCAATCTGGCAACCTATAGCCGAAAGCGACACATCAACGCCGAATCCAGTCATTCCGTCATGGGGTGAGGTGGATTTTAACTAAGACACATGGCCCGCAATCAACAAGAACCGCAGCGTATCTGAGCACCTCCCCGAGAATCGGACAGTGACGGAAGCTACGATCTGACGTCTGCTGGTCTCCAAGGACGAGGAGATCAGAACATGTCGAAACACAGCTCTCGTCCTGCAGGACTTGCTGATGGCCGTCTGGCGGCGCAAAGGTGCTGATTCACTCGGATCAGGGCAGCCAGTCACCAGCATGGACTGGGCGTTCGCGGGCTCTCTCGGACCAATGGCGTTCACCCGCTCACTCCTGCGCGCCCACAACCTTGAGCATTCGATGAGCCGCGGCGGCAACTGCCATGACAATGCCGTGGCCGAGAGCTTCTTCAACCTGCTCAAGCGCGAAAGGATAAGACGCAGAACCTACCGGACGCACGAAGAGGCAAGGCAGGACGTGTTCGATTACATCGAGATGTTCTACAATCCGAAACGCAAGCATGCGAGGAACGCAATGCTGTCACCCGCCGAGTTCGAACGGCAGCAGATGATGAGTCGCGAACGCGTCTGAGAAACTCGGGGCTATTCAGTGTGCCGGAACTCCGTCCTTCCACGCCTCCCAGCCGGTCACGATCCGGTCGACTAAAGGCGCACCCACCAGCGCGATATTCTGGACAGTTTCTGCGAACCCCCCGGCCGTTTCGCCCGGCGCAGGATCGAGGTGCTGAAGCGTGGTCTCATTCGGGTTGCCCTGATCGAAGTTCACCGACCCGCGGATCGCCGCAATGCGGTCCGTGCCATAAAGCCGGTTGATGACCTGTGCGATGGCGTTGTCCTCCATCTCGGTGACAAGATAATCGTCGGCCCCGTAGAGCTTGGCGATGTATTGCGCCTCTGCAGAGAGGCCCGGTCCGTGGAAGAAGGTGTCGCCAGTCATATGGGTGCCGACCTTAACGGAAGGCGCGGCTTGCGCTGCCGCATCGGGATAACGCATCCGATAGGTCTGAGCTTCATCGGAATCCGTGAGCGCCACGTCCGAAGACAGCTCAACACCCCATGCCACGAGATCGGGGTTCAACTCATGAACGCGATATTCCTCATAACCTTTTCGCGGTATGAATACGGGTTCACCGGGCTCGCCTTCCTCGGGCGCCCATCTGTGGCCAAGATCATAGTCGATCAGCCAATTCGCCCAGACCACATCGCCGATGGTCCCGCGGGATGGCGGCGTGCCGGCGACGCCGGTGATCAGGTAGTATGCGTTGGAAAAATCATAATCCGGGTTCAGCAGGATGGCCTGCATCGAGGCGGCCGCATTGACCTTGCCCATGCCAAGCACGGATCCGCAGACGCCATCGTCATTGCAGTGCACTGGCGCGATTGCACCTGGAATTTCCCGCGGCACCGCGTCCTGCCAGTATCGTTCATACCAATGCTGGTACTCTCCTGCCCGGTCGCCGCTGTTTTCACCGATCTCGAACATGGCGCCGATGAAGACCTTTACCTTGACTGGATCTGCCGAGGCGCCTCCTGCGAGTCCAACCATGATCGCCGATGTTGCCCATAGGGTTTTCGCACAGATCTGCATCTGTCTCTCCTGTTCGCTGGACATGAAGCACGTCTGGGAAGTTTAAGCGCAACTCCAAGCTGGAGAACAGCAAGAACTCCATGACCTGCACTTCACAGTTTATAAGGCCGGACCGATGGTCATTCCCCGCGTGGATAGCGCTTGCTTTCTTCCAGCACATTCAGATCCATGTGGTTGCGCATATAGCGTTCGGATGCCTTTTGCAGAGGCTGATGATCCCAAGGATAATAGGCGCCATTGCGCAAGGCTTCATAAACCACCCGGCGCCGCGCCTGGCTTTCCCGAACCTCGATATCGAAGGCACCAAGATCCCATCGCGCCTCGGCCAGCGCGCGCAGTCTGACAAGCACATCGGCGTAAGCGGGATCCGTTGCGAGGTTCGTCAACTCGTGGGGATCATCGGCCAGATTATAAAGCAGGGGTGCGTCGCTCCGGCAAAGCGAAAGCTTGTAATCGCCGTCCCGCAAGGCGACCATGGGCGCGACGGTGCCTTCGGCAGCATATTCCATGGGAACCGGGCCGCGCCCGCCCTGCCCCCGTGCAAGGGGCGTCAAATCCTCGCCATCCGTCCAGCGCGCAAGCGACGTTATGTCCAATCCGGCAAGGGCAGCGACAGTCGGCACCACATCAAGCGTCGAGGTCGGGATCGCAATCCTTTGGGGTTCCCAACCGGGCGCAGCAATCATCAGCGGGACTCGGGCGGAGCCTTCAAAAAAGCTCATCTTGAACCACAGCCCGCGCTCGCCCAGCATATCGCCATGGTCCGAGACGAACAGGATAACGGTGTTGTCGTCCATGCGGCCGCGCCGCAGCACGTCCAGGATTTCGCCGATCTTCTCGTCGACATAGCTGATATTGGCGAAATAGCCCTGCCGCGCCCGGCGGACGTGATTGGGCTGGATATCGAAGGCCCGGAAGTCGCAGGCCTCCATCAATCTTTGCGAATGGCTGTCCTGGTCATCGAACGAAATCGGTGCAATTTCGGGCGCAAGCGCCGGGCAATCCTCATACAGGTCCCGGAACCGCCGACGCGCCACATAGGGATCGTGCGGATGGGTGAAGCTTACCGTCAGGCACCATGGCCGGTCGTCCTGGCGGCGCGAGAGGTCGTAAAGCTTTTGCGTCGCGTTGAACGCCACCTCGTCATCATATTCCATCTGGTTGGTGATCTCCGCCACGCCCGCGCCGGTGACCGAACCGAGATTGTGATACCACCAGTCGATACGTTCGCCCGGCTTGGTGTAATCCGGCGTCCAGCCGAAATCGGCGGGATAGATGTCGGTGGTCAGGCGATCCTCGAAGCCGTGCAACTGGTCGGGACCGACGAAATGCATCTTGCCCGACAGCGCGGTATAGTAGCCCGCCCGGCGCAGATGATGGGCATAGGTCGGGATATCCGAGCAGAACTCGGCCGCATTGTCATAGACCCGAGTCCGGCGGGGAAGCTGCCCCGACATGAAGCTGGCGCGGCCGGGCGCGCAAAGCGGGCTGGCGGTATAGGTGTTGGCAAAACGCACGGAACGCTTCGCCAAGGCCTTCAGGTGGGGCGCATGCAGAAACTCTGCGGGGCCATCTGGAAACAACGTCCCATTGAACTGGTCCACCATCAGGATAAGGATATTCGGACGTTTCATGTCGTTCATCGTTTCAGTCCTGGATGCCAAACGCAACCTGCACCGCAGGCACGGCGGGTAGCAGTCCTTCGGGATTGGCCTTGAGCCAAGCCCGTGCCGCATCCACCCGATAGAAACGGTTGTTGCCCGCCGACATAGCCGGCTGCTGTTCCCAGCTTCTCAGCAGAACCAGCCGGGGCGCTACAGGTAGGCCGTTGGCACGGCAGTCGTGAATTTCAACTCTTCCATCGCGATCGAGGCGCTGATTTGTGAAAAGTCCAGCCGCTCAATCATGGATTTATATACTTCGTCATAAGCTTGGATGTCGGGGACCAGAACCTTGAGGATGTAATCCGTCGAACCGGTCAAGCGATAGGCCTCGACCACCTCCGGTATGCTTTCGATGAGTTCGCGGAACCGGGTCAACCATGAGATTTCATGCCGGGGAGCCGTCACCGCGATAAAGACGGTCAGCCCGACCCCCGCCTCGATCGGATCGACCAGGGTGACACGTCCGCGGATGACGCCGGCCTCTTCGAGTTTGCGGATGCGGCGCCAGCAAGGGGTCTGGGACAGGCCGATTTCTTCCGCAAGCGTCGCAACAGGCCGGTCGCTTTCCTGTAGAAGATCAAGGATCTGGCGATCTATCTCGTCGAAATTTCCACCGTCTGCGCCGCGGCGCGTCGAGACTGATTTACGGGTCGCTTGCTTCACGGCCTTGTCCTTTCAGCCTCACTCCGGAACGAACTCGAGGATCATGCCGCAGGCCAGGCTGGGCTCGACCCAAATACCGGCAGGGCTGTCATGGAAGGGGATATTATTGGCACCCAACGCGGCGCGGGCATGATCGAGATCGTCAACCGCGACTTGCAGTGCCGCAAAGCCCGTTTGCGGCGTGGCCGCAATCGCATCAGACGAATATCGTGCAGCGGCGGCCTGCGGCGTCATGCAATAAATCGAGGCAGAATGCGCCCCGGTCGCCGTAACGAAAACGCCATGCTCGCTTTGCGTCACCGCACCAGCCGCGTAAAGCCGGGCAAATCGTCGTGCCATCGCCTCTGGTTCGTCTGACACAGCGACGATTCCTGCCAGCGCGCGAGCGCCATTGGCATGGGACTGCAGTTCGGGACGCCAGACCATGTCCCTGGTCTTTTGCTGGCACATGAAGACAAGGCCGGCCGGTGTCTCCGAGGCAGCAAACTCGCTGACGGCGAAGGCTGCCGTGCCGGCGCTGCCATCGGGCAAAGGCAGCGGGCGCGAGAACTCTCCGACTGGACTTGCCTTGATTCCCAATGCGGCCAACGCTTTGCGTGCGGCATGGGCATCGTCGATACGGCAGGCCACGGCGCGCAATCCCTCGCCATCACGCTCGACCATCGCGGTCTTTTCGCGGCTGGACGGGGTGTCCGCGATTACGCCCAGAAGTTCGGCGTAATCCTCTTGGAAGACGAAAGTGTAATTCGCGGTCCCCTTATCGGCACTATGGGTCCCGCGCGGCGACAGAGTAAAGCCAAGGCGGCGATAAGCCTCGGCGCTTGCGTCCAGATCCTTGACCAGCAGAAAGATATGATCGACGCCTTTTACGGGATGGGGCATGAGGCAGCCTTTTCAGTTGGTTGCGCGCCGCACGGGCGCCAGTGTGATCTCGTGAATGGCGATATTGGGGTTCATGCGTGCGACGCTTAGCGCCAGATCCGCCATATCTTCGGGTTGGATCATCATCGCGGCCAGCGCAGGATCAAAACCGGGTCGCTTGAGCAACAGGGGCGTTGCCACCTCACCCGGATGCAGCGCGGTTGAGCGTATCCCGTTCTTCCCCTCCTCGGCGTTCAAGCTTGCGCTCAGATCGCTAAGCGCATGTTTCGAGGCACCATAGGGAACGCCCGCTGCTGGCGCATTGAACCTTCCCGCCCAACTTGAGGTGTGGATCATGACGCCCCCTCCTGCGGCCCGCATGACGGGCAGAGTCGCAGCAATGACATTGATCGCACCCTTGATATTGGTGTCGATGATCGCGTCCCATTCGGCAAAGTCAATGTCATCCCAACGTCGATGCGGGGTGTTCAGCCCGGCATTATTGCACAAAACAGAGATTCCATTCCGCCACCCGGCTATTTTCCTGGCAGATTCCTCTACAAATTCCCGATCATTCACATCCAGCGCAAAAGCCTTAGCCTGCCCGCCGTCCGCGTTGATTTGTGCCGCAATTTTCGCGATCTGATCATGGCCGCGCGCCGAAAGTGCGACTGCGTACCCCGCCTGCGCAAAGCGCCGCGCCATGGCTGCCCCGATACCCGAACCGGCGCCCGTGATCCAAACTGTTCCCGATTCTTCCAATGTATTGGACAAGTGTCCCGCCTACCCTAAATGAACGCACAGATTATTCTCATTTGATCGTATTATATAGGATATAGTACACAGATTCATCATGATGGGTAGTATTTTCTTATTGACTTTCATTAAAGTGGCGCGAAACCTTCTCAGCAATCGCTGCAACGAGTATGAACCCTTGGAATAGATGACATAGAGGTCAGAACGATGGGCAATGTCCTAAACCGGTTAATGTTAGCAGCCTGCGTGGCAGCCTTGGCCCCACCCGCGATGTCGCAAGAGGTCAAGCGCGGCGGCACCGCGTTCGTTCACATGAACGCCGAACAGGGTGTGCTGAATCCGGCGCTGCGCGCATCGACGGGTGTTTATCAGATCACCGGCAAGTTCATGGAGCCGCTGATCGACAAGACCTATGACGGCTATGAAGGCGTCCTTGCGACCGAATGGTCTGCGTCGCCGGACGGGCTGGCCATTACCTTCAAGCTTCGCGACGGCGTCCGCTGGCATGACGGCCAGCCATTCAGCTGCGATGATGTTGCCTTCTCGGCAATGGAATTGTGGAAGCCGCTGCTGAACTATTCCTCGACCCTGCAGGCCAATCTGGAATCGGTCGACTGCCCGGATCCGCTGACCGCAGTATTCAACTATTCCAAACCCATGCCGCTTGAGCTGCTGGTCGCCGCCATGCCGGATCTGGGTCATCCGGTGCCCAAACACCTTTACGAAGGCACCGATATCCTGAAGAATCCGCACAATCAGGCGCCCGTCGGCACCGGTCCTTTCAAGTTCCAGGAATACGAGCGTGGCCAGTATATCATCGGCGTCCGCAACGAGGATTACTGGCGCGGACCGGAGTATCCCTATCTCGACCGGGTGATCTGGCGCTTCATCCCCGACAAGGCCGCCGCGGCCGCCGCGCTTGAAGCGGGCGAATTGCAGGAATCCGGCTTTATCGGAATCTCGATGGCCGACATGGACCGTCTTGGTCAGGACCCGCGTTTCGACATGGGTTCGGAAGGTTTTGAAAACAACGTCGCCCACTCGACGGTCGAATTCAACCTGCGCAATCCGATCCTTGCAGATCTGCGCGTGCGTCAGGCGATCTACCATGCGCTGGACCTTGATTTCGCTATCCGCAACATCATGCGCGGCCATGCAAAACCGGGCCGTGGACCAGTGCCTTCGGTCGGCGATGCAAACTATACCGACGATGTGCAGACCTATGCCTATGACGTCGAAAAAGCCAAGGCGCTGCTGGACGAAGCCGGCTATCCCGCCGGCGCAAATGGTATGCGTTTCAAGCTGCGCCATCGCCCAGCGCCCTGGGGGGAATACACCCAGCTCTGGGGGGAATACTTTGCGCAGGCGATGAAAGAAGTCGGCATCGAGGTCGAGCTTTTGACCAACGATGCACCCGGCTTTCTGAACGGCGTCTATCGCGACCACGACTTCGACACGGCCAATGGCTGGCATCAGTTCCGATCGGACCCGGCAGTTTCCACGACGGTCTGGCTGCGCTCGGGGGCGCCTGCGGGCACCGCATGGTCAAACCAGTTCGGCTATGAATCCGCAGAGATGGACAAGTTGATCGACGACGCGGCCATCGAGCTGGATCCAGCCAAGCGCGCTGATCTTTATCATCAGATCCAGCAGCTTGCGATGAAGGATCTGCCGGTCATCTTCGCGATTGAACATCCCTTTCTTGGCATCACCAACAAGAAGCTGATGAACCATCACAACACCCCGCGTTGGGACAGTTCCAGCTGGTACGATCTGTGGCTCGACGAGTAAACGAACAGGCTGGGCAGGCCGGGACACCCCCGGTCCGCCCAGACAGTCCCTCTTGCCCGTGTTCCGCCGCACGGCATGAAACACCTTCAGAGGCAGAGGCATGATGCCCCCGATCCTTCTTTTCCTGTTCCGCCGCATCTTGCAGGCCTTGCCTGTGGTGCTGCTGATCATCGTCAGCAGCTTCCTGCTGATCAAACTGGCCCCCGGCGACACCGTTGATGCGCTTGTCGGCGATATGGGTGGGGCTGATCCCAACTTCGTGGCGCGGCTTCGTCAGGAATATGGATTGGATCAACCTGTCTGGGTTCAGTTGTGGCGCTATCTCGTCAAACTGAGCCAATTCGATCTGGGCTGGTCTTATGTTTATGAACAGTCGGTCACTCAAGTGCTGCTGTCGCGGCTGTGGGTCACGCTGCTGCTGATGGTCGGTTCGCTGTCGGCCGCCTTTGTTTTTGGCGTGGCGCTTGGGGCATTTGCCGCCCGCCGTGCCTATTCGTTGACCGATAATGTGATCTCGACGCTGGGCTTGGTGTTCTATGCCATGCCGTCGTTCTTTCTCAGCCTGCTGATGATCCTGCTGTTCTCGGTCAAGCTGGGCTGGTTGCCGGTTGGCGGGATCAAGGATATCGGCGCATTTCACACCGGGTGGAGGCTGTGGCTGGACATCGCCACCCATCTGGTGATGCCGACGCTGGCGCTGTCGCTGATCTATCTGGCGTTCTACATGCGGCTGATGCGGACCAGCGTACTGGAAGTGATGGATCTTGATTTCGTGCGCACCGCCCGGGCCAAGGGCGCCAGCGGTTCACGTCTGATGTTCCATCACATCATGCGCAATGCCCTGTTGCCGGTGGTGACGCTGCTGGGGCTGCAATTCTCAACCATGCTGGGTGGATCGGTGGTGATCGAAACCATCTTCTCGCTGCCCGGGCTTGGACAGCTGGCCTATACATCGGTCGTCAAGCGCGACCTGAACACGCTGATGGGTATCATCTTCCTGTGCTCGATCATCGTCGTCGTGGTGAACATCCTGACCGACCTGATCTACGCATGGCTGGACCCAAGGATCGAGCTGTAATGACCGTGCCAGACAGCAACCTCCCCCGACCCGCAGCGCCGCGCGCGCTGGTCATGTGGCGCCGCTTCACGCGCAACAAAGCCGCTATTCTGGGCTTTGTGCTTTTCGCTCTGGTCGTGATTTCCGCAGTGTTTGCGGATATCATCGCCCCCGGCGATCCGTTGCGCCGCGTCGTCGATCCGCTGACTTTCCCGCTGACTGATCCCGCCGTTCCGCTGGGCAGCGATCAACTTGGCCGCAGCATCCTTGCCGGCATCGTGCATGGAAGCCGCATCTCGCTGATGATCGGGGTGGTCGCCACGCTGATCTCGATCAGCATCGGGGTGCTTATCGGCGCGGTCTCGGGCTATTTCGGGGGATGGGTCGATGACGCGCTGATGCGTGTGACCGAGGCGTTCCAGACCATCCCAAGCTTTGTCCTGCTGCTGACGCTGGTCGCGATCTTCGGCTCCAGCATCGAAAACATTGTCATCGCAATCGGTGTGGTGTCATGGACAGCACCCGCACGTATGGTCCGGGCCGAGTTCATGTCGCTGCGCAAGCGGGAATTCGTCGATGCCGCGCGCAACCTGGGCGTCAGCACGCCCGCGATCATCTTTCGCGAGATCCTGCCCAACGCCCTGCCGCCGGTGATCGTCTTTGCCTCGGTAGTGATGGCGACGGCGATCCTGATGGAAAGTGCGCTGGCGTTTCTGGGCCTGGGTGATCCCAACTATGCCAGTTGGGGCAACATGATCGGTCAAGGCCGCGCGGTTCTGCGCACCGACTGGTACTGCACGGTCATTCCCGGTGTGGCAATCCTGCTGACCGTGCTGTCCTTCAGCCTGATGGGCGAGGGCCTCAACGACGCGCTGAACCCGAGGCAGAAGAAATGACCGCAACCCCCATCCTGCAAATCGAGGATCTGCGTATCTCTCTGCCCACGGGGTCGGACCGTCCTTATGCACTTGAACGTTTCAACCTTGTGGTCAACCCCGGCGAGATCGTCTGCCTGGTCGGTGAATCCGGATCAGGCAAGTCGCTGGCAGCCAATGCCGTGATGCGGCTTCTGCCCGAGCCGCATGTGCGGGTCACGGGCGGACGCATCCTGCTGGACGGCATCGACATCGTCACCAAATCCGAGGCCGAGATGCAGGCCCTGCGCGGCGATCGTTTGTCGATGATCTTTCAGGAACCGATGACGGCGCTGAATCCGCAAAAGACCGTGGGCTGGCAGATCGACGAGGTTTTGCGCCTGCATACCGACCTGGACCGCAAGGCGCGCAAGGCCAAGGTGCTTGAAATCCTGGGCGACGTGCATATTCCGGAACCGGAATCGGCCTATAACGCCTATCCGCACCAGATTTCCGGCGGCCAGCGGCAGCGGGTGATGATCGCAATGGCGCTGGTGATGAACCCGCGCCTGTTGATTGCGGACGAGCCGACGACCGCACTGGACGTGACCACGCAAAAGCAGATCCTTCATCTGATCAAGGAATTGCAGCGCAAGCACGGGACCGGCATTCTTTTCATCACGCATGATTTCGGCGTGGTGGCGGAAATTGCGGATCGCATCGCGGTCTTGCGCCTTGGCGATCTGGTCGAAAGTGGCCCGGCAGAGCAGATCCTGAACCGCCCGCAGCATCCCTATACCCGGGCGCTGATCGCCGCCGTGCCCGCCCTTGCGCCGCCGCCCGAAAAACCACTGTCGAACGCGCCGGTCGTTCTGCAATCGCGGCATCTGAAAAAGACCTTTGCAGCGCGTGGTGGGCTATTGTTGGGACGGCGCAAAGCGGTGACCGCCGTCAGGGATCTCAGCTTCGAACTGCGCCGGGGCGAGACATTGGGTGTGGTGGGCGAATCCGGATCGGGCAAGACCACGGTATCGCGCATCGTGACACGGCTTTTGCAGGCCGATTCCGGCGAGGTACTGATCGACGGCAAGGACCTGATCCACGCGTCCAAAGCAGAACTGCGCGCACTGCGCAAAGATATCCAGATGGTGTTCCAGGACCCGATGGCGTCGCTGAACCCGCGCAAGCGGGTGGTCGATCTGATCGCACAGGGCCCCATCGTCCACGGCACGCCCAAGGCTGAGGCCCGCGCCCGCGCCCGCGAACTGCTGGAACTGGTCGAGTTGTCGCCCGCGGCGGCAGAACGCTATCCCCACGAATTCTCGGGCGGGCAGCGCCAGCGCATCGGTATCGCCCGCGCTCTGGCCATGCAGCCACGGGTTATCGTTGCGGATGAGCCCGTCTCGGCGCTGGATGTATCGGTCCAGGCGCAGGTGTTGCGGTTGCTGGCCGACCTGCGCGACCGCTTGAACCTGTCCTTGCTGTTTGTGACGCATGACCTGCGGGTCGCAGCGCAGCTTTGCGACAAGGTGATCGTCATGCAAAAGGGCGAAATCGTGGAATCCGGACCAACCGCCCGCGTTTTTGCCAATCCCGCCCACCCCTATACGCAGGCGCTGCTCGGCTCGATCCCCGGGCGGAACTGGCAGCCGCCCCGCCTTGACGAACCAGCCTGAGGCCCGCCATGACCGAAATTGTTTTTCCGCAATCCATCTGGACATTGACAGCGCCGGGCCGTGTCCCTGCCCCGACGCTGGCTGCCGATGCAGATGCCGACAGCGTCATCATTGGCGGCGGCTTTACCGGGCTTTCGGCGGCGTTGGAGCTGGCCCGTGCGGGGCAAAGCGTCGTCCTGCTGGAAGGACAGGCCGTCGGCTGGGGTGCCTCGGGGCGCAACAACGGGCAGGTGATCCCGACCATGACCGCGGCCGAGCCTGATGCCATCGCCGCGCGCTATGGTGCGGCAGGCGAACGCTTTGCCCGGCTGATCGGCAACAGCGCCTCGGTGCTGTTCGATACGTTGCGGCGCGAGGATGTTTTTGATTTTTCTGCCGCCGAGCAGACCGGCTGGTTCCAGCCCGCCCACTCCCCGGGCCGCGTCGCGCTTTCGAAACGTCGGGTCGAGGCATGGCAGCGCTTTGGCTTTCCGGCCGAGTTTCTGAACCGCGAACAGACAACCGCGCTGCTGGGCTCGGATTTCTGGTATGGCGGCATGCTGAACCCCACCGGGGGCCATATCAACCCGCTGGCCACGGCGCGCGGATTGGCCCACGCGGCCGAAGCGCATGGCGCCGTGATCCACGAGACAACTCCAGTTGCCGGATGGGTCCGCGATGGCGGGCAATGGGTAGTCAGCGCACAAAACGGCTGCAAGGTGCGCGCGCGCCACCTGATCCTTGCCACCAATGCCTATACGGGTGAACAGGTCCCGGGTCTTGCCCGACGTCTGGCACGTTCCATCGTGCCGGTCCTGTCTTGGCAAATGTCCACGCCACCCGTGCCCGAACCGTTGCGCGCCCGAATCCTGCCCGGACGGCAGGCCGTATCGGACACGCGCGGCGATCTGCGCTTTTTCCGCTATGACGCACAGAGCCGCCTGATTACCGGCGGCGTGGTCATCGGCAGTCACGACGTGGCGCGGCGCGTAGCGGAAAAGGCGGGCCGCAATCTGGCAGAGGCATTCCCGGCCCTTGGCGCGCAGCAGATGAGCCATGTCTGGTCCGGCTATATCGGCATGACATGGGACCGCTTTCCGCGTGTCCATAATCTGGGCCCCGATGCGTGGACCTGGATCGGCTGCAACGGGCGTGGTGTTGCGTTGGGTGTGTCGATGGGCCGTGAAATGGCCCGCGCCGTCAACGGCACCCCGGTCGAGACGCTGGCCTTACCGGTCTCGGACCCGCACCCCCTGCCCTTCCACACCATCGCCCGCAGGATCGCCCCCGGCTATCTGGCCTGGCTGCGGCGCAAGGACCTGCAGGAAATCAAATGAACCGCCCCCGACATCCCCACAGTATAGCCGAAAGCCATTGCTATGACCGACCTTCCCATCATTGAACGCCGCCGGATCGAGGCGCAGATCCTGAAAAACGTCCATGAGGTCATCGAGGCCCGCTCGGGTCAGCCCGAGGCGGATGCCATCATCGGCGAGGCGGTGACGCAATCGGCCATCGAACAGGGCAAGGAATTCGCTGCGCGGCTGGATCACGCCCCCGACCTACAGGATTTCGCCGATATCCTGCCGAACTGGACCAAAGGCGGCTCGCTTGAAATCGACATGCTGCATACCTCGGCCGAACGGCTGGAGTTCAACGTCACTCGGTGCCGCTACGCCGAAATGTATCGCGAGATGGGTCTTGGCCGAATTGGCCACCTGCTGTCGTGCAACCGCGATGGAGATTTCTGCATCGGCTACAACCCGCAGATGGAGCTGACTCGCACCCAGACCATCATGAAGGGCGCCAGCCATTGCGATTTTCGCTACCGCATTAAGACCGAAGCCTGAGGAGAGAGCCATGGCCGTCGAAAACTGGATCTCGCAGCGGATAGACGAGTTGGTCGAATTCCGCCACGACCTGCATCGCAACCCCGAACTGCTGTATGATCTGCCGCGCACCGCTGCACAGGTCGCCGCCGCATTGCGGGCCGCCGGCGTGGACGAGGTCCATGAGGGCCTTGGCAAGACAGGTATCGTCGCCGAGATCCGTGGCAGGACCAACATCTCGGGGCGGACCATCGGGCTGCGTTCGGACATGGACGCGCTGCCCATTCTTGAGGCGACCGGCAAGCAATGGGCATCCCAGACCCCCGGCAAGATGCATGCCTGCGGCCATGACGGCCATGCCACCATGCTGCTGGGCGCGGCGATCGGCCTTGCCGAGACCCGCAACTTCGATGGCACCGTCGTGCTGATTTTCCAGCCCGCCGAAGAAGGCGGCGCAGGGGCGCGCGCCATGATCGAGGACGGGCTGTTCAAGCGTTTTCCTTGCGACGAGGTCTACGGCATGCATAACCGCCCCGGTCTGCCGGTCGGCGAGTTCACCATCGCGCAGGGGCCGATCATGGGCTCGGTAGATATCTTCGAGATCGAGATCGAGGGCGTCGGCGGCCATGCCGCGCAACCCGACCGCGCAATTGACCCCATGCCGGTAATGGCCGCGTTGATCCAGGCGCTGCAGACCATTCATTCGCGCAACATGGATCCGATCGAGGGGGCCGTCATTTCGGTCACCACCGTACATGGAGGGGATGCACATAACGTCATTCCGACCTCTGTCCGGCTGACCGGCACTGTGCGGACCCTGCGCGAATCCGTGCGCGACCTGATCGAAACCCGCATGGGACAGATGGTCGAAGGAATCGCGCTGGCCTTCAATGCCAAGGGCAGGCTGGATTACAATCGCCACTATCCGGTGACGGTCAACCACGCCGCCCATACTGAATATGCCGCGCAGGCAGCCGAATCGGTGGCCGGTGTCGGCCGGGTCAGTCGCGACATGCCCCAGACGATGGGCGGTGAGGATTTTTCCTTCATGCTCAACGAGGTGCCGGGCGCCATGATCAACATCGGCAACGGCGACAGCGCAAACCTGCATAACCCGGGCTATGACTTCGACGATGATGTCATCGCCTGGGGCGTATCATACTGGGGGGCCTTGGTGCGCAGCCGTTTGCCGTTGCAGGCCTGATGGCACTGTCCTGAATATGGCGGCGGACTTGCCGGTCCTGCCGCCTTTCCCGGCGATACCGCCAACTCGGATGGGTACGATATGCCATCCGCATAAGTGCCCGAATGCTCAATTGCCCGTCCGATCTTTTGTCTACTGCGATCTGGCCTGCACCGAAACGACTATAAGGATCAGCTTCACGACGGATCAGGGCATGATGGCATCGGGAAGTTTCACGGACTGAGCCATGCTCGCCTCTTCAAGCTGCATAAGTGACAATATCCCACCCCATAAATCAGCTTCAAGGCATGGGCCGGCACTCTGGCACGCATTCCTGAGCGGGCAGAAAGGTGCCGGCGTCTGCTATCGTCTCCAATCCGAGGGGCTGGTGAAACGCCCATCTTCTCCGGCCTGCGCTCCAGTTCCTCTCAGCCAAGTCCGATCACCCCAAGCCTGCAGGAACTGACGACTTTTCATAAGGCTGCGACTTGATCCGAGACATGAATGATTGGGTCCTTCCGCCCTTGCCGCCGCTCGATCCGGGCAGGTGCTTTACTCCGACGCAGGAAGCGCGGGATTTCGCTATATCCGTTGCATCTTGCTAGGAAGGCCGGCCCAACTTGCCCACCCATATCGCAGCCGCTCGCAGAAACGTCGGCTGGTGGCCGATGGCCGGGATCAACGAGCAGAATTCGCGCCCGACCTTTTCACAAGAGAAATACCCTGATAAACTACTGAAAATGCGATGAATTGCAAACGAACTTCCTATAAATTGCGAAGATTGCGAAGACACGATGAGCAAGACCTATCTCGGCGTTCGCCTGCGTCGGCTGCGGGAAGAACGCGGTCTGACACAGGCAGCGCTGGCCCGTGCGCTGGAAATCAGCCCCAGCTATCTCAACCAGATCGAGCAGAACACGCGCCCCCTGACCGTGCCGGTTTTGCTAAAGCTGAACGCCGCTTTCGGGCTGGACGTCCAGCTTTTCTCGGATGCTGACGAGGCGCGGTTGATCACCGAACTGCGCGCGGCGCTGGCCGATCAGGGGGCGGGGATTTCGCTGGCAGAGGTGCGGGAACTGGCCTCGAACATGCCGGAGGTGGCGCGCTCGATCATCGCCATGCAACAGCGACTGCGCGAGACGGCGGATCGGGCCGATCTGCTGGCCGGGCATATCACGCAACCCCCGGGCCATTCCCCCGCCGCATTCGAGGCCGTGCGCGACTGGTTCTATGAGCGGCGCAACCATGTGCTGGAACTGGACACGACGGCAGAGGCGATCGGGGATACGCTGCCGCCCGGCCGGATGGCGGCAGGGCTGATCGACAGGCTGGCCGGCCGCCATGGCATACGGATCGCCCAAGGAGGCCAGTCACTGCGCCGCTATGACCCGGGCGAGCGTATCCTGCATCTTGCCGCGCATTTGAACCCCGGCCAGATGGCCTTCCAGATCGCCACCCAACTGGCTTTTCTTGAACAGGGCGAGACAATCACACGGCTCTCGGAGGATCCCAACCTGACAACCGACGCGCGGACGTTGCTGCGGATTGGGCTGGCGAACTATTTTGCCGGTGCGCTGATCCTGCCCTATCGCGCCTTTCTGGCGGCCGCCGAGGCCGCACAT
Source organism: Paracoccus methylovorus (assembly GCF_016919705.1). NCBI lineage: Bacteria > Pseudomonadati > Pseudomonadota > Alphaproteobacteria > Rhodobacterales > Paracoccaceae > Paracoccus > Paracoccus methylovorus. The sequence continues at coordinate 1,161,730 of NZ_CP070368.1, forward strand.
TATGACATCGAGCTGTTGGCACGCCGCTTCGGCGTCGGTTTCGAGACGACCTGCCACCGCCTCTCGACCCTGCAACGCGCGGAAGCGCGGGGCGTGCCGTTCTTTTTCATCCGGGTCGATCGGGCCGGGAACATCTCGAAGCGGCAATCGGCGACCGATTTCCATTTCAGCCGCATCGGCGGTTCCTGCCCGCTTTGGAACATCTATGAGGCCTTCGCCCGGCCCGGCGAGATCCTGCGACAAATCGCGCAGATGCCGGACGGGCGCAGCTATCTGTGGATTGCGCGCATGGTGCAAAGCGGTCAGGGCGGCTTTGGCGCCCCGGTCAAGACCTTTGCGGTCGCGCTTGGCTGCGATCTGGCCCACGCGGACCGGCTGGTCTATGGCCGCGGACTTGATCTGAAAAACCCCGGGATCGCCACAAGGATCGGCCCGGGCTGCAAGGTCTGCGAGCGCCCCGCCTGCCCGCAGCGCGCCTTTCCGATGGTGGGACGGCCCTTGGCCGCCAGCACCGCAGAGGCGCGTTTCGCCCCCTATTCCGGCGCAGGCTAAGCCCGACCTGCAAGGACGAGGACAGGAAACCCGTAGTATAATCCTGCCGTCCTCATCCGGGGGCGCACCAATATACCGTCCCTGTCCCCTCCACTTGGCCGACGGCAACCGGAGTTAAGGGCCCTTCAAGCCCAAAGGGACATCCTTAAAGTACACCGAAATGCCCCCAAGATTTTCGCCTTCAGCGGGATTGCGGGCAATCGGATGTAACGACCGGCAAAACCTGCGCCCTTGCGCCCTGCCGCGACGGAATGATAGACCCGAAGGCAAGTTTGGCGCGGGTATCTCCCGCGCTCGCCATCACAGATAACACAATGTCGGACCAAGGGGAAAATACGCGCATGACCATGACACGGACCAGCTTTGACAAGGAAGATTTGCTGGCCTGCGCCCGTGGCGAGCTGTTCGGCCCCGGAAACGCCCAACTGCCCGAGCCCCCCATGCTGATGATGGACCGCATTACCGAGATTTCGGGCGATGCCGGCCCGCATGGCAAGGGCCATGTGGTTGCCGAGTTCGACATCCAACCCGACCTGTGGTTCTTTTCCTGCCACTTCCCCGGCAATCCGATCATGCCCGGCTGCTTGGGCCTGGACGGGCTGTGGCAACTGACCGGCTTCAATCTGGGCTGGCGCGGCTGGCAGGGGCGCGGCTATGCGCTTGGCGTCGGCGAGGTCAAGCTGACCGGCATGGTGCGCCCCGATCGCAAGATGCTGCGTTATTTCGTTGATTTCACAAAAGCGATACAAACCCGCCGCCTGACCATGGGCGTCGCCGACGGCCGTGTCGAGGCCGATGGCGAAACCATCTACGAGGTCAAGGATATGAAAGTGGCTTTGTCGGCCGCCTGACACATGAACAAGGAGCACGCCATGCGCCGTGTCGTCATCACCGGGCTGGGCATCGTCTCTCCCATCGGCAACAATGCCGCAGAAGTCACCGATAGCCTGCGCGCAGGCCGTTCAGGTATCGTCTTCGCCCCCGAATATGCCGAACACGGCTTTCGCAGTCGGGTCCACGGCATGCCGCAGATCGTGCTCGAAGACCATATCGACAAGCGCAACCTGCGCTTCATGGGTACGGGCGCGGCCTATAACTTCATCGCCATGCAGCAGGCGATCGAGGATGCGGGATTGACACCCGACGAGGTCTCGAACGAACGCTCCGGCCTGGTCATGGGATCGGGCGGGCCATCGACGGCGAACCTGTTCGAGGCGCATCGCATCGTGATCGAGAAGGGTGCGCCCAAGCGGATGGGTCCCTTCATGGTCACGCGCTGCATGTCCTCGACCAATTCGGCCTGTCTGGCCACGCCTTTCAAGATCAAGGGCGTGAATTATTCGATCACCTCGGCTTGCTCGACCTCGGCGCATTGCATCGGCAACGGCACCGAGTTGATCCAGATGGGCAAACAGGACATCGTCTTCGCCGGCGGCGGCGAGGAGCTGGACTGGACGTTGTCCTGCCTGTTCGATGCGATGGGCGCCATGTCGTCTAAATACAATGACACACCCCAAACCGCATCCCGCCCCTTTGATGCGACCCGCGACGGTTTTGTCATCGCCGGCGGCGGCGGCGTGGTGGTTCTTGAAGAACTGAACCACGCGCTGGCGCGCGGCGCCCGGATTTATGCCGAGGTCACCGGCTATGGCGCGACCAGCGATGGTTACGACATGGTTGCCCCCTCGGGCGAGGGCGGAGAACGCTCCATGCGTCTGGCGCTTTCCACGCTGCCCGAAAACCGCCGCGTCAGCTATGTCAATGCGCATGGCACCTCGACCCCGGTGGGCGATGTGGGCGAGATCAAGGCCCTGCGGCGGGTCTTTGGCGAGGGTGCGGTGCCGCCCGTCTCCTCGACCAAATCGCTGACCGGTCATTCACTGGGTGCGACCGGCGCGCATGAGGCGATCTATTCGCTGTTGATGATGCAGAATGGCTTCATCGCCGCCTCGGCCAATGTCACCGAACTCGACCCCGAGATCCGGCCCGAAGAGATTGCACTTTCACGTGTGGATAATGTCGATTTCGATAGCATCCTTTCCAACAGTTTCGGGTTTGGCGGAACCAACGCCACGCTGCTTCTGTCGAAATACCGCGAATAAACCAAGAAAAGGTTAAGCCATGGGCGAATTGATGAAAGGCAAGCGTGGCCTGGTAATGGGGGTCGCGAATGACCGTTCTATCGCTTGGGGTATCGCCCGGGCGCTGGCTGGCGAAGGGGCGGAACTGGCCTTTACCTATCAGGGCGAGGCTTTCGGAAAACGCGTCGAGCCGCTGGCGCAGTCATTGGGATCCGACTTCCTGATGGACGTCGATGTGCTCGACGACAAGTCGCTTGATCGCGCCTTTGCGGATATCGAATCGCGCTGGGGGGGGCTGGATTTTCTGGTCCATGCCGTCGCGTTTTCTGACAAATCCGAGCTGACTGGACGTTTTATCAATACGACCCGCGATAACTTTAAGAACTCCTTGACGATTTCGTGCTACTCGCTGATCGACTTGGCCCGGCGGGCGCAGCCTTTGATGATGAATGGCGGCTCGATCATCACGCTGACATATGGCGGCTCCAACCGGGTCACACCGTTCTATAACGTCATGGGGGTGGCAAAAGCTGCATTGGAATCATCTGTCCGCTATCTGGCGAACGACCTTGGACCCGAGAAAATTCGCGTCAACGCCATCAGCCCCGGCCCGATGAAAACCCTTGCTGGGGCAGCCATCGGCGGGGCCCGCAAGACCTATCGCCACACCGAGGCGAACGCGCCGCTGCGCGAGAACGCCACGCTGGAGGCAATCGGTGGCACGGCTGTCTGGCTGTGCTCGGACTGGGGCGCCTGCACCACAGGCGAAATCGTGCTTGTCGATGGCGGCTATCACGTATTGGGCATGCCGCAGCCGGAAAACCTCTGATGTCGCTTGGCTTTTTCCAAGCCGAGGATGGAAGCCGGCTGGCCTATCGCGACGAAGGTGAAGGGCTGCCCATCCTTGCCCTGCCGGGGCTGACCCGGACCGGTCAAGATTTCGATTATCTGGCGCCGCATCTGCCGAACCTGCGCCTCATCCGGCCGGATTATCGCGGTCGTGGCAATTCGGACTGGACCGGCGCTGACAGCTATACGGTTCCGCAGGAAGCGCGGGATGTGCTGGCGCTTCTGGATCATCTGGGCATCTCACAAGCAGCGGTCTTGGGCACGTCGCGCGGTGGAATCATCGGCATGTTGCTGGCCGCGACGGCACGCGACAGGATGCTGGGCCTGTGCCTGAACGACGTCGGCCCGGCATTGCAGCGCAGTGGGCTGGAACGGATCTTTGATTACGTTGGCCGAAACCCGGCCGCAAAAAGCCATGAGCAACTGGCACAGCGCCTGCCCGCCGCGATGCCTGGTTTTGCCAATGTGCCTGCAAGTCGCTGGCTGGAAGAGGCGCGCCATCATTATATCGAATCGGCTGAGGGTCTGCGCATCAACTATGACCCCGCCCTGCGCGAAGCGTTCCTCGCAGCCTTCGACGGGCCCGAGGTCGATCTGTGGCCATTGTTCGACACCGCGCATGAACTGCCATTGGCGTTGATACGCGGGGCAAATTCCGACCTGTTGTCGCATCAAACCGCAACAGAGATGCAGCGCCGACGCCCGGATATGATCCTGGCCGAGGTTCCGGATCGCGCGCATGTTCCCTTTCTGGACGAACCCGAATCTCTGGCGGCAATTCACGCCTGGCTGGCGATGATGCGATAGTTGCCCCTGCCGGCTCTATACCGACAGTAGGGGTTCGATCCACGCATCATGACGGTGCCGCTAACTTGCCGCCCAAGCAGAGGACGGATTTTCCAGCGGGGTCGCGCCCGGATGCCCCAATCCCCAAAGCTTCTGCATAAGACATCACCCAGCCCAGCAGGTCTTCGGCAACCGCAATAAGAGCTATTTGCGATAGCCCCACCTATGCGGAGGGCATTGGGGCGCAACCGCCGGACCACGCCACGCGGCAGCATAAAGTCCGCGACTGGCACCGAACCCAGAACAGAGTTGCGGCGAAATGCGGGGCGACCCGCCCCGGACTGGCAGGCAGCGACCCATGCCGCCCGGGGTGCCCGGGGTGCCGGAACCGGCTTCAGCCGGCCAGCAATGCCGCATTGCCGCCTGCAGCAGTTGTATCCACGCAAAGGTGCCGCTCATGCGCGATATGGGCCAGATCGGGATGCGCGCAGATCAGCGGCACAATCGGCCCCTGCCGAGCCGCCAGAACCCGCGCATAGGCCCTGCCCCGCGACGCATCGCCCCACCACAGCACCGCCGAGAACCCTGACAGCGATTCCAGTGCCTCGGGGGAAAGTTGCCCTTCCACCCCGACAGCCTTGCCCCCCATGGCCTCGACTACTGAGATCTGGGCGCGCGTGGCCTCAACGCCCGGTCCAAGGCAAAGAAGCGGTGGGCGGGAACGCAGGCTCAACCGGTTCAGTTCACCCGTAGGACCGGGCATCAGCCGGTCGTCGAGGCTGGTTTCGGTGGCACCGCGCAGAGCAGCGGTCAACCCGCGCAGGTCAACCTCACCGTCACTTCCCTCGCCCGCAGATACCGGCTCGGGTGCGAAAAAGCGCGGCAGATAAAGCGGCCCACCCGCCTTCGGTCCGGTGCCCGACAGCCCCTCGCCGCCGAAGGGTTGCGAGCCGACCACCGCGCCGATCTGGTTGCGGTTGACGTAAATATTGCCGGCGTGAATAGCGTCCGTCACCTCTTGCACCCGCGAATCGATGCGAGTGTGCAGGCCGAAGGTCAGGCCAAAACCGCGCGCGTTGATATTGTCGATCACACGGTTCAGTTCGCCCGCGCGGAAGGTCGCGACATGCAGAACCGGGCCAAAGACCTCGCGTTCCAGATCGTCGATTCCGTCCACGCGCAACAGGACGGGCGGGACGAAATGACCCTGCTTTGGTGCCCAGACCCGGTGCAGGATATGGTTTGCCTTGGTCTCCAGATAGGTGTCGATGCCCTGTTGCGCCTCGGCATCGATCACTGGACCGACATCGGTCGAAAGCTGCCAGGGGTCGCCCACGCGCAACTCGTCCATCGCGCCCTTGATCATGGCGATCAGGTGCGGCGCGATATCCTCTTGCACGTAAAGGCAGCGCAAGGCCGAACAACGCTGCCCCGCCGAGCGGAAGCTGGAGGCCATGATATCGCGCACCGCCTGTTCCGGCAGCGCGGTCGAATCGACGATCATCGCATTCAACCCACCGGTTTCGGCGATCAGAGGCGTTCCGGGCGCCATATGCTCGGCCATGGCGCGGGCGATGGTCTGCGCGGTTTCGGTCGAGCCGGTAAAGACCACGCCCTTGATCCGCGCGTCAGTGGTCAGGGCCGCGCCAACAGTGCCGCCCTGCCCCGGCAGCAGTTGCAGCGCCGCAGCCGGCACACCTGCCTCATGCAGCAGCCGAACGGCAATGGCGGCGATCAGCGGCGTCTGCTCGGCCGGTTTCGCCAGCACGGCATTACCCGCCATCAGCGCGGCCGCGATCTGGCCGGTAAAGATCGCCAGCGGAAAGTTCCACGGGCTGATGGCTGCGATCAGACCGCGTGGCTTGCCGGTCGCGCCGTCACCCTCAGCCGCGTAATAGCGCAGGAAATCAACTGCCTCGCGCAACTCACCCACGCAATCGGGCAGGGTCTTTCCGCCCTCGCGGGCCAGCGTCGCGAAGATCACGCCGAAATGCGCCTCGTAAAGATCGGCAGCGCGGCGCAATACGGCGGCGCGTTCGGCGGCGGGCGCATCCCAGTTGCGGGCGTCGTCCATGGCGCGGGCGACTGTTTCGGCATCCGCCTCGGTCACATGGGCGACAATCTCTGCGGTCGCGGGGTTCCTGACCGGCACGCGCTGCCCCGAGGGAGGCGAGACGGTCAGCGGCACCGCATCCGGCACCTCGACGCCGCGGGCAGCCTCGATACGCGAAAGCGTTGCCTCATCGCTCAGGTCGAAGCCCTGCGAATTGCGCCGACCCTCGCCGAAAACGGCATCCGGCGTGGCCAGACCGGCGGGGGGCCGTGCCTCGGCCAACGCCTCGAAGGGATCGCGGGCAACCTCTTCGGGGCTGACGCCCTCGTCCACGATCTGATGCACGAAGGACGAATTCGCGCCGTTCTCAAGCAGACGGCGGACCAGATAGGCCAGCAGGTCGCGATGCGCGCCGACGGGCGCATAGATGCGGCAACGGCTGTTGTGATCGCGCAGCACGATATCATGCAGGCGCTCGCCCATGCCATGCAGGCGCTGGAATTCGAATTCAATGCCGCCCACCATCTCCAGAATGGCCGAGACGGTCTGGGCGTTATGGGTGGCGAATTGCGGATAGATCCGGTCGGCATAGCCGATCAGCTTGCGGGCATGAGCGATATAGCTGACATCGGTGGCCACCTTGGCGGTGAACAGCGGAAAACCGGGGAAACCCTCGACCTGCGCGCGCTTGATCTCGGTATCCCAATAAGCGCCCTTGACCAGCCGTACCATGATCTTGCGGTCAAGGCGGCTTGCCAGTTCATAAAGCCAGTCGATGACCGGCCCGGCGCGCTTGCCATAGGCCTGCACGACCACGCCGAACCCATCCCAACCGGCAAGCGAGGGATCTGCCAGCACCGCCTCGATCACCTTCAGCGAGATGACCAGCCGGTCCTGCTCTTCGGCATCGATATTCATGCCCATGCCGGCAGCCTTGGCCTGCCGTGCCAGCGACAGGACCACGGGCACCAGTTCGGCCATGACGCGGGTTTCCTGCGCCACCTCATAGCGGGGGTGCAGCGCCGAAAGCTTGATCGAGATCCCGGGGTTCATTTGCACCGAGCCCTTGTCGCAGGCTTTCGCGATCGCCGCGATGGCATCGGAATAGTCGCGGGCATAGCGCGCGGCATCCGCCCCGGTCATCGCTGCCTCGCCCAGCATATCATAGCTGTAGGTAAAGCCCTGCGCCTCGCGGACCTTCGCGCGCTCCAGCGCCTTCTGGATCGTCTCGCCCAGCACGAACTGCCGGCCCATCTCTTTCATCGCGCGTCCCACGGCGGCACGGATCACCGGCTCGCCCAACCGCTTGATGGCACCGCGCAGGGTGCCGGCAACGCCGCCCTGATCGTCGTCCAGCACCTTGCCGGTCAGCATCAAGGCCCAGGTCGAGGCGTTGACCAGGGACGAGGACGCCTCGCCCAGATGCTTACCCCAGTCCGAGGGGGCGATCTTGTCCTCGATCAGCGCGTCGATGGTCTGCCGGTCGGGCACGCGCAGCATCGCCTCGGCCAGACACATCAGCGCCACGCCTTCGCGGGTCGAAAGACCGTATTCCGACAGGAAATGTTCCATCAGGGTGGGCTTGGCCTCGGCCCGGATGCGGCGCACCAGATCGGCAGCGCGGGCAGTGATGGCGGCCCGGGCTTGTGGGGTCAGCGCGGCCTGGGCGATCAGGCGCTCCAGCAGCGGGCCTTCGGGCTGAAATTTGGCATCCAGATCAAGGGCGGAAAGGGGCGTGACGGGCATGGCGTTCTCCTGCGAAGCAGAGCCGTGATAGCGGGAATTGAATAGACCATGTGACCATAATATGGCAGAAGCCCAGACGATCATCACGAAATTCAGCCCAGATTTGGACCATGGAAGAGCTGGACGCCACAAACCGCAAAATCCTGCACGAACTGGTGGCCAATGCGCGGATTCCGATCACGGAACTGGCACGCAAGGTCGGCTTGTCCAAGACCCCGGTCGCCCTGCGCATCAAGCAGATGGAGGAGATGGGGCTGATCACCGGCTATCGCGCGATCCTGTCGCCCGTCAGGTTGGGGCTGACGCATGTGACCTATGTCGAGGTACGGCTGTCGGATACCCGGCAAAAGGCGCTGGAGCAGTTCAACGCCGCCGTGCGCGCCATCGCCGAGGTCGAGGAATGCTATATGATCGCCGGCGGTTTCGACTATCTTCTCAAGGTGCGCTCACATGACATGGCGGACTATCGCCGCATCATGGCCGAACGCATCTCGGCCCTGCCGAATATTCACGCCACCACCAGCTATGTCTCGATGGAGGCGGTGGTCGAGCAGAACTGGACCCCGATCTAACCCAGCGCCGCCAGCCCCTCGCGCTGGAAACGGTCAAGCAGCGCCAGCTCATCGGCGTCCAGCGCGATGCCCTCGGCCTCGGATCGCGCGCGGGCGGCAAAGCGGCGTTGGCCGGGCAGACGCGCGCCCTGCCCCAAAATGGCCTCGAACAGCACCTCAGCCCGCGCCAGCGGATCGCCCGGCCGACCGGCAGCAAAACGCGAGGGCGAAAAGGCCAGGATCAACTCGCCATGTTTCGGGGCAAGGCTCAGCGTGCCCAACTCATCCAGCGCATCCCGACTGGTCAGGTCGCCGATCATCACACCGGCCAGCAGTTCGATCATCGTCGAGATGGCCGAGCCCTTGTGCCCGCCAAATGGCAGCAGGGCACCGGAAAGCCCCGCCTCAGCATCTGTCGTGGCGCGGCCATCGGCATCCAGCGCCCAGCCCTCGGGCAGCGGCTCATTGGCGCGTGCCAGCAGTTCGATCTCGCCACGCGCAACTGCCGAAGTGGCGAAGTCAAAGACATAGGCCGCACCCTCAGCCCTCGGCCAGCCAAAGGCCAGGGGGTTGGTGCCCAACAGCGGCTGCGCGCCGCCCGCCGGGGCCACGGTGGCATAGCTGGGGCACATCGCCAGACCGGCAAGACCACGCGCCGTCAGCGCCTCGACCTCGGGCCAAAGCGCGGAATAATGCACGCAGTCATTGATGACCAAGGCCGCCAACCCCAGCTTTTCGGCCCGCGCGGCCAGTGCCGGCAATCCAAGATCAAAGGCGGCGGGGGAAAAGCCGCCGTCCGCGGCAACGCGGATTACGGCGCTGCCTTCGTCGATCAGTTCGGGCCGCGCATCGGGCGACACCTTGCCGGCCGCCAAGGTGCGCAGGCACCCCTCGATCCGGTAAACACCATGGGATTTTGCGCCGTCGCGTTCGGCCGCGGTGATGATGCGGGTGATTGCGTCGGCCTGCTGGGCGTTGAACCCGGCGCGCATGAAAATCGATTCGACCATCCGGCCCAGTTCGGCCACCGACACCATCGTCTTTTCACCCATGTGCCCATCCTTTTCTGATGCGGGGCAGAAAACCGGATTTTCCGCGCCGCGGCAAGCGTTCAGACCCGGACTCAGCATATTCACCATCGGACGCCACCCAAGTTTCGGGTGCATCAAAAGGCTTGCAGATCGTCCAGAGGCACGGTGCGCCGTTTACACATGCCGGCTGTGAAAATTATAACTAAGGAATTAACATATTGATAAATAATAATATTAAAAACGATGGGAGAACACGCCTTTTTTCTTGAAATAAACGATAAACTCTGTCGTAATTACGGACATGAGAAAGCCGCAAGGAGGACAAGGCATCATGATCCGCACCATTCGCGTGACCGACAGCCAACTGGCCCATGGCCGCGTGGTTCGCCGCCATTCCGGCGGTCGCATCACGGTCGAGGATGGCACCAAGCGCATGACCGGATATCCGCTGAACCCCAACTTCTGGGATCGCTGCATGGGCTTTTCGGTGCGGCGCGCCGTGGCGATGATGGTCACTGTGGCCGGGCTGGGCATGGCTGGTCAGGTCCATGCCGAAAACACGCTGCTGAACGTCAGCTATGACCCGACGCGAGAGCTTTACCGGGACGTCAACGCCGCCTTCGCCGCGAAATGGCAAGCCGACGGACATGCGGCCCCGACCATCGAGGCCTCGCACGGCGGCTCGGGTGCGCAGGCACGCTCGGTGATCGATGGGCTCAGGGCGCAGGTGGTGACGCTGGCGCTGGCTTCGGACATAGACGAGATCGCCGCCAAGGGTCTTTTGCCCGAGGATTGGCAGTCCCGCCTGCCGCACAACAGTTCGCCTTATACCTCGACCATCGTCTTCCTGGTGCGCGAGGGCAATCCCAAGGGCATTCAGGACTGGGGCGATCTGGTCAAGGAAGGGGTCGAGGTGATCACGCCTAACCCCAAGACCTCGGGCGGGGCGCGCTGGAACTATCTTGCCGCATGGGCATGGGCGCAAAAGAACGATCAGGACCCCAAGACCTTTGTGACCGAATTGTTCAAACACGTTCCGGTTCTTGACAGCGGCGCGCGCGGCTCGACCACCACTTTCACCCAGCGCGGAATCGGCGATGTGCTGCTCGCTTGGGAAAACGAAGCCTATCTGGCGCTGAACGAATTGGGAGAGGATCAGTTCGACATCGTCGTGCCCTCGGTTTCGATCCTGGCCGAACCGCCGGTCGCGGTGGTGGACAAGAACATCGCCGATGAAGAGCAAAAGGCACTGGCCGATGGCTATCTGGCCTTCCTCTATTCGCCCGAAGGGCAGGCACTGGCCTTCAAACACTTCTACCGCGCCTGGGATACCAGTGCCGCCAATCCCGACGACGTTGCGCGCTTCCCCGAGCTGGATCTGGTCACCATCGCTGATTTCGGCGGCTGGAAGCAGGCTCAGCCCGAGCATTTCGGCAACGGCGGCACATTCGACCAGATCTATTCGGGGAACTAATCGATGGCGCTTGCGCTTCGCTTGCAGAAATCCCCCATGCCGGGCTTTGCGCTCGGCATGGGAATTACGCTGACCATGCTGTCGCTGATCGTCATCCTGCCGGTCGGCGCGCTTCTCGCCCGGGGCATCAGCTATGGCCCCGAGGCGGTCTGGACCACCATCAACACGCCCCGCGTCTGGGCGGCGCTGTACCTGTCCTTCCGGCTGTCGCTTTTCGCGGCGCTGTTCAACCTGGTCTTCGGCACGCTGCTGGCCTGGGTGCTGGCGCGCTATGAGTTTCCGGGCCGGCGTCTGGTCGATGCGCTGGTCGATCTGCCCTTTGCCTTGCCGACGGCCGTGGCGGGGATCGCCCTGACCGCGCTTTACGCGCCAAACGGGCTTTTTGGCAGCATCGCCAAGGATTTCGGCGGCAAGATCGCCTATACGCAATGGGGCATCCTGATCGCGCTGATCTTTGTCGGCCTGCCCTTTGTCACCCGCACCGTGCAACCCGTGATCGCCGAGATCGAGCAGGAGGTCGAGGAAGCCTCGGCCACGCTTGGCGCCGGCCGGTTCTATACCCTGTACCGGGTGATCCTGCCCATGCTGATGCCCGCCGCGCTGACGGGTTTCGCGCTGTCGCTGGCGCGCGCAGTCGGCGAATACGGCTCGGTCATCTTCATCGCCGGCAACCTGCCGCTCAAGACCGAGATCGCGCCGCTGCTGATCGTCATCAAGCTTGAGGAATTCGACTATGACGGCGCGGCGGCCATCGGCATCGCCATGCTGCTGATCTCATTCAGCATGCTTCTGGTGATCAACCTGATCCAGATCTGGAGTCGGCGGAGGATCGGCCATGTTTGACACTTCATTGCAGGAACCGTTGCTTTCCCCCGCCGACAAGCCCCCGACATGGCGTCCGGTGACCGAGGAAAGCCGGCTCACCCGCCTCCTCCTGATCGCCCTGGCGATGTTCGGACTTGCCATTCTGGTCGTCGCTCCGCTGGCCGTGGTCTTTACAGAGGCCCTGGCGCGCGGCGCGGCCTACGCCGTCGCCTCGCTGGCCAAGCCCGAGGCGACCTCGGCGATCCGCCTGACGCTGCTGGTCGCGGCGATCACCGTCCCACTGAACGCCATCTTCGGCATCGCCGCCGCCTGGACGATCACCAAGTTCGATTTCCGCGGCAAGGCGTTCCTGATCACGCTGATCGACCTGCCCTTTTCCATCTCGCCGGTGGTGGCGGGTCTGGCGCTGGTGCTGTTGTTCGGCACCAACAGCCTGCTTGGCGGCTGGCTGGTGGCCAGCGGCTTTCCGATCATCTTTGCCCTGCCGGGGATCGTGCTTGCCTCGATCTTCGTCACCTTTCCCTTTGTCGCCCGCGAACTTATCCCGGTGATGATCGAACAGGGCCGCGCCGAGGAAGAGGCGGCCCTGACGCTGGGCGCCTCGGGTTGGCGGGTGTTTCGCACCGTGACCCTGCCCAACATCAAATGGGCGCTGCTTTACGGCGTGCTGCTTTGCAACGCCCGCGCCATGGGCGAATTCGGCGCGGTGGCCGTGGTTTCGGGCAAGATCCGGGGCCAGACCGCCACCATGCCGATCACCATCGAGATGCTCTACAACGAATATCTTTCGGTCGCGGCCTTCAGCCTGGCCGCCGTTCTGGCCTTGCTGGGGCTGCTGACGCTGGCGCTCAAGTCCGCGCTGGAATGGCGTCACGCCGACCAGCTTGCCGCAACCCGCCGCTATTGAGGTGTCCCATGCATATCGAAATTGACGAAATCGCCAAGAGTTTCGGTTCGACCGCCGCACTGCATCCGGTCAGCCTTGCCATCCCCTCGGGCGCGCTGGTGGCGCTTTTGGGTCCTTCGGGATCGGGCAAGACCACGCTTTTGCGCATTCTCGGGGGGCTTGAGTTCCCAACCTCGGGCCGGGTGCTTTTCGACGGGCAGGACGCGACCGGGCTTTCCGTGCAAGAGCGCCGCGCCGGCTTTGTCTTCCAAAGCTATGCGCTGTTTCGGCATATGACCGTGTTCGAGAACATCGCCTATGGTCTGCGCGCCCGCGCCCGCCGCACCCGTCCCAACAGAGCTGAGATCGACCGTCGCGTGACCAAGCTGCTTGAGCTGATCCAACTGCCGCAGATCGCCTCGCGCTTTCCCAGTCAGCTTTCGGGTGGACAGCGGCAACGCGTGGCGCTGGCCCGAGCCCTGGCGATCGAGCCGCGCATGCTGCTGCTTGACGAACCCTTCGGCGCGCTCGACGCCCGCGTCCGCAAAGAGCTGCGTCAGGGCCTGCGCGAAATCCACGACACCACCGGGCTGACGACGGTCTTCGTCACTCACGATCAGGACGAGGCGATGGAACTGGCCGATCTGGTGGTGGTGATGTCCATGGGCCGGATCGAGCAGGTCGGTCGTCCGCAGGACATCCGCGCGCGCCCCGCGACACCCTTCGTGCGCGAATTCATCGACGCCTGAGGCCGACGGCGGCTTTTATCAATATCGTTTCCGAATATCGCCCGCCCTTCATCGGGCGGGCCAGCTAATTCGCATCGCCGCCGTGCGTCCTGGTTGTGCGGTTCGGCAGGTAGGAGGGCTGCCAAACGTAAAACCACAGCGCAGGGCAGTGCAGTGCATCAGTAGCCTTGCCCTGCCTACCGATTTTGGACTGCCTGAAGCCGGAGTTTTTCGACTTTGGTCATGGCGGCGGGCTGGTGACACCGCCAGGAAAGTGCAGCGTCCTCGGGACGTTGTAGCCGATGGCGCTGTGGGTCATCGTCATTGTAGCGTCTCCGCCAATCCTCCAGCTTTTCGACCGCGTCCGCAAGGCTCATGAACCAGTGGGCGTTCAGGCATTCGGACCTCAGCTTGCTGTTGAATGCCTCGATAGAGCCGTTGTCTGTCGGCTTTCCCGGGCGTGAGAAGTCCAAGGTGACCTGCCGGCGTAAGCCCAGAGATCCAGGTCGCGAGAGTTGAATCTGCTGCCATTGTCGCCCTGCCTCGCCTTGGGTGTCAGAAGCCGCAGCACTCCGAAGAGAGAAGAGGTCGCAAGGTCCTCGCGGGGATTGCGCTTCGCGTCATGGAGAATCTTCTCCATCCTCGCTTTCTTCGCGACCCCGGCATTGAACATAACCACCCACACCAGAACAGGAAATCCACTCGGAGGCTACGATTGCTTCGCTCCTCCCGCAAGCGGATAGGATCCAGTTTTCGGTTTTCGGGTTTCGTCGATGGGGTCGGCATCGTCGAATGCGGCGTCATCCCAGTTCGCGCAGAGGCGGAACCGGTCTAGCTATGTCCGCTAACTGCGCTCGCCGCCGCTTGGATGAAGATACCGAGTGGCGGTTATCGCGGATTTCTGCGGAAATTGTTCTTCGCAGATTCTTGAAATTGGAGTTTTGTACAGCCTCTGCCGTTTGCGCAGCCTTCATTTCATTTTCACATCATCACACAGAACCAGCTTCCGCCAATTCTGCTTCCTTCACGGCGATCCCGGCCATTTCCAGCGCTGCGTCTCGGGTTGCGGCGGTGGCGATGAAGCGGCCGTTGTGGCAGAAAAGGGCCCCCTTGACGCCAGATGCTTCCTCAAGCGCCATGCCGGTCAGTCCAGCCCATAAGGCTGGCAGGTCGGCGCGTTGTTCGAAGCCTTCCTCGGATTTGCGGATACCACCGATTACCCAATCGCTGCCGCGCGGGCTGATGACGAACCACAGGTGATCCGCCCCGGCCTTTACCACGGCAGGGCGGAAGGGCATGCCCATGGGCAGCTCAAGGATGCGGCTATCGCCCGCTTTGGCAATGGCCTCAAGAACGATGGCTTCCGCGCGCAGCTTAGCGGCACTGCGGGCTATGCGAGCCTCGACGAAGGCGCGGGCGATGGTCAGGGCGGTCTGGAACGCGCTGTCGTCAGCACCCGACGCGGTATCGTCGAAGACCGGCTTCAGGCTCTCGATCAACTCGGGCAGGAGCATGCTGGTGAGCAGCGGTCCGGCGCTGGCCGGGCTGAGCGCGCCGTTGTCCAGCAGGTCGATCGGCAGGACGAACCTCGCATCAAACGACGCGTGGACCGCTTCGATATGCTCGGACGGGACGCCGGAAGCTATCAGGTAGTCGCGGCCGAAGTGACACCAGATCAGCCCGAAAGAGCTGAAGGGCTGACCATCATCGCGCAGGGGCGCGCCGCGCTGGTGGTGGTCGAAGATCCCCGCATCGGCATCATAGGCGCCGCCGACGTCATAGATGATGCGGTCGGGACCGGGGGTGATCCATTCCGCTGCACGGCTGCGGATCAGCTGCGCCTGCGGGAAAAGCCGTGTCAGGATAACGGTTGAAAAGACCTCATCTGCATGAAAGCCGCCGGAATGGGTGACGAGATAGGCGGGGGTCATGGCTGATATTCCTTGGCGCGGTCGAATCGTGCGGTTAGGCCGATCTGGCAAATAATAAGACGGGGCCGGAAATCCGACCCCGGAAAAATCAGCAAGTTGACAAAGCTATGCCCCGAATCCTGCCAAAACTATCCCGAGCTGGCACTAACTTTCGCCCGATTTACAAAGGTCAATGCGTCCAGGGGGCGCGACGGTCGTTGGCGAAATTCTCGCCATAGCCGCGGGGGCGGATGTTGGGGGCGCGGGTGTGCGGCTCGAACACCTCATAGTCCAGCCCGTTCTCGCGGGCGTAATCCTCGGCCTGCTTGCGGGTTTCAAAGTGCAGGCGGATCTGGCTTTGGGTATCGTCGCTGCTGGTCCAGCCCATCAGCGGGTCAATCTCGCGCGCGTCGGCAGGCGGAAACACCAGCACCCAATTCTTGGTGCGGGCCGTGCCGGACTGCATGGCGTTGCGGGCGGGCTTGTAGATGCGGACACGCATGGCGGGAACCCTCTGTTCTTGCTTGTCGCCTTATCCCCGAACCGGGGCGGGCGATCAAGATGCATGTCGCGCGATTTCTCGCTGTGCAGGCCGTATTGTCGTCCCTGCATGGCGCATATTCCCTTGCCGGGCTTGCATTGGGGCGCGAATGCGCCAGATTGACCCAGGCAGGAACAAAGGTGAAACCATGGGCCACAACAACACCAACGCCCCCGTCGCACGCTTTCCCGAGGTGGCGCGGCCCAAGCTGGAAGGCGGCAGGCGTTTCATCCTGCATTCCGAATTCCAGCCCGCGGGCGACCAGCCCACCGCCATCACCGAACTGGCCAAGGGGATCGTGGAAGGCGAGCGCGATCAGGTGCTGCTTGGGGCCACCGGCACCGGCAAGACCTTCACCATGGCCAAGGTGATCGAGGCGACGCAGCGCCCGGCCATCATCCTTGCGCCGAACAAGACGCTGGCCGCCCAGCTTTACGGCGAGTTCAAGGGCTTCTTTCCCGAAAACGCCGTCGAATATTTCGTCAGCTATTACGACTACTACCAGCCCGAAGCTTATGTTGCCCGCAGCGATACCTATATCGAAAAGGAATCGCAGATCAACGAAGCCATCGACCGGATGCGCCACTCGGCCACCCGGGCCCTGCTGGAACGCGATGACGTGATCATCGTCGCCTCGGTTTCCTGCATCTACGGTATCGGTTCGGTCGAAACCTATTCGGCCATGACCCAGGACATGGTGGTCGGCCAGCATTATGACCAGCGCGAATTCCTGGCCGAACTGGTGGCGCAGCAATACCGCCGGCTTGACGCCGCCTTTCAGCGCGGCGGCTTTCGCGTGCGCGGAGATGTGGTCGAGGTCTGGCCCGCGCACCTTGAAGACCGGGCATGGCGCTTTGATTTCTTCGGGAATGAGCTTGAATCCATTACCGAATTCGATCCACTGACCGGCGCCAAATCCGACAGTTTCAAGCAGATCCGCATCTATGCGAACAGCCACTACGTCACCCCGCGCCCGACTTTGCAGCAGGCAATCAAGGGGATACGCGCTGAACTTCAGGTTCGGCTCAAGCAATTGACCGACGAAGGCAAGCTACTGGAGGCCCAACGACTTGAACAACGCACGAACTTTGACTTGGAAATGCTTGAAGCTGCTGGGGTTTGCAACGGTATCGAGAACTATTCCCGCTATCTGACCGGGCGAGCCCCGGGCGAGCCACCCCCGACACTTTTCGAGTTTATCCCGGATAACGCCATTGTTTTCGCGGATGAATCCCACGTATCGGTTCCGCAAATCGGCGGCATGTATCGCGGCGACTTTCGGCGTAAGTTCACGCTGGCCGAGCACGGTTTCCGCCTGCCCAGTTGCATGGATAACCGTCCGCTGAAGTTCGAGGAATGGGACAGCATGCGCCCGCAATCGGTCTTTGTCAGCGCCACCCCCGCGCAATGGGAGATGGACCAGACCGGCGGCGTCTTCACCGAACAGGTGATCCGCCCCACCGGCCTGCTGGACCCGCAGGTCGAGATCCGGCCGGTCGAGATGCAGGTGGACGACCTGCTGGACGAGGTGCGCAAGGTCTCTGCCGAAGGGTATCGCACGCTTGTCACCACCCTGACCAAGCGCATGGCCGAGGACCTGACCGAATACCTGCACGAACAGGGCATCCGCGTGCGCTACATGCACAGTGATATCGACACGATTGAGCGCATCGAGATCCTGCGCGACCTTCGGCTGGGCACTTTCGACGTGTTGGTGGGGATCAACCTTTTGCGCGAGGGGCTTGATATTCCTGAATGCGGGCTGGTGGCGATCCTTGATGCCGACAAAGAGGGGTTCCTGCGCAGCGCGACCTCACTCATCCAGACCATTGGCCGTGCGGCACGCAACGCCGAGGGCCGGGTGATCATGTATGCCGACCGCATCACCGGCAGCATGGAACGCGCCATGGCCGAAACTGATCGCCGGCGCCTGAAACAGATCGCCTATAACGAGGCGCATGGCATCACGCCGCAGACGGTGCGCAAGAATGTCGAGGACGTTCTGGCCGGGCTGTGGCAGGGCGATACGGATCAGGCGCGCATCACCACCAAGGTGGACAAACCGCTGGTCGGGGCCAATCTGGCCGCGCATCTGGACGCGCTCAGGACACAGATGCGCAAGGCCGCCGAGAATCTGGAGTTCGAAGAGGCCGCACGCCTGCGCGACGAGGTCAAACGGCTGGAGGCCGTGGAGCTGGCCATTGCGGACGACCCGCTTGCCCGGCAATCCGCCATCGAAGAAGCGGCGGAAGCGGCAGTCAAATCCTCGGGGCGCTCGACCGCAGGACGGGCCGGGCAGCGTGGCGGCAACAAGCGGTCACGCCGCCACAGCTAGGGTGCGGCGTGATCGGAACCGCCGCGCCCGCGGTCAGTTGCAACTGACCGAAAGCAGTTTGCCGCGGCTGTCGACGATAAAGGTCAGGCGTTCCTGATTCAGATCCATCGTCATCGGCCCATCCTTGCGTACGATGCGATACATCTGCCCTTCGGGAACCGAGATCGTGGGCGAGGTCTGGCCAACCAGATGGCTATAACGCGCAGCACCACAGGGATCGGCAATTGAGACGATGGGCTCTTCGGGGGGCGGGGCTTCCGGCGTGCAGGCAGCCAGCGCAAACGGCGTTGCCAGAATGGCAAGGGAAAGGGACAGTTTCATCTTGACCTCATGAGTCTGGACATCCTGCCGGACAACCCGCGAGGCGGCGGTTGGTTTCGTAAGCCGCGCAAGATCGGCGGATTTCCGCAGGTCATGGTCAGCCCAATGCGGAAAGCACCTCTTGCATCAGGGCCTCGACCTCGGCCCGGGCGGTGGCATTGCGTGCGGTTTCGCCCGCCCCAAGCCCCTGCCCAAAAGCCTCAGCATAGGCCACGCGATTGGCAAGCTGCGCGGCGGCCACCTCGGCCCCCAGTGCGGCGGCGCCCTGGGCCACCTCGCCGGTCAGGCGGGCATGGGAACGGGTGCGGTTCAACACAATCAGCGTGTCGCATTTCTCGCGCCGCGCCAGATCCAGAACCCCTTCAGTCGCCCACAGATCGACATGGCTGGTCGCCACGGGCACCAGCACCAGATCGGCCACGCGCAGCGCCGGACGCAGGTCGCTGTCGATCTTGGGCGGCGTGTCGATGATGACGAAATCAAAGCGCTTCTTCAGCTTGTCGGATTCGTAGCTGGCCCCCCATGCGGATGAGGTGGTGAACTCCAGCGCCTCATCCTCGCCGCGCCGTTCCAGCCGTTCCAGAAACCAGCGCCCCATGCTGCCCTGCGGATCGGTATCCAGCAACGCGACCGAATGGCCCTGCCCGCGCAAGGCCACCGCCAGATTGACCGCAATCGTGGTCTTGCCCGAGCCGCCCTTTTGCTGGGCAACAGTGATGATCCGTCCTGCCATAAGCCCCTCCGTTCCGGCGATCGCCCGATTGTTTTATGCCAGACTAGGGACGAAGCGGGCGCAATGCACGGCTTTTTGCAGTCGCAGCATCGGCTTTCTGCATCAGGTCTTCCAGGTATCGACCACCTCGTACATCACCGGCTCGAAATGGCGGCACATGGCGTTGATGGCACGGTTGCGGGTGCGCATCTCGGAGCTGCGCAGCATGGCCTGATAATCGCGTCGGTCGCGCCATTGCGAATAGCTGCAGATACGGGTCTGGGCATCGTTCAGGTGGATCGCGCCCGAGACATAGCCCGGCTGGTGGCGGATGACCTGATCGTAGGCGTCGTTCAGCGCATCCAGCACGTCATGCGCCGTTCCGGGCGTCACCTCGAAGGTGCAGATCACGGTCTGGCCGGTGAATTCCTTGTCGATATGGGTCATGGGCTGGGTTCCTCCTTGCCTGGCACTAGTCACCAGTTTACGGCGAAGCGCGCAAGGTTGCAGCGGTTTTCCGTCCGCGCCATGGTGGCGGCACCTCAGCGAAAGGATATGGCATGATTCCGGTCTTCGACGGTCACAACGATTTCCTGCAGCGGATGGTGGCTGCGGGATCCGAGCGCGACCGGCTTTGGCTAAAGGGGGACGGCAGCGGCCATCTGGATCTGCCGCGCATGCGGGCCGGCGGCTTCGGGGGCGGTTTCTTTGCGATCTGGACGCCCTCTCCGCCCGGTCCCGACGACTCGCTGGCGGCGATGCTCAAGAAGAACCCGCCCTTTGCCCTGCCCTTGCCGCCCGAAGTGCCGGCCACCGAGGCCCTGCCCCATGCGCTGGCCCAGGCAGGACAGTTGATGGCGATGGAGCGCAGCGGCGCGCTGAGCATCTGCAAGACCGCCGCCGAGTTGCGCACGACGATAGCCGAGGATCGAATCGCCGCCATCCTGCATATCGAGGGCGCCGAGCCCATTCCCGATCTGGATGCACTACATGTCTGGCACGCGATGGGCCTGCGCTCGGTCGGGCCGGTCTGGTCCCGGCCGACCCGCTATGGCCACGGCGTCCCCTTTGCCTTCCCATCCTCGCCCGACACCGGGCCGGGGCTGACCGATCAGGGCAAGGCTTTGGTGCGCGAATGCAATCAGTTGCGCATCATGCTGGACCTGTCGCACCTGAATGAACAAGGTTTTGACGACGTGGCTGCGCTGTCGGACGCACCGCTGGTCGCCAGTCATAGCTGTGCCCATGCCATAGCCCCCAGTTCCCGCAACCTCACCGACCGGCAGTTGCAGGTCATCGCCGAATCGCGCGGGCTGGTCGGGCTGAATTTCGCGGTGGGCTTTCTGCATCCCGAAGGCCGCCGCGACCCGATGCATGGATTCGAGATCATGCTGCGCCATCTTGACCATCTGCTTACATTTCTGGGCGAAGACGGCGTGGCGCTTGGCTCGGATTTCGACGGTGCGGACATGCCGGCGGATCTTGCCGATGCTTCGGCCTTGCAGAACCTGCTGCAAGCCATGCAGGCGCATGGCTATGGCCGTGAACTGGTCGAAAAGATCGCCTGCAAGAACTGGCTGAACGTATTGGAAAGGACTTGGGGGGCCTGACCGCGCCGCGTTCGCGGGGTCCTCAGTGGCAAGATGCGGGGGCGTCGATCTGAAACCGGATACTCTGGTAAAAACACAAAAGGATCGACGCCGCCCGTGCACAAGGAAATGCCACAAGCGATCTGCGCGGGATAGTTGTCTGTTCAGATAGTATTTCCATTTATGGGCGAAGGGGCTCAGCCCCCGGTCACGACAGGCGTGACCCCCATAGCCTCGGCAAGAGAGCGAAAGCGCGCCTCGGCCACCTCGCCCATCAGCGCACGCCCGGTCTTGGTCAGCTTCAACTCAAGCTGATTCTTCTTGCGCTGCAGGTTCAGGGTGCCCGCCTCGGCCGGGTCCTTGACCGAGAACATGGCACCAAAGCGCAGCGCCTTGCCCAGCACCTCCGCCTCGCGGATCTCCTTGTCGGACAGCAGCCCGAACAGCGGCGCCATCGGGGAATTGGAGCGGCTGTTTTTGTAGCGGTGCAAAAGCGACAGGCCCAGAAACACCCGCTCTGGATGGGACAGCGCCGCCATATTGGCGCGCGTCACATTATCGAAACAGGCATCGGCGCGATACTCGGGATGGGTGCGCCAGGTCGTGTCATGCAACAGGCAGGCGGCCTTGACCAGCCGGTCGCGATCGGGCGGCTGATCGCCGAACAGCGGCTCCAGAAACTGATAAAGTTTCTTGCCGAAACCCGGCATCCGCGCCATCTGCCGTTCGGCAAAGCGCGCGGCCTCGATCAGCGGATCGCGCGACCGCAGCCCGGTCGGCATGTGCTCGTAAAGCAGCCCTTCGCGAATGCCATAGGAAGAAACCGCCAGCGATTTCGGCTGCAAGCTTTGCACCAACTGCCGCAGCACCAGACTGGCCAGCGGCACCAGCTCCATCCGGCTTTGCGAGATGCCGGTCATCGCCCGCATCTCGGACACTGTCTTGTTGCCGATCCATTTCACCGTATCCGTGACGGCCTGAGGCGTCATGCGGTATTCGTGCAGGACGGTCATGGGATATCTGGCGCGCTCCATATCCAACCGCGCGATGGCCCGCCACGAGCCGCCGACCAGATAGATCTGTTCATGTCCGCGCCCCAACCGCTCTGCCGCTACTTCGATGGCGTCCCGGATATGGTTGCGCAGCCCCGATGCGCCGCCCTTGACCTGTTGCAGCCGGAACGGACCCAGCGGCGTCGAGATGCGGCGCCCCACCTTGCCGTCCGTCACCTCGGCCAGTTCCATCGAACTGCCGCCGATGTCGCAGACCAGCCCCTTGGCGTCCGGCCAACCCAAAAGCACGCCCTGCGCGGACAGCCGCGCCTCTTCCTCGCCCCGGATGACCAAAAGCTTCAGCCCGGTCTCCTTCTCGACCGCCTTGCGAAAGGCGGGGCCGTCCTCGGCCTCGCGCACGGCGGCGGTGGCAACGCAGGTCAGGGTCTTGATGCCCATGCTGTCGGCCAGAACGGAAAAGCGCCGCAGGGCGGCCATACCCCGGCGCACGCCATCGGGGTTAAGCCGGCCGGTTGCGGCCAGCCCCTGCCCCAGCCCTGCCATGACCTTTTCGTTATAGAAATAAGCCGGCGAACGCGCCGCGCCGTCAAACACCACCATGCGGATCGAGTTCGATCCGACATCGACCACGCCAACCCGGCTCAGCGCCCGTTCCGAGGCACGTTCGAACAGCGAGCGTCCGAAGGGTTCGATGGTTTCTCCGCTTGCGGTCACAATGCCGTTCATCGGTGCCTCTCGATTCCGTTACTACGCCGGGCGCACGTGCTTTGGATGGTGCAATTGACCGCTTGCGTCAATCCGTCGAGTGCATCAGCGCCGGAACGTCGCGGGCACCCGCCGTGCCACGCCCCGACAATGAGGGGTTTTCCATGAAGAACTTGTGACAGGAAAACAGATCGTCCCGCCCGGCAGGCAAATAGCGCAAATAACGCCCATCGGGCTGCAAAAGCCAACTCTGCGCCTCATCCGCCATGTTCGCGGCCATGACCTGACTGGTGATCTGGGCCTTTACCGTCTCGTTGAAGCATTCCACCAGCGCCTCGACCCGGCGCGTCAGGTTGCGTCCCATCCAGTCGGCCGAGCTGATGAACACCCGCGCCTTTTTCGAAGGCAGGCCCTGTCCGTTGCCGAAACAGACGATGCGCGAATGTTCCAGAAAGCGCCCGACGATGGATTTCACCCGGATGTTTTCCGACAGGCCGACGATGCCGGGCCGCAGGCCGCAGATGCCGCGGATCACCAGATTGATCCTGACGCCCGCCTGACTGGCGGTATAAAGCGCCTCGATCACGTCCTTGTCGATCAGGCTGTTCATCTTTGCCCAGATCTCGGCCGGGCGGCCGCGGCGGGCGAATTCCGCCTCGCGCGCGATCAATTCCAACAGCCGTTCCTTGAGGTCGATGGGCGAGATGGCGATATTCTCCAACCCGTCGGGCTGAACGTAACCCGACAGGAAGTTGAACACTTTCGACGCGTCGCGCCCCAGCGCGGGATTGCAGGTGAACAGTGACAGGTCGGTATAGATGCGCGCGGTGATCGGGTGATAGTTGCCGGTGCCGAAATGGGTATAGGTCACCAGTTGATCGCCCTCGCGCCGCACCACCGCGCTGATCTTGGCATGGGTCTTGTATTGCATGAAACCATAGACGACATGCGCGCCCGCGCGTTCCAGTCGCCGCGACTGGCGGATGTTGGCGGCCTCGTCGAAACGCGCCTTCAACTCGACCAGTGCCGTCACGGACTTGCCCGATTCGGCGGCCTCGCACAGCGCATCCACGATCGAACTGTCGCGAGAGGTGCGGTAAAGCGTCTGCTTGATCGCCAGCACATCGGGGTCGCGCGCCGCCTGCGCCAGAAACCGCACCACCATGTCAAAGGTCTCATAGGGGTGGTGCAGCAGCATGTCCTTTTGCCGGATGGCCGCAAACATGTCGCCGTCATGGTCCTGCACCCGTTCGGGCACCCGAGGGGTGAAGCTGGGCCATTGCAGGTCGCGGCGGCTGTCCAGAACCAGTTCGCGCAGGTCCGCCATGCCCAGAAGGCCCTCGACCTCGACCACTTCCTCGGGGTCGACGTCAAGCTCTTCCATGATGACCTTGCGCAGCCGGTCCGGCGCGCCGGCGGTGATCTTGAGCCGGATAACCGAACCCCGCCTGCGGCGCTTCAACGCCGTCTCGAATTCGCGCACCAGATCCTCGGCCTCGTCCTCGACCTCCAGATCGCTGTCGCGCAGCACGCGAAAGGCGCAATGGCCGATGTCGCGATAGCCGGGAAACAGGCTGGGCAGGTGCATCATCAGCAGGTCTTCCAGCCGCAGGAACCGCTTGCCGCCCGGCAACGGGATGAACCGGGCGATCTGCTGGGGGATGGGCAGCAATGCCTGCATCCGCCGCCCGTCGCTTTCGCGCGCCAGCTCCAGCGCCAGCGAAAAACCGGTATTGGGGATAAAGGGGAACGGATGGGCCGGGTCGATGGCCAGCGGCGACAGCACCGGAAACACCTGGTCCATGAAATGACGGCGCAGGAATTCCTCTTCCGCGCGGGTCACGCGCGAGCGGGACAGGATGGTGATATCGGCTTGCTCGATCTCGCGGCGCAGACCGTTCCAGACCGCCTGTTGCGCACTCATCAGCCGGCGGGCATCGGCGTTGACCAGCCCAAGCTGCTCGGCCGGGGTCAGCCCGTCGTCGGAAAGGTTCGTATTGCCCTCGCGCACCAATTCGCGCAGGCCGGCGACCCGCACAGTATAGAATTCGTCCAGATTGGTGGCCGAAATCGACAGAAATCGCAGCCGCTCAAGCAGCGGGACGCGGGGGTTGCGCGCCTCATCCAGCACGCGCCAGTTAAAGGCGAGCCAACTGATCTCGCGGTTGAAAAACCGTGCGGGTCCCTCGGGCGGGCCGTCGGCCAGCTCGCGGGGGGCGGGAAAAGGGGATTTCAGAAAATCGGCCTGGGTCATGTCTGCGGAACTCGGGAAATGCGCGGGGATCATGCGTCGGCGGGGGCCAGCTTGTCCAGCAACTCGGCGGCCAGACGGCGAGTGATGGCACGGCGGTCGGCAAGCGATTCCCGGTCGATGGCAGCGACCAGACGGCGGGCAAGGTCCAGATCACGCTCCATCCGCAGCGCCAGCCAGTCCACCACATCGGGCGAGACCTGAATCTGGCGATCAGCGAACAGCTTGACCAATATCGCCGGCAGCAGCGCGTCGTCGGGCGGGCCTAGCACCGCCTGCGCCGCCGTCTCCAGCCGCGAGCGCAGGTCGGGCAGCGCCACGCCCCAGTCGCGCGGCACCGATTGCGCGGTGATCAGCAACAGAGACTGCCGGGCGCCGGCAAGGTTCCACAGATGGAACAGGCCCTGTTCGGCGACCGGGTTGCCGCCGATCTCATGCGCGTCCTCGACCACCAGCGCCGCGCCGGGACCGACGAGGTCATCGACGCTTTCGGGGGTCAGCGTCCAGCCGTGGCAGATCTGTGCGCCATGTTCCACCGCCCAGAACCCGACCAGATGCGACTTGCCGGCACCGGGCCCGCCGATCAGCAGCAATCGCCCCTGCGGCCAGCGGTCCGGCGCGTCCAGCATCGCCAGCGCATCGCGATTGGCCACGGTGATCAGGAAATCGTCGCGCGTCGAGGCGGGCGGCATCGTCAGGTCCAGCGTCAGTTGTCTGGCCACCGTTCAGTCGTCCTTGCCATGCAGGCTTTCGCGCGCCTCGATCCAAAGCTCGGAGGGCGAAGGCGGCCCTTCGGCGTCGGGAATCCTGCCGGATTTCTGACGTTCCTGATGCTGTTCAAGCAGATGGGCCAGATGCTCGTCGCGCTGGATCTGCGCCACGGCAATGTCGCGCGACATCTGCGCCAACTGGCGCGCGCGCTCGGTCGTGCCGCGCGGCACCATCTCGACCAGCGTGGGGGGCGCAGGCGGCGCAGGCACCTCGCGCCCGGTGTAAAGCGCGCTTTCCTTGTAGCGGGCGACGGCAAAACGCACCAAAACCCCCAGCGCCGCTGCCACGGGCACTGCGACAAGCAGGCCGACGAATCCGAAAAGCGAGCCAAAGACGGTCAGGGCCAGCATCAGCCAGACCGGATGCAGCCCGACATGGCCGCCGACGATCTTGGGCTGCAGATAGTTCCCCTCGACCACCTGGCCCAGGGCAAAGACGGCGATCACCGCGCCGATCCACAGCGGCTGACCCCAAAAGGCAAAGAAAGCGACGCCGATGGCGGTCGCGCCCCCCACCAGCACGCCGACATAGGGAATGAAGGACAGCGAGGCCGCAATGGCCCCGATGGCCACACCGAAAGGCAGGCCGATAAAACCAAGGCTGACCGAATAGAATGTGCCAAGGATCAGGATCACCAGACCCTGCCCGCGCACGAAACCCGACAGCGCATCGTCGATCTCATGCCCCAGTTGACGGATGGTGCTGGCATGCTGGCGCGGCAAAAGCTCGTCCAGCCGATCCACCATATTGTCCCAGTCCAGCAGCAGATAGAAGGCCACGACCGGCACGATCACGATCAGCATGACCATGCTGACCACGCCCAGGACCGAGCCCAGCACGGTGCTGACCAGTTCTCCGCCGCGTTCGCTGATCTGCTTGCCCATATTGGTCAGCGCGGTATTGATCGGGTTCCCTTCGGTAAAGACCTCGGGAAAGCGCGTCATCAGGAACCGCTGAAGCTGCTGGAACATCTCGGGCGCCGTTTCGACCAGCGACGTGGTCTGGCGCACCAGCACCGGCACCAGCAGCAGGAACAGCACCACCATCGCCAGCAGGCCGCAAAGCGTGATGATGATGACCGAGGTCGTGCGCGACAGGCCGTGACGCTCCAACCGATCGGCCAGCGGGTCGAACAAATAAGCCACCGCCGCGCCCATGATAAAGGGCATGATGGCGTTGCCCAAGCCCCACAGCGCCAGCAGCACAAGGCCAAGCGCGCCACCCCAATACAGGATCTGTTTCTGCCCCGGCAGTTGCATGGGTCTTGTCGCTCCTGTCGCCCGTGTCCGAATTCCTATGTGGACGGTCGCGGCGCGGCTTGCAAGGAAGGGCGTTGCCCCGCTTTCCGCTCTGCGTTAACTCGGGCCGGCCATCATGAGGATTTCGCCATGCGTCTGTCGCGCTATTTCATGCCCGTCCTGAAGGAAGACCCCAAAGAAGCCCAGATCGTCAGCCACAGGCTGATGCTGCGCGCCGGCATGATCAAGCAGCAGACGGCCGGCATTTATTCCTGGCTGCCGCTGGGCCACAGGGTGCTGCGCCGGATCGAACAGATCGTGCATGAGGAACAGGCCCGCGCCGGCCATATCGCCATGCTGATGCCGACGCTCCAGCCGGCGGACTTGTGGCGCGAAAGCGGCCGCTACGACGATTACGGCGAGGAGATGCTGCGCATCAAGGACCGCCACAAGCGCGACCTGCTTTACGGTCCCACGAACGAGGAGATGGTCACCGACATCTTCCGCAGCCATGTGAACAGCTACAAGGATCTGCCGCTGACGCTGTATCACGTGCAGTGGAAGTTCCGCGATGAGATCCGCCCGCGTTTCGGCGTCATGCGCGGCCGCGAATTCCTGATGAAGGACGGCTATAACTTCGACCTGACCAAGGAAGATGCGCTGCACGCCTATAACCGCCATCTGGTCAGCTATCTGCGCACCTATGAACGCATGGGATTGCAAGCCATTCCGATGCGCGCCGACGGCGGTCCCATCGGCGGCGACTATACGCATGAATTCCTTGTGTTGGCCGAGACCGGCGAGTCCGAGGTCTTTTATGACAGCGAGATCACCGACCTGAAATTCGGTGGCCGCCATATCGACTATGACAACGTCGCCGAGTGTCAGGCGGTGCTGGAGGAGTTCACCAGCCGCTATGCCCGCACCGACGAGACCCATGACGAGGCGCTGTTCAACCAGGTCCCGCAGGAACGTCGCCGGCAGGCGCGTGGCATCGAGGTCGGGCAAATCTTCTATTTCGGCACCAAATACTCGGAGCCGATGGGCGCGACCGTCGTCGGACCGGACGGAAATCGCGTGCCGGTGCATATGGGCTCGCACGGGATCGGGGTCTCGCGGTTGCTGGGCGCGATCATCGAAGCCAGTCACGACGACAAGGGCATCATCTGGCCCGAGGGCGTCACGCCCTTCCATGTCGGGATCGTCAATCTGAAACAGGGCGATGCTTCGACCGATGGCGCTTGCGAGGCGCTTTACGCCGAGTTGAAGGCGCAGGGTCTGGATCCGCTTTACGATGATCGTGACGAAAGAGCGGGTGCGAAATTCGCCACCATGGACCTGATCGGCCTGCCTTGGCGCATCACCGTGGGTCCACGCGGCTTGGCGGCCAACAAGGTCGAATTGACCTCGCGCCGCACGGGCGAGTCGGTCGAGCTTTCGCCGCAAGAGGCGGTCGTCCGGCTGCAGGAGATTTATCGGCCGGTGGCCGAGGCGGCGAAATAAACACCACGGCCGTGCTTGTGGCTGGGTCCAATGGGTATTTGGCCAACGAAGAAAAACCGAAAGGTGGCGTCCTGGGGCGCTGCCTTTTTTTGATGCGTGGCAATATGCTCGGGCGGCGGTCGTTCCGCCAGCACACGTCCGTAAGGGTCGGGAATCTGGACATCAACAACGCGACGTCGGCCTTAATGGTTTCTTCATCTGCAATTATCATTATGACGTCAAAGAGGTGATCGCGACTGTCGCCCGATTCCATGTCTGCCCGGAAATCTACTGGACTGACGGCA
Organism: Paracoccus methylovorus; assembly: GCF_016919705.1. Lineage (NCBI taxonomy): Bacteria > Pseudomonadati > Pseudomonadota > Alphaproteobacteria > Rhodobacterales > Paracoccaceae > Paracoccus > Paracoccus methylovorus. The sequence goes on from NZ_CP070368.1 coordinate 1,190,465, forward strand.
TGATTTGGGCAGGATCGGCGGCGGGTTTGTTGGTGTATGGGTCATGGGTTCAGGCGGAGCAAAACGTATCGGCATGGGGATTCTGGTCGCCGCAATGGTTGCGGCGGGCGCATTTTTTGCCTGGCACAAGCCGCCGCGTCCGCTAACGCCTGTGCCGGCACTGAGCCTTGCGAATGACGCGGGTTTTCAGGCCAACCTGATCCCGCCGCAACCCGGATTGTCCGCCCTGCCCGCCGAGGTAACCGGACGCGTGGCAGCGGGTCCCTTGGCCGAGGGGTATCGTCACGAATGGCCGGCTTTCCATGCCTCGGCCAGGTTCGAAGGGACGGGCGTCATCCTGCGTTTTGACGATTCGCTCAATCGCTGGCGCGTGACCGTGGATGACAAGGCGGTCGAGATTTCCCGCCCCGGGCAGCAGGATCTGCGCATAGACGGGCTTTTGCCCGGCCCTCACGATATCCGCGCCGAGAAGATCAGCGAATCAAGTGGCCCGGCGCTTTTCGGCGGATTCTTTCTGGATGATCGCGCCAAGGCACTGTCCCCATCGCCGCCCACACCGCGGCTGATCGAGTTCATCGGCGACTCCGATACCGTCGGCTTTGCCAACACCGCCGAGCGCCGCGATTGCGATGCAGGGGAAATCTATGCTGCGACGGATACCAGCCGCAGCTTCGGCCCCCAGGTCGCGGCCGCGATTGACGCGGATTACCGAATCATCGCCCGCTCGGGCATCGGGCTTTTGCGCAATTACGGGGGGGCGGATCCGGAACATACCATGGACCAGCTTTACCCGCTGGCCCTGCCGGGGGACCCCGCAGCACCCGCCATACCGCAACGCAAGGCGGATATCCTTGTCATCGGGCTTGGCTCCAACGTCTTCGGATCGGAACTGGCACCTGGCGAGCGTTGGCGCGACAAGGCCCAATTGCGCCATGACTTCGGCCCCGCGCTGGCCGATTTCGCCGCCGCGCGCATGCAAGAGAACCCGGGCGCGCTTCTGGTGCTCTTGGCTTTCGGAGAATACGGGCCCGAGTTGATCGAGGCGCATCGCACCGCCTCGGAGCTGCTGACCGCCCGGGGTTTTGGAAACCGCTTGCTTATTCTGCCCAATCCAAAGCGCAATGCCTGTCTATGGCATCCATCGGCCAGCGACCACAAGATGATCGCACAGGCGCTTATCGACGAGTTGAAGGGGCTGGATCACCGCTGAAACAATCGATCTGCCCCTTGCGCCCGTCGCCTTGCGTCCTCAAACTCCACCAGACAAGCCAGCCGAGCCGCCAATGCATTCCCTCCGACCGATCCACAACCGCCTGCGTCGCCTTTTCGGTCTGGCCCGCGCGGATTTTTTCGACACTGCTGTCGAGCGGTGGGAAATCTGTCCCGCCGAGGTGGTCGAAATCACACCGGGGATTTGGCTGCCCGATCAGATCGAGCATATTTCGCGAACCGAATTCGGCGCGTTGCCCGATATTCTCGCGCAGATGCAGGGCAATCCGGCGGAACACACCTCGCCGACCATGGGGTATCGGTTTCGCGACGTCGATTTCGTCGATGGCGTGTTGCATGCCCGCGGGGCCGAGCGGCACTTGCGCCAGCGCAAGCAGTCCCGGCTGACATATGCCCCGCCGCGCGAAAGCCTGTCAGGGGCGCTTTACGAAAGCTGGATCGGCAACCGCTGGTTCGGCAACTGGTTGCTGAATGACTGCCTGGCCTATCGCCTTGCCGAAGATGCCGGCGCGCCCGTGACCTCGGCCCCTGTCCGCGGCGGCCATATCGCGCGCTACGAAGAATTGCTGGGCATGGCGCCGCACCGTATCGGCGACGCACATTTCGACGAACTGATCCTGTTCGACGACCTGCACAACAACAGCCACCGCCGCGCACGCGCGCAGGAAAACCGCGCCCGCATCCTGAATGGCGCCGTGTCGAAACCCCTGCGCGGTGTTTTTATCTTTCGCGGCGACAGCGGTGATGCCCGCATCCTTGAGAACGAGGCCGAGATCGCCGAGCGGTTGGAGGCCGAATACGGCTTTCTCACACTCTATATAGACCGTCATGATGCGGATGAACTGGCCCATGCGGCCGGCGCGGCCCAACTGGTAGTCGGGGTCGAGGGGAGCCAGTTGGCCCATGGCGTGATCGCCATGGCTCCGGGCGGGACGGTGCTGACGCTGCAGCCGGCGGACCGGGTGACGACCTCTCTCAAGCTGCTGACGGATTGCTGGCAGCAGCGTTACGCCATGGTTGTGGGCTCGGGCACCGCCCGCGGCTATCTGGTGGAATGGGACCAGATCCGGCGCACTCTTGACCTGATCGCCGCCCAAATCCCCTAAAACCCGTCCTAACAGTCAGGTTGAGTTTGGCGCGAGACATCGGAATATGTACCCGGGCAAGCTTTATTTCCCGCCGAAGTAATTAAACAAGTGTATGGTGATGTTCGAAACTCTCCGGGATGACTACAAAAGACACGGCCGTTCGCTGACTGAGCCCGCCTTTGTCTCACTTGCCGTCTATCGCTATGGCCGATGGGCCATCGGGCTAAGAAATCCGCTGCTGCGCTGGCTGGCCAACAAGCTTTACGCGGTGATGAAGACCCTGATCCTGAACGTGACCAAGGTCTGGATTCCGCCGCAGGTCGTTCTGGGCAAGGACTTCCACATCATCCACGCCGAGGGCTCGCTTTCCATCCATCCCGATGTGGTGATCGGCGACCGCTGCGGTGTGATGCACAATGTCACCATCGGCACCAATATGGGGCCGGGGGCGCCGGTGATCGGCGACGATGTGTTCATTGGGGTAAATTCCTGCGTGCTGGGGCCGATCACCATCGGCGACAGGGTGCGGATCGGCGCCAATACCGCGGTGACGACCAATGTGCCGCCGGATTCGGTGGTGATCGGGTCACCGGCCAAAATCTATCCCAGCCTGCCGATCTTTGCCGCCAGAAAAAAGGTCCCCGCCGATGAGTGACGATTTCGACCGCTGCATGTGGCGGATGCTGGCCGACAACCTGCCGGTCCGCGCGGAAAAGACCGCCGCCGTGGATCAGGGCCGCGCGGCAAGCTACGCCGAACTCGCGGCCGAGGCGGGGCGCGTGGCCGATTGGCTGGTATCGCGCGGTATCCGGCCCGGCGACCGGGTGATCGTGCATCTGCGCAAGGGCATAGACGAGGTCGGGGCCATGTTCGGCGCCTGGAAAATGGGTGCCGTGGTCATCAACGTGAACATCCGCTGGACGGCTGCGCAGCTTGCCTATGTCGCGCACGACAGCCGTGCGCGCGCGGTGATTTTACCCCGCAATGCGCTTGATGCGCTGACGGGCGAACATGCCTTGCCCGAGGGCACGGCATATCTTGTTCAGGGCAAGGCCGAGGGCCTTGTCCAGGGCGCGGACCCCTGGCAGGCGCTTGCCGCCGACCAGGCTTCCGCGCCCGACGAACCCGACCCGCGCGGGTTGGCGATGATCATCTATACCTCGGGCTCGACCGGCGCGCCCAAGGGGGTGATGCTGAGCCATCGCAATATCCGCGCGGGTGCCATCTCGGTCGCCGATTATCTGGGATTGGACGAAAGCGACCGCCTGCTTTCGGTGCTGCCCTATAGTTTCGACGCCGGGCTGAATCAGTTGACCACCATGCTCCTGACCGGGGGAACGGTGGTGCATCAACCGCTGACCATGCCGGCCGAGATCATCCGCATGGCCAAGGCCGAAGCGGTGACCGGCATCGCCGGTGTGCCGCCGCTCTGGAACCAGATCGTGCGGCTGCTGGTGGACCGGCCTACCGAACTGCCGACGCTACGCCGGATCACCAATACCGGGGGCAAGATCCCCCCGAATATTCTGGAACTGCTGCCGCAGGTCTTTCCGGGGGTCGACATCTACCTGATGTATGGGCTGACCGAGGCTTTCCGCTCGACCTACCTGCCGCCGCAGAAGTTTGCGCAGAAGATGGGTTCGATCGGAAGGCAGATCCCGAACGCGCAGGTCTTTGCCATCAAGCATGGTGAAGGCGTCGCCGGCCCGGGCGAGCAGGGCGAACTGGTCCACGCCGGCCCGCTGGTAAGCATGGGATATTGGGAGAAGCCCGAGATCACCGCACAGAAAATCCGCCCCTGTCCCGAGCTCTTCCACCTGCTGGGGGACGAGGCCGTGGTGTGGTCGGGCGATCTGGTCCGCGTCGATGAGGATGGCGATCTGTGGTTCGTCAGCCGCATGGACGAAATGATCAAGACGCTGGGTTTCCGCCTGTCGCCCACCGAAGTCGAGGATGCGATATCGCAAAGCGGCCTTGTCACCGACGTCGTGGCCTTCGGGGTCGAGGACGCGGATCTGGGTCAAGCGGTTCACACGGTGGTGACCTATCTGCCGCAGGCCGAGGAAAGCGCGCTTGCCGCACATTGCGCCCGCACCATGCCGCATTACATGCGACCTCAGCGCTACCATTGCTGGCAAGGCGCCATGCCGCGTACGGCCAGCGGCAAGCTGGACCGTCCCGCCATCATTTCCGCGGCGAGGGCCGCATTGCAGAACTGACCAGAAAGGCATTGAATCCATGAGCTTGAGCAAGGACGAGTTGATCCGCTATATCCGCAGCGACCTGAACATCGACACGCCGCTGGAGGGCGAGACCGAGCTGTTCTCGACCGGCATGCTGGATTCGGTGGCGATGGTAGGGCTGATCTCATTCGTCGAACAGCAGGCCGGCGTACGCGTCCAGCCCGGCGACGTGACGCTGGACAATTTCGATACCGTCGATGCCATCCTTGCCTATGTGCAGTCCCTTGACTGACGTTGAGACCGGCCTTGACCGGCAGTTGGCTAATGCCGCCGCGCGTTTCGGCACTCCGGCCTATGTCTATGCCACCGATCTGGTCGAGGCGCGGCTGGCGCATCTTCGCACGCATCTAGGGCGCTGGTTCGCCATCAGTTTCGCAGTCAAGAGCAACCCCAATCCAGCCATGCTGGACTGGATGCGGGACCGGCTGGATTACCTCGACATCTCATCGGGCGGAGAATTCGCATTGGGCCGGCAGGCGGGTTGGGATGCGGCGAAGATCAGCTTTACCGGCCCGGCCAAGCGCGAAACCGAGCTGCGCGCCGCCATCGAGGGCGGTTTGGGCGAGTTGGTGCTGGAAAGCCTGCGCGAGGCACGACTGGCCGATGCCATCGCCAAAGAGTTGGGCTGCATACAGCCGGTGTTGATCCGCATCGCGCCGGCGCGCGTGCCCAAGGGGTTCGGCGACCAGATGGCGGGCCGGCCCAGCCCCTTTGGCGTCGATGTCGAGGACGCGGCCGAGATCCTGCCGCAAATCGCTGCCCTGCCGAACCTGCGCATCATCGGGCTGCATATCTATTCGGGCACGCAATGTCTGAAGCCCGAGGCGATTTGCGAAAACTGGCGCATCTTCATGCAGGTGTTTTCCGATATCTGCACGACGCTGGATCTCAGTCCTGAAAAACTGATCTTCGGTGCCGGGCTCGGCATCCCCTATCATCCTGGCGACAATGAGTTGGACCTGTCGGCAATCGCGGCTGAAATCGGTCCCGAACTCGACGCCTTCCGCGCCGGTCCGCGCTTTGCCCGCAGCCGGCTGGTGCTGGAACTGGGCCGGTATCTTGTCGGACCGGCCGGCTGGTTCGTGACCCGTGTCGTCTCGGTCAAGCAGTCGCGGGGCAGCCGAATCGCGATTTGCGACGGCGGGCTGAACGACAACCTTGCCGCCTCGGGCAATTTCGGCATGGTGCTGCGGCGCAATTACGTCATGCATCGCATAGGCGGGGACGAGAACGGCACCCTGCCCGAAGAAAAGCAGGATCTGTCCGGCCCGCTTTGCACCTCGATCGACAAGCTGGGGGGCGGCGTGACTTTGCCGCGGCTGGAAGAGGGCGACCTGATCGCCATCCACGCTTGCGGCGCTTACGGACCGACGGCCAGCCCGCTGCATTTCATCAGCCATCCCATGCCGGCCGAGGTGCTGATAACCGGCGGTCAGATGCAGGACGTGACACGTATCCGGGACCGCTGAACCCCTCTGTCGCGCCCGCCCCTCCGGGCGCGATAAAATAATGCTGATCTTGTGTTTTTAGGCCGATTTTATCGACCGTGTCGGTTGTGTTTTCCGGTGCCGCACGTCTATTATCGTCGCACATCCCGAGCCTAAAAAGGAACACAATGGTCGAACAGAACCTGTTGCTCTTGCTTGTTCTGACGCCATTCGTGTCGGCCGCCCTGGCGGCCACACTTCCGATTGGGGCGCGTAACGCCGAAGCCTGGCTGGCCGGGCTGACGATGATCGTCGTGCTGGTCATCCTGGGCGTGCTTTATCCCGCAGTGACCCAGGGGCAAAACATCACCGGCACCTTCCAATGGGTCAGTTCCATCGGGCTTGACCTGACCTTCCGAATAGACGGTTTTTCCTGGCTATTCATGGTGCTGGTGGCAGGGATTGGTTTTCTCGTCATCCTGTATGCACGTTATTACATGTCGCCCGAGGATCCGGTGCCACGGCTGTATTCCTGCCTGCTGGCCTTTACCGGTGCCATGTCGGGGGTGCTGCTGTCGGGCAACATCATCATGCTGGTGGTGTTCTGGGAACTGACCAGCATCGTCTCTTTCCTGCTGATCGGCTATTGGTTCCAGCGTCAGGACGCGCGCGACGGGGCGCGGATATCGCTGATCGTGACCGCTTCGGGCGGGCTGTGCCTGATGGTGGCGATGATCATCCTGGGCCAGATCGCCGGCAGCTACGAGCTGGATGCCGTACTCAAGGCCGGGCCGCAGATCACCAGCCACCGGCTTTACCCGGTGGTGCTGATCCTGTTCCTTGTGGGCGCGTTCACCAAGTCCGCGCAGTTCCCGTTCCATTTCTGGCTGCCCAACGCCATGGCCGCCCCAACGCCGGTTTCGGCCTATCTGCATTCGGCAACCATGGTGAAGGCCGGCGTCTTCGTCCTTTTGCGCTTTCATCCGGCGCTGGGCGGCACGGATGCATGGTTCCAGATCGTCACCGGAATTGGCATGACCACGCTGCTTTTGGGTGCGGTGGCGGCGCTGTTCCGCCACGATCTGAAAGGGCTTCTGGCCTATTCCACCATCAGCCATCTGGGGCTGATCACCGCGCTTGCCGGGATCGGCAGTCCCTTTGCGCTGGTCGCAGCGGTATTTCACATCGTCAACCATGCGGTTTTCAAGGCATCGCTGTTCATGGCCGCCGGGATCATCGACCACGAGACCGGGACCCGCGATATGCGCCGGCTGTCCGGTTTGGCGCGGGCGATGCCGGTCACGGCGATGCTGGCGATCATCGCCTCGGGGGCCATGGCCGGGGTGCCTTTGCTCAACGGTTTCCTGTCAAAAGAGATGTTCTTCGAGGCGACCTATGTCTGGAACAACGGCGGCTCGCTCGACAATTTCGCCCCTTACGTCGCCGTTCTGGCCGGAGCTTTCAGTGCAGCTTATTCGCTGCGCTTCATCGTGACGGTGTTTTTCGGCCCGCCCGCCACCGACCTGCCGCGTGAACCGCACGAGCCACCCCTGCTCATGCGGCTGCCTGTGGCGATTCTGGTGGCGATCTGTCTGGCTGTCGGCATGTTTCCGCAGCAGGTGTTGGGCACTTGGCTGCAAACTGCGGGTCTGGCCGTCGTCGGCCCCGAACTGCCGCAATTCAGCCTGAAGATCTGGCACGGCGTCAACCCGCCCCTGATCATGAGCCTGATCGCCATGACGCTTGGTGCGCTGATCTATCTGCTGCCGCGCCGGCTGATCGATTCGGGCGAGGATGGCACCTGGCTGATGCGCCGGCTGGATTTCGCGCGCGGCTTCGACTGGCTGATGCAGGCCACCTCGATCCGGTTTCCGCGCTTTGCGCTGCGGGTACTGTCCGCGAACGGGCTGCAGGCCCAGTTGCGCGCCATGGTTCTGCTGTCTCTGGCGGGGACTTGGTTCGTGCTGCGCAGACTGGACTGGAACGTGCCCATGCCGCAGATCGGCGCCAGCGAACTGGTCTTTGCCCTGCTTTGGCTGGTCGGCGGCGCCTGCGCCATCGGCGCGGCATGGCAGGCCAAGTATCACCGTTTTGCCGCCTTGGTGCTGATGGGCGGTGCGGGGCTGGTCACCTGCGCAACCTTCGTCTGGTTGTCGGCGCCCGATCTGGCTGTGACCCAGCTTCTGGTCGAGATCGCGACGACTGCCTTGCTGCTGCTGGGCCTGCGCTGGCTGCCCAAGCGCAACGTGGAAATCTCGGGCGACAAAACGCTGGCAGCCCGCGGTCGCCGCGCTCGCGATCTGTTGATCGCGCTGGCTTGCGGCACGGGCATGACCGCGCTGGCGCTGGCCGTGCTGCTGACTCCGCCGGGCGCCTCGGTCGGCGACTGGTTCCTGCGCAACGCCTATGTCGAGGGCGGTGGCACCAATGTCGTCAATGTCATCCTGGTCGATTTCCGTGCTTTCGACACATTCGGCGAGATCACCGTGCTCGCTGTCGTCGGGCTGACGGTCTATGCGCTGCTGCGCCGTTTCCGCCCGGCCCCCGAAAGCGTCGAGCGGCCACGCCCGCAACTGGACGCCGAAGAGCAGGCGCTGGAGGCTTATCTGTTCGTGCCCTCGGTCCTGATGCAATGGATGTTCGCGCCGATCATCGCGCTTTCGGCCTATCTGTTCTTCCGCGGCCATGACCTGCCGGGCGGGGGCTTTGCCGCCGGCGTCACTTTGGCCATCGGGCTGCTGCTGCAATATGTCGCCGCCAATGTGCGCTGGGTCGAGGCACGGATCGTCGTGCTGCCGGTGCGCTGGATGGGTGCGGGTCTGACCATCTCGGCGGCGGTCGGGGCGGGGTCGTGGATATTCGGCTATCCCTTCCTCAGCGCGCATGCGCAATATCTGGACATTCCGATCCTCGGCAAGGTGCCCTTCTCGACCGCGATGCTGTTCGATTTCGGCGTGTTCTCGACAGTGCTGGGCGCCATCGTGCTGATGTTGATCGCCATTGCCCACCAGTCGCTGCGTGTCGCCCCACGCAGCCGATCCACCGAGGCCAGCGAGGAGACGAACTGATGGAACTGATCCTTGCCCTAGCCATCGGTATTCTTGTCGGATCTGGCGTCTGGCTGCTTTTGCGCCCGCGTTCCTATCAGGTCATCATCGGCCTGTGCCTGCTGGCCTATGGGGTAAACCTGTTCATCTTTGCCATGGGCCGGCTTTACATCGGCGCCGCGCCGATCATGCCCAAGGGCGGCTTCGTCGATCCGACCGCCTATGCCGACCCGCTGCCGCAGGCGCTGGTGCTGACCGCCATCGTCATCAGCTTTGCCACTACGGCGCTGTTTCTGGTGCTGATGATCGCCTCGCGCGGGGTCACCGGCACCGACCATGTCGATGGCAAGGAGCGTCATTCATGATGAACGACGCCATGCCCAACCATTTGATGATCGCGCCGATCCTGATCCCGCTGCTGGCGGGCGCGATCATGCTGTTTTACAACGACCGGCACCGGCAGATCAAACTGATCATGGGACTGGTGGCTGTGGGGCTGTCGTTCCTCGCCTCGGTCGAACTGATGTCGGATGTGAAGTCCGCGACCGAACAGGGCGGCACCGTGGTCGGGCTTTACATGCTTGGCGACTGGCCGGTGCCGATCGGCATCGTCCTGGTGCTGGACCGGCTTTCGGCGATGATGGTGATGCTGACCGCGCTTTTGGCGGCGCCTTCGCTGATCTATGCGGCCGCCGGCTGGCACGGCAAAGGCCAACATTACCACAGCATGTTCCAGTTCCTGCTGGCCGGGGTCAACGGTGCCTTCCTAACCGGGGATCTGTTCAACCTCTTCGTCTTTTTCGAGGTGATGCTCGCAGCCTCCTACGGGCTGATGCTGCATGGTTCCGGCCCCGAGCGGATCAAGGCCGGCTTGCATTATCTGGCGGTGAACCTGGCGGCCTCGCTGTTCTTCCTGATCGGGGCGGCGTTGGTATATGGCACCACCGGCACGCTGAACATGGCCGATATCGGCCGGGCGCTTTATTGGCTCGACGATGCAGAGCGGCTGCTGTTTCACGCCGCCGCCACCTTTCTGGGTCTTGCCTTCCTGATCAAGGCGGCGGCATGGCCACTGTGCTTCTGGCTGCCGCCGACCTATGGATCCGCCTCGCCGCCAGCCGCCGCGATCATGGCGATCATGACCAAGGTCGGGATCTATGTCATCCTGCGGCTGTCGCTGCTGGTGCTGGGGCCGGATGCCGGTCCCTCGGCCGGGTTCGGCGCATCCGTGCTGATGATCGGCGGGGTGCTGACCATGGGCTTTGGTATGATAGGGATCCTCGGCACACCCGAACTGGTGCGCAAGGGCGGCTATCTGGCGATCATCTCGTCGGGCACGGTGCTGGCCTCGATCGGCTTTGCACAGGCCGGGGGCGGCAGTGCGATGCTGGGCGGCGCGCTTTACTATATGGTGGGTTCGACCGCAGCCATTTCGGCCTTTTTCCTGATCGCCGAGCCGGTCAGCCGCAACGACCACGGCGACGACGACGCCCCGGTCGAGGATGACGGTTTCGACCCGCTTTCGGAACGCTGGGCGCCCATGGGCCTTGGCACAGTCGAGGACACCACCGCGCCGGCCAGCCATCGCACCGTAAGCTGGCTGACCATGGCGATCTGCTTTTCGCTGGTCGCCGCGATGATCGCCGGCCTGCCCCCGATGCCGGGCTTTATCGGCAAGTTCGCCATCCTGCGCGGCGCGGTTCAGGACAACCTGCCTGCCTCGGGCCACCTGCCGGTGATCCTGTGGGCCTATGCCGCCATGCTGATCCTGTCCGGTCTGGGCGCACTGATCGCCCTGATGCGTTTCGGCATCCGCCGCTTCTGGGCCGAAGAGGGCCCCACCCCGCGCATTCTGGCACTTGAGGTCGTGCCGGTGGTCATGCTTCTGGGCATGATCGGCTTGCAGACCGTGCGCTCGGACGCGCTGCTTGGCTATACCAATGCCACCGCCAGCGCCCTGTTGGAGCCGGGCGTCTATCGCAATGCCGTGCTGAGCGGGGCGCAGGACGTTAGGGCCGCCCCGATCCAAAGCCTTGCCCCCGATCCGCAGCCCGAGACCGGCCCGGAGGAAGCGGAATGACCCGTCTTATCCCCCATCCGATCCTCTCGGCCACGCTGGTGCTGATGTGGCTGTTTCTGACCGCGTTCACACTGGGCCACCTGCTGCTGGGCACGATGATCGCGCTGGGGGCCGGCTGGTCGGTGGAACGTCTGCATCCGCCCCGGCCGGTATTCCGGCGCTGGCTGGCAATCCCCAAGCTGATGCTGATCGTGGCGCGCGACATCCTGCGGTCGAACATAACCGTAGCGCGGGTGCTACTTCTGGGCCCCGACCACCCGAAATATCACTCGGGCTTTGTCGAACTGACCCTGCGGCTAAGCGATCCCAACGCGCTGGCGGTGCTGGCGATTATCGTTACCGCCACCCCCGGCACCGCCTGGATCGAGTTCGACCAGGAGGAAAACCGGCTTTTGCTGCATGTCCTTGATCTGCGTAGCGACGACGACTGGCAGATCTTCATCCGCGACCGATACGAGGCATTGCTGCTGGAGATATTCGAATGACCGCCGATATCCTTCGCTTTGCCCTGGGCTATGCCCAGATCGCCCTGATCCTGGCACTGGCGCTGGCCTGCTGGCGGATGCTTCAGGGGCCCCGTGCGCAGGACCGCGTGCTGGGGCTGGACACGATGTACAGTATCGCCATGTTGCTGTTTCTGGTGATCGGCATGGGCAACGGCAATGTCTTTTTCTTTGAAGGCGCCTTGGTGATCGCGGTGCTGGGGTTTGTCACCACGGTCTGTGCCGCCAAGTTCCTGATGCGTGGCGAGGTGATCGAATGATGCATCTGGAGCAATTGCCGACATGGGCCGCGATCATCATCGCCGTTTTCGTTATCGTCGGCTCGTCGCTGGCGCTGCTGGGCGCCATGGGTCTGGTGCGGTTGAAAAGCTTTTATCAGCGATTGCACGCGCCGACGCTGGGCTACAGCTATGGCACGCTGCTGATCATCCTGGCCTCGATGCTGATGTTTTCGCTGCTCGAAGGCCGTGCGGTGGTGCATGAGCTGATGATCGGCATTTTCATCATGGTCACGACGCCGATCACGCTTTTGATGCTTGGCCGCGCTGCCCTGCGCCGCGACCGTGACCGCAAGCTGGGCCATGACGAAGACGTGCCGCCCCGAAACCGTCCCGAACCGCCGGCCGGGACCGAGGCCGGCGACACGCAGGCCAGCGATCCCGAACCCGATCTGCCGCGCCGCCCCTAGCGCGATTGCGCCAGTACCTGCCGCAGCATGTCGGGATCGACCGCATCGGTAACGAAAGCCTGACCGATGCCGCGCGCCAACACAAAGCGCAACCGCCCATCCTGCACCTTCTTGTCCTGAGCCATCAGCGCGATCAGCGCCTCGTCATCGGGCAGATCGCCCGGAATGTCGCGGATGCGGGCAGGCATACCCATGGCGGCGAAATGCGCCGCGACGCGCGAGGGCGCCTCTTGGCTGCACAGACCCATGCGGGCGGAAAGTTCAAAGGCCAGCGCGCAACCGATCGCCACCCCCTCGCCATGCAACAGCCGGTCGGAATAGCCTGTGGCCGATTCCAGCGCATGGCCGAAGGTATGGCCAAGGTTCAGCAAGGCGCGCTCGCCCTGCTCGGTTTCATCGCGCTGAACAATGCCTGCCTTCATCTGGACCGAATGGCGCACAGCGCGTTGACGCAGTGCCGGATCGCCGGCCAGCGCCGTGGCATTGGCCTCTAGCCACTCGAAGAAATCCTCGTCCCCCAGCAGCCCGTATTTCGCCACTTCGCCATAGCCTGCACGGAAATCGCGCGGCGTCAGCGTGGTCAGCACGTCGATATCGGCCAGAACCAGCGCCGGCTGGTGAAAGGCACCGATCAGGTTCTTGCCTTGTGGGCTGTTGATGCCGGTCTTGCCGCCCACCGAACTGTCCACCTGCGCCAGCAACGTCGTGGGAATCTGCACGAAACGCACGCCGCGCCGCAGGATCGCGGCCGCGAAACCAGCCAGATCGCCGATCACCCCGCCGCCAAGCGCGATCACCAGATCCTTGCGCTCGATCTTCTGCGCAAGCAGCCACTCCACGGCACGACCCAGTTCGGCCCAGCATTTCGTCGCCTCGCCCGCAGGCAGCGCCAGTGCCGGAGCGTCGACCCCCTGCGCGGCCAGCGCCTCGCGCAGCGCCGGCAGATGCAGCGCGGCAACCGTTTCATCCGTCAGGATGGCGACGCGGCGGCGGCCCGCCAGCGCCACGATCTCATCGCCAGCCTGCCCCATCAGGCCCTGACCTATCCGGACGTCATAGGAACGCGCGCCCAGATCCACGTGAACGGTGTCGATGCTCATTTATCCTCCAGAATCGCCGGATCATGCGTGCGTATCGCGGCCAACACGCGATCCGCCGTCTGTTCGATGCTGTCGCCGCGCTGCGCGGCAACGCGGATGTCGGCCAGTGCATAGACCGGGCTGCGTTCCGCCAGAAGCCGCGCCAATGTGCCGTGCGGGTCGGCGGTCTGCAACAGCGGCCGGGTCGGCCGGTGGCGGACGCGATGCCACAGCGTGTCCAGATCGCAATCCAGCCAGATCGAAACGCTGTCTTCGCCGATACGGTCGCGGTTTTCGGGACGCAGCCAAGCCCCGCCCCCGGTCGAGACGACACCGGGCCCCGATGCAAGCACCCTGCCCAGCACCTCTGATTCGCGAGCGCGAAAGAATTCCTCGCCGTCGCGGGCAAAGATTTCCGGTATGGTCATGGCCGCCGCGCGCTCGATCTCGACATCGGTGTCGGTGAACGGCCTGTGCAACCGGCGCGCAACCTCGCCACCGATCGCGGTCTTTCCCGCCCCCATCATCCCGATCAGCACGATGTTACGCCGCATCACCACCCGGATCCCACCTCTTGCAACCGGACAGACTGATGGCGTGATCTTTCGGGAAATGCCATATATATTTCGCACGAACCGGCAGCAGACCGGCATTACAAGTATTTCGAGGCGGAAGGGACATTTCATGCGGCTTTTGAAGGTGGTTGTGGTTCTGGTCATCCTGATTCTGGCGGGTCTGGCCGGTTATGCCTATTTCGGCGACATGACCTCGGACCCAAACGAGATGCGGATGCCGGTCGAACTGGATCTGGGCGCGGACAGCCCGACGCCACAGCCGGCCGCAACCACCGGAGCCGCGTCCGCTGAGGATGGCGATGCCGCACAACCGGCCGCGACCGACGGCGCGGAAGCGGGGCAGAATGACCTCGACTGACCGCCTCGGTCTGGCCTGCGCCCTGGCGGCGGGGCTGGCGCTTGCCCTGCCTGCCTGGGCCAAGCCACCGCTTTCGGCCAGCGATTGGCTGTCGGGCAGCGTGCAGGAACCCGGCACCATCTCGTCCTGGCGGCCCGGCGATCCGCGCCCGCCCGAGCTCAAGCGCCGAACCACGCGCGACATCGCCCCCACCGGCGCGGTCGAGCCGGTCGGCGTGACGCGGCTGGGCGAAGGCAATCCCGACAGCAAGGGCACGGTTTCGCCCCGCGCCGCCGGCCTGCCCGCGAACCTGTGGAGCGACAGCGAAGCGGCGGTGCTGGTGCGGCTGATCCGCAGCTCGAACCCGCGTCTGCCTGCGCTGCGGCGTCTTGAACGGCGGGTGCTGGCCGCGCAATTGCGCCCTCCGCGGACCGAGGCCGGGCAGGAAGGCATGTTGTTTCTGGCGCGGGTGGACAAGCTTCTGGACATGGGGGCCACCGGCGCTGCCAAGGAGTTGCTGAAAGCCGCCGGTCCCGGCGACCCCGAGCGGTTCCGGCGGCTTTTCGACATCGCCCTGCTTTCCGGCGATGAGGCGCAGGCATGCGAGATCATGGACCGCACGCCCGGCGTCGCGCCCAGCTTTCCGGCGCGCATATTCTGTCTGGCTTATGGCGGCGACTGGGCCGCGGCGGCCCTGGTGTTCCACGGGGCGCAGGCCATGGGCCGGATCGACCCGCAAATGACTGAGTTGCTGGCGCAATATCTGGACGACGGCTACTCGGATGGCGCCGAAGAGGTCGTGCCACCGCCCGTGGTCACGCCATTGGATCTGCGCCTGCACGAGGCAATCGGCCAGCCGCTGCCATCCACCAACCTGCCCCTGGCCTTCGCGCTGGCCGATCTTGACCAGAACGAGGGGTGGAAGGCCCGGCTGGACGCGGCCGAGCGACTGGCGCGGGGTGGGGCGATTCCGGCCTCGCAGCTCCGCATGATCTATCTGGAACAAAAACCTGCCGCATCGGGCGGGGTCTGGGACCGCGCCGCCGCCGTGCAGGCGCTGGACGATGCGCTGCTTTTACGCGACGAAGCAGCCGTGGCCCGCACGTTGCCTCCCGCTTTCGACGCCATGGTCGCGGCGGGGCTGGGTCCATCGCTGGCCGATATGATCGGGGCAGAGGTCGGTGCCATGGGGATCGGTGGCAAGGCAGGCCAGATGGCGCTGTGGCTTGCCTTACAGGCCGCGCAGCCGCAGGTGGTGCAGAACCCGCCGGCCGATATCGCGCCCTTCGATCTGTGGCTTTTGCGTTTTGCCGAGGGCGAACCGGCATCCGAGCCGCCACCGGGGAATGGCGAGCCCCTGGCGGCCGCGCTGTTCCCTGCTTTCCTTGGGCCGTCGGAACAGAACGTGCCGCAAGGCGCGGCGCAGTTGATCCTTGCCAACCGGCGGGGCGAGGCCCTGTTTGCCGCCATCGCCGATGTCGATGCCGGGCTGGATGGCGATCTGCCGCGCGCGGCCCAAGGCTTGCGCACCTTGCGTGCGCTTGGCCAGCAGGAAATCGCCCGTCAGGCTGCGATAGAACTGATCCTGGCGCCGGCGATCATGCCCGCGCCGGGCACCGGCGCACCGTGAACAGCGAGCGTGGCAGCGACCGGGGCCGTATCTCGGCCTTTCTCGACGCACAAGCGGCCGAGGCGGGGGCAGCGCGCAACACGTTGCTGGCCTATGGTCGCGACCTGAGGGATTTCACCGATTGGCTGGCGGCCCGGAACGAAAGCCTGCAAACGGTCCTGCGCGAAGGCATTGAGGATTACCTGTCCTATTGCGACGCGCAGGGACTTTCGCGCGCGACACGGGCGCGGCGGCTGTCCGCGATCCGGCAGCTTATGCGTTTTTCACTTGAAGAAGGCTGGCGCGAGGACGATCCCGCCGGCCGCATCAGCGGCCCCGGCCGGTCGCAGCGCCTGCCCAAGACGCTAGACCGGGCCGAGATGCAGGCCATGCTGGACGCCCTGCCCCGCATCGGCCGCAATGAAACCGAACGTGCCCGCAATCTGGCCTTGTTTGAGCTGATCTATGCCACCGGCATGCGGGTAAGCGAATTGGTCTCGCTGCCCGCCGGCACCTGCCGCGGCGATCCGGTCCTGCTGTTGATCCGCGGCAAGGGCGGCAAGGAACGCATGGTGCCTCTCAGCGATCCGGCCCGTCAGGCGCTGGCGGCGTGGCTGAAGCGGCGCGACAACGCCCCTGCGGAAAGTCCGCTTGGCCGGCTGGTCGCGGGCAAGGGTGCGCGCTGGCTGTTTCCCGCCGCCAGCCGCGAGGGGCATATGACACGTCAGGCGATGAACAACCTGCTGAGCCAATTGGCGATTGCGGCGGGGATTGATCCGGCCCGCGTCTCGCCGCATGTGATCCGCCACGCCTTTGCCACGCATCTGCTGGAAGGCGGGGCCGATCTGCGGGCAATCCAGACCCTGCTGGGCCATGCCGATCTGGGCACGACCGAGATCTATACCCATGTCATGGATACGCGGATGCGCGATCTGGTGCTGAATCACCATCCGCTGGCGAACAGCCGCCGCAATGGAAAAGAGTGATGATCCCCGCAACCCTACCCGCCCCCCTAGCGCCATATGACCTTGCCTTCTGGCTGATCGGCGCGGTGATCCTGCTGCTTTTGGCGCTTTCGGCATTTTTCTCGGGTTCCGACACCGCGTTGACTGCCGCAAGCCGAAGCAAGCTGCGCGCCCGCACCGACAAGGGCGACCGGCGCGCCGAGGCCGCGCTTGAGGCATTGGATGATAGCGAACGCCTGAACGGCGCGATCCTCGTCGGCGACAATTTCGTCAAGATCCTCGCCGCCAGCCTGGCGACGGCGCTGGGGATGCGCGTCCTTGGCTGGGGCGGGGTGGCGCTGGCGGTACTGGTCATGGCGCTTCTGGTGCTGGTGCTTGCCGAGGTCCTGCCCCGAACCTGGGCGCGCCTTGCCCCGGAAGACGTCGCCGGCCGCATTGCCCGCCCCTTGGGCGCATTTGCCCGCTTCCTTGCCCCCGTGGTCTGGGCGGTGCGGTTGATCGTGCGCGGACTGCTGGTGCCTTTCGGCATTCGCGCCAATCATTCGGGCCCGGTGTTTTCCGTGCAGGACGAAATCGCCGATGCTCTCGCTGTCGCCCAATCAAGCGGCACCGTGCAAAAAGAGGATCGCGATCTTCTGATGGGCGCGCTGGATCTTGGCGAACGCTCGGTCGAAGAGGTCATGCTGCATCGTTCGGGCATCGAGATGATCGACGCCGATCTGGGCGCGGCAGAGGTGCTGGATCTGGTGCTGAAAAGTCCCCATACCCGACTGCCCGTCTTTCGCGGCGAGCGCGAGAATGTCATCGGCGTAATCCATGCCAAGGACCTGTTGCGCGGCGTGCGCCGGGCGCTTCAGGAACGCGGTCCCGAGGCGCTGCAGAATTTCGACGTGCTCAGCACCGCCATGCCGCCCTATTTCGTGCCCGAGACCACGCCGCTGGACGAACAGATGCGCGAATTCCTGAACCGGCGCACGCATTTCGCGCTGGTCGTGGATGAATACGGCAGCCTGCGCGGACTTATCACGCTGGAGGATATTCTGGAGGAGATCGTCGGCGAGATCACCGACGAACATGATACCGAGGCAACGCAATCGCTGGTTCCGGGGCCGCAAGGCGACTATCTGGTCGACGGGGCGATGACCATCCGCGACCTGAACCGGGCGCTGGACTGGACGCTGCCCGACGAAGAGGCCAATACCGTTGCAGGTCTCGTGATCCACATGGCCCAGTCGATCCCGGCGGCGGGCCAGGTCTTTTCCTTCCAGGGCTATCGCTTTGAAATCGTCGCGCGGCGGGAAAACCGCATCACCCGGCTGCGCATCCGACCCCTGGAACAGCCGCTGCCAGATGACGAGGCTCAGGCGCACTGATCAAACGGCGAAAACTGCGCTGAAGGCATCTCGCTGCCTGCGCGATCCATTCCTGCGCATCGCGGGCAGGCAGGTTGCACGAAGAAGACCCACCCGTGCGATACCTGATCTGTGGTCGATCCGCGGTCGCTTCCTCACGGGAAACCGCCCGTCCGATCCCGAGGCGGCTTGCAACCGCGCGCCCTCCTGCCTATCAGGACATGCCGCCACACAACAGCACGGAAATCCCGATATGGACATCGTCGCCCGCCGCAAGGCCGATCCCGCTCACTGGCGCCTCGCCACCGCAATTCGCGCCCTTTCCATGGATGCCGTCGAGGCAGCGAACTCGGGCCATCCCGGCATGCCGATGGGCATGGCCGATGTTGCCACGGTCCTGTTTCGCAACCACCTGACATTCGACGCCGCCGCGCCGAACTGGTTTGACCGCGACCGCTTCGTGCTGTCGGCCGGCCACGGTTCGATGCTGATCTACTCCCTGCTCTACCTGACCGGCTATGAGCAGATGTCGATCGACCAGATCAGGAACTTCCGTCAGTGGGGGTCGATCACCGCGGGCCACCCCGAATACGGCCATGCCGAAGGGGTCGAGACGACGACCGGCCCACTGGGTCAGGGTATCGCCACCGCCGTCGGCTTCGCCATCGCCGAAGAGGCGATGCGCGCCCAGTTCGGCGCCGAGCTTTGCAGCCACAAGACCTGGGTCATCGCCGGCGACGGCTGCCTGATGGAGGGCATCAGCCAGGAAGCCATCGCACTGGCCGGCCACCAGAAGCTGAAGAACCTGATCGTCCTGTGGGACAACAACGACATCACCATCGATGGACGGGTGTCGCTGTCGGATTCGACCGATCAGCTCAAGCGGTTCGAGGCTTCGGGCTGGCGTACGATTTCCTGCGACGGCCATGATCCTGCCGATATCGACCGCGCACTGACCGATGCGGCCAGCGGCAAGGACGACCGCCCGGTGCTGGTGGCCTGCAAGACCATCATCGGCTTCGGCGCACCCAACAAGCAGGACAGCTCGGGCGTGCATGGCTCGGCGCTGGGTGCAGCGGAAATCGCCGCCGCGCGCGAAACGCTTGGCTGGGAATCGCCTGCCTTCGTCATCCCCGAGGATATCCTTGCCGATTGGCGGGCCATCGGCATCAAGGGCCGGACCCAGCGTGAGGCTTGGGCAACCCGGGTCGATACGGCGGAAAACCGCGACGAATTTGCCCGCCGCATCTCGGGCGGCGTCAGCGACCGGCTTGCCCCGACCCTTGCCGCGCTCAAGGAACAGGCGTTGGCCTCGCAACCCAAGGTCGCAACCCGCCGCGCCAGCGAAATGGTGCTCGAGGTGGTGAACCCCGAACTGCCCGAAATGCTGGGCGGCTCGGCCGATCTTACCGGCTCGAACAATACGAAAACCAAGGATCTGGGCATCTTCACCCCGGAAAACCGTCAGGGCCGCTATATCCATTACGGCATCCGCGAACACGGCATGGCGGCGGCGATGAACGGCATCTGGCTGCATGGCGGTTTCCGTCCCTACGGCGGCACCTTCATGTGCTTCACCGATTACGCACGCGGCGCCATGCGGCTTTCGGCGCTGATGGGCCTGCCGGTGACCTATGTCATGACCCATGACAGCATCGGTCTGGGCGAGGATGGCCCGACCCACCAGCCGGTCGAGCATCTGGCGATCTGTCGCGCCACGCCCAACACGCTGACCCTACGGCCCTGCGACCTGATCGAAACGGCCGAGGCGTGGGAAATCGCGTTGACAAGCGAATCCAGCCCCACCGTCATGGCGCTCTCGCGCCAGAACCTGCCGCTTTTGCGTCAGGAAGCGGATGAAAACCTCTCGGCCAAGGGCGCATATGTGCTGCGCGAAGCCAGCGCCGCGCCCAAGGTGATCCTGATGGCTTCGGGCTCCGAGGTGGAAATCGCCGTCACCGCACGCGATACGCTCGAGGCTCAGGGCATCCCGACCCGCGTCGTCTCGGTCCCGTCGATGGAACTTTTCCGCGATCAGGACACCGAATACCGCCAGCAGGTCCTGCCCGCCGGCACCGTCCGCATCGCCATCGAGGCTGCGGTGCGCCAGCCTTGGGAATGGTTGCTGCTGGGCGAACGCGGGCGCGAGGAAACCTCGGGCTTCATCGGCATGACCGGGTTTGGCGCCTCGGCCCCGGCGCCGACCCTCTACAAAGAGTTCGGCATCACCGCCGAGGCCACCGTCGCCGAAGCGCGCCGCTTGCTTGGCTGACCCAGTATCCGGGCCGCGCCCAATCGGGTGCGGCCCAAAAATCTTCTTAAAATCCGCATGAGACAAAGCGGCAATGCACCCATGCACCCGGTTTTCTCTGTTGCCCAAATACCCATGCGACAATAAGCCCGGGCGCCCAGCCCGCCCCTGACAGGCACAAAACCAAACCGGCACAAGCAGAAGGGACCAGCCATGACACCGCCAAAAGCCGTTTCGGGCGTGCGGTCGGCGATCCTCGCTCCTCCGGGCGATCTGGCGCGCGCGACGCAATTGCGCGGCATCCTGCTTTTGCTGTTGGCGATCTTTCTGTTCACGCTGATGGACGCGACCGGGAAATATCTCTCGACGCTCTACCATCCGGTGCAGGTGGTCTGGGTGCGCTTCGTCACCAATCTCGCCATCGTCGCCGTCGTCTTTGCGCCCCGTTTGGGCAGGACGCTGCGAACCACGCGCCCGGTCGTGCAGTTCTTTCGCGGCGTGACACAGCTTGGTTCGATCCTGCTGTTCTTCGGCGCATTGCAGTTCATCGGTCTGGCCGAGGCAACTGCGATCATGGACATCAACCCGGTGCTGATCACCCTGGGCGCGGCGGTCTTTCTGGGCGAATCCATCGGCATCCGCCGCATTCTCGGCATCCTGGCCGCGCTTTGCGGCGCCTTGATCATCATCCGCCCCGGCGCAGGCGTGTTCCACCCGGCGGCCCTGCTGGCACTGATTGCCGCATTCACCTATGCGGCCGGGGCGATCCTGACACGTATCGCGCGCAGCGATTCCACCGCGACCTCGGTGCTGTGGTCGGCGCTGGTCGGCTCGATCCTGTCCTCTCTTGCCGTGCCATTCTTCTGGCAACCGGTCGCAGCGGGCGACATCTGGGCCTTTTTATTGCTCGGCGCGCTGGGAACCGCGGCGCAGGTGCTGTTGATCCGCGCCTTTTCACTGGCCGAGGCCGCGGCCATCGCGCCGTTCGGCTATACCGGGCTGATCTGGGCCGGGCTCTGGGGCTGGTTGTTCTGGGGCGCGCTGCCCGACCTGTGGACCTTTGTCGGCGCGTTGATCATTGTGGTCGCCGGCATATATGTCTGGATGCGCGAGGCCCGCACCATGCATCGGCCGGCATGAACCACAGCGCATGAACAGGACCGCGATGAGCGAGACCCAGATCGAGACACAGGACCCCGTCCCGCTGCGCGACCGCATCGCCAATGGCGCCTTCCTGGCGGTCATGGGGCTGGCGCGCATTCTGCCCTATCGGCGACGCGTGCCGGCCATGGGGTGGTTTTTTGCCCATGTGCTGGGTCCGCTCGCCGGCTGGCGCAGGCGCATCCGCGCCAACCTGGCCATGGCCCGACCCGATCTTTCCGAAGCCGAGGTTCGCCGCCTGACCCTCGCCGTACCCGAGAATGCCGGTCGTTCGCTGGCCGAGATCTATTCCGGCACCGAGTTCACCGACCGCATCCACCGGACCGATCCGCTGACCGGCCCCGGCCTGCCCGCGCTGGAACAGGCCGCCCTGGCGGGCCGTCCCGTCATCCTGGCGGTGGCCCATTTCGGCAATTACGACGCGATGCGCGCGGCGCTTTCGGGGCGGGGCTGGCCCGTCGGGGCGCTCTACCGTCCCATGAACAACGAGGCATTCAACCGCCATTACATCCCCGCCATGCGCGCCATCGCCGAGCCGTTGTTCCCGCGCGGGCGGTCGGGTCTAGCTGCCATGCTGCGGTTTTTGAAGGGCGGCGGCTGGCTTTCACTGGGGTTCGATCAGTTCGACGACCATGGCGCCGAATTGCGCTTTTTCGGCCTGCCCACGAAAACCGTGCTGACCCCGGCCGAGCTGGCGCTGCGTTACGATGCGCTGATCCTGCCCATCGCCGGCGTGCGCCAACCCGATGGGCTGAGCTTTCGGGTCGAGGTCGGCGTTCCGGTCCCCCACAGCGATGCCGCCACGATGATGCAGGCGCTGAACGACGATCTGGAAAGGCTGGTGCGCGACCATATGGAGCAGTGGTTCTGGGTGCACAGGCGCTGGAAACGCCGGGGTTGAGCAGCGAAACCCTTTCCCTTGGGTCGCCCTACGGTCTATAAGAACGCCAAAATCCGCCGCGCAACCAGAACGCGGCCCCAACAATGAAATCCAGAGGACGGCATGAGCGACGATTCCAAAAACGCTGGTAACGAAAAGCGCCAACACGAGGGCGACGTCGCCTTTATTCAGGCGCTTGCCGAATTGCTCAACCGCAACGAGTTGACCGAACTGACCGTCAAACGCGAATATGACGAGAACGACCGGCTGACCGTTAGCCTGTCCAAGCATATCAAGCAAATCGCCCAGCCAGCCGCCGCTCCGGCCGCCTTTCCTGCCGCTGCGCCCGCAGCATTCGCCGCCGCACCTGCGGCGGCCGCAGCGCCTGCCGGCCTTGACGACCCGGCCAGCCTGCCCGGCGTCGTGGCCTCGCCCATGGTGGGCACCGCCTATCTGTCGCCCGAACCCGGCGCGACCGCGTTCGTCAGCATCGGCCAACAGGTCAAAGAGGGCGAGACCCTGCTGATCGTCGAAGCCATGAAGACGATGAACCATATTCCCTCGCCCCGCTCGGGCACGGTCAAGCGGATCCTCGTGGACGACGGCAGCCCGGTCGAGTTCGGCGCGCCCCTGATGGTCGTCGAGTGAGGGCGGGATGTTCGACAAAATCCTGATCGCCAATCGTGGCGAGATCGCGCTTCGCGTGATCCGCGCCTGCCGTGAAATGGGCATCGCCTCGGTCGCGGTGCATTCCACCGCCGATACCGATGCGATGCATGTGCGCATGGCTGACGAATCCGTGTGCATCGGCCCGCCGCCCTCGACCGACAGTTATCTGTCGCAACCCGCCATCATCTCTGCCTGCGAAATCACCGGCGCTCAGGCCATCCATCCGGGCTATGGCTTCCTGTCAGAAAACGCCGGCTTCGTGCAGATGGTCGAGGATCACGGCATCACCTTCATCGGCCCCTCGGCGGAACATATCCGCATCATGGGCGACAAGATCACCGCCAAGGACACGGCTAAATCGCTGGGTATCCCGGTGGTTCCCGGCTCGGACGGCGGCGTGCCCGACGTTGCCGCAGCCCGGCAGGTTGCGGCCGAAATCGGCTATCCGGTCATCATCAAGGCCACCGCCGGCGGCGGCGGGCGCGGCATGAAGGTCGCCAGCGACGAGGCTGCGCTGGAAAACGCCTTCCGCACCGCCCGCGCCGAGGCGAAGGCCGCCTTTGGCAACGACGAAGTCTATATCGAGAAATACCTGCAACGCCCGCGCCATATCGAAATTCAGGTCTTTGGCGACGGTCGCGGCAACGCCGTGCATCTGGGCGAGCGTGATTGTTCACTGCAACGCCGTCACCAGAAAGTGTTCGAAGAGGCCCCCGGCCCCGTCATCACGCCCGAGCAGCGCGACCGCATCGGCAATATCTGCGCGGACGCGATGGCAAAGATCGGCTATCGCGGTGCCGGCACCATCGAATTCCTGTTCGAAGACGGCGAGTTCTATTTCATCGAGATGAACACCCGGCTTCAGGTCGAACATCCGGTGACCGAGGCGATCTTTGGCGTAGATCTCGTGCGGCAGCAAATCCTTGTCGCCGCCGGCGAAGAGATGGAGTTCCGCCAGGAAGACCTGCAAATTCGCGGCCATGCCATTGAGGTGCGGATCAACGCGGAAAAACTGCCGAACTTTACCCCCTCGCCCGGCACGATCACGCAATATCACGCCCCGGGTGGCCTTGGGGTGCGGATGGACAGCGCGATCTATGACGGCTACCGCATTCCGCCCTATTACGACAGCTTGATCGGCAAGCTGATCGTGCATGGGCGCGACCGGCCCGAGGCGCTGGCGCGGCTGCACCGCGCGCTTGGCGAGCTGATCGTGGACGGGGTGGATACCACCGTGCCGCTGTTCCGGGCCTTGATCGAAAATCCCGATATTCAGCGCGGGGATTACTCGATCCACTGGCTAGAGCGCTGGCTGGCCGAGATGGCCGTCAGCGCCTGAGCGATGCGGCACCCGGCGCGACAGACGGTCCCTGCATGAGCGGGGACCTGACCGCCGACCGGATGCTGGCCGCCTATGCCCAAGGCGTCTTTCCAATGGCGCAATCCGCCTCGGCCCCACAGCTTTACTGGTTCGAACCTGCACTACGCGGCATTCTGCCTGTCGGCGGCGTGCATGTTTCACGCTCGATGCAGCGGTTTTTGCGCCATTGCGACTGGAGGGCCACCATCGACCGGGACTTTACCGGCGTGGTGGCAGGTTGCGCCGATCGTGAGGAAACCTGGATCAATGCGCCGCTCTTTGCACTGTATCAGGACCTGTTCCACATGGGTTATGCCCATTCGCTGGAGGTTTACGCCGGCAAGGAACTGATCGGCGGCATGTTCGGCCTGACACTGGGCGGGGCTTTTTTTGCCGAGAGCATGTTTTCGCGCCGTAGCAATGCCTCCAAGACCGCGTTGATCTGGATGTCGTCACATCTGTCGCGTTGCGGCTTTACGCTTTGGGACACGCAATATCCAAACCCGCATCTGACCTCGATGGGCGGTCAAACCATTCCGCGTCTGGAATATCGCCGACGGCTGGCAGCAGCTTTGCGGATGAGGGCCGACATTACTTCACAGGACCTGCCCGATGTTCAGGCCCTGTTGCAGGAAATCACCCACACGTCGTAACGGGGATCATCCAGCGCCGAAATCGCCGGCGACGAGGCAATCATCCAGCCTGAAAACAGCCGCGTATTGGCCTGCTGGTCGGTGATCGTCAGTTCGGCATAAGCATCCGATGTAGGATCCGCCGCCGGATACCGGCATTCCGCCAGACTAAGCTGCAACCGGCCGAACTCGGCCGATTCGCCCAAGGCCAATGGGAAATCCTGCGTCCGGCCGGTAATCTTGTCGAGCCCGCGCAGAAGTGCACCGTTGCCGCGCTCTGTCTCGGGGCCGCGGGCGGCTTCGGCCGCGCGTTGGCGTTCGGCCGCCGAAGGCTCGACAGGGACGATCGCGTCAGGGTCATCACTGAAGGCCGGATCGATCATCAGTTGCTGATCCTCAGCCGGTTCGTCCTCTTGCGCAAGGACGGGACTGGCGACCAGCAGCAGGCACAGGCAGGCACGGGTCAGAAGCTGGGTCATGGGCTGTCTTCCGAACTTTGCGCGTCCACGAATTTCATCATCAGCGAGATAAGGCTGACCGCACCCTGCACATCCTCGATCTCATCGCCGGGGGCGAGATTGTCGGGGGCACCGCCGGGCTGCAATTCGATATAGGCGCCGCCCAAAAGCCCGTCCGACTGGATCAACGCCGCGCTGTCGCTGGGCAGGCGGATGGTGTCGGGCAGGCGCAACCGCGCCTCGGCATAGTAGGTCTGCGGGTTCAGATCGACGGCCGAAACCCGCCCCACCTTCAGACCAGCGACGCGCACATCGGTGCCGACCTCGATACCATCGACATTGGGAAAAGCCGCGCGCAGTTCATAACCGCCCGCCAATCGCGCGCCCAGCCTGCTACCTGCGGTGGACCAGACAAGGAACCCGGCCGCCACGACCAGAACGGCTGCGCCGACCCAAAGCTCGGCCCGTTCGGCGGCAGAGGTCATGGGCTTACTCGGGCTGCCATGCGTCATAGTCCCGACGCTCGACCGGTTTCGCGCGATAAAGCGAGCCCGCCGGATGATAAGCCGCAGGCGTGCCGGTCAGGTTCGGCTCATGCGGTTTTTCCCATGACTTATGGGCCAGCGGAGTTTCGGTCGGCGGTTCTTTATAGGTGTGATGCAGCCAGCCATGCCATTCCGGCGAGATGCGGCTGGCCTCAGATTCGCCATTATAGATCACCCAGCGCCGCTTGTTGTCGCGCGAGCGGTAATAGATGTTGCCCTGATCGTCCTCTCCAACCTTCTCGCCGTAAAGTTTGGTCCAGACCTGGGTGTTGAAGGTCTGGCTGTTCCACCAGGTCAAAAAGCGCAGCAGAAACGACATGGGTGCGAACCTCATCAATCGGATATGGCCAGAGATATGGCGTAAGTTGCGGCGAAGGTCCAGAGAAGCTTGGCGCAAGCCGACCCGACAGGGCAAATCGACGCAGCTTTGAGACGCAAATCACCGGGTAGAAAAGCCCGCCGCCCACCCCGCACAGAGCTGGCCAGACGATCTCTGCAAGCGTCCTGCTGGCCGGCCATGAACAATGACGTAAAGAGACAAGGCAGCATGACGAAGATCTCCGTTTCATGCGTGCCTTGGACAAATGGCTCGCCCTAGGCGCACCGTCCGCCGGGGTAAGGCGGCTTTTCAGATCAGGCCGGGATCGGCCCCCCGACCATGCGGCAGGCCCGATCCTGCATGCGGCGCGGGTTTTAGCCCGCGGTCGCAGTTTCCTTTTTCGAATCGGTATGGATCAGCAAAGGTTTGGCGGCGGGATTATCCACAGCCTCTTCGTTGACCACCACCTCTTCGACGCTGTCCATGCCCGGCAGGTCGAACATGGTATCCAGCAGGATGTCCTCCATGATCGAGCGCAGCCCCCGGGCCCCGGTCTTGCGCTTGATGGCGCGACGGGCAATGGCGATCAGCGCGTCTTCGGTAAAGGTCAGCTTCACGCCTTCCAGATCGAAAAGCCGCTGATACTGCTTGACCAACGCGTTCTTGGGCTGGGTCAGGATGATGATCAGCGCCTGTTCGTCCAAGTCCCCCAAGGTGGCGATCACCGGCAGACGGCCGACAAACTCGGGGATCAGGCCGAATTTCAGCAGATCTTCCGGTTCAAGTTGTTTGAAAAGCTCTCCCACGCCCTTGTCTTCGTCGTCTTTGACATTGGCGCCGAAACCCATCGCCGTGCCCTTGTTGCGCTGCGCGATGATGCGATCAAGACCGGCGAATGCGCCGCCGCAGATGAACAGGATGTTGGTCGTGTCCACTTGCAGGAATTCCTGCTGCGGATGCTTGCGCCCGCCTTGCGGGGGGACGCTGGCGACCGTCCCCTCCATGATTTTCAACAGCGCCTGCTGCACCCCCTCGCCCGAAACGTCGCGGGTGATCGACGGGTTGTCGGACTTGCGGGTGATCTTGTCCACCTCGTCGATATAGACGATGCCGCGCTGCGCCCGTTCGACGTTGTATTCGCTGGCCTGCAACAGCTTGAGGATGATGTTTTCCACATCCTCGCCGACATAGCCGGCCTCGGTCAGCGTGGTCGCGTCGGCCATGGTGAAAGGCACGTCCAGAATGCGCGCCAGCGTCTGGGCCAGCAGCGTCTTGCCACAGCCGGTCGGGCCGATCAGCAGGATGTTCGACTTGGCCAGCTCGATATCCGTCTTGGAAGAGTGGTTCAGCCGCTTGTAATGGTTGTGCACCGCAACCGAAAGCACGCGCTTGGCATGTTCCTGGCCGATCACGTAATCGTCCAGAACATTGCAGATCTCGCGCGGGGTCGGCACGCCGTCGCCGGATTTCAGCGCCGAGGACTTCGTTTCTTCGCGGATGATGTCCATGCAAAGCTCGACGCATTCATCGCAAATGAACACGGTCGGACCGGCAATCAGCTTGCGCACCTCATGCTGGCTTTTGCCGCAGAAGCTGCAGTAGAGCGTGTTCTTGCTGTCGCCGCCGGACGGATTGGCCATCAGTTAATCCTCGTATTGCATCGGAAGCCCGGCAAAAGCGCCGGGCGACCGCCAGTTGCGAACGTGGGCAGACCACGCCATGCATTGCCCCTCATGTTACGAGCCACCCCGGCCCGTCACAATCCCCAAAACGCCAGCCCGGCGGCTTCGCGAAGCCGTGATCACGTGCCGGGCTCGGCCTTACCGCGGGCCACCAGAATCTCGTCGATGAGACCCCATTCCTTCGCTTCTTCGGGCGACATGAAGCGGTCGCGCTCCAGTGCTTCCTCGACCTCTTGCAGCGTGCGGCCGGTGTGCTGAACATAGATCTCGTTCAGGCGCCGCTTCAGCTTTTCCGTCTCGCGCGCATGGATCAGGATATCGGTTGCCTGCCCCTGGAAGCCGCCCGACGGCTGGTGCACCATGACGCGGCTGTTGGGCAGCGAGAAACGATGCCCCGGCTGACCGGCGCAAAGCAGCAGCGAGCCCATCGAGGCCGCCTGCCCAACAACCAGCGTCGAAACGCGCGGCTTGATATACTGCATCGTGTCATAGATCGACAGGCCCGAGGTCACGACGCCGCCGGGGCTGTTGATGTACATGCTGATGTCCTTGGTCGGGTTTTCCGCCTCAAGAAACAACAGTTGCGCCGAAATCAGCGTCGCCATGCCGTCATGCACAGGACCGGACAGGAAAATGATCCTTTCCTTCAGCAGGCGCGAGAAGATGTCATAGGCGCGTTCGCCGCGGCTGGTCTGTTCGACGACCATGGGGACGAGCGTGTTCATATAGAATTCTGCCGGATCGTGCATGTCTTTCCTTGCTTTTGTCCCTGCCTGGCCTGCCCGTTCCGCGATTCGTTCAAAGGGCCTTGTCCCGTGTGACCGCTCTTTGACGCGAAAGGGTGACAGAGTCTTAGTAACGCCAGCCCGCAAGAACAAGAGAGCGATAAAATTTGCCCCTTTTCAGTCGGGCCGGTAATCTGGCCCGAGCGACGGAGAAACGCATGAAAATGATCGTGGGCCTGGGCAATCCCGGCGCAAAATACGCTGCCAACCGGCACAACGTGGGCTTCATGGCCGTGGATCGCATCGCCGGCGATCACGGTTTTTCGCCTTGGCGAGCCCGCTTTCAAGGGGAAATCGCCGAAGGACGGCTGGGCGAGGAGCGTGTTACCCTGCTTAAACCCGGCACTTTCATGAACCTTTCCGGCCAGGCGGTCGGCGAGGCCATGCGCTATCTGAAGCTTACGCCCGCGGATGTGATCGTACTGCATGACGAGCTGGACCTTGCGCCCGGCAAGGTGCGGCTCAAGACCGGCGGCGGGCACGCGGGGCATAACGGGCTGCGCTCGTTGCATCAGCATATCGGTGAAAATTATCGTCGCCTGCGCATCGGAATCGGCCACCCCGGCGACAAGAATCGCGTGGCGGGCTATGTGCTGTCGGATTTCGCTAAGGCCGAGCAGGACGGGCTGGACGATTTGCTGCGCGGCATCTCGGATGGGGCCATGGCGTTGGCCGCGGGTGATGACGCGCGCTTCATGAACGCGGTTGCGGCACGGGTCGCGCCGGCGCGCAACAGCGGCACCAGACCAGCAAAACCCGAGGGCGGACAGACGGTCAAGCCCGCGCCGAAAGCTGCCAACGATCCTCCGCCCAGCCTTTCGGATCGGCTAAGGGCGCTGACCGAGCGGTTCCGATGACCTCTTGGCGCGAAGCATTCGCCTTGCAGGCGAATGCCTGCCGCGCGCTGGGTTCGCCTCTGACGGCGCGTATCTGCGAACAACTGGCCCTGATTCTGGCCAAGGATGACAGCGTTCTGGCGCGGCGCGTCCGGACCTGGCCCGGCGATCCCAGCCACCGCGCCGACTCGGTGCCGTTGCGACTTTGCGGCGCCCTGCACGCGTTGGTCCTGACCGGGCAGAACCCGGAACTGGCGCAAGCCTATGCCGAGGCCGACGATGCCACGCTGTATCAAAGAATATCACACACGATTCAAAGCGATCAGGCACATATGCTGGAATGGCTCGACCATGCGCCCCAGACCAACGAGGTTGCGCGGGCGGCTGTGCTGATCGCGGGGGCTTGGTTTCTGGGCCATCTGGTGCCCAACGGCCGTTTCGACCTGCTGGAGCTGGGGGCCAGCGCGGGGCTTAACCTTAACTTTCCGCATTACCGTCTTGCTGTATCTGATAGATTTGAACCTGCCCTGCTACCGGGGGATGAGGCCGCGGTCTGGCTGTGACCCCCGAATGGCGCGGCACCGCGCCTGCCTATGCGCCACTGGCGATAGGCGCGGCGCGTGGCGTCGATCTGAACCCGCTTTCTCCGATAAAAGACGGGCTGCGTCTGCTTTCCTATATCTGGGCGGATCAGCGTGCGCGGCTGGAACGCATGCAGGCAGCCCTCGCACTGGCCGAAACCTGCCCGCCGCAGGTGGATCGCGCCGATGCAGGCGACTGGCTGGTTACCCGACTGAATGAGGCTTCCCCGAATGGCAGGCTTGTTTATCACACCGTGGCGGCGCAATATTTTCCTGCCGCCACACGTGACAAGATCGAATCCGCGCTGCTGGCAGCCGGGGCAAAAGCCAGCTTCGACCGCCCCTTGGCGCATCTGTCGATGGAGGCCGACGGCGGCGACGGCGCCGCATTGGCCCTGCGGTTGTGGGCTGGCGGAATGATGCGGGAATGGCGCCTCGGCCGGGCGGATTTCCATGCCCGCTGGATCGACTGGCAGCCGAAGGAGATCTGATATGGACCCCGCGCTCAACGTCCTTGGCGGCAGGCTCGAAACCTGCTCGACCGCGCCGCTGACCGGATTTTTCCGCGACGGCTGCTGCAATACCGGCCCCGAGGACCAGGGTCGGCATACCGTCTGCGTGATCGTGACGGCGGAATTCCTGGCCTTGTCGAAATATCTGGGCAATGACCTTAGCACCGCTCGCCCCGAATTCCGCTTTGCTGGATTGAAACCGGGCGACCGCTGGTGCCTGTGCGCCGCCCGCTTTCTGCAAGCGGCGCAGGAATTCGCCGCCCCCGAGGTGGTGCTGGAGGCAACCCACGCCCGCACGTTGGAAATCGTGCCGCTGGAATTGCTGCACGCCCATGCGGCAGGCCAGCACAAGGATTAGCGTCCGATCTGTCCCAAATAGTGCCGCACCGCATCGACGACATGGCGAAAGCGGTCGCCGCCCAGATGCTTGCCGCCATACCAGCGCGTCACGATCACCACATGATCGGTCAGTCCGGCCCGTTCCAGCATTTGCAGGATGATCTGGCTTGCACCGCTTTCGCCGTCATCGTCGCGCACCGGCTCATCCGACAGGATCGCGGCCCAGGTGTTATGCGTCGCCTTGGCGAAACGCTTGTTGCAACGCAGTTCCGCCAGCAGCGCCTCGGCCTCGGCACGCGTCCGTGCCGGACCGCCCGAAACCGCATAGCGCGACCCGCGATCCGTGATGATCTTGTCGAAAACCGTCAGGCTCATCGGCGGCGACGGACATAGAGTTCCAGCCGGTGGCGGACGATTTCATAGCCCATCTCGGCGGCAATCTCGGCTTGCAGGCGCTCGATGCGTTCGTTGACGAATTCCATGACCTCGCCGGTTTCGACATCGATCATATGGTCGTGGTGGTTGCCGTCGGCAGGCTCGAACCGGGCAGGCTCACCGACGAATTCCACCTTCTGGATCACGCCCTGCGCCTCCAGCGCCGAAAGCGTGCGATAGACCGTCGCCAAGGACACTCCTGCCCCCGCCGCCGTCGCGCGCTGATGCAACTGCATCGCGTCGGGGTGGTCCTCGGCCGCGGCCAGCACGCGCAGCAGCGCGGCCCGCTGACGGGTAATGCGTACGCCCGAACGGCGCAGCGCATCCTCGAAGGATTGGGCGCGGGTTTCGATCTCCATGCAGTTTTTTGTCCCAGATGCGAAGAAATTGCAACTGACTTGACAGTTGAGAATCATTCGCAGATAAGGGTGGCAGAGCAAGGTCAAGAAAGCAAGAATCGAACCATGAATCGCAGAGCATTCCTGACAACGGCCATGGCCGGGCTTGCCGCCCCGGCCATCGTGCCCGGACTGGCCCGCGCCCAACCGGGCAAGTTCAAGGTCGCGACGACCTTCACCATCATCGCCGACATGGCGCGCAACGTGGCGGGCGATCGCGCCGAGGTGGTGTCGATCACCAAGCCGGGGGCCGAGATCCACAATTACGAACCCACGCCCAGCGACCTGATCGGCGCCCGCGACGCCAGTCTGATCCTGCGCAACGGGCTGAATCTGGAGATGTGGTTCGAACAGTTCCTGCGCAATCTGGGCGACCTGCCTTCGGCCACACTGACCGACGGGATCGAGCCGATGCCGATCATGGGCGGCCATTATGACGGAAAACCCAACCCGCATGCCTGGATGGCGATGGATACCGCGCTGATCTATGTGGACAACATTGCCGCCGCCCTGTCCAAGGCCGACCCCGAGGGCACCGGCACCTATCGCGCCAACGCCGGCCGCTACAAGGGCCAGATTGCCAAGACCGTGGGACCGCTGCGCGACGCCGCACGCGCCTTGCCCGAAGAGCGGCGCTGGCTGGTGACCTCGGAAGGGGCGTTTTCCTATCTGGCGTGCGATTTCAACCTGAACGAATTGTTCCTGTGGCCGATCAATGCCGATGCACAGGGCACGCCCCAACAGGTGCGGCGCGTGGTCGATGCCATCCGCCAGCACAATATCCCGGTGGTGTTTTCCGAAAGCACCGTCTCGGACCGCCCGGCACGCCAGATCGCGGCCGAGACCGGGGCGCGATATGGCGGTGTGCTGTATGTCGACAGCCTGTCGGGACCCGAGGGGCCGGTGCCGACTTATCTGGACCTGTTGCGCGTGACCTCGCAAACCATTGTCGAGGGGCTTTCAGATGCGTGACGCCCCCGGCATCGAGGTCTCGGACCTGACGGTGGCCTATCGCAACGGCTTTACCGCACTGCGCGATGCCAGCTTTAGCGTGCCGCAGGCTTCGGTGACCGCATTGGTGGGGGTGAACGGCTCGGGTAAATCGACGCTTTTCAAGGCGCTGATGGGATTTGTTCCGGCCGCCGCCGGTAAGGTTCGGGTGCTTGGCATTGCGGTGCCGCAGGCCCTGCGCCAGAACCTCATCGCCTATGTGCCGCAGGCGGAAGAGGTGGACTGGTCCTTTCCCGTGCTGGTCGAGGACGTGGTGATGATGGGCCGCTATGGTCACATGGGCTTTCTGCGCCGCGCTCGGCCCGAGGATCGCCGCGCCGTGGACGAGGCGCTGGCCCGCGTCAGCATGCAGGATTTCCGTCACCGCCAGATCGGCGAGCTTTCAGGCGGCCAGAAAAAGCGCGTCTTTCTGGCACGGGCGTTGGCGCAGGGCGCCTCGGTGATCCTGCTGGACGAGCCCTTTACCGGCGTGGACGTCAAAACCGAATCCGCGATCATCGAGCTGTTGCAGCAAATGCGGGATGAGGGCCGGGTCATGCTGGTTTCGACCCACGACCTTGGTTCGGTGCCGGAATATTGCGACCGGGTGGTGCTGGTCAAGAACACCGTGCTGGCGCATGGCCCCACAGCCGAGGTCTTTACTCCGGATAATCTGCGCCACGCCTTTGGCGGCGTCTTGCGGCATTTCGTGCTGGGCCCGCGGCATCTGCACGACGACGACGATCCGCGCGGGCTGACCGTGCTGTCGGACGACGAACGCCCGCTGGTGTTTTACGACGACAAGCAGCGCAGCGCGCGCGAAGAGGCGGCGCAGAAATGATCCGCACCCTGCTTGTCCCCTTTGAATACAGCTATATGACCGATGCGATCTGGGTTTCGGCGCTGGTCGGCGGGGTTTGCGCCTTTCTTTCGGCCTATCTGATGCTCAAAGGCTGGTCGCTGATCGGCGATGCACTGAGCCACTCGATCGTGCCGGGGGTTGCGGGGGCGTATATGCTGGGCCTGCCCTTTGCGCTGGGGGCGTTTCTGTCGGGGGGCCTCGCGGCGTTGGCCATGCTGTTTCTGACCAAGCGCACCGGTCTGAAAGAGGACGCGATCATCGGCCTGATCTTTACCGGCTTTTTCGGGCTGGGACTGTTCATGGTCTCGCTGAACCCGATGGCGGTCTCGGTCCAGACCATCACCATGGGCAATATCCTTGCCATCACGCCCGGCGACACGCTGCAACTGGCGTTGATCGGCGGGATATCACTGTTGATCCTGACCGCGAAATGGCGTGACCTGATGGTGGTGTTTTTCGATGAAAGCCATGCCCGGACCATCGGGCTGAACCCGCCGGCGCTGAAGGTGCTGTTCTTCACCCTGCTCTCAGCCTGCACGGTCGCGGCGATGCAGACCGTGGGCGCGTTTCTGGTGGTGGCGCTGGTGGTGACGCCCGGAGCCACCGCCTATCTGCTGACCGACCGCTTTCCCCGGCTGATCCTGCTGTCGGTGGCGATCGGCTCGATCACCTCGGCGGTCGGCGCCTATATCTCGTTCTTTCTCGACGGCGCGACCGGGGGCGTTATCGTCTGCCTTCAGACCCTGATCTTCCTTGCCGCTTTTCTGCTGGCACCCAAGCACGGGCTTTTGGCCGCCCGTCGCCGTGCCCGCCAAGCATTGAACGAGGCCGCATGATGGACTGGCTGACGATGCCCCTGACTTTTCCGTTCATGCGCGATGCGGCGCTGATCGGGCTGATGATCGCCTTGCCCGCGGGGTTGCTGTCCTGCTTTCTGGTGCTCAAGGGCTGGTCGCTGATGGGCGACGCGGTCAGCCACGCCGTGCTGCCGGGGGTGGTGCTGGCCTATGTCGCAGGCCTGCCGCTGATCCTTGGCGCATTCGTCGCGGGTATGAGCTGCGCACTTCTGACCGGCTGGTTGCAGAACAACAGCCGCGTCAAGGCCGATACCGTGCTGGGCGTGGTCATGTCGGGCATGTTCGGATTGGGGATCGTGCTTTACACGGCGATCCAGACCGACCTGCATCTGGATCATATCCTGTTCGGCAATATGCTGGGCGTCGGCCCTGAGGATCTGCGTCTGGCCGGCAGCATCTCGGCCGTGGTCGGTCTGGTGCTGATCCTGAAATGGCGCGATTTCGCGCTGCTGGCCTTTGATCCGGTGCAGGCGCGGGTTTCGGGGTTGGCGCTGAACTTGCTGAACTATGGGCTGCTGGCAATGATCTCGGCCACCGTGGTCGCCATGCTCAGCGCGGTCGGCATCATTCTGGCCGTGGCGCTGTTGATCGCGCCCGGAGCCATCGCCTTTCTGGTCACGCGCAGGCTGGCGACGATGCTGGCCACCTCGGTCGGCGTTGCGGCATTCGGGACGGTCAGCGGGGTCTGGGCCAGCTTCTGGCTGAACAGCGCCCCGGCACCGACCATCGTTCTGGTTCTGACGGCGCTGTTCGTGCTGGCCTTTTCATGGCGCATCATCGCGACGCGGCGGGCGCAGGCGGTGGGCTAGATCGTTCGCCCGCCATCGACCTCAAGGATGACGCCGGTGATGAAATCGGCCTCGTCCGAAGCAAGGTAAAGCGCCGCATTGGCGATGTCTCGCGGCTGCGACAGCCGGCCCAACGGAATGGTGCCGATAAAGCGGGCACGGTTTTCCGGCGTATCCTCGCAGCCCATGAACCGCTCCAGCATGCCGGTTTCGCCCATCACCGGGGCAAGGCCGTTCACCCGGATGCCGTCGGGGGCCAGTTCCACCGCAAGGCTGCGGGTCATGATATTCACCGCGCCCTTGGATGAGTTGTACCACGTCAACCCCGGCCGCGGCCGGATCCCGGCGGTCGAGCCCACGTTGATCATCACCCCCCGTCCCCGCTCGCGCCAATGCGGCACCACGGCATGGGTCATGTGAAAGATCGACAGCACGTTGACGTCGTAGATCTTGCGAAACGCCGCCTCGTCGGTTGCAAGCAGGGGGCCGTTCGGCACCGTCCAGCCAGCGTTGTTCACCACGATGTCCAGGCTGCCGAAAGCCTTGCGCGTCTCGGCCACTGCTGCCGCGACCTGATCGCCATGGCTGACGTCGCAGGTTATGGCCAGACCGTCGATGCCCAGGGCCACCGTCCCGGCCGCTTCGGCATCGATATCCAGCACGGCCACCCGCGCCCCCTCGCGCGCGAAGGTCTCGGCAATGCCGCGACCAAAACCCGAGCCCGCGCCAGTCACCAACGCCGTCTTGCCCTGAAGCCGCATGAAAACCCCCTCTTATTATGCGAAACGATGGACGATAGTTTTCAGGCGCGAGAACTCGTACAGGGCTACAAAGCCCTTTTCGCGCCCGTGCCCGGATTTGCGCACCCCGCCAAAGGGCAGTTCGATCCCGCCCCCGGCGCCATAGCCGTTGATAAAGACCTGCCCGCATCGCATAGTCCGCGCCACCCGCGCCTGCCGATCACCATCCCGCGTCCAGATACCGGCGACCAGCCCGTATTCGGTGCCATTGGCGATGGCGATGGCCTCGGCCTCGGTATCGAAGGGGATGGCAGCCAGCACCGGGCCAAAGACCTCTTCCTGCGCCAGCGGGCTTTGCGGATCGACCGGGCCGAACAGTGCCGGCGCGACATAAAAGCCGGTGGCGGGCGCGTCAACGGCAATGCCTCCGCAAGCGATCAGCGGCGCTTTGGCCTCGGCGATATAGCGTTCGACCCGGGCCTTTTGCCGGGCCGAGATCAGCGGGCCCAGCACCGCGTCCTCACCCGAGGGTCGGGCAACGGTATCGCGAAATCGCTCGGCCAGCATTGCCGTCAGCCGCTGCCATATGCTGCGCTGGATCAGCACGCGCGAACCGGCCGAGCAGGTCTGGCCGCCGTTCTGCACGATGGCGCTGACAATGACGGGGGCCGCCGCCTCAAGATCCGCATCCTCGAACACGATCTGCGGCGATTTCCCGCCCAGTTCCAGCGTGCAGGGAATGTAGTTCTTTGCCGCCGCGATCTGGATCGCCTGCCCCACCTGGGGCGAGCCGGTGAAGCTGATGAAATCGACACCGGGATGTTCGGCCAGCGCGCGCCCCGCCACATCGCCGCGACCCGTCACGATATTGATGGCCCCGGGTGGAAAGCCTGCCTCGGTCGCAAGCTCGCCCAGACGCAGGATCGTCAGGCACGCATCCTCGGCCGGCTTGGTCACGGTCGCATTGCCCATCGCCAACGCCGCCCCAACCGAACGGCCAAAGATCTGAACCGGATAATTCCACGGAATGATGTGGCCGGTGACCCCGTGCGGTTCGCGCATAGCTGTCACGTCATAACCGTTCAGAAACGGGATCACCTCGCCATGCAGCTTGTCGGCGGCACCGCCGTAATATTCGAAGTAACGCGCCAGCGCCGCCATATCGGCGCGGGACTGGGCGATGGGCTTGCCGTTGTCGCGGGTTTCAAGCTGCGCAAGCGATTCCGCCTCGGCCTCGATACGCAGCGCCAGGCGCAGCATCAGCCGGCCGCGCTCGGCAGCGGTCAGATGGCCCCAATCGCCCTCGAACGCGGCGCGGGCGGCGCGGATCGCGCCGTCCACATCCTCGGGGCCCGATTCCGCGATGGCAGCAAAGGGCTGGCCGTCGATGGGTGAAATCATCGGCATTTCGCGTCCTGAAGCGGCAGGGTGCCATGCACCGCCGATCAGGTTCCGAGCGGGTGGCAGGTTCAGGCTTTGCTGCATTCTTGCCTCGTATTGGGCGGGATTCGCCCGCGGACAGCGTGAAGGCGCCGGGCGCAGGACGCAAGACTGGCAAAACCGGCACGGCAGGCTAAGCTGTCCCAAAACAAGCCAAAGGCCCGTGATGACCGATCAACCCAGCGCACATCCCGACGATCCGCATTACGTCAGCCGCATGGGATGGCTGCGCGCCTCGGTCCTGGGGGCGAATGACGGCATCGTCTCGGTGGGCGCGCTGATCGTCGGTGTGGCGGCGGCCGATCCGGGGCGCGAGGCGATTTTCATCGCCGGGCTGGCCGGGCTGGTGGCGGGGGCCATGTCCATGGCCATGGGCGAATATGTCTCGGTCAGTTCGCAATCCGACACCGAACGCGCGGATATTGCGCGTGAAAGCACTGCCTTGCGCGAGATGCCGCAGGAAGAGCTGCACGAACTGGCCGCGATCTACGAGTCGCGGGGCATGACGCCCGGCACCGCTTTGCAGGCCGCGCGCGAGGTGACCGAGCATGACGCGCTGGCCGCCCATGTCCGCGACGAATTGGGGCTGAGCGAAGCGTCGAACGCCAATCCGCTGCAAGCCGCGCTGGCCTCGGCCGCAACCTTCAGCATTGCGGCGGCAGTGCCGCTGCTGGCGGCCGTTTTCGCGCCCGGCGGACAGATCGTCGCCAGCGTGCTGGTGGCGGTGATGATCGCGCTGGCGGTGCTGGGCGCGCTGGGGGCATGGGCAGGCGGCGCGCCGCCCGGACGCGCCGTGCTGCGGGTGGTGGCAGGCGGCATCCTTGCGCTGGCGATCACCGCAGGCATCGGCAAGATCTTCGGCGTCGCGGTCTAGGTTTCGCGCGTATAGCTGGTGCTGGCGGCGATCAGCGCGCGGGCATATTCGCCTTGCGCCGCGCCGGCCCGCAGGGTGGCGGCGTCCATCTGCTCGATGATCCGGCCTTCGCGCATGACCGCCAGCCGGTCGCACATATGCGCCACCACCGCAAGATCATGGCTGACCATGACATAGGTCAGCCCGCGCTCGGCCCGGATATCGCAAAGCAGGTTCAAGATCTCGGCCTGCACGCTGACATCCAGCGCCGAGGTCGGCTCGTCCAAGAGCAAAAGCCGCGGCTCGGCCGCCAGGGCTCGGGCAATAGCCACCCGCTGCCGTTGCCCGCCCGAAAGCTGGTGCGGATAGCGAAAACGGAAGCCACGCCCAAGACCCACCTGATCGAGCAACCGGGTGATACGGGCGTCGATCTGGTCCAT
This sequence comes from Paracoccus methylovorus, assembly GCF_016919705.1. Taxonomy (NCBI): domain Bacteria; kingdom Pseudomonadati; phylum Pseudomonadota; class Alphaproteobacteria; order Rhodobacterales; family Paracoccaceae; genus Paracoccus; species Paracoccus methylovorus. The sequence continues at coordinate 1,229,501 of NZ_CP070368.1, forward strand.
GCCTTGCAGGTTCAGGGTCTCTGACAGCACCCGGTCCACGGAATGGCGCGGATGCAGGCTGGCATAGGGGTCCTGGAACACCATCTGCACCGTCTTGTGAAACTCTTGCGAGCGGCGGCGGCCGGTAATGGTTTCGCCTGCCACCTCGATCCGGCCCGACCATGTGTCGATGAGGCCGGTTATCGCGCGCAGGATGGTCGATTTCCCCGAGCCGCTTTCGCCGACCAGCCCGAAGCTTTCCCCCGGCGCGACATGGAAATCGGCGGATTTGACCGCATCGACGCGTTCCGGCGCATGGCCGAACCAGACATTCAACTGCTCGATCGTCAGCATGGATTGCACCGCGGCGGCTGGGTATTTGGGCAACGAAGAAGCGGCATCATGAAGCGCCCATCGATGGGGCGTCGCGCCAGCTCTCTTGCCGTTGCAGGACGGTGAGCCGTTCGACCGGGTGATCGAGGCGGGGCAGGCTGTTCAAAAGCCCCTGCGTATAGGGGTGCTTTGCGGCGTGCAGTTCGTTGGCCGGCAGTTCCTCGACCACCCGGCCGGCATACATGATCAGAACGCGGTCGCAGAACTGCGCGACGAGGTTCAGGTCATGGCTGATAAAGATCAGCCCCATGCCGCGTTCGCGGACAAGCCGGTCCATGATGCGCAGGACCTCGTTGCGGACCGAGACATCCAGCGCCGAGGTCGGTTCGTCCGCGATCAGGATTTCCGGGTCGGGGGCGAGCATCATCGCGATCATGATGCGCTGGCCCATGCCGCCCGAAACCTCGTGCGGGTAGGCGTCGAAAACCCGTTCGGGATCGCGGATCTGCACGGCGGCAAGCATCTCGAGCGCCTTGTCGCGGGCGGCGGCGCGGTTGACACCGGTGTGCAGGCGGTAGCCTTCCATGATCTGCCGGCCCACAGTCATCACCGGGTTGAGGCTGAACTTGGGGTCCTGCATCACCATGCTGATGCGCGGGCCGCGCAGGCGGCGCATCCGGGCTTCGGGCAGGTTCAGGATCGACTCTCCGTCAAGCTCCATCCGGTCGGCGGTGACTTGGCCCGGCGGGCGCACGAGGCCGAGAATGGCGCGGCCGGTCATGGACTTGCCAGAGCCGCTTTCGCCCACCACCCCCAGCCGTTCCCGGCCAAGGTCGAAGCCGACGCCGCGCACCGCCTGAAACACCCCCGAGCGGGTCGGGAAGGTGACGTGCAGGTCGCGCACTGAAAGCAGCGGGGTCATTCTTTGGCCCCCTTGGGGTCGAGCACATCGCGCAAGCCGTCGCCCAGCAGGTTGAAGGCCAGCGACACGATAAAGATCGCCAGACCGGGCATCGCAGCGACCCACCAGAAGTCGAGGATATACGCCCGCCCGTCCGAGATCATCGCGCCCCATTCCGGCATTGGGGGTTGCGCGCCAAGCCCAAGAAAGCCCAAACCGGCCGCCGACAGGATGATGCCTGCCATATCCAGCGCCACCCGCACGATCAGCGAACTGATGCACAGCGGCCAGACATGCCCGATCAGCAGCCGCAGCGGCCCCGCGCCCTGCAACCGCGCGGCCGCGATATAATCGGCGTGGCGGATGGTCAGCGTCTCGGCCCGGGCGAGCCGGGCATAGGGTGGCCACGAGGTGATGGCCAGCGCCAGCACCGCATTGCCGATGCCGGGGCCAAGTGCTGCCACGAAGGCCAGCGCCAGGATCAGCTTGGGAAAGGCCAGGAAGATATCGGTGATCCGCATCAGCACCTGGTCGACCCAGCCGCCGGCAAAACCCGCCACAGTGCCGATGAACAGCCCGATCACCGGCGCAATCAGCGCCACCGTGCCGACGATGAACAGCGTGACCCGCGACCCGAAGATCAGCCGCGACAGGATGTCCCGACCCAGCGCGTCGGTGCCCAGCCAGTTCTGGGCCGAGGGCGGCTGCAGCCGGCCGGCAAGGTTCTGGGCATAGGGATTCTGGGGCGCGATCCAGGGCGCGAAAGCCGCCACCAGCACCAGCCCCACAAGGATCACCAGCCCGAACATCGCCAGCTTGTTGGCGCGAAAAGTCAGCCATCCCTGATACAGCGCCCCAAGCCGCGCCTGCCGCCGGGTCCGCGGCGCATCGGACAAAAGCCATGCGCGTGTCGTTTCTGTCATTTCGCCCTCGGGTCCAGCAGGCGGTAGAGAATATCTGAGAAAATGTTCAGCGCCACGAAACAGGCGCCGACGACCACGGTGCCGCCCAGCACCGCATTCATATCCCCCGCCAGCAGCGTCTTGGTGATGTATTGTCCGATGCCCGGCCATGAGAACACGATTTCGGTCAGCACCGACCCTTCGAGCAACGAGCCGAAGCTGAGCGCGATCACCGTGATCAGCGGCACCAATATGTTGCGAAAGGCATGGCCCCAGATCACCCGGCGTTCGGACAGGCCCTTGACGCGGGCCGTGATGATATATTCTGCCGAAAGCTGTTCCAGCATGAAGCTGCGGGTCATGCGGCTGATATAGGCAAGGCTGAAATAGCCAAGCAGGCTGGCCGGCAGAACGATATGGCTGAAGGCGTCGCGAAAAGCCCCCCAGTCGCCGGCGATCAGGCTGTCCACCAGAACCAGCCCGGTCACCATGGGCACCATTCCATCATAAATGATGCCCTGCCGCCCCGGTCCACCGACCCAGCCAAGGATGCCATAAAACAGCAAAAGCCCCATCAGCCCCAGCCAGAAGATCGGCATGGAATACCCCACCAGCGCCACCACGCGGGCGATCTGATCGACCCAGCCGCCCCGGCGCGCAGCGGCGATCACGCCCAGCGGCACTCCGACGCAGACGCCGATCAGCGTTCCCAGTGCCGCCAGTTCCAGCGTGGCCGGGAATGCCCGCTTCAGGTCCTGCGCCACCGGATGCCCGGTCGAGATCGAGCGGCCGAAGTCCCCCCTCAGCACCTCGGCCATATAGCGCAGGAATTGCTGCCATAGCGGTTTGTCCAGCCCCATGGCCTGATAGGCGGCGTCGTATTGCGCCTGTGTCGCGCGTTCCCCCACCACCTTCAGCACCGGGTCGATGGGCATCACGCGGCCGATGACGAAAGTCACAAGCAACAGCCCGACCAAGGTCAGCACCAGCGACAGCGCAACACCGCCAAGGCTTTTTGCCCGTCGCCTGAGCCGCGCGGCCCGTGGCGACGGAGGCGTGCCGCCAGCCGGGGGCGGCGTACCCTGCCCCGGCTGGACGACGATATCAGGTTGGACCACGCCTTATTCCTTTGTCACCTGACGGTATACGACCGAGCTGACCGAGCCGCCCGAGGTCCAGTTCTGGACATTCTGCTGCATCGCCACCTGCTCGATCTTCTGGAACATCGGGATGATCGGCGCGATTTCGCGGTACTGGCTTTGGATATCCAGATACATCTGCACACGCTTGTCGGTATCGCCCTCAAGCGTGGCGGCGACCGTGGCCTGGTTCATCTCTTCGGGCACGGCCCAACTGTTGCGCCAAGCAAGCTGCGACAGCCCCGCATCGGCCGCATTGTTGGGGTTATAGGCAAAGGTCGAGGCATTGGTGTTGGGATCGGCATAATCCGGGCCCCATTCGCCGATGAAGATCGGCACCTGCCGCGCGCGATAGGCGTCAAGCACCTGCGCCCCCGTCATCTGCTGGATCTCCAGCGTCAAGCCCACTTGCGCCATGGCGGCCTGCAGGGTCTGGGCGGCATCGACATATTCGCGGATGTCGCGCACGATCGTCTTGACCGTCCCCGAGGTGATGCCGGCATCGGTCAGGATCGCCCGCGCCTTTTCGATGTCATGGGTCCAGGGGTTTTCGTCCGAGGCGCCCAGATAACCTTCGGGCAGGAAATTCTGGTGTACCTTCCACTGTCCCTTGAGGAAGCTCGATTCCATCCCGGCATAGTCGATGAGATATTTCATCGCCTCGATCATCTCGGGTTTGGACAGCAGCGGGTCCTGTTGGCCGAGCCCCATGTAAAGGATGCGGCCGCGCAGGTCGTCCATGACCTTCAGCTTGTCATTGCCCGAGACGCCGTCGACATCGGTCGGCGTCAGGTTGCGCGCAACGTCGATATCGCCCTGCTCCAGCAACAACCGCTGGGCGCTGCTTTCCTGAACATGGCGCACGATCACCCGCTTGATCGCCGGGGCACCCTGCCAGTAATCGGGATTGGCGGCCAGTTGCACCACCTCGTTCGGACGCCAGGCGGCCAGCGTGAAGGCGCCCGCGCCCGCATCATTGGTGGAAAGCCAGGTATTGCCGAAATCATCGCCCTCGACATGGGCCATGACCGTTTCCTTGTCGATGACCGAGCCGACCTCGGACGCCAGACAGTTCAGCACGAAGCTTTGCGCATAGGGCTGGTCCAGTTTCAGGGTCAGCTTGTTGCCCTCGAAACTCACCATCTCATCCACGTTTTCGGGGGTGAAGCCGAACTGGTTCAGGATGAAGGCCGGGGATTTGTTCAGCTTGACGGCGCGCTGCAGCGACCACGCGGCGTCCTCGGCCCGGACAGGATTGCCGGAATGGAACTTGACGCCCTCGCGCATCGTCAGGGTGATGGTCTTGCCGTCCTCGCTGACCTCCCAGGATTCGGCAAGGCTGGGCTTCACGCCCGCCGTAACGTCCAGAGGGTCCAGATCGACCAACTGGTCGTAAAGGTTGTTCACCACGTCCTGGCCCGAGAACTCGAAGCTTTGCCCGGGGTCCAGGCTGATGATGTCGTCGATCTGGTGGGCGATGACCAAAGTGTCGGCGGGCGTCTCGGCCCAGGCCGCGCTCGCCGGCACTGCCAATGATACGGCCGAGGCCAGAAGCAGCGTGCGAAGCGAAAAGCGATTCTGCATGATGGGGCATCCCTGTTGTCACGCCCCGTCGTACGCGGGGCTGGAGTGGTCGCAGATTGGCGCGAAGCCAGCCGTGGGGCAAGCCCCCCTATGTGAATGCGGGATCATCCCCCAGGACGGCCGCGACGCGCAGGCAGGTTTGGCGGGGAAAAACGCCCCCCGAGGCTTGCACCGGGGCGGGTGCCCGTCCTATCTCGGACTGAAGGAGAGATCATGGAAAAACGCACCCTTCCCGAGCGGCCCGGCTGGCGTGACAAGGCCCAGGAGCTGGGCTTCACCTTTGCCGACATGGGCGGTGAGCCCTATTGGGACGAGACCAGCGCCTATCGCTTTACCCTGCGCCAGATCGAAGACGATATCGAGGACCCCGCGACCGAACTGCATGCGCTGTGCCGCGAGGCGGTGGATCGCGCCGTCCGAGACGAGGCGTGGCTGACCCGGCTCGACATTCCCCGACAGCACTGGGACCTGATCGCTTCCAGTTGGGCGCGGGGCGAACCCGAACTCTATGGCCGCATGGATCTGGCCTATGACGGCAGCGGCCCGGCAAAGCTGCTTGAATACAATGCCGACACGCCGACCTCGCTTTACGAATCCGCCTCGTTTCAATGGCTGTGGTTCGAACAGCAGCAGGCGGCGGGGGTGCTTGACGCCGATGCCGACCAGTTCAACAGCATCCACGAGGCCATCGTGGCGCGCTGGACCCAGATCTGCGCCGACGGCGAAGAGCTGCATTTCACCGCCGATCCCGACAACCCCGAGGATTACGCCACCGTCGAGACCCTGGCTTGGGCCGCGCGCGAAGCAGGTTTGGGCGCACATTTCACCCCCCTGTCCCAGATCGGCCTGACCGAAGAGGGGCAGTTCGCCGACGACCAATCCCGCGTGATCGGCACGCTTTTCAAGCTCTACCCTTGGGAAGACATGCTGCGCGACAGTTTCGCCGCGCATCTGCAAGCCTCTGGCACCCGCTTCATCGAGCCGCCGTGGAAGGCCCTGCTATCGAACAAGGGCATCCTGCCGCTCTTGTGGCAAATGTTCCCCGGCCACCCGAACCTCTTGCCCGCCTTCTTCCTTTCGGACGTGCAGGATGCGCTGAGCGGCGGCTCTCCCGCCACCGAGGTGGCGCAGGCCTTCGAAGCCGCCCGCGAAACGCTTGCGCGCGGCTATGTGACAAAGCCGATCTTCTCTCGCGAAGGGGCCGGGGTGGTGATCCATGAAAACGGCGATGAGGTGGCGCGCACCTCGGACGACAGCTATTCTCATCACCCGATGATCCTGCAAGGACTGGCGTCACTGCCGGATTTCGACGGTTTCCACCCGGTGCTGGGCGCGTGGATCGTGGGCGAGAATTGCTGCGGTCTCGGCCTGCGCGAGGATCGCGCGCGCATCACCCACAACCTGTCGCGCTTCAAGCCGCATTTCATCGAGGGCTGACCATGACCGAACGCTTCACCCGCAAACGCTCGCGCCATGTCGCGCTGGTGCTGGCCGGAACCGCAACTCTGGCGCTTGCCGGATGCGAGGACGACCGCATGGACGCGCAAAGCTTTCCCGACCTGGAAAGCTGCATCGCCGCCAGCCAGCAAGACACATTGTGGTTCACCGAAGACGACTGCCGCAAGAATTTCGCCGCCGCGCAAGAGGAGTTCCTGGAAACCGCGCCACGCTACGAATCCAAGGAACTTTGTGAACAGGAACATGGCGTCGGAAATTGCGGTGGCGATCCCGCCCAGACGCAAGAGGCGCAGAACTCGGGCGGCGGCTTTTCCTTCATGCCGCTTCTGGTCGGCTACATGATGGGCTCGATGCTGTCGCGCGGCGGCGGGATCTTCTCGCAACCCATGGTCAAGACGGCGGACGGGCGCTTTTCCACGCCCAAGGGCGACCAAAGTTTCGCCAGCAATCGCGGCACAGGCAAAGTATCGGCTGCGACCTTTCAGCGCGCGCCCTCGACCATCGGCAAACCCGCTATGACCGCGACGCAGGTCAGCCAAAGGGGTGGCTTCGGCGCCTCTGCCACCGCGCGTTCGGGCGGGCGCAGCAGCGCCGGGGGCTGAACAGCTTCTTTCGTGGCAAAATATCCTCGGGGGTGAATTGCGGCATCGCCGCAAGAGGGGGCAGACAGCCCCTTTTCCCGTCGCCGCACCATCCAACAGGAAAGTTACCGCTAACGCACACCCTTGCGCAGCCGTCCGTAAAATAGCAACCTGCCGCGAAGTTTTCCGAAACGACATGAGGCCCGCCATGACCCCCGAACAGCAGTCCCGCAAGACCCGCGTGCTGTGCGAGCTTGCCCCGGTGATTCCGGTTCTGGTGGTCGGGGATGCTGCCCGCGCCGAAGGGCTGGCGACGGCGCTGGTCGCCGGAGGCCTGCCGGTGCTGGAGGTGACATTGCGCACCCCGGCCGCATTGCAGGTGATCACTGAAATGGCCAAAGTCACCGGCGGCCATGTTGGCGCGGGAACCGTACTCACGCCCGACGACGCCAAGCGGGCGCAGGATGCCGGTGCCAGCTTCGCCGTCGCGCCGGGTGCGACCGAACGGCTGGTGCGCGCCTGCGAGGAAATCGGCCTGCCGCTCCTGCCCGGCGCCGTCACCGCCTCAGAAGTGATGCGGGCGATGGAAATGGGCTTTTCCATGCTCAAATTCTTCCCGGCCGAGGCGGCAGGCGGCGCGAAATCGCTGAAATCGCTGGCCGGGCCGCTGCCTCAGGTCAGCTTCTGCCCCACCGGCGGGGTAAGCATTCAAAATGCCCCGGATTATCTGGCGCTTCCGAATGTGACCTGCGTCGGCGGTAGCTGGATCGCGCCGGATGCCGAGGTGGCCGCCGGGGATTGGGCGGCGATAGAGGCCCGCGCCCGCAACGCATACGCCCTGCGCTGATACCGCCATGTTCGTCGCCCTGACCGAAATCGACCCGATGCGCCGCGCCTGGCGCAACGTCATCGTGCTTTTGCTGGCTCAGGCGCTGCTTGGGGCGCAGATGTCGATGATCTTTATCGTCGGTGGACTGGCGGGCCAGATGCTCAGCCCCAATCCCTGCATCGCCACTTTGCCGCTGTCGATGATGATCCTGGGTTCGGCGCTTTCCGCCCGACCGCTCTCGGGCTTCATGCGGCGGCATGGACGGCGGGCGGGGTTCCTGCTGGCCTGCGGCTCGGCGGCGCTGGGGGCGGCCATTGCCGCCTATGCGCTGGCCGCCGGCAATTTCTGGCTGTTCACTGCCAGCGCGCTGTTCACCGGCGTCTATATGGCGGCGCAGGGCTTTTTCCGCTTTGCCGCCACCGATTGCGCCCCGCCCGAGTTCCAGTCGCGCGCCATTTCCTGGGTGCTGGCAGGCGGGCTTGCCGCCGCCTTTACCGGGCCGGCACTGGTGCGGATGACAGCGGAAGTGACCGCGATCCCGTTTCTTGCCACCTATGCCGCAATCATCGCGCTGAACCTGTTGGGGCCGGTGCTTTTCGCCTTTCTCGACATACCGCGCCCGCCCGCACCCATCCCGGGCAAAACCGAGGGCCGGCCGCTGGCCGAACTATTGCGGGTGCCCCAGATCGCCGTGGCGATGATCTGCGGAATGGTGTCTTATGCGCTGATGAATCTGGTCATGACCTCAGCGCCTCTGGCGGTGGTGGGTTGTGGCTTTGCCACGGCCGATGCGGCCAATATCGTGTCGGGCCATGTGCTGGCGATGTTCGCGCCTTCCTTCTTTACCGGCCACCTGATCGCCCGTTTCGGCGCCAAACCTATCGTCATGGTCGGGCTGGCGATTCTGGGCGGTGCCGGGGCCGTGGCGCTGTCCGGGGTGGATCTGCCACATTTCTTCATCGCCATGATCCTTTTGGGACTGGGCTGGAACTTCGGCTATATCGGTGCAACCGCCATGCTGACCCGGGCCTATCGCCCCGAGGAACGCGAGCGGGTGCAGGGCCTGAACGACGCCGTAGTCTTTAGCGGCGTGTTTCTGGCCTCGCTGTCCTCGGGCGGGCTGATGAACTGCATGGGCGGGTCGGCGCAGGCCGGCTGGAGCGCGGTCAACCTTGCCATGCTGCCCTTCCTGGTGCTGGCGGGCGGAGCACTGCTGTGGCTGATGCTGCGCCCACGCGAAGTGGCACGGTAAGACGCAAGGGTAGGCCCCAGCCGTCAAACCCCCGAGGTTTTCAAACAAGATACTGATATTTTATTTGGCTGCCGTCACGCCTTGCGCAACGCGATCACCGCATTCAACCCGCCAAAGGCGAAGGCGTTGGACAGCACCGCCTCGACCTTGGCTTCGCGCGCCTGGTTCGGAACCACGTCCAGCGCGCATTCGGGGTCGGGCTCTTCATAGCCGATCGTCGGTGCAATAATGCCGTCGCGCAGCGCCATGATGCAGGCCAGCAACTCGACCGCGCCGGTGCCGCCGATCAGGTGACCATGCATGGATTTGGTGGAAGAGATCATCAACCGGTCCGCATGATGGCCGAAGGCATGGGCAACGGCGGCGCATTCCGTCTTGTCATTGGCCGCGGTCCCGGTGCCATGGGCGTTGATATACCCCACCTCATCGGGACGCATATGCGCGTCCTGCATGGCCCCGGTGATCGTACGCTCGGCACCGATGGCCGAGGGCATGACGATATCCTGCGCATCCGCCGACATGGAAAAACCCACCACCTCGGCCAGGATATCGGCACCGCGCGCAACCGCATGCTCCCAATCCTCGAAGACGAAAACCCCCGCGCCCTCGCCCTGCACCATGCCGTTGCGCGTGGCCGAGAACGGGCGGCAGGCGTCCTTGGACATGACGCGCAGCCCCTCCCATGCCTTGACGCCGCCAAAGCACAGCATCGCCTCGGAACCGCCGGTCAGCATCACCGACGCCGCGCCCGAGCGCACCATGTTGAAGGCCAGACCCATGGCGTGGTTCGAACTGGCGCAGGCGGTGGCCACGGTAAAGCTGGGCCCCAACAGCCCGTATTCCATGCTCAGATGCGAGCAGGCCGCGTTGTTCATCAGCCGGGGCACGACAAAGGGATGGACGCGGTTCTTCCCCTCTTCATAGACGGTGCGGTAGTTTTCGTCCCAGGTGTTCATGCCGCCTGCAGCGGTGCCCAGCACCACGCCCGAGCGCAGGCCTAACTCGCCCTCGAAAATCAAGCCCGACTGCGCCACTGCCTGACGCGCGGCAAGCAGCGTGAACTGGGTGAACTTATCGTAAAGAACGATCTGCTGGCGGTTGAAATAGGTCTCGGCCTCCCAGTCGCGGACCTGCCCGCCAATGCGGATGGCCAGCCGGTCGACATCGCGGAAATCCAGCGGGCCGATGCCGCAGCGCCCCTCGCGCATGGCCTCCAGCGTCGAGGGCACGTCGCGGCCAAGTGCGTTCACCGTGCCCATGCCGGTAATGGCGACGCGGCGCATGCCGTTGGCATGCCGTCCCATGATCACCTTGCCCAGCATGGTGCGGGCGATCTTGGTCGCGCTTTTGACCTTGCCTTTGACCTTGCCGGTTTTGCGTTCCGATTTGGGCAGCTTTGGGCCCTTGTTCTTCTTGGCGTTCATGCCTTTTCAGCGATCAACTTTTCAACTGCGCCGACGATGGCGCCCAGACTGGAGATATCGAAGTCCGACTTCTCGGGTTCATTGGCGTTGAACGGCACCGAGATGTCGAACGCCTCTTCGATGGCAAAGATCGACTCGACCAGACCAAGGCTGTCGATGCCGATCTCTTGTGGCGACATATCGAGCTTCAGCTCGGACGGGTCCAGCATCGCCTGTTCTGCGATGATCTGGATGATGCGATCGCTGACTTCTGTCATCTCGGCCTCCGTTCTGTTCCGGTATATGCGGAAATGTTATTGCGCATCGCCCTTGTCGAGCAGTTTCTTAACAGTTTCGCGAAGCTCGGCCACCTGCGCATAAAGACGCGGCAAGCGGCGGATGTTCTTTTGCGCCTCGACATGCGTCTCCATCTTGACGGCCGGGCTACCCAGCAGCACCCGGCCGGCGGGCGCATTGGTGAATATCTTGGTCGCACCGCCGGCGATCACATCGTCGCCCACGAAGATGTTGTCGGATACACCGACCTGCCCGCCCAGCACCACGCGATTGCCGATCCGCGCCGAGCCGGCGATGCCCACCAGTCCGCAAAGCAGGCAGTCTTCGCCCACGATGCAATTGTGGCCGACCTGCACGAGGTTGTCGATCTTGGTGCCGCGCCCGATACGGGTCGCACGGATGGTGCCGCGGTCCACGGTCGAGTTGGCGCCGATCTCGACATCGTCGCCGATCTCGACCCCGCCCAGCGAATGGATGCGGGTCCAGTGCTGCTGGCGGATCTCATGCCGCTCGCCCAGAGATTCACGGATTTCCTCGACACCGGATTTCTCGGGCGTGACAAAGGAAAACCCGTCCGCGCCCAGCGAGACCCCCGGATTAAGGATCACCCGGTCGCCCAATGTCACGCCATGGGCGATGCGGACACCGGGGTGGATCAGCACGTCGCACCCGATCACGGAATCCGCACCGATCGACACATGCGAGGCGATGCGCGCCCCTGCCCCGATACGGACCCGCGCACCGATCACCACGAAAGGACCGATGGCGGCATCGGGCGGCAAGTCGGCTGTCGGATCGATCACCCCGCTGGGATGGATGCCGGGGGCGATGCCGGGACCGGGATCAAAGGCACGGGTCAGTGCTGCCATGGCCAGCCGCGGCCGCGCCACCACGACGGCGGCACGCAGTCCCAGCGTTTCGGGGTCCATCCCCTCGGCCAGCACGGCCATGCCGCCCGGCGCAAGCTTTTCGGCATAGGCGGGCGAGGTCGCCAGTGCGATCTGGCCCTCGCGCGCCTGCCCCGCCTCGGCCGCACCGTTAACGATCATATTGCCGTCGCCCCAAAGACGGGCATCAAGTGCGCGGGCCAGATCGGCGATGGTCAGTGTCATGGGACTCCCCTTGGTTCGGGGTTCATCTATTCATCCGTGGCGGCGGAATCCAGTCCGGCCTTGATCAGCGCGGCATATACCAACGCATCACGGCCATAGATGTCGGGAAAACGGCGGATCTTGCCCGTCTCATCGGGAAAGGCGGTGAAATACACCAGATGCACCGGCAACGGCGGGCGCAGGTTCAGATAGGTCTCGCGCCCGGACTTCAGCGCCTTCGAGAACACCGCCTCGGGGCTTTCGACCTGGCCCTTCAGCAACTCATGCGCCAGATCAACGGGCCGGCCCACGCGGATGCAGCCATGCGAATAGGCCCGGCTGGACTGGTTGAACAAGTGCTTGGTCGGTGTGTCGTGCAGATAGATGTTCCAAGGGTTCGGGAACATGAACTTGACCTGTCCCAAGGCATTGTCGTCGCTGGGTTTCTGCCGCATCCGATAGGGAAAGCTTTTCGCGGTGTATTGGCGGAAATCGATCCGGTCGCGCGAGATCACATTGCCAGCCCCATCCACCACGTCCAGATGGCCGACCGCATGACGGTTGGCCTGAAGCCGCGGCAGGTATTCCTTGACCGTGATCGAGCGCGGCACGTTCCAGCGCGGGTTGACCACCATATATTTCATCAACTCGGTGAATTCGGGCGTTTCGAACTCGCGGTTGGCCTTGCCGACGACGACGCGGGTTTCGAAGATCTCCTGTCCGTTTTCATAGATGCGGGCGTTGAACTCGGGCAGGTTCACCCAGACGTGACGGGCAGCCAGATCATGGCCGCGCATCCAGCGCATGCGCTCCAACGCGACGAGGATCGCCTCGGCCTCGGGTCCGGTGCCGCGATTTAGCCGCGCGACGGTGCGCGGCCCGGCCACCCCGTCTGCCGGCAACCCGGCCGCCTGCTGATAGGCAGCGACTGCCTGCTGCAACGGCGCGTCGAAGGTCAGCGGACTGCCTGCAGGGGGGGCCGCGAAACCGATCGAGGCCAGCCGGACGCGCAGCGCGGCGATGGCCGGATCGCTGACACCCGAACGCCAGAGCCCGTCGGGCACCGCTGGCGCATCGGCCGGGGCGATCAGTTGCGACTGGCTGGTCAGGGCCCGGCGCAGGGCCTCGTAGCGCGGATCATGCGGCGGCAGATCCGCCAACACAGCGGCGGGATCGGCGGCTGCAGCAAAGGCGCGCAGCAGATCGCCGGTGCGCGGGCGGTGAACCTCTCGCTTGATGCCGGATTCGACTTTGCGGGGGTCGAGGACCCCGCCCGATATGTCGTGGGACCAATCTGCGAATGCGCGGGCAAAGCGGATCTCGTCCTCGACCCCCAGAACGGCCTGGCGATCGAGACGGCGCAAGCCGGCCTGATCATAACGCCGGACGGGCAGCCCGTGCGAGGCCGCCTGCTCAACCGCCGCGATCAATGCCGTCCGGCGCGTGGCGCCTTCCACCCCGATGAAGATGGGTTTCAATCCGTTCGTGCCATAGAAGTCTGCCAACCCCGGATGCTCGGCGACCTGCGCGGCCAGTTGCATTTCCTGCTGGGAAAAGCTGAGCCGGGGTGCGGGCAGCGCGGCCATCGGCGCAGCATCCAGCGCCTGGGCCTGTACCAAGCGCGGCAAGGCCACCAAAACGGCCGCAACAACCGCCACGCGAATCAACCCGGTAAAGCGCACCTGACATTCCCTTTGCATCTGCGGCAAATCTTCGCATTTGTGCCGATTCCGGTCCAGCGAGCCACGTTTTTTCTTGCGTTACTGATGCAGCACCAACACGGCCACGCAAAAACATCGGGTTTGGTTCCGAATCACTTAATTTTCGGCGGATTCTTGCCGAGTATGGCGGAAGTTCGCTGCAAGTGGAACGAAAAGCTTCCCTCGACTCGCGCGCTGGTGACATATTCTTAACCGGTTCCGGCTAAACCGGAGCGTGCCGTTTCAACGGGCGGCAGAACAAAAACGAAGCAGGACAGGCGATCTGACATGACGTTCGAATCTATCTCGCGTCGGGGCATCCTTGGCGTCTTTGCGGCGACCACGGTGGCAGCAGCGCCGGTTATGGCCAATGCCTTCGGACTTTTGCGCGGCGCCGGCGATATTCGCCGCATTCGCATGTATTCGGGGCGCACGGGCGAAAGCATCGACACAGTCTACTGGGTCAATGGCAAGTATATCCGGGATTCCCTGAATGAAATCAATATCTTCATGCGCGACTGGCGTTCTGGCCAGGCGATCGGAATCGATCCGCGCACGATTGATATCGCCGCAGCCTCTCACCGGCTGCTGCAAACCAACGAACCCTATATGATGCTGTCGGGCTATCGCTCGCCCCAGACCAACGCAATGTTGCGTTCGCAGTCTTCAGGCGTGGCCAAGAACTCGTTGCACATGGTGGGCAAGGCTGCGGACATGCGCCTCAAGTCGCGCTCGGTCTCGCAAATGTACAAGGCTGCTTCCGCCTGCAACGCGGGTGGTGTCGGTAAATATTCGCGCTCGAACTTCGTCCATATGGACTGTGGCCCGATCCGCCACTGGGGCGCCTGACTCGCGATCAATCAATTCAAGGTGATCGCTCTAAGACCCGCCCCTTGGGGCGGGTTTTTGTTTGCGGCAATCCCTTAACGCAATCGCGGCGGGGCCGAGGGATCGCGCCGCACCGGCTCGGGGGCCGGGGGCGGCGGGGGCGGTTCCAGGATCAGCGCCTCTCGCGGCAGATCCCGTTCGGCAAAGCCGATATCGACACCTCCGGGCAGTTCGGGCAGGAACGCCAACAACTCGGCCAGCGCCTTGGCCACCGCGCCTTGGTGTGCGGGATCGACACCGGCAAGAATAAGCGCATGGCCTTGGCGGCCATCGTGCCATTCGGCCATCACCAGCGCCAGCCGCCCAACCAGACCTATCATGTCACCCAATCTTTGCGCCAGCGGCTCGGCCAGCAACGCCACGGCCTCGGGCGCCGGAGCGCCCAGCCGCCGCGCGGTTTCGTCGGGCGCCATGCTGGGCCGCGCCTGAAGCGCACGCACGAGCCAACCCAAAACCTCTGCATCCAGCATCAATTGCGAGGCATACCCCGGATTGACCAGAAGGCCGCGCCCTTCGTCGGCAAGCGCCCCGGCAAGCACCCTGCCGGGCATGGCAATGTAAGCAACGGGTCCACCGACGAAACCGGCCAAGCGCTCTTCCCGGTCGCAGGCCAGTGCAAAGCGTCCTTCGGGCAGGTCGAAAAGCTGCAACTCGGCGCGATCATCCGCCGGCTCTTCCAACAGCGCGGCGAAAAGCTCGGTATCGGCCAAGCGGGACAGGATACGGGCCCGAGCCGGGGCGTCGGCATCGTGAAAGGGGACCTGGCAAAGTTCATCCAGCGGAGTCATCGTCTTCTCTCAGCAGGGCGGCAATGGTTGCGCGCAGTTCCGGCAGCAGTTCGGCCTGAAACCAAGGATTGCGCCGCAACCACGCGGTATTGCGCCAGGACGGGTGAGGCAAGGGGAAGATGTGCGGCGCATGCGCGCGCCAGCCGGCGACGGTCGCCGTCACCCCGCCCCGCCCCGCGGCACCCAGATGCCAACGCTGCGCATGGCCGCCGACCAGCAGCGTCACCTGCGGCTGCAATTCGGCCATGACCCGTGCGCGCCAGGTTTGGGCGCAGATCGGCGGCGGCGGCAGGTCCGACCCCTTGGCGTCATAGCCCGGGAAGCAAAAAGCCATCGGCACGATGGCGATACGCGAGCGGTCGTAGAAAACGGGCTCGGGCACCCCCATCCAGTCGCGCAAGCGATCGCCCGAGCGGTCGGCAAAGGGCCGCCCGGCCTCGTGCACGCGCATGCCGGGCGCCTGACCGACGATCAGGATACGCGCCCCAGTCTGAAACCATGGCACCGGACGTGGGCTATGGCGCGTGGCCGTCAGCGCAAAGCGCGGCGCGCAAAGCCGGCAGGCAGAGATTTCACGGACAAGGCTGGATGGGGCGGGCATCTGTGGCAGATAGGCGCACGGCCCGGGATGGAAAAGAGCCGGCATTCACAATATCTCAACTATTGATCGCCACGGTAGACAGCCCAAACCCCCGGACATATTGTCCGGCCTGCTGCGGACGAGGGTTTCGGGCCGCTGCGGGAACGGTGTATGTTGTAACCATTGCCAGCCTGCGCAGGCGCGCGGACCAGGACGGCCAGATGATCGAATTCGACAATGTCTCAAAATCGTTCTGGACGGGAACCCAGCGCAAGGTAATCCTCGACCGCGCCTCGTTTCGGATCGAACCGGGGCAGTCGATGGGCATTCTTGCACCGAACGGCACCGGCAAGACGACGATCATCAACATGATGTGCGGGCTGGAAAAGCCCGATGAGGGCACGATCCGCACGGATTGCCGGGTGTCCTTTCCCCTGGGTTTCATGGGGGGCATCACCTCGTCGCTCAGCGCCAACGAAAACGCCCGCTTCATTGCGCGCATCTATGGGCTGGACCCGGATTATGTAGAGGCATTTTGCCGCTGGCTGACCGATATCGAAGAATATTTCGACATGCCGGTCGGCACCTACAGCGCCGGTATGCGTTCGCGCTTTACCTTTTCGCTGATGCTGGCATTGGAGTTCGACATCTATCTGATCGATGAGGGCATGCCCAGCACGACGGATGCCGAATTCAACCGCAAGGCCGGAACGGTCCTTTACGAGCGCCTGAAGTCCTCGACCGTGGTCGTGGTGTCGCACCAGGCGCAAACCATTGAAAAATTCTGCAATTCCGCTGCCGTCCTGCGCAATGGCAAGTTATACCAGTTCGAAACCCTCGAAGAGGCAAAGCAATATTATGACTACACCGCCTAAAGCGCGCGCCTATCGCATCAGCCGCGAAGAGTCGGTGCTGGCTGTAGGCCAAGGCCCGCGTGCGGTCGAAGCGGCCAGAAAGGTGCAGGTCGAAGTTCACAGGCGGGCCGTATCTACGCCCCCCGAGCAGGCGCCCGAACAACTTTTCAGCACCAGCGAGGATGGCTTCGGCGATATGCGCTTTCCCGGTGCGGCAAAAGAACCGGCCCAGCCCGCGCAGGACACGCCGCCTATGGCCGAGCGCCTGACAGCCGTGCGCGCCGAGAATCTGACCGACCGTCAGTTGCGCATGGCCCGCCGCATCGCCGCCATGCACGAGATCGAGGCCGAATCCGATCATGAAGCGGTGATCCTGTTGCGCGACCGCGGCATCGACCCGTTCCATCGCGACTCAGTCGGCCGGATCCTGTCCGAGGAAGGCGCCCGCGCCCAAGTCCAAGCCGGTGCAAACATGCCGGTGCCGACACGCCAGACAAGCCCCGCACGCCGCGGTCCGGGAACAGAAATCGTGCCGCTGCCGCCGGGCACGACGCAGCTCCCCTCTCGCGAGACGCTGACCGAGGACCGCCGGGCGGCCGAGATCATCCGCATCCAGCAAGACATTGCCCGCCGCCGTCGCCGGAAACTGACGATGCTGCTGGTCCGGCTGGCGGTCTTTGTCGGCCTGCCGACACTGATCGCGGGCTGGTATTATTTTCACATTGCCACCCCGCTTTACGCGACGGTCTCGCAGTTTCAGATTCAGCAGGCCGAACAGTCCGGCTCGGGCGGCGCGGGTGGGCTGTTCGGCGGCTCTCCCATGGCAGCCAATACCGATTCGGTGTCGGTGCAAAGTTACCTGACCTCGCGCGATGCGATGCTGCGGCTGGACCGCGATCTGGGCTTCAAGCGCGCCTTCCAGGACCCTGCCATCGATCAGGTCCTGCGTCTGGGGCCGGAAGCGACGAACGAGCAAGCCTATAAGCTGTATCGGAATTCGGTGAAGATCGGCTACGATCCGACTGAGGGCGTGATCAATATGGAGGTCATCGCCCCCGATCCCAAGCTTAGCCAGGAATTCTCGATGGCGCTGATCGAATATGCCGAAGGTCAGGTGGATCAGATGACGGCCCGCCTGCGCGAGGACCAGATGAAGGGCTCGATCGAAAGCTATCAGGACGCCGAGGAAAAGGTACTTCTGGCGCAGCGCCGCGTGCAAGAGTTGCAGCAGAAACTGGGCGTGCTCGACCCGGCGGCCGAAGGCGGTGTCATCATGGGCCATATCGCCGATCTTGAGCGGCAGTTGTCGGAAAAGAAGCTGGAACTGGGCCAATTGCTGTCCAATGCCCAGCCGAACCAAAGCCGCGTCGCCGGGGTCGAAGGCGATATCAGCCGGCTAGAGGAAATGCTGGCCCAGACCCGCAGCCAGTTGACCGAGGGCAATAATATCCGCGGATCTCTGGCGGCCATCTCGGGCGAGATCCGCATCGCCGAATCCGACCTGCAGACGCGGCAGGAGTTGCTGGCCAATGCCGCCGCACAGATGGAAACGGCGCGGATCGAGGCCAACAAGCAGGTCCGCTATCTTTCGCTGTCGGTTGCGCCGGTGCCCCCCGACGAACCGACCTATCCCAAGGCTTTCCAAAGCACTGTCGTGGCTTTCCTGGTGTTTTCCGGCATCTATCTGATGCTCTCACTGACGGCCTCGATCCTGCGCGAACAGGTATCCTCATGAAACACGTCCAGATCGGCAACGTCACCTTCGGCAATGATCGGCCCTTGGCATTGATCGCCGGCCCTTGTCAGCTTGAAACCCTCGACCACGCGCTGATGATCGCTGAAACCGTCGCCAAGGCCTGTGAACAGGCCGGGGCGGGCTTCGTTTTCAAGGCCAGCTATGACAAAGCCAACCGAACCTCGCTGAAGGGGCGGCGCGGAATTGGCATCGACGAAGGGCTGCGCATGCTGGAAGAGGTGCGCCGCCGCTTTGGCTGCCCGATTCTGACTGACGTGCACGACATCGAACAGGCGCGTCTGGCGGGTTCGGTCGTGGATGTGATCCAGATCCCCGCCTTTCTGTCCCGTCAGACCGATCTGCTGCTGGCCGCGGGCCAGACCCCAGCCGCTGTGAACATCAAAAAAGGTCAGTTCCTGGCCCCCTGGGACATGGACAACGTCGCCGAAAAGGTCGCGTCGACCGGAAATGAACGCATCCTGCTGACCGAGCGCGGCGTCAGTTTTGGCTACAATACGCTGGTCACGGACATGCGCAGCCTGCCGATCATGGCGCGGACCGGCTGGCCGGTCATCATGGACGCAACCCACTCCGTGCAGCAGCCGGGCGGACAGGGCGGTTCATCGGGCGGACAGCGCGAATTCGCCCCGGTCATGGCGCGGGCAGCCGTGGCTATCGGCGTGGCGGGCGTCTTTATCGAAACGCATCAGGACCCCGACAACGCACCCTCCGACGGGCCGAACATGATCCATCTGGATCGGATGCCGGCGCTGATCTCCTCGCTCATGCGTTTCGACGCTTTGGCGAAGGCCGATCCGGTAATGGGCTGATCAGTCGTCGGCGATGGCCCGTGCCGCCGCATGGGCCGAAGCCCAGGCCCACTGGAAATTATAACCACCAAGCCAGCCGGTCACGTCGACCACCTCGCCGATAAAGTAAAGTCCGGGAACGGATTTCACCTGCATGGTCCGGGAATCGAGCGCGCGCGTATCAACACCACCCACCGTGACCTCTGCCGTGCGCCAGCCCTCTGTTCCCACGGGGCGCAGCATCCAACGGTTGACCCGTCCGCCCAGCCCGTCAAGCGCGACATTCCCCTGATCGGCGAGCCGCACCCCGCATAACCCCGTCTCGGCAACGATCGCCTCGGCCAGCCGGGCGGGCAGCCAGCGCGACAGAGCCGAGGCGACAGCAACACGCCCGCCCTGCCCGCGGATATCCCGCAGCCCCGCCGCGACATCCACCTCTGGCACCAGATCGACGGCGATTTCTTCTCCTGGCTGCCAGAAGCTTGAAATCTGCAGGATCGCCGGCCCGGACAGACCGCGGTGGGTAAACAGCAGCCCGTCGCGAAACCTGTTGCGCCGCCGCCCGGCACCATGGCTGACCTCGGCAGCTACGGACAATCCGGCAAGTGGGCGGCAAAGGTCCAGATCCTGCTGGGCAAAGGTCAACGGCACCAACCCGGCCTTTGGTTCGACCAGCGCAAGCCCAAAGCGCGTAGCGATATCATAGCCGATCCCGGTCGCACCCATTTTGGGGATCGACTTGCCACCCGTGGCCACCACCACCCGGCGCGCCATAATCGGGCCGCCAGAGCTAGTGACCCGGAATCCTTGCTCCGCCAGCTCAACCTTTTCGACGGCCGTCCCCATCCGCAACTCGGCCCCGCGCATCCGGTGCAACAGCATGTCGATAATCTGCCGGGCGCTGCCATCACAGAATAGCTGACCCAGCGTTTTCTCGTGCCAGGCAATACCGGCCCGATCGACCATGGCGACGAAATCCGCCGGAGAAAACCCCGCCAGAGCCGAGGCCGCAAAGCGCGGGTTACCCGAAACAAAGCGATCCAGCCCGGTTGCGAGATTGGTGAAATTGCACCGCCCCCCGCCCGAGATGCGGATCTTTTCACCCGGCGCCCTCGCGTGATCCAGGACGATGATCCTCTCCGACCGGTCTCGCGCATGCTGCAAAATCGAGCCTGCGCAGAAAAGCCCGGCCGCCCCGGCACCAAGAATGACTGTGTCCACCTGTTCCATGCGCGGCGCATAAAACTCTTGGAGGGAACCCACAAGATTTTTCCTTTTTTCCCCCTTGCACCCCCCCGCCGCCTTGGCTAGATACGCCCCCACAAGTTGGGGCGTGGCCAAGTGGTAAGGCAACGGTTTTTGGTACCGTGTACCGTAGGTTCGAATCCTACCGCCCCAGCCAATTCACCTAATTCGTTGATAGCAAGCGATGTTATCGTCGCCGATCTAGGTTTTTACCTGTGCTGTCATCAGCTTAGCAGACCCTAGGACTACCTATCCACTGTCGCTGTCCTTGGAAGGGCAGACCCTAAGTGCCCCAAGAGATGCCCCAAGGCTTTCCTGGCGGTGTCTATGAAGACACCCGAGACGGTCGGAGCCTCGGGCAAAGGACTTTATCATGGTTCAGGTATGGGAAGTCTATCCAGCCTGCTCCACCAAGAACTCGTACAGCATTTCCTGACACTCCCGCCGGTAGGTCTGACCCAGCCGCTGCCGAAGGGAATGGGATTCTGCCGTGGAACTCCAGACACGATCCGTCAGCCATAATCCCACGACCACCATCAGAAGTGCAGATTGCCTTCTCATTCTCATCTTCAACTTTTTCGAAGAATTTTTCGTGTATAGCTCGAACTTCAGCTTTGAGCACTCCGGAGGCTTTGGCCCGGTAGATCTGTTCCGCACGCTCGGGAACCTCCTGGCAGTGAACCTTCGCGAGTTCTCCAAAGGTTGCGTTATAGGTCTGCGCAAACCCCGTCTCAACCAAGGAGGCAGCCATGGCACCAGCCAAGGCTGATCGAAGAAAAATTACCACGGCAGGGCTATTCCCCATCTGTCTTCCACCCATCGCGAAGTGCTCCCAATCATAAAATACTTCCTAGAATCTGCCTTTTCGCAGAATACTTCATAGAGCAAGCAGGATAAGTCTTGCTTGTGCGCGGGGATGGATACCGACCCCGACACCTTTCTCAGGGCCTATGCGCGGGTACTGCGCAGGCATCGCAAGGACATGAACCTCTCGCAGGAGGAACTCGCGTTTCGGGCAGGGTTGAGCATGCGCTATGTGTCGTTACTTGAGAGTGGGAAGCACCAGCCCAGCCTCAGCACGATGAAGGCATTAGCCGATGCCTTGGACACGAACCTTACCGCGATGATCGGTGAAGTCGAGAACGACAACGATCAAGAATAGAGCCTTGCCTCACGCGGCTGGGCGGCACGTTACAGCGTTATGATGGAAAGGAGTTATCGGCTTTACTCAGGCTGCGGTTTGAGAGGCGATCAAGCATGCCTGTGAAGTCGCCCGACGGAGGCGCAGTATGGCATGCGCAGCAATCCTGGAATAGCGACCGCTCGAGCGTCCCGCAGTGAGCAGCCCGCTGAAGGGCCGTAAGGACGGGAATCGGATCCGCCAGCTCTTTACACACTGAGGGATAGCAGAAGCCAGGCCGCAATCATGCGGCCCGGCCCATTCTGTCAGTTCGCCCGTTCAGAGCTTGCCGGCATTCCAGAACAACGTCTCGCCCGAACTGTCATCGACGCCATCGTTGTCGGTTACGATCCAGGCAGTGCCCTCGTGATCAAAGGCAAGGCCCTCGACCTTGTCGACGGCATAGCCATTGGTCAGCGATTTCAGTTCGGGGATCAGGTCGCGGACCTCTTCCTTCACCACCACTGGTAGCGCCTCGCTAAGCTTGACCGGCTTCAGATCGTCAAGCTTTACGCGGAAGATCTTCTTCACCGCCGCCTTGTCGCCGATCAGATTGTCGCGCTCGATGACATAGGCGTGGTCGCCATGCACTGTCAGCTCGGAAATCCCCATCCAGCCTTCGCCCTTCGGGTCCAGCGGATAGGCCACCGCGCCCCATTCCTTGTCTTCGAGGTTATAGGCGAGGAGTTTCACCTGACCTTTCGGATCATCACCCCATTCGCGTTGCATCGCGACCCAGAGGGTATCGCCAACCTTCGCGATGCCCTCGGCACCGAAGCGGGTTTGATGCGCCAGCAACTCGACCGGCAACGAGATCTCTTCCTTAATCTCGCCCTTTGCATTCACATGCAGGATCGCATGCGGCACCAGTTTCTGGGCGTCGCCCTCATTGGCGAGCCAGAAACCGCCCTCGCCATCGGAGGTCAGCCCTTCGATGTCCAGTTTCTGCGCTGGCTGGCCGCCACGGGTCACAATGGTTTGGTTAATGATTTTCGCCGGGGTCTGGGTGATATCGATCTCATAGATCGAGGGCATCGCGGCATAGACGCTGTCCGAAGCCGCAAAAACACGGCCCTCAGTGCCTTCGACCGAGGCCAGCGCGCCGAGCGCGCCCCAGCCGATCAGCTTGTCGGCACCGGCCGAGGTCAGCAGCGGATAGGTTGGGGTGGCATCCGAAAGCTCATAGATCATGACATGGGCGCGCGCCGCGCCGTCTTCGCCAAGATCGGCCTCATTCGCTGTCGCCAGCAGGTTGCGCGACGGGATCGCGACGGCCCCTTCGGGCGAGATGCCCGAAGGCAGGATCTGAGTCAGCTTCGGCGCCGAGAGGTCGGTCACATCATAGACCGCGACGACCGAGCCGCGCTCGGACAGCACGAAGAGATAGGGCACATCGCCGAAGCGGGCGAATTCCATGCCCTCGATCTCGACGCCTTTGGCTTTCGAGCGTTTCTCGGGGTAATGGCCGATCTCGATGATCGCATGTTCCAACGTATTGCCGGAATCATAGACCACGGTGCCGTCTTTCTTCCAGATGGTGAAGCCGTGCGAGCCACCCTTCCAGTCGCCTTCGTTCGAGGTGGCGAAATGATCGGCATCGATCCATTTCACGGCATCGGGCTCGCGCGGGTTCGTGTCGGTCGTGGCGGTGAAATCGAGCTTGCCATCGGTTTGGGTGTCGACATTCTCGAGCACCACCTCACCGGCAGAGAAATGCGAGGCAACCGCGCCATCGGCGCCGATTACCGCGATATGGTTGTTTTCCTGCAGAGTGACGACGATCTCGCCAGCCTCGTTGATATCGACGAATTCCGGCTCCGGATCCTCGCTGCCGACAGCGGCAAGGCCAGTCACGTCGATCTTTTGCAGCTTCGCGCAATCGGCCTCGCCATTTGCCAGCGGCAGTTTCACCACATAGCCCGCAGGCATCTGTGGGATGCCGCCATCGCCAGCCTCCTCGTCACGCTCATTCTCGATCGCTACCGCAAGGAAGCTGCCATCGGGGGACACCGCCACCGAGTCCGGCTGACCGCCCAGATCACAGGAGGCCACCTCCTTCGCCGTCGCGATGTCGATCACTGCAAGCCGGCCTGACGGATTGGTGTAGCTTTCCGAAGTATTCACGCCGACGAAAGCCTTGCCTGCGATGATATGCGCGGTGGTCGGCTCTCCATGGAGGTCGATGTTTCCGAGGGGTTTTGGCGCCTTCGCATCACTGATGTCGATCAGACCCACCCCGCCTAGCGGGCGGTCGGTATAGATCAGCGTATTGCCGTCTTCCGAAACCGAGATGATCTCTGCTGAGGATTCGCGCGCCTCGTCCTCACCATCGGCCATATTGGCGATGACCGGAAAGGATGCGATGCGGTTGAAGCTATCGGAAATGGCGGGGCTGGCAAGCAGGGCGAAGACGGACGCGGCAGAAAGCAGGCGAGCGGTCATGGTGTTACCTCAGGACAATCACCAGCATCGTCTAGGACAGGTTTGCAACAGTGGCATGTCGGCCTGGCGTTCCCGGAAAATCCTTCGGAAAGATAGTGTCGGGTTTGGCAGGCAGGCCAGACGTCCGCTTGGTCCCTGATGGCTTTCTACATCGAAGGGGACTTCGCTGCGCCATGTTTGAATGGCAACTTTCTGCAAAACCGCGCCGCAGCGCCGACAGGCCGCAAAGGTCCGAGACGGATGCCGCACAAGCGAAGAAGCGGGACATACCGCATTCGCGAGGTTCGATCCCCCCAGCTCCGCACCGAGACAACGACACGAAAAGTTTGCGTCTGCGAGGGTAGAAACTGTGTCAGAATCGGAGGATCTTCTTGGCGAATGCCAAGCAAATTTTGGTGGGGCGGGAGGGGATCGAACCCCCGACCAACACGGTGTAAACGTGTCGCTCTACCGCTGAGCTACCGCCCCAATTGGGAACACGGCTTGCAGAATTGGGAACAAGCCATGTTTTTCCCTTTACTTTGCGAGGGCTTCTCGGTCAACGCGCCCGATGTAAACGAAGCGCTCTACCGACTGAGCCAACCGCCCCCGAACCGGCTGATAACGCGATCCCGGCGTCTTTGGCAAGCGGTTGCGTTACCGGCGCAGTCTCGCGATCAGAGACGAGGTGTCCCAGCGCCCGCCGCCCATCACCTGCACCTCTTTATAGAACTGATCGACCAGCGCCGTCACCGGCAGGCTGGCGCCAGTCTCATCCGCAGTGGCAAGGCAGATGCCCAGATCCTTGCGCATCCAGTCCACCGCAAAGCCGAAGTCAAAGCGATTCTCGGCCATGGTTTGATGACGGTTCTGCATTTGCCAACTGCCGGCGGCACCCTGGCTGATGACCTCGACCACCTCGGCAATGGACAGACCGGCCTTTTCGGCAAAGTGCAGCGATTCCGACAGGCCCTGCACCAGCCCGGCAATGGCGATCTGGTTGCACATCTTGGTCAGTTGCCCCGCGCCGGAGGACCCCATGAGCCTGCAGATCTTGGCATAGGCGGCAATCACCGGCTCGGCCCGGGCATAGTCCTGAGCATCACCGCCGCACATGACGGAAAGCTGGCCGTTCTCGGCCCCGGCTTGTCCGCCCGACACCGGCGCATCTACAAAACCCAGCCCGGATTCGCCGGCCAGTGCCGACAGTTCGCGCGTGACAGCGGCCGAGACCGTGGTGTGATCGACAAAGATCGCACCCTTGGCCATGCCGGCAAAGGCGCCAGTCTCACCCCTGCAGACCTGCCGCAGGTCATCGTCATTGCCGACACAGGCCATGACGAACTCTGCCCCCTCGGCCGCTTCGCGCGCGGTGGCGGCGGCGCGACCCTTGTGCTGGCCGACCCAGGCCTCGGCCTTGGCGGCGGTGCGGTTCCAGACAGCGACCTCGTGTCCGGCGGCGGCAAGATGGCCAGCCATCGGAAAGCCCATCACCCCAAGTCCCAGAAAAGCCACTCGCGCCATCAGATTCTCCTCATTGTAACGATAAGGCGCGTTGATCCGGCCCGCGCCCTGCCCTATTCACCCCGATGAATTTCATCACCCGGCGCGGGGGTCAAGCTCTGCGCCCAAGCTGGGGATCGCGGCGTTACATGGTGACACTTTTCCGCTGGCTTGTGCGTCTGACGGTCGGGCTGATCTTTTTGGCCGTCGCATTGGTCGCGCTGGCCTGGTATTTCGCCATCCGCTCGCTGCCCGATTACGACGGCAGCTATACCGTGCGCGGTATCTCGGCCCCGGTCGAAATCGTGCGCACGACCGAGGACGTGCCGCATATCTTCGGCGAGACCGATCACGACGTGTTCTTTGCCCTGGGGCTTGCCCATGCACAGGACCGCCTGTTCCAGATGACCGTGCTGCGCCGCGCCGCCCAAGGCCGCCTGGCCGAGATCTATGGCGCGGGTGCGCTTCCCGCCGACGATCTGGCGCGCAGGATGGGCCTTTACCGCAATGCCCGCGCCTCGATCGAGGCGCAGGACGCGCAAGTGCTGGATGCGCTGCAAGCCTATGCCGACGGGGTGAACGCCTGGATCGAGCAGATCAACCTGGGCGCACGCGGGCGCGGGGCGCCGGAATTCTTTCTTTACCCCGAGGATATCTCTTATTGGGAACCTGCGGATTCACTGGCGATTCTGAAGCTGCTGGCGGCCTCGTCCAGCGTGCAGATGCGCCGCGAGGTGCTGCGGGCGCGGCTGTCGCTTGCCGCCCCCGAACGCGGGCACGAACTGGTCGCCATGCGTGGCGAACCGCCCCTGCCCGCCTATGCCGGGCTTTTCCCCGGCGCCCGCTTTACCGCATCGGACCGGGGCGCGGGACCGCAGGATTGGACCTCGGTGCTCGCAGGCTATCTGGCGCCCTCGGCCGGGGCTTCGGCCAACGGCTTTGCCGCCGCAGCCAGGCGCACGGCGGCGGGCGGGGCGTTGCTTGCTAATGATCCGCAGTTCGCGCTGACTGCCCCCGGCCTTTGGTATCTGGCCCGGATCGAGCTTGGCTCGGGCGGGGTGATCGGCGGCACTATTCCCGGCATTCCTGCGGTGCTTTCAGGGCGCAACACCAGCCTTGCCTGGGGCATCACCCCGGCCCAGATCGACGATCAGGATCTTTACATCGAAGAGGTCCAGCCCGGCGATCCCAACCGCTATCGCGGCGTAAATGGCTGGACCGAGTTCGCCACCCGACGCGAGATCCTGCGCGTCCGCGGCGCCGAGCCGCAGACCATCACCCTGCGCGAGACCGAGAACGGCCCCGTCATTCCCGCCGGACACCTGAACCTTGCCACCATCGTCCCGGCCGGTCATGTCGCAGCGCTGTCCTGGACCGGGGGCTATGGCAATGATCGCAGCATGACGGCCCTGATCGGGCTGATGCAGGCGCAGAACCGCCGGTCGGGTGCCCGGGTGCTGCAAGACATGATCGCCCCCGCCATGACGGTGACTCTGGCCGATTCCGGGGGCGTGGGGCAGGTAATGGCCGGCGCGGTGCCGCATCGCCTTGCCGAGCACCAGACGGCGGGTCGTATGCCCACCCCCGGATGGCTTGCGCAAAACCGCTGGCAGGGCCTGAACCCCGCCCCCGCCGGGCTGACCGAACTTCATCCTGAAAGCGGCATCGTCGCCGCGACCGGTGCTGCGCCACCGGGCTCTGCGGGGCTTGGCCACGACTGGGGCGACGCCTATAGGCAGGCCCGGCTGCGTCACCTGATCGACACGCGCGAGGTGCATTCGCGCGACAGCTTCATCGCCGCTCAGAACGATATCGTCAGTCCTATTGCCCGCGCCTTGCTGCCGCTGGTCGGTGCCGAGCTGTGGTTCACCGGCGAGCCCGCCGCGCGGGGCACGCCCGAGCGGCTGCGGCAGGATGCGCTGGCGCTACTGGCCAACTGGGACGGCGCGATGAGCGAGCACCTGCCCGAGCCGCTGATCTATGCCGCCTGGATGCGGGCCTTGCAGGACCGGCTGGTGCGCGACGATCTCGGCCCGCTTGCCGACGAACTGACCGAACTGTTCCCCGATTTCATCGAAGGCGTGTTCCGCAACCGGAACGGTGCCTCGGCCTGGTGCGACATCCGCCAATCCGCACCGGTCGAAACCTGCACCCAGATCGCCCGACAGGCATTGGATGCGGCACTGCTGGATCTGGTCGCACGCTTTGGACCAGATCTGGCCAGTTGGCGCTGGGGCGACCTGCACCGCGCACGCCACGTCCACCCGGCGCTGGGGGACATGCGCGGCATCTCTTATATCGTGAACCTTATCCAGCCGACGTCTGGCGGCGAGGCGACGGTGGCTCATGCCGGTTTCCTCGGCCATGGCCGTAATCCATGGCTGAATGTCACCGGTGCCGCCTATCGCGGAGTCTATGACCTTGCCGATCCCGACAGTTCGGTCTTCATCATCTCGACCGGGCAGTCGGGCCATCCCCTCTCGCGCCATTACGACGACATGGCCGAGCTGTGGCGGCGCGGCGAATATGTGGTCATGTCGCTGGACCCGGCACTGGCCCGTGCCGCGGCGACGGGCATCACCCACCTGCGGCCGGCCGGCGACTAGGGGCTTGCATCCCGCACCCGGCCGGGCTTCCCTTTCCCGAAACGGATGGCAGAGGGGCCCATGGCGCGCAAGATCATTATCGACACCGATCCCGGTCAGGACGACGCCGTCGCCATCCTGCTGGCACTGGCCAGCCCCGAGCTGGAGGTGCTGGGCCTCAGCACCGTCGCCGGCAACGTGCCTCTGCACCATACCCAACGCAACGCCCGGATGATCTGCGAACTGGCCGGCAGACCGGACCTGCCGGTTCATGCCGGCTGCGACACGCCCTTGCAGCGCAAGCTGGTCACGGCAGAGCATGTCCACGGCAAAACCGGGCTTGACGGCGTCACCCTGCCCGATCCGGTCATGCCCCTTGCCCCCGAACATGCCGTGGATTTCCTGATCGAGACCCTGCGCCGCGAGAAACCCGGCAGCGTCACGCTGGTCCCCATCGGCCCGCTGACCAATATCGCCACGGCCTTTCACCGCGCGCCCGACATCATTTCGCGGGTGCAGGAAATCGTGCTGATGGGCGGCGCCTATTTCGAGGTCGGCAACATCACCCCGACCGCCGAGTTCAACATCTACGTCGATCCCGAGGCGGCCAAGCTTGTCTTTGCCAGCGGTGCGCCGCTGACGGTGATGCCGCTGGACGTGACGCACCGCGCCCTGACCAGCCGGGCATGGGTCGAAGGCATGCGCGCCATGGGCCGCATCGGTCAGGCCGTCGCCAGTTGGACCGATTTCTTCGAACGCTACGACCGCGAGAAATACGGCAGCCAGGGCGCTCCGCTGCATGATCCCTGCACCATCGCCTGGCTGCTAAGGCCCGAACTCTTTACCGGCCGTTACATCAATGTCGAGATCGAGACCCAGGGCGAATACACGCTGGGCATGACCGTGGCCGACTGGTGGCGGGTCAGCGGCCGGGTGCCGAACGCGACCTTCATCCGCGACGTTCAGGCCAAGGCGCTGTTTGCACTGCTGACCGAGCGGATCGGGGATCTGGACCGCCGCCTCGGCTAGCCCCCTGTCCGCAACCCCTGTCCGCGCAACCAAGGGGCGGTGCGGATCATTCGTCCGTCGGGGCGGGCGCGGGTCCGGGCACGGCCGGCACGACGTCTTCAGAGATCGCAGGCTCTTCAAAACCACCCTCTGCCGGTCCGGTCCCCGGATCCTCCGGCTCGGACGCAGCCTCGTCGGGCGTATCCGCTTCGGGCTCTTCCGGCGCAGGTCCGGCGCCGATCTCACGGTCGATACGCTCGATCAGCACGTCGGTCACGTCGATGGATTGCGAAGCGACAAAGATCGCGCGCTGGTCCAGCACCACCACCGCCCCCCGTTCGCGCATCAGCGCGGCAAGCACCGGCAGCGTAGCGTGAAAGAACGCCTGCCGCTCTTCATCGGCATCGGACTGCAAGGTCCGGGCAGCGGCATCGCGTTCGCGGCGAACCTCGACCACGCGCTTGTCGAACTCATCCGCGCGTTTGCGGAATTCGTCGGGCGGCAGGGTCTGGCGCAGCGAGGTCAGCTCTTGCTCCTCGGCGGTGAACTGATTGGCCATCCGGTCGTTCTCGGCCGCGATCTCGCGCCCTCGCAACTCCAGATCATCCTGCACGCGCTGACCCCATTGCGAGCGCAGGTAAAGCGCATCCTGATCCAGCGTCAGAACCGGCAGCACGGCATCGCCATTGGGCGGCGGCGTTTCGACCACGATGGGCGCTACCGGCTGATCCGTAGGCGCCTCGACCGTTCCCAACGTATCGGGCACGGTCTGGGCCAGCACTGCAGAGGGCACCGCCAGCAAGGCGGCCAGCCCCCATGCCGCGATGCCATGCCCCCAGCCCATCAGAAGCGGGTCGAGATGGTCAGGTCAAAGGACTGCTCTTCGTCATAGTCCTCTTTCTTGAGGGCCTTGGCGAAGTTGAAGCGCAGCGGGCCGATCGGCGTGGTCCAGAAGATCGAGGCACCGATCGCGGCGCGTATCTTCATGCCGTCATCGACCTCGACCCCATCGGCGCCGATACGGGTATCCAGCCCCCAGACCGAGCCGGCATCGGCAAAGAGGCCGCCGGTGATGCCGTATTCCTCGGGCAGACCCAGCGGGAATTGCAGTTCGGTGCGCAGCGCCCAGAAGTAGTTGCCGCCAAGCGCGTCCTGGTTCGGTGCCACAAGATCGCGCGGACCCAAGCCGTTCGGCTCAAAGCCGCGGATCTTGCCATTGCCGTTAAAGCGGCTCAGGAAACGGCTGTTCTGGTCGTCCAGCATATGCACCGCGCCGGTTTCGAACTCGGCCAGCATGGTCACGCTCTCGCGCCAGGCACGGCTTTCGACACCGGCGTAAAGCGTGCTGTTTACCGATTTGATATCGCCGCCAAGCCCGGCGAAATCCTGACTGAACCGCAGCCGATAGCTGGTGACCGGATCAAGCCCGGCGATACGGCTGTCGTAGCTGTAGGTATAGCCAAGAGCCGAGGTGAAGAAACCGCCTTGCTCATTAAACAGGATCGGCGAGGAACCGACACGCTGGCTGCTTTCCGAATCCACATCGATCGGATCCACGTCGAACAGCGTGTCCTTGCTGAGCTTGTAGCGCAGCTCCAACCGGCCGTTTTGCGAGATCGGGAACTCCATCCCGGTCTGGAAACCGACCGTGCGGGTATTATAGTCGGAATTCAGCCGGTCGGTGGTGTTATACCATGCCTGAACGCGGGCGCGCAGATCGCGGCCCATGAAATAGGGCTCGACAAAGGTGATACCCGAGCTCTGCGTATCCGTGCCGGTCGAGAAGGTCAGGTTCACCTCTTGCCCGCGACCCAGAAAGTTCTTTTCCGCCAGCGCGATATTGAAAC
The DNA here is from genome assembly GCF_016919705.1 of Paracoccus methylovorus. Classification (NCBI taxonomy): domain Bacteria; kingdom Pseudomonadati; phylum Pseudomonadota; class Alphaproteobacteria; order Rhodobacterales; family Paracoccaceae; genus Paracoccus; species Paracoccus methylovorus. The sequence goes on from NZ_CP070368.1 coordinate 1,260,393, forward strand.
CGACACCAGTGGCCACGCCGTAGCTGACGCCAAAGTTCAGGCTGCCCGTCGGCTGTTCTTCGACGTTCACGTCCACGATGACCTGTTCAGGCGACGAGCCGGGCCGGCTTTCCGCCTGCACGTCCGAGAAAAAGCCAAGCGCTCGCAGCCGTTCAGCCGAGTTGCGGATCTCGCGCGGGTTGAAGGGGTCGCCTTCGACCGTGGCGAACTGGCGGCGGATCACCTCGTCCAGCGTGGTGGTGTTGCCCTCAATATCGATGCGCTCAACAAAGACACGCGGACCACGGGTCAGTGCAAAAGTCAGGTCCAGCGTCTGGTTGCGCTCATTGCGGGTCACTCGCGGCTCGATACTGACGAAGTCCAGCCCCTTGCGCAGCGCCAGCGCCTCCATCCGGCGGATGGTGGTGTCGATGTCGGTGGGGTTATAGACCGCGCCGCGTTTCACCCGGTTCTGGGCCGCGAATTCCCCCGCGTCGACGCCGGGAATTTCGCTGATCGTGTTGATATTGCCAAAGGTATAACGCGGACCTTCATGGATCTGGAAGGTGATATAGAACGCGTCGCGTTCCCGGGCGAGTTCGGGCGCCACCGCCCGAACGCTGAAATCGGCATAGCCGCGCGAACGATAGAAATCGGTCAGCAGCTTTTCGTCCAGCGGCACGCGGTCGGGCGAGAATGTGTCGCGGCTGATAAAGGTCCGTAGAATGCCGGCCTGTTTGGTTTGCAGCACGTTGCGCAGCCGGCGGTCGGAAAAGGCCCGGTTGCCGACGAAACCGATCCGCTCGATTTCCGTCAAATCCCCTTCGCGGATCTCGAAAACCAGATCGACCTGGTTGTTGCCGCGACGAATGATGCGCGGATCGACGCGGGCGGCCAGACGGCCTTGCGAGGCATAGACCTGGCTGATTGCGGCGGCATCGGCTTCGGCCTGAGCGGGCGAAAACACCCGGCGCGACTGCGACTTGACGATTCCGGCCAGGTTTTCGTCCTTGACCCGCTTGTTGCCTTCGAAGGCGACGGTGTTGATGGTGGGGAACTCGGTCACCCGCACCACCAGCGTCCCGCCCGAGGGCACCAGTTCGACCGTCTCGAACAGACCCGAATTCTGCAGTCTCTGCATCGCGTCGTTCAGCGCCCCGGCAGAAACATCCTGCCCGCGCGGCACGTCCAGATAGGACAGGATCGTCTGCGGCTCGATCCGCTGATTGCCCTCGATCCGCACGTTGCTGAAGACATAGGCCCAAGCGGGGGATGCCGTCATGGCGACCGGCCCAGCCATGGCCAGCGCCGAGATCAGCGCCAGCGCGCCCTTGCCGAGTTTCCTGTCCGTCATCGCCGCCCCTCGCGAATAATGCGTTGCCCGGCGGGTTGGTCCCGCCATATTTGCCCCGATGGATACAGCGAAGCGGCCTACACTGTCAAAAGCCTAGCGCCGATCAGGGGCAGAAAAGATCATTGGTGAGGCCCAGAACCATCAGCGACAGCACCGCCGCCAGTCCCAGCGCCGACAGGATGTCGATCACCCGGTCCGAGGGCCTGCGCCCCGCCACCGCCTCGTAGAGATAGAACATCAGATGCCCGCCATCGAGCACAGGCACCGGCAAAAGGTTCAGAAAGCCGATTGCCGCCGACAACACCGCGATCCACCAGATGAAGTTGCCGCCCCCTGCCGAGGCCGCCTGCCCCGTGGTTTCGGCGATCGAGATGGCGCCGCCCAGGTTACAACTGCCGATCTGGCCGGTAATCATCGCCCAAAGCCCTGAAACCGACGAGGCGATGATGTCCCAGGTGCGGGCAACGCCGATCCCCAGCGCCTCACCCACGCCGGCGGGACGGGTTGCAGGTTCGAAATAGGTGCCGCCGCCCGTGACCCCGATCAGCCAGCGCCGGGTATAGCCGTCGCCTGTGGGCAGGTCCTGTTCGCGCGCGGCCAAGGTGTAGTCGGCCACCCCCTCGCCCTCGCGCCAGACCCTGAGCAGCACGGGACGGCCCTCGGCCTCGGCCACCTGCTCGCGCAATTCGTCAAAGCGAGAGACCGGCTGGCCATCGACCGCAAGGATCACATCGCCCGGCTTCAGCCCCGCCGAGGCCGCGGGGCTGCGCGGCGCGATACCCGTGACCAAGGGCGGCACCGGATCGGGACCGGGAACGGTGATCCGCGCGCCGTCGCGCAACACGGTCCAGTCATGGCTGGGGCGCGAAGGCAACTCCTCGGCCGCCTTGGACAGATCGGGCCAGCCCGCAACAGGCCGCCCATCCAGCGCGACGACGATATCGCCGGGCTGCAACTGCATCTCGACGCCCGGCGGCGTCGGGTGCAGCCGTCCCACCTGAACCTCATCGACCGGCATGCCCTGCCAGATCGCCATTCCGGCAAAGACCAGAATCGACAGGATAAAGTTGAACACCGGACCCGCCGCCACAGTGGCGAAACGCGCCCAGAGCGGGGCTCCGCTCAGGCTTTGCCGCGCCCGGACGGGGTCGACCGGCACGGCACCGGCGCTTGCCGCATTGGCGTCGCCCAGAAAACGCACATAGCCGCCCAAGGGAATCGCCGCGACCTGCCACAGCGTGCCGTGCCGGTCGCGTCGCGAAACCAATCGTGGCCCGAAGCCCAGCGAAAAGCACTCGGCCTTGATGCCCGACAGGCGGCCGATGATGTAATGACCGTATTCATGCACGGTGACGATGATCGACAACGCCACGATAAAGGCGGCGGCCGTCCAGATGAACCCGCCCAGCGTATCCAGAACCAAGCTCATGCCGCCCCCTGCCATTGCGCCGCAGCCTGCCGCGCGAAACCGCCCCAATGCAGCACTTCATCCAGATTGCGCGGGCTCTGCGCGAAGCCGGCTTCGCGCGCGGAAAGCTCCAGCGCGTGTTCGACCGCCGGCGCCATATCGATGAAACGGATGCGCCCGGCGATGAAATCGTCCAGCGCCTGTTCCTTGGCGGCGTTCAGAACCGCACCCGCCGCTCCGCCGGCCTGAATCGCCTCGCGCGCCAGCCGCAGTGCGGGCCAGCGTGCCTCGTCGGGTTCGGCAAAGGTCAGGCTGCCAAGTGCGGCCAGATCCAGCGCCGGCACCGGCAGCGCGCTGCGGACCGGCCAGTTCAGCGCGTAACCGATGGCATGGCGCATATCCGGCGCACCCAGATGCGCAAGCGAGCCGCCGTCGCGATGCGTGACCATGGCATGAATGATCGACTGTGGATGCACCAGCACTCGCAACCGCTCGACACCAAGTCCAAAGAACTCATGCGCCTCAATGACTTCCAGCGCCTTGTTGAACATACTGGCGCTGTCGATGGTGATGCGCTGCCCCATGGACCAGTTGGGATGGCAGCTTGCCTCCGCCACTGTCGCCCGCGCCAGCCGCTCCAACGGCCAATCGCGAAACGCTCCACCCGAGGCGGTGATCGTCACATGTTCGACAGATTCTATATTTTCGCCATTAAGAGCCTGAAATATGGCAGAATGCTCCGAATCCACAGGCAAGATGCGCGCACCACGCGCCTGCGCGCGGGCCATGACCAAAGGTCCCGCGGCGACAAGGGTTTCCTTATTGGCCAGCGCCAGCGTGCCGCCGCGATCCAGCACCGCAAGTCCCGGTGCCAGACCCGCGGCACCGATGATCGCCGAAAGCGTCCAGTCGGCCGGACGAGCCGCAGCCTCGATGATGGCGTCAGACCCTGCCGCCGCCTCGACGCCGCTGCCTGCCAGCGCGGCACGCAGTTCCTCCAGTCGTTCGGGCCATGCGGTGACGGCGATTTCAGCCCGCAGCGCCCGCGCCATTTCGGCAAGGCGTCGGACATTGGCGCCGCCGGTCAGGGCAATGGTGCGGTAGCTGTCAGGCCCACCGGCCCGCATCAACAGATCGAATGCGCTTTCACCGACCGATCCGGTCGCGCCCAGCACAGATATGCTGCGCATCTTTTCAGCCTCCGATCACGGGTAAAAGATTGCCAATCAACAACACCAGCGCCACCAGCAGCGCACCCGACATGGCGTCGAACCGGTCCATGACGCCGCCATGACCCGGGATCAACTGAGAGCTGTCCTTGACCCCGACCCGGCGCTTGAGCCAGCTTTCCGCGATATCGCCGAACTGCCCGGCCAGCGCCACCAGTGGACCAAGCACCAGCACCGGCCACGGCGCCTGCCCCGCCAGCACCAGAACCAGCGCCAGCGCCAGCGCGCCTGCCCAACCGGCGATGGTGCCGCTCCAGGTTTTCTTGGGGCTGATTGCGGGCCAAAAGCGTGGGCCACCAAGCTTGCGGCCGATGAAATAGCCCAGAACATCGGACAACACTACGGTGGCGACGATCCAGACAAGCGTGGGCAGGCCCATGACCTCGCGCACGACCACCAGCGCATAGCCCGCCCCGAAAATCGCAAGGGTGAACAGCAGATAGGCCGGACGTTCATGTTCATGCGTGCCATGCCATCCGGCGATCATCGGCACCAGAACCAGCGCCATCGGCCAGTCGCCGGGCAGAACCAGCATCGCCAGCATCACCAGCCCCGACAGGATGCCGATCAGCACCGGATGGCGCGGGCTGTGGAATTCGGGATGACGCCAGCCGGTCAACCGCGCCAGTTCCCACATCAACAGCCCCACCACGATCGAGACCCCGAACCGGATCCAAAGACCCGAGGAAATCAGCAGCAGCAGCCCCAGAATCGCCAGAACCACACCCGACAGCACGCGCGGCCAAAGATCGGCCCAGTTGTCGCGTCCGCGTTGCAGGGCGCCCCGCAACCGGCCCTGCTGTGGCCTGTCCCCGCTCATGCGCCGCCAAAGCGCCGGTCGCGCAGCCCGTAGCGGTCGAGAATCTCGGCCAGATGCGCCGGCGTGAAATCCGGCCACAGGGTCGAGGTGAATTCATATTCCGAATAGGCCGCCTGAAAGGGCAGAAAATTCGAAGTCCGGGTCTCTCCGCTGGTGCGGATCACCAGATCCGGATCGGGCTGGCCGGCGGTGTCCAGACAATCGGCCAGATCGGCCTCGGTAGGCTCGACGACCTCGCCCCGCGCGATGCGGGAAGCCAGCCGGTTGGCGGCGCGGGTCAATTCGTCCCTGCCCCCGTAGTTGATCGCGACGGTCAGGTTCAGCCGGGTATTGCAGGCAGTGCGCGCCTCGATCCCGGCCATCAGGCGTTGCAGCTTGGGCTCCAGCCGCTCACGCCCACCGATAAAGCGCATGCGCACGCCCTCGGCGGAAAGCCCTTCGGCCTCGCGCTCGATATAGCGGGCAAAGATGGCCATCAGCCCCAGCACCTCTTCGGTCGAGCGTTTCCAGTTCTCGGTCGAAAAAGCATAGACCGTCAGCCAGTTCACCCCCAGATCAGGACAAGCGCGCACGATCTGCTTGACGCGCTCGGCCCCGCGCCGATGCCCGACCAGTCGCGGCCAGCCCCGGTTCTTGGCCCAGCGACCGTTGCCATCCATGATGATGGCGACATGACGGGGCCGCTGGTCCCCTTCGCCGGATTTCGACAGGCTGGCTGCGCTCTCGGCCATGCGTCAGACCTGCATGATTTCGGCTTGCTTGCCTTCAAGCACCTGATCGACCGCCGCGATCATCTTGTCGGTCAGTTCCTGCACCGCGCTTTCCCAGAACTTCTGGTCGTCTTCGGACATGCCCGAGGATTTCGCCTTCTTGATCTGGTCCATGCCGTCGCGGCGCACGTTGCGGATGGCGACGCGGGCATGTTCGGCATATTGCGCGGCGACACGGGTAAGCTCGCGGCGGCGTTCCTCGTTCAACTCGGGGATGGGCAGCATGATGATGGTGCCGTTGAGTTGCGGATTGATGCCCAGACCTGATTCGCGGATCGCCTTCTCGGCCTTGCCGACCAGCCCCTTGTCCCAGATGTTGATGGTGACCATGCGCGGCTCGGGCACGTTAACCGTGCCGATCTGGTTAATCGGCGTGGGCGATCCATAGGCATCGACCATGATCGGTTCGACCATGCTGGCCGAAGCGCGGCCGGTACGAAGCGAAGCGAATTCATGGCGCAGGGATTCCATCGCGCCCTTCATGCGGCGTTCCAGGTCGTCGGTGTCGATCTCGTTTTCGTCGGACATGCTCGGTCATGGCCTCTGTGCTGTGATTTTCAGCGCTTTTAGCCGAGCCATGCCCGCATGGCAAAGCCTATACGGCGTTTTCAGCAGTGCACGCGCGTATATGTGCCGGTGCCGGCCAGAATTCCGCGGAAACCGCCCGGTTCGTCCAGCGAAAAAACGATGATCGGCAGGTCGTTGTCACGCGCAAGCGCGATGGCCGACGCATCCATCACCCCAAGGTGCTTTTGCAGCACTTCGTCATAGCTGACATTGTCGTAGCGCTTTGCATCCGCAAATTTCTTGGGGTCCTTGTCATAGACGCCATCGACCTTGGTGCCCTTGAAGATCGCCTCGCAATTCATTTCGTTGGCGCGCAGCGTGGCAGCGGTGTCGGTGGTGAAATAGGGGTTGCCGGTGCCTGCGGCAAAGATGCAGACGCGCTTCTTTTCCAGATGACGAACGGCGCGCCGGCGAATATAGGGCTCGGCCACCTCATCCATGCGAATGGCCGAGATGACGCGGGTATGGATCTTCAGCGCCTCCATCGCCGCCTGCATGGCCAGCGCGTTCATCACCGTGGCCAGCATCCCCATATAGTCGGCGGTCGCCCGCTCCATACCCTGCGCGCTGCCTTGCAGGCCGCGAAAGATATTGCCGCCGCCGATGACCATGCAGATCTCGACGCCCATGTCATGGACGGATTTGACCTCTTGCGCGATACGGGCGACCGTCGGCGGGTGCAGGCCATAGCCTTGGTCCCCCATGAGCGCCTCGCCCGAAATCTTCAGCATAACGCGCGAATAGCTTCCGGGTGTCTTGGATGCGCTGTCCGACATGGGTTCACCTTTTTGCGGCTGTTTCATTGCCGGGCAAAATGTCGCAAACAGGCCCCATGTTCAACCGTTGCCGACCCGAGCTGAAATGACCCCGCGTCACCCTATCGTGAACGAACTGCATCCGGACCGCCATGTGCTGATCGCCGGACCGACGGCCAGCGGCAAATCCGCGCTGGCGCTGGAGATCGCCGAACGGCAGGGCGGCACCATCGTCAATGCCGATGCCTTGCAGGTCTGGTCCTGCTGGCGCGTGCTGACCGCCCGCCCCCCGGCCGGGGACGAGGACCGCGCCCCCCATGCGCTGTACGGTCATGTCGCCCCGGGCCGGGCCTATTCGGTCGGCGCATGGCTGGCCGAGGTGGCGGCGCTGAAGGATATGGTCACGGATTCAGGGGGCGGGCGGCTGATTGTGGTCGGCGGCACCGGGCTTTATCTTAACGCGCTTAGTCGCGGGCTGGCGGTGATTCCCCCCACCCCGCCCGAAATCCGGGCCGAGGGCGACCGGCTAAGCCGCGAACCCGGCGGGTTGGAGCAGATGATCGAGGCGCTGGATTTGTCCACCCGCACGCGCATCGATCTGCAAAACCCCGTCCGCGTCCAACGCGCCTGGGAGGTGCTAAGCACCACGGGGCGCGGCATCGCCGCATGGCAAGCGGAAACGCCGCCGCCGCTGATCGACCCCGGCGCAGCGCATCTGCTGGTGCTGGACCCGGATCGCGACTGGCTGGCCGAACGTATTGCCCGCCGTTTTCACCTGATGCTGAGGCAAGGCGCGCTGGACGAGGTGCGCGCCATATTGCCGATCTGGAACCCCGATGCGCTTTGGGCCAAAGCTATTAGCGCGCCGGAATTGGTCGCGCATTTGCAAGGCCATATCGATCTGGATGAGGCTATTGGACGTGCGATTATCGCTACTCGGCAGTACGCAAAGGCGCAGCGGACGTTCTTTCGAGGGCGCATGCGCGATTGGCGCAGGATTGAAATCAGCGACTGATTTGCGCGAATTCGTCGCGCCCGGGAAATATATTAACCTTTTGACAACGATTAGGGGAGTAATTCCTTATTATATTCGAGTCATAAGGATATATCCGCGCCATGGATTCGTTGAAAGTCGCGCCTGATGAATGAAGTTTGCTGGGCCTTCACATCGCTCGATTCCGTGACACCCCGGTTTCCCACAGCCGGCGTCACCACCGGAACCATCCTTGAACCTGCGGCAGCCGATCCCCGGTTACCGGCACCCCCACCACCGCCCGAACCCGCCCCACGCCGGCCGCAGGTGTTGGCTCCGATCGTGATCGTCCCGCCAGACAAACCGGCACACGACCCCATGGCCCTGCAGATTCCCGGTCAGCGACTGGCCGAGGGGGTGCGGCTGATCCCGCTTGCTGGCTTTCGCTGGGGAAGTCCGGCGCAAGGCCAGACCACGCCACCCATTCCGCGGGTGCGGGGCGATCATGTGCTGCTGCGTCCGACCGGCGGCATGGTTACGATCGTATTCCGCCGCCACAGCCACACGCTGCTGGCCGGGCATATCGCCTTTATTCCGGCAGGCACGGCATTTTCTTTGAAACCCTCGCCCGATGTGCGGGGAATGGCGCTGTTGGTTCCGACCGGCTTATGCACGGAACAGCCGCCGCCTCCGGGTTTCCGCCATGGCATTCCGGGGACCCAGGATGCGAGTTTGCTTGATCCGATCATGTATGCGCTAAGCTTGCCGGACGCGGAAAATACCACGATCACCGGCCTGCTGGGGGAAATCGTGGCCATGCTGTCGCGGCTAGACGACCGAGCGGCCCGGCCCGGCCCACCCGCTGGGGGCCTTACCGAGGCGCGGACATTGACCGAACGCTTTGTGCAACTGGCGCGATCCGAACTGCACTCCAACCAGACCATTGCCGAAATGGCGCGGCGGCTTGGCTATTCTTTGGCCCAACTCGACCATGCCTGCCGCCGAAGCCGGGGACGCAGCGCATTGGAGTTGCTTTATGAACTGCGGTTGGAACGCGCGACCAGCGCCTTGCGCGATGGAAACCAACCGGTAGCCGAGATCGCAGAGATGCTGGGCTATACCGGACTGGGCCATTTCATACGCGCCTTCCTGGCTGCGACCGGCCGTTCACCCGAGGCCTATCGCGCCTTGACCCGACAGGACGGCAGCAAGCCGCAGCCCGGGATCTGCTGAGCCGATTTTGGGCCGGGTTGGGAATAAAGCCCGCTACAGGTCCGTGAGCAATGGACGAACACCACGACTGAGTTCAATCCGCCATGTGCAGGGATCGGGGCAATGCGTGGTATCAAACGACCGACCCGTTCACGGCCTTTATCTGCTTGCGTCTCGACAGCGGCAAAGGGTGCGAAGGTTAGAAAGTTATGTGACTGCCCGTGATCTCTTGTCCGGACAGGTCATCCCTCATTGTCGATCTTCGGTCCATCCTCGCCCTGTGCATCAAACCAGCCCAAGTGCGCGGCCTGCAGCGAGATGCTGAAACCGCGCCTGCGACCTCGGCACTTCAGTCCTGATCGTCTTCCCCGCTGTCGTGATCGTCGTTTTTCGCTTCCCGCTCATCATCCCGACCCCGGAAACCCTGCGCCACCACGAATTTTTCGGAAGAATCCGAACGGCTTGCCGGTGGCTTTACATTTGCCACCTTGGTGAAATTGCGCTTGAGCATGGCTTGCATCTGGCTTTCCGCCCCGCCCGCCAGGACCTTGGCGACAAAAGTGCCGCCCGGCTCCAACACGTCAAAGGCAAACTGCGCGGCAGCCTCGACCAGCGCCACGATGCGCAAGTGATCGGTGCCCTTGTGCCCGGACGAGGCTGCGGCCATGTCCGACATCACCACGTCGGCGCGACCGCCCAGCCATTCCTTGACCTGATCGTCCGCGCCATCGGCCAGGAAATCCAACTGGTGGATCTCGGCCCCGGCGATCGGATCGACCTCTTGCAGATCGACGCCCAGAACGCGACCGACCTTCTTGCCGGATTTCTCACCAAGCGCATTCACCCGCGCCACGGCGACCTGACACCAGCCACCGGGCGCGCAACCCAGATCGACCACCCGTGCCCCCGGCACGAGAAAGCGATACTTGTCGTCCAGTTCGACGATCTTATAGGCGGCTCGGCCGCGATACCCCTCGCGCTTGGCCCGCACGACATAAGGGTCGTTCAACTGCCGCTCCAGCCACAACGTGCTGGACAGCTTGCGGCCCTTGGCGGACTTGACCCGCACCCGCAATTCACGCTGCCCGCGGCCCGAGCTGTTGCGCCCAGAACCCGGTTTCTTGTCTTCGCTCATCTTATGCCACCCCGTTCATTCCATCCGGGGCCAGCACCCCATCCTTGACCATCTGCGCGTAAAGCAGCCCTTCCCGCAGGCCACGATCGGCGACCGACAGCCGAGTCGTCGGCCAGACCCGCATCAACGTCTGCAAGATCGCCGCGCCGGACATGATCAGCGCATGCCGCTCGCGCCCGATGCGGGGATCGATGCGGCGCCCCTCGGGGCCCAGGGCCAGGTAATCGCGGATCACCCGGTCGATCTGGGCCGTGGTCATGATCAATCCGTCCACCTTGGTCCGGTCATAGCGGCGCAGCCCCAAATGGCTGGCGGCAACCGTCGTCACCGTGCCCGATGTGCCGATGATCTGGAACCCCTCGGCCATGGTCTGGGCCAGCGCGTAGGGGGCGAAACCTGCCAGCATCTCTTCGAAATGCCAGGACATCAGGGCGAAACGGCCCTGATCGTCCTCGACATCCTCGAACTGATCGCGCAGCGTGGCGACCCCCAGGGGCACGCTGATCCAGTCCACCACACGGGCGCCACCGGGCCGCAGGTCGCGGAAACCGTCGCCCAGCCGCATGATCGCCCGGGGCCGCTCTTTCGGCTCCACATCCTCCAGATCTACCCAGACAAGCTCGGTGGAACCGCCGCCGATATCGACGACCAGCAGTTGCTCGGTTCTCTGGCTGACCAGCGGCGCGCAAGAGATCACGGCAAGTCGCGCCTCTTCCTCGGCGTCGATGATTTCGACCGGCAGGCCGGTTTCCCGCCGAATCATGCGCAGGAAATCGCGGCTGTTTCGGGCGCGCCGGCAGGCTTCGGTAGCGACAAGGCGCATATGCACGACCTTATGCGCCTCCAGCTTGCGCCGGCACACCTGCAAGGCATGCACCGTCCGCGCCATCGAGGGACGCGACAGCCTGCCTGATGCCTCGAGGCCGTGCCCAAGCTGGACAGGCTTCGAGAAACTGTCGACCACCTGAAACTGGCTACCCGTGGGTCGGGCAATCAGCATCCGGCAGCTGTTCGTGCCAAGATCCAAAGCCGCATAGAGCGGCCCGTCCTCGGCCGGGCGGGTGGCGAAAGGCTCGACCGTTTTTTTCGGGAACGCGTCCGCACCCGCAGGACGCCTGGGCGTCATGGTCACGCCCTCCGATAACAAGTTGGTCTGAAAGTAACCTGCGCCCGGCGGGCGTTCAAGGGGGCGTGCCCCTCGACAGGGGCGCGGGTGCGGGCTATGCCCTGCCCATGATCGTAATCGCCGCATTCATTCTCGGCGCAGTGATCGGCTGGATGCGCGCCGCGAAAGCTGGCGGCAACCGCGCCGACCAGTTGCAATATGCCGCCGCCCATGCCCTGGCGCTGACTGTGCTTGGGATATTCTTGACCATATTCATCAGCCGGATGGGCTGATGTTCCGGCCGTTCCTCGACAGTCTGCGCAGGCATGGGGTGCCGGCCAGCCTGCGGGAATATCTGGACCTTCTGGCGGGGTTGCAGGCCGGGCTGTCGGACTGGTCGCCCGAGGGTTTCTATCACCTCGCCCGTGCCACGCTGGTCAAGAATGAGGCACATATCGACCGATTCGACCGCGCCTTTGCCGAGGCGTTCTCGGGTCTGGACCAGATCCCGGTCGAGACGCTGGTCAACGAGGTCTCGATCCCGCAGGAATGGCTGGAAAAGCTGGCCGAGAAACTGCTGACCCCCGAGGAACGCGCCGCCATTCAGGGCGCGGGATCCTTTGAAGAGCTGATGAAACGCCTGCGCGAGCGGCTGGCCGAGCAGCGCGACCGCCATCAGGGCGGCAATAAATGGATCGGCACGGTGGGCACCTCGCCCTTTGGCGCCTATGGCTACAACCCCGAGGGCGTACGCATCGGCCAGCACGAAAGCCGCCATCGCCGCGCGGTCAAGGTCTGGGACAAACGCGAGTTCCGCGATTTCGACGATTCGGTGGAATTGGGCACCCGCAACATCAAGGTGGCGCTAAAGCGGCTGCGGCAATGGGCCCGTCACGGCGCGCTGGAAGAACTGGACCTGCCCGGCACGATCCGCGCCAGCGCCGAGCACGGCTATATCGACGTGCAGACCCGGCCCGAACGGCATAACGCGGTCAAGGTGCTGCTGTTTCTTGATGCGGGGGGCTCGATGGACGACCACTCGCGTCTGGTGGATGAGCTGTTCTCGGCCACCCGGGCCGAGTTCAAGCATCTGGAGCATTTCTATTTCCACAACTGCGTCTATGAGGCTTTGTGGAAGGACAACCACCGCCGCTGGACCGAGACCACCCCGACATGGGACGTCATCAATCGCTTTGGTCGCGACTATAAGGCGATCTTTGTCGGCGATGCGTCGATGTCGCCCTACGAGATCGCCATACCCGGCGGCGCCAATGAGCATTGGAATCCCGAATCGGGCGAAACCTGGCTGAACAGGCTGCGCGAGACCTGGCCCGACCATGTCTGGCTGAACCCGGTCCCACGCGAGCATTGGGGCTATACCCGCTCGATCGGCATGATCGGCGATATTTTCGAGGACCGGATGCAGCCCCTGACGCTGGAAGGGCTGACGCAGGCCATGCGCCTCCTTGGCTGACGGGCGCGCCGCACCCATATTCGGCTTATGCTGAAGCTCACGCCGATCCTGCTGATCCTGCTTTACGCCACCGCAATGTGGTTCTTTTCCGCATGGCGGCTCAAGGCCGAATTGAACGCCAAGTCCACGCCCCTGCGCCACCCCCGGCTGGTGCCCATGCTTGAACGGCTGGGCCGCGCCATGGACCTGCCCCGCGTGCAGGCGCATGTCTACGAGGTCGGCTTTGTGAACGGTTTGGCCGCGCCAGATGGCCGCATATTTCTGACCCGCGGCTTTCTGGACCGGCTGGACCACGGCGATGTGACCGAGGCCGAACTGGCGTCGGTCATCGCGCATGAGCTGGGCCACGTCGCCCATGGCCACACCCGCCGCCGCATGGTCGATTTCGCCGGCCAGAACGTGGTGCGGATGGTGTTGGCCGGCGTGCTGGGCCGGTTCATTCCCGGCATCGGCGTCTGGGTCGGCAATCTGGTCGCCAGCACTATCGCCGCCCGGCTGTCGCGCCAGGACGAGTTCGAGGCCGACGCTTTCGCCAGCGCGCTGATGGTCAAGGCGGGTCTCGGCACCGAGCCGCAGAAAAGCCTGTTTCGCAAGCTCGACCGGCTGGCGGGCGGAGGCGGCGGGCCCGGCGCACCCGCCTGGCTGTTGTCGCATCCGCCGGCCGCCGCACGCATCGCCGCGATCGAAAAGCTCGAGGCACGCTGGAAGCAGGGCTGATTTTCTCGCCGTTGCCGCACACGGGGCATTCTGCCCCATCGACTGCTTCACCGCTCGGTGGCTGCATGACCCAAGCGGCATTTCAACCGCCGTCTTTGGCAATTCGCCAATACGCCGCCCTGCCGTCGGGCACTTGGCCAAAGCCGCAGCGCCGCCCATTGAACCGGCCGGGACGCCCGGATAGCCTGCATGTAAAGCACAGATGGAGGCTTACGACATGAACCAACCGCAAAGCTGGGAAGCCCGGGCCGAAACCTTTTCGCTTTATGGTTTCACCGACATGCCCTCGGTCCATCAGCGGGGCACGGTCGTCGTGACCCATGGCGAAGGGCCCTATATCGTCGATGTGCATGGCCGCCGCTATCTGGACGCCAATTCCGGCTTGTGGAACATGGTCGCAGGTTTCGACCATCGCGGGCTGATCGACGCGGCCAAGGCGCAATACGAACGCTTTCCCGGCTATCACGCCTTTTTCGGCCGCATGTCCGACCAGACGGTGATGCTGTCGGAAAAGCTGGTCGAGGTGTCGCCCTTCTCCTCGGGCAAGGTGTTCTACACCAACTCGGGCTCCGAGGCGAACGACACCATGGTCAAGATGCTGTGGTTCATGCATGCGGCCGAGGGAAAACCACAAAAACGCAAGATCCTGACGCGCTGGAACGCCTATCATGGCGTGACCGCCGTTTCGGCCTCGATGACCGGCAAGCCCTATAACTCGGTCTTCGGCTTGCCGCTGCCCGGATTTATTCACCTGACCTGCCCGCATTACTGGCGCTTTGGCGAGGACGGCGAGACCGAAGAACAATTCGTCGCCCGGCTGGCCAAAGAGCTTGAGGACACCATCGAACGCGAGGGCGCCGACACCATCGCCGGCTTCTTTGCCGAACCCGTCATGGGCGCGGGCGGGGTGATCCCGCCGGCCAAAGGCTATTTCCAGGCCATGCTGCCGATCCTGCGCAAGCACGACATCCCGGTGATCTCGGACGAGGTGATCTGCGGTTTCGGGCGCACCGGCAATACCTGGGGCTGCCTGACCTATGATTTCACGCCCGATGCGATCATTTCGTCAAAGAACCTGACGGCCGGCTTCTTTCCGATGGGTGCGGTCATTCTGGGCGAGGATCTGGCCAAACGCGTTCAGGACGCGGTCGAGGCGATCGAGGAATTCCCACATGGCTTTACCGCCTCGGGTCATCCTGTCGGCTGCGCCATCGCGCTGAAGGCCATCGACGTGGTGATGAACGAAGGGCTGGCCGAAAACGTCCGCCGCCTTGCGCCTCGCTTCGAAGAGGGCCTCAAGCGTCTGTCCGACCGGCCCAACATCGGCGAATATCGCGGCATCGGCTTCATGTGGGCGCTTGAGGCGGTCAAGGACAAGCCGACGAAAACCCCTTTCGACGGCACGCTTTCGGTCAGCGAACGCATCGCCAACACCTGCACCGATCTGGGGCTGATCTGCCGGCCGCTTGGTCAGTCCATCGTGCTTTGCCCGCCCTTCATCCTGACCGAAGCGCAAATGGACGAGATGTTTGAAAAGCTGGAAAAGGCGCTCGACAAGGTTTTTGCCGAAGTGGCCTGAACGATGCGGCGGCCCTTACCAGGGGTCGCCCCCGCCCAGCACGGCGCGGGCCATCTGCACCCGCTGCGGGGCAATACGCAGCGAGCCGGCGAAATCCAGCACCCGCTGGTCTTGTTCCAACAGGAAGTCCAGCACGAAAACCGGAAATTCGGGCTGCGCCGCCATGGCGCGCAGTCCGGCCACGTCGCAACCAGATTGCGCAAGCAGCGCCCCCACCAACTGTGGATCTGCGGCAATATGGGCAAAGCCCGCATCCGCTATATCGCGTGCTTCGTTCTGTGTCATTCCATGCTCGCTTTCAGGAAGACCGGGACGAGATTCGTCGGGTCCGGAAAGGTTTTGTTAACTATTCTCGCGCAAGATGCGGCTTTGGGCCTGGGGTGTAAAGCAAGCGTGACCATGGCAGGGCGCATTCTTGTTGTAGACGGATTACCGACAAATCGCATCACCATGAAGGTGCGACTGGCCTCGGCCTGCTACGAGGTCGCCACTGCCACCTCGGGGGCCGAAGCACTGCGTATGGCGCAGCTCATCCACCCACAGATCGTGTTGATCGGGGCCAGCTTGCCAGACATGGACGGTCCCGCCCTGTGCACCGCGCTACGGGCGCTGCCCTGCGCGACCGATGTGCCGGTGTTGGTGCAGGCCAGTGGCAGCAATCGCATCGCAGCACTGCGGGCAGGGGCGACGGCGCTAATCGACGCCGCAAGCGACGAGTTGACGCTGCTCGCCCGAATTCGCGGGCTCATGCGACGCGAGATCGGCGCGCTGGACCATCCCGTACCCGGCATGGCCGAAGCAGCGGCCGGTTTTGTCCCTGACAGCCGCCCTCGGGTGGTCTTTGTCGCCGATCAACCCGCCACCGCACTGGGCTGGCGGCATGCCTTGCGGGGCCGGGTGGATTTCACGATGTTGGTCCGTGAGCCCGAACAAGCCTTGGTCGAGGCCGCCTCGAACCGGGTGGCCGATCTTTATCTGATTGCCGCCGATATCCAGCAACGGGGCGACGGTCTGCGTCTGCTGTCCGAATTGCGCGCCCGTCCCCATTCGCGCGAGGCGGCTATCGTCATCGCCCTGCGCCCCGAGCGGCTGGACATGATGCCGGTGGCGCTTGATCTTGGCGCGGGGGACGTGCTGCCATGGGATCTGGCCGGGCCCGAGGCCGCGACCGAAGCCGCGATGCGCCTGCAAGCCCAACTGGTCCGCAAGCAGGAGGCCGACCGTCTGCGCCAGGAAACCCAGCGCAACATGCGTTGGGCAATGATCGACCCGCTGACCGGCTTGCACAATCGCCGCTTTGCCCTGCCGCGACTTGCCGGACTCGCCGCCAATGCGCAGGAACACCCAAGCGATCTGGCCGTCATGCTGTTGGATCTAGACCGTTTCAAGCTGGTGAACGACCTCCACGGCCATCCCGCCGGCGACGCCGTTCTGACCGAGATTGCCGCCCGCCTCGCCGCCACCCTGCCCGAGGACGCCCTGCTTGCCCGCATCGGAGGCGAGGAGTTTCTGGCTGTATTGCCCGATTGTCCGGCCACCACCGCCCGCCGCGTGGCCGAGGATCTGCGGCGGGCGGTGATGTCTGAACCGATCCCCTTGCCACTTGGGTGCACGGCTGCCGCGCTGGACGTCACCATTTCGGTCGGGATCGCAATGGGCCATGGCGGGCCGCACCTTTCGCCACTGGACCCCAAGGCACTGCTGGCCAGCGCCGATCGGGCGCTTCTGTGGGCCAAATCTTCGGGCCGCAACCGGATCGTCATGGCCCCGCAGGAAATTGCGGCATAAATTGCCGCTGCGTCTCTTTGTCGCGGCAGTCCCGGACTTAAGCCCGGCTTTCATTTGTGGACCACCTGTCCTAAATATAAGCGGCACAGGAAAGGAACGCGTCAATGTCTCATGCCCATTCCGAAAGGGCCTCGTCCGAGCGTGCGATCAAGCCCGCCATGCTGCGCGGTGCCTTGGGCCGCTGCCCCTCTTGCGGGCAAGGACGGCTGTTTCGGGGTTATCTGTCGGTCCGGCCTACGTGTCCGCATTGCGGAGAAGAGTTGCATCATCAGCGGGCCGATGACGGTCCGGCCTACCTGACCATCCTGGTGGTCTCGCATCTGGGTGCGCCGCTGCTGCTGGCGATCTTCATGATGTATCGCCCTTCGGCCATGGCCATGCTGATCGGCTTCAGCATCGGTGCGATCGTGCTGTCGCTGTTGCTGCTGCCCGTCATCAAGGGTGGGCTGATCGGCTTTCAATGGGCGCGCCGGATGCATGGGTTCGGCGTCGAGCCGAGCGCACACGAGCCTGCCGCAATCGAGGCCGCCGCATCGTGAATATCGCAGCCGGAAGCACCCCCGAGAACCCCAACTCTGCCGATCAACCGATCCGCGATGCGGCCACCGTCATCGTTCTGGACCGCAATGCCCAAGGCGGGCCATCGGTACTGATGGGGCAAAGGGGCGCTTCAGCAGCGTTCATGCCCTCGAAATATGTCTTTCCCGGTGGCGCAGTGGATGCCGCCGATGCGCAGGCACGGCTGGACGGGGACCTGCCGCCGCGCACCTCGTCCCTGCTGGCAGCCGAGCCGCGCGAGGGGTCACAGGTAACGCCACAGGCGCTGGCTGCCGCAGGGCTGCGTGAACTGGCCGAGGAAACCGGTCTGCTGACCGGCCGGCCCGGCTCCGCCCCCGAGGGATGGGACCATTACGCCGGCGCCGGGCTGGCGCCGGATCCTTCGGCGCTGATCTATTTGTTCCGTGCCATCACTCCGCCCGGCCGCACACGCCGGTTCGACGCCCGTTTTCTGCTGTTGGACGCCGAACGCCTGCATGGCGACCGTAACGATTTCAGCGCCGCCTGCGACGAGCTTTCGCACCTGCATTGGGTGCCCCTGCCCCAAGCCCGGGCGCTGGACCTGCCCTTCATCACCGAGGTGGTGCTGGCCGAGGTCGCGGCCTTGCTGGCCATGGTCGGCAACAGGCCGCTTGCCCTGCAACCCACGGTGCCCTTCTTCGACAACCGACGGATGTCACCGCGCTTTCTGCGTATCGGCTAAAACATTCCCAACAAAAGCGGACTCCGGCTTTGCCGGTAATGTGTAGCGACAGCACCTCTGAAATTCGACGAATTGCCAAAAGGCATTAGCTCAGATCAGCGGCCCTTGAATTGGGGCGCGCGCTTTTCCAGAAAGGCCGCCACGCCCTCGCGGAAATCCGCTGTCCGGGCCATGTCGCCTTGCAGCTTGGCCTCCAGCCGCAGTTGCCCGACCATGTCATTGCTGCCCGAGGCACGCAGCGCCTGCCGGATCGCCAGAAAGGCCGCGGTCGGGCCTTGGGCCAACGTCTGCGCACGCGTGGCGATCACCGTTTCGAACTCGGCGTCCGGCACTGCCTCCCAGATCAGCCCCCATTCCGCGGCTTTGGCCGCCGGGATCCGGTCGGCGAACAGCATCATTCCTATGGAGCGCGGCACACCGACCGAACGTGGCACGATAAAGGTGCCGCCAGCATCCGGGATCAACCCGATCCGGCTGAAAGCCTGAACGAAACTGGCGCTTTCGGTGGCGATGACGACATCGGCGGCCAGCGCCAGATTGGCCCCTGCCCCCGCAGCAATGCCGTTCACGGCGGCAATCACCGGCACCGGCGCATCGCTGATGGCGGCCAGCATAGGCTCATATTCCTCGCGCAGGATGGTTTCGACATCCAGTCCACCAGTGGCATCTGTCAGGTCCTGGCCCGAGCAAAAGCCTCGTCCGTTCCCGGTCATCACCACGCAGCGCGTGTCCTGCGGCAGGTTGACCAGCGCCGCGACGATCTCGGCCCGCATGGTGCGATTAAGCGCGTTCACCACGTCAGGCCGATTCAGCGCCAGCCTTGCGATACCGTCCTGATGGGTGAATTCGATCGTCTGAAAGCTCATCCCTGCCCCTTCCCTGCTTTCGGCCATCTTGCCGAGGCACTGCGGAACAGGAAAGCCCCGACCCAGCGTCAATCGCGCAGGATCTTTTCCAGCCGGGCCTTTTCCTCATCGCTAAGCTTCGCAGGCCCTTCCTCGGCCAGACCGCGCGAGCGGATAAAGCGCCAGCCCAGAAACAACGCGAACAGCGCCATGATCGGCCCGGCCAGATAAAGCAGCCAGTTCACCCCGCGCGCCGGTGGCTCGAACAGCACATATTCACCGAAACGGTCGGCTATGGCCGCCACTGCCTCAGCATCGCTGTCGCCCGCCACCAGACGCTCGCGCAGGTAAAGCCGCAGATCACGGCTGATCGCGGCATTCGATTCATCGATGGTTTCGCCCTGACAGATCGGGCAGCGCAGGGTCTTGGAGATCTCGCGTGCGCGGGCCTCCATCACCGGGTCCGCCAGCACCTCATCAGGCTGGACCGCGAAAGCGGGAAGCGCGAACAGCAGCGACAGGCAAAAGATCAGTGCGCGCATGGGTTACTCCGCCGGTTGGGGTGCGACACGAGCTTGACGCGCCCCAGCAGCGACGCGATAGCGCCGGTCCGACAGGCTGATGCACCCGCCAAGCGCCATCAGCCCACAGCCCAACCAGATCCAGAGGGCGAAAGGCTTGATATAGCTGCGCACTGCCCAGCCGCCATCCTGCTGCTCATCCCCGATCACCAGATAGAGGTCGCGGAACAGACCGCTCTGGATCGCCGCCTCGGTCGTGGGCATGGCTTGCACCGGATAGACCCGCTTTTCGGGATGCAACAGCGCGACCTGCCGCCCGTCACGGCTGACAGTCATCGCGGCGATGATCGAGTTATAGTTCGGGCCGGGACGCTCTTCGACGCTTTGCAGGGTGATGTCATAACCGGCGACCGAGAAGGTCTCGCCGATCCTGGCCACGCGGATATCCTCGGCCTGCCACGCCATCAACAGGCTGATGCCGATGAAGGTGACGCCCAGCCCGGCATGCGCCACGGCCTTGCCCCAATCGGCACGGGGCAGCCTGCGCAGGCGCGACAGGCCGGAATTACCGGTGCGCAGCCACAGGTCCACGGCCGCACCCGCGACCAGCCATGCCCCAAGGCCCGCACCGATCACGGCCAGTGCGGAATGGCCGGTCGAGATGGCAAAGACCAGCGCCATCACCGCCAACGCAAAGACCAACGCGCCGCGCAACGGATAAAGCGCACGTTTCAGCTTGCCCCGCTTCCACGGCAGGATCGCGCCAACTGGCAGAACGATGGCCAGCGCCACCATGAAGGGCGTGAATGCCTGCTCAAAAAACGGTGCACCCACCGACAGCCTGCGGTCCCACAGCATCTCAGCCACCAGCGGCCAGACCGTGCCGATGAAGACCACAAAGGTCGAAACCGCCAGAAGGATATTGTTAAGTACCAATGCCCCCTCGCGAGAGACCGGCGCGAAAGCGCCCCGCGCCTGCATCGAGGTGGCGCGGAAAGTGTAAAGCAGCAGCGCGCCGCCCACAAAAAAGGCCAGGATCGCCAGAATGAACACACCACGCTTGGGATCGCTGGCAAAACTGTGGACCGAGGTGATGACGCCAGAGCGGACGATGAAGGTGCCGATCAACGAAAATCCAAAGGCCATGATCGCCAGCAGGATGGTCCAGCTTTTCAGAACCTCGCGCTTTTCGACGACGATAGAGGAATGCAGCAACGCAGCGGCGATCAGCCAAGGCATGAAACTGGCGTTTTCCACCGGGTCCCAGAACCAGAAGCCGCCCCAGCCAAGCTCGTAATAGGCCCACCAAGACCCCAGTGCGATGCCGATGGTCAGAAAGACCCAGGCCGCCAGCGTCCATGGCCTGACCCAGCGCGCCCAAGCGGCATCCACCCGCCCCTCGATCAGCGCGGCCACGGCAAAGCTGAAGGCCATCGAAAGGCCGACATAGCCAAGGTAAAGAAACGGCGGATGGAAGGCGAGACCCGGGTCCTGCAGCAGCGGGTTCAGGTCGCGCCCGTCAAAAGGCGGGCTGTCCATGCGCAGAAAAGGGTTCGAGGTAAACAGGATAAAGGCCAGAAACGCCGCGCCGATCGAGCCTTGCACCGACAGCACTCTTGCGCGCAGTTTGGGCGGCAGGTTCGCGTCGAACGTCGCCGCCATCGCGCCGAACAGCGCCACGATCAGCACCCACAGCAGCATCGAGCCCTCGTGGTTGCCCCACACGCCGCTGATCTTGTAGAGCATCGGCTTGGCGGTATGAGAGTTCTGATAGACCAGCGCGACCGAGAAATCCGAGGTCACGAAGGCGATGGTCAGCGCCGCAAAGGAAATTCCGACCAGACCGAATTGCGCCAGCGCGGCGGGCCGGGCCGAGTCGATCCAGCCGCTCCAGCCCTTGGCGGCCCCGATCATCGGCACGAACATCTGAAATATCGCCACCGCAAAGGCAAGGATCAGGGCGAAATGGCCAAGTTCAGCGATCATGGGCGTTCTCCGGGTGGCTGCCGCGCAGGATAACCCCGGCGCGGGCGGCAAACCAGCCCCCCGTGCCCGCCAGATTGTCACAGCATCGCTATTCCCCCGGAACTGTCGTCCGTATCATTGATCCGAGCGGTTTCGGAGGATGCTATGGTAGGCCGGGTGGCGGACGAGGTGGTTCTGAGCGCCGCGGAGCGCGGGTTTCTGGAGGCTCAGGTTCGACGGCACAAGGCGGCGCGTTCGCTGTCGGACCGGTGCCGGATAATCCTGCTCTGTGCGGAAGGGCTGCAAAGCAAGGAGGTCGGCGCGCGGCTCGGAGTGCATGAGCATACTGTCGGCAAGTGGCGCAGACGGTCCGTCAGGGACCGGATCGAGGGGCTGACCGACGAATATCGTCCTGGTCGGCCCCGCACGGTGTCGGACGATCAGGTAGCCGAGGTGATCGAGCGGACACTGAACACCACGCCGAAGGACGCCACCCATTGGTCGATCCGCTCGATGGCTGTGGCGACGGGCCTGTCGCATACCACCATCCGCCGGATCTGGGCCGCCTTCGGCCTGCAACCGCATCGCAGCGAGACGTTCAAGCTCTCGACCGATCCGCTGTTCGTCGACAAGGTGCAGGATATCGTCGGCCTTTACATGGCCCCACCGAACCGGGCCATCGTGCTGTGCGTGGACGAAAAATCCCAGATTCAGGCGCTGGATCGGGAACAGCCGGTGTTGCCGATGGCGCCGGGTGTCGCCGAGCGGAGAACCCACAGCTATATCCGCCACGGTACGACCTCGCTGTTTGCAGCACTCGATATCGCCACAGGGGCGGTGATCGGCAAATGCTACAAGCGGCACCGGGCGACCGCGTTCCTCGACTTCCTGAAGCGGATCGATGCAACCTTGCCGCAAGGACGGGACGTGCATCTGGTGATGGACAACTACGCCACCCACAAGACACCCAAGATCAAGGCCTGGCTCGCCCGGCGCCCGCATTGGCATGTGCATTTCACACCCACCTCAGCCAGTTGGATCAACCAGGTGGAGCGCTGGTTCGCAGAACAGCAAAATCTATGTGCCGAAATTTAGATTCAGGTGACTAGTTTCCCCCCGTCGTGGCCGCCCAGTCACGCAGCGCGGCATTGTCCTGGAACGGATCCGTTGCTTCTAAAGGCTGAAATGCCGCCTGCACGGGATCGGCCGGCCCGGTTGAGGACGGGCTGCGAAACATGGGGCGGGCACGAAAATAATGCGCTTCACGCGCGCCGAAATAAAAGCTGATGATGGCTCCCAGCAGCCACCAAAGCGGTTCGGGCACAAGGTTCAGGTTCTCCATCCGCAAGCCGAAACCCTGAGGATCGACCATCGCATAGGCGAACAGGCCCAATGTCCCCATCGTCATCAGCGGCCTGGGCATTCGGTTCAGCCCGTTCATCAGCCCATCGAACCAGCCGCGCGGCTGGGCGGCAAAGTCACCGGAAAGCTGGGCAATGGCGCGGGCGTAGGCCTCTTCGTCCAGTTCCATCCGGCGGGTTGCATTCTCGCGAAAAACCTCGGCCATACCGGTTGCGGCATTGGTCACCGTCGTAACAGCGGCCCCCGCTCCAAGAAAACGGTCCATCAAGCCCATTTCGCAACCCTCGCCCGGTGTTCGGCCAGCGTCAGATGATATCTGGAGGAGATGAATTCCTCGGCCCGCAATATCCAACCGCCCTTGCCGCCTGATTGGGTGCGGGCGTATTTGCGGCTGGCTGGGCGTGCATCGGCCAGAGAATAGTAATAATTGCGCCGCGCAATGCCGTAGGCGTCGGCGAAATGGCCGGGCGCCGCCGCTTCGGCCTGCTGCGCGGCCAGAATGGTGCGCGGACCGACCACGCCGTCGTCCACCGCCGCAAAGCCCATGCGCGTCACCAGCCGTTGCAGGATCTTCACGGCATTGCTGCCGGCGTTGACATACATGTCAAAGACCGACGCCTGTACCGGGCGCGGAAGCTCTGCCAGCCTCGGGCGCTGGAAGTAATGCTCGATAAAGATGCGTTGGGCATCGGCGCGGGTCAGCGCCCTGACATCCGCGACATCGACGCGACCATCGCCGGTCTTGTCGATGCCCAGCCGCTGCAACGTCGCCAGTGTCACACCGTGTTTCGTCGCCCCACCCGGGTCGTCGGGGTCGTTGGCATAGCCCCCCTCACGCGCGACGATTTCTGCCGCAATCTGCTCTACTGTCTTCATTCCAGCCCCCAATCCTGAAGTGGATCAAGGCTGGAGAAATCCGGTTAACCGGCCGTTAACCAAGCGCGCGTTGCCAAGGGCCGCGCCTGCGGTGCTCAGGAATTCGGTTCTTGATAGACGCCTTGGTCTTTCAGCGAATCCATGACTTCGCGCGGCATGTAGTTTTCGTCATGCTTGGCCAGTATCTCGGAGGCGACAAAGGTTTCGCCCTCCATGCGGCCAGTACCGATCATGCCCTGACCCTCTGCAAAAAGGTCGGGCAGCACGCCGGTGAACCGCACCGGAACCGAGGCACCGCCGTCGGTCACACTGAAAGTCACTGTCTCGCTGACGCCACGGACCAGACTGCCATCCTCGACCAGCCCGCCCAGACGGAACACCTCGCCGGCTTCGGGCGGATTTTCGGCCATCTGGCTGGGCGAACGATAAAGGTTGATGCCGTCACGAAACCCATAGCCGATCAGGCCAACGGCCAGAACAAGGGCCACGGCAGCGGCGATCAAGATCTGGATGCGGCGTTTTTTCTTTAGTGATTTCATAGTGCAGGCTTTCCTGTTTCAGGCACTTTCGAACCTGATCGGATGGCGGAGGAATTGCGTGGCCTTACCCGAGACGCGCTCGGGATCACCCGTGGTCAGAAAGCGCCGGACGCTGCCCGTGCCCAGCATTTCGGGATGGCGCTTAAGGTAATCTTCAAGGCTTTCAGCAACAAGATCGGGCTGGGAATAAACCGTGACCTGCGGCCCCAGCGCCTTCTGGAAAGCGGCCTGCACCAGCGGATAATGCGTGCAGCCCAGGATCGCCGCCTCGGGATAGGGCATGCGGCGCAAAAGCGCCTCGACATGGCTGGCCACCAAAGCTTCGGCCAAGATTTCATCGCCCATCTCAATGGCATCCACGACACCGCCGCAGGGCTGCGCCTCGACATCTACGCCGATGGCGCGAAAGGCCAATTCGCGCTGAAAAGCTCGGCTGGCGACGGTGGCGGGTGTCGCAAACAAGGCCACATGCTTCACTGCCACCTCATTTGGGGGCGAATTGTCGCCCCAGCGCCTTTCGGTCAATGCCTCGATCATCGGGACAAAGACGCCCAGAACGCGCTTGTCGGCGGGCAGCCAGGTTTCCTGCATGCGCTTGAGCGCGGCTGCCGACGCGGTGTTGCAGGCAAGGATCACCAGATCGCAGCCTTCGGCCCAAAGCCGCTCAACCCCAGCGCAGGTCAGGTCGAAAATGTCGTCGGCATCGCGCACGCCGTATGGGGTATGGGCATTGTCACCCAGATACACCAAGGGCAGTTCGGGCATGCGGGCGGCAATCGCGGACAGGACTGTCAGACCGCCCAAACCCGAATCGAATACGCCCACTGCCATGTCCAGCCTCCTGCTCGCGATGCGTCTTTTTAAGATGCGTCATGCGGGAACGCCATGATTTATGTCATCCGGCCGCCGGTGCCTTGGCTTGACCACAGGACCATGACCGTCCAACGGCAGCGGCTGCTCGGCCCGTTTCATGGGGCACAGCGGCTTGCGGGGTGCCGCCTCCACCGCCGCCGGATCTCCGCTTGCCTTCCATGTAAAAGAATCGGGCGCTTTGTCGCAGCGAATCGGCTCGTCCCGGTGTTTCCTGCCCTCTTATCAGCCCTTCGCCTGCTACATGGCTGCTCGCCCGGCATTGTGGGTAAGCAACACTGACAGATAAAGGGTTTTCTTGGCGTTTTGCAGGCTTGTTCCGCTAATCTTCTGTGATAAGGGTTGCACGGATTGCATGGCTGATGCCGCAAGAAAGCACTGTTATGGATTGGGATAAGTTAAGAATATTTCACGCCGTCGCCGACGCGGGCAGTCTGACCCACGCGGGCGATGTTTTGCATCTGTCCCAGTCCGCAGTCAGCCGTCAGATCCGCGCGCTCGAGGATTCGCTGGGCACTACCCTTTTTCACCGCCATGCCCGCGGGCTGATCCTGACTGAACAGGGTGAGTTGCTGTTCGAGGCGACTTCTTCCATGGTCCGTAAGCTCGACACCACGGCCGCGCGCATCCGCGACAGCGAGGAAAGCGTCTTTGGCGAGTTGAAGGTCACCACGACCACCGGCTTCGGCACCATGTGGCTGGTGCCCCGGCTTGCCAAGCTTTACGACCGCTATCCCGATCTGAAGATCGACCTGATGCTGGAAGAGCGCGTGCTGGACCTGCCCATGCGCGAGGCAGATGTCGCCATCCGCATGAAAGAGCCGAACCAGCAGGACCTGATCCGCCGTCGGCTGCTCAATATCCGCATGCGACTTTACGCCACGCCCGAGTATCTGGCCAAGGCGGGCGTCCCCCAGACGCTTGAAGATCTGGGAACGCACCGGCTGATCTGCCAAAATCCACAGACGCCGCAGGTCAGTTCGGGCGCGGTATTGTCGCAGATGCTGCTGAGCCGGAACATCAGCTCGACCCTGATGGTGAACAATTACTTCGGGGTATTGCAGGGCGTGCTGAACCATGTCGGGCTAGGCGTCCTGCCGGACTATCTTTCGTCGGATTTTCCAAATCTTACCAGGGTCTTACCGGATGTTCAGTCCGGCGAGGTCCCGGTCTTTCTGGCCTTCCCGGAAGAACTGCGCGCCTCGCGCCGTGTCGCGGCGTTCCGCGACTTCGTGCTTGAGGAAATCCAGTCGCTGCGTCGCCAACAGACCGACGACCAGCCCGGCGATCCGTCCGCCGGATGAACACCCCGCAGGCAGATGCCGGGCGCTTTTGCACAAGGCATTCGCAGAATGCATATCGGCCATGTGCCGCAATGCGGAAATGATCCTTGAACCCCCGGGCCGCTGCACATATCTCCCATCTCGAAGGGGATGATTTGAGGAAACTCTCATAACCTTCACCTCCCTGTTGGACTTGAGCCGGGCCTTGTGCCCGGCTTTTTTTTGCCCTTGGCGGGCTCGTTTTTCCTGCCCTCGCGCGCGGGCTCTTTCCTAACCGGGCGGCGGCGCTTAAAAGGCCGCAATACCGGGGAAAAGGGCGCCTGACATGAACGAACCGCAGATCACCGAGGAACTGATCGCCGCGCACGGGCTCAAGCCCGACGAATATCAGCGCATCCTCGAGATCATCGGACGCAAACCCAGCTTTACCGAGTTGGGCATCTTCTCGGCCATGTGGAACGAACATTGCTCGTACAAGTCGTCCAAGAAATGGCTGCGCACCCTGCCGACCACGGGGCCGCAGGTGATCTGCGGACCGGGCGAGAACGCGGGCGTCGTGGACATCGGCGACGGGCAGGCCGTGGTCTTCAAGATGGAAAGCCACAACCACCCGTCCTATATCGAACCGCATCAGGGCGCCGCGACCGGCGTGGGCGGCATCCTGCGCGACGTCTTTACCATGGGCGCCCGCCCCATCGCCGCCATGGACGCGCTGTCCTTTGGCCGGCCCGATCATCCCAAGACGGCGCATCTGGTCAAGGGCGTAGTCGAGGGTATCGGCGCCTATGGCAATGCTTTCGGCGTGCCGAATGTCGGCGGCGAGGTGCGCTTTCATCGCAGCTATGACGGCAACTGTCTGGTGAACGCATTTGCCGCCGGGCTGGCCGACAGCGACAAGATATTCTATTCGGCCGCCTCGGGCATCGGCATGCCCGTGGTCTATCTGGGCGCCAAGACGGGCCGCGACGGCGTCGGCGGCGCCACCATGGCCAGCGCAGAATTCGATGACACGATCGAGGAAAAACGGCCCACCGTTCAGGTCGGCGACCCCTTCACCGAAAAATGCCTGCTGGAAGCGTGCCTTGAGCTGATGCAGACCGACAGCGTGATCTCGATCCAGGACATGGGTGCTGCGGGCCTGACCTGTTCGGCGGTCGAGATGGGCGACAAGGGCGGCCTGGGCATCAAGCTGGTCCTGGACGCCGTGCCGCAGCGCGAAACCAATATGACCGCCTATGAGATGATGCTCTCGGAAAGCCAGGAGCGGATGCTCATGGTGCTGAAGCCCGAAAAAGAGGCAGAGGCGCGGGCGATCTTTGAAAAATGGGATCTGGACTTCGCCATCGTCGGCGAAACCATCGCCGAGGATCGTTTCCTGATCCTGCATGGCAACGAAGTCATGGCCGATCTGCCGCTGTCGAAACTGTCCTCCAGCGCGCCCGAATATGACCGCCCTTGGGTCGAAACGCCGCCTGCCGGTGAAATGCCCGCCCTGCCCGCGATCACCCCCATCGCGGCGCTGAAGACGCTGATCGGCAGCCCGAACCACGCACACAAAAGCTGGGTCTGGGAACAATACGACACCCAGGTCGGTGCCGACACCGTCCGCCGCCCCGGTCTTGGCGCCGGCGTGGTGCGCGTGCATGGCACCGAGAAGGCACTGGCCTTCACCAGCGACGTGACCCCACGCTATGTCAGGGCGAACCCCTATGAGGGCGGCAAACAGGCGGTGGCCGAAGCCTATCGCAACCTGTCCGCCTGCGGCGCCCTGCCTCTGGCCACGACTGACAACCTGAATTTCGGCAATCCCGAAAAGCCCGAGATCATGGGCCAGTTGGTGGGCGCCATCAAAGGCATCGGCGAAGCTTGTGCGGCGCTGGATTTCCCCATCGTTTCGGGCAACGTCTCGCTTTACAATGAAACCGACGGCAAGGGCATCCTGCCCACCCCCACCATCGGCGGTGTCGGGCTGATCGCTGATCTGGACGATCTGATCTCTGGTCTGCCAGCCGAGGGTGATGTCGCGCTGGTCATCGGCGAAACGAAAGGCCACCTTGGTCAATCGGCTTTGGCCGCCGAAGCCTTTGGCATCGAAGCGGGCGATGCGCCGCATGTGGACCTGACCGCCGAGCGGCGTCACGGCGAATTCCTGCGCGGCCATGGCAAGTTGATCTCGGCCGCGACCGATCTGGCGGATGGCGGGCTGGCTTTGGCCGCTTTCGAATTGGCCGAGGCGGCGAAACTTGGGGTTACGCTGGACAGTGCCAATATCGGCCAGCTCTTTGGCGAGGATCAGGCGCGTTATCTGGTGGCCTGCACCCCCGGAAATGCCGCGAAACTGGCCGAAGCCGCCGCAATGGCAGGAATTGCGCTGATGCAGGTCGGCAGCTTTGGCGGCGAATTGGTCGCCTTTGGCGGCGATGCCGCGCCACTGACCGACCTGTCGCGGCTTTATCGCAGCGCCTTTGAGAAAAGCCTGAATCTGGAACTCGCCTGACCGGGAAGCGGCCCTTGGCCGCTGCCTCCGGCGGGGGTATTTGGGCAACGAAGAAAGACTGGGGCGGCGCGGCGGAAGACCTAGATGCCTCATGCAGCCTGCCGCCAAGGGGGTCCGCCGAGTGATTTGCGGCGGCAGCATCGCCGTAAATGGCCCTGTCAGACAGGCAGCTTCCGGGCACCGATCCGCGGAATGACGTTTTATAAACACCGCCTTCCTCATGAACGGTTTAAGGCGCCATCTGCCTAGTAGCGTGAGGCCCATGTCCGTGAGATCCTCGTCGGCGTAGTGCAACCTTTGCGCTGGTTCCCGAGGTCGTCTTTTCCTTTACCGCCGGCGTCGACTAGCGGGGTCGGTCTGTTCACATCCTCCCGTCAGAACGGCTGGGTCCTTTCGGGCGTTCCCTTCTTTTACTCAGGTGGTTGCAACCACACCTTGCGCCACCGATCTGCGCATGACCAATGTCGTCTCTATCGCAAGCTCCTTGATACTGTCGCCGCCGTTTCCTGATAGCAGCCAGTCGATACTGCGCCTTGCGATCTCGTCCACGGGCTGGCGAAAGGTGGTCAGGTTATATCCCTCCCACCCCGCCTGGGCGATGTCATCGAACCCGATCAGCGACAGTTGTTCGGGAATGCGAATGCCAAGCCGCCATCGCGCGACATCCATGATGCCGCATGCCATCAGGTCGGTGGTGCAAAAGATGCCGTCGGGACGATCTGGCCGCGCAAGCAGCGCCATGCCCAACGTCCGTCCGGTTTCGTAAGAGGTCATGCCTCGACGCTCTTCGATCCAGTCGATGCCAGAGCGCGTTGCGGCTTCACGGAATCCGTGCTCGCGTCCGCGCAGGCTGGGCGTATCCGCCGCAGAACTGGCCAGCGCGATACGCCTGCAACCCGCCGCGAAAAGGATCGCGACGGCCCGCCTACCGGCCTCGGCATCGTCCACCCGGACCCGCAACGCCCCTTCGCGCTCTTCGTCACGGTTGATCAGCACCAGCCGCATTCCGTTGCGAAGGCATGTCTCGGCCAGCGACTGGTCCGGCATACCCGAAAGGATGATGGCCGCATCCGTGCGATAGCTGATCGCCTGCCGCATGGCGCGTTCGACACTGGCATCGGAACGGTCGGTGTTGATGACCAGCGCGACCTTTCCTGCCTGTTGCAGGGCTTCGGTCAGTGCCGAAAGCAGGTGTGACCTATACGGCGTCGCGATCTCGGATGCGATCAGGGCGACCAGCCCGGTTTCGTTCCTGATCAGGCCGCTGGCAAGCCGGTTGACCTGATAGCCAAGCTGATCGGCCGCTTTGAGGATCCTGGCCCTTGTGTCGGGCGACACGCTGGCCCCGGGGGTAAAACAGCGCGAAACCGCCGCACGCGACACGCCTGCCAAATCTGCAACATCTTTTGCGCTGACGGATCTGCGGGACACTGGACGCTCTGGCGGTTTGAGAATTGCACTGGTTTGCAACGGTAATCATTCAGCATTTTCCGGGCAATGTCTAAATTATTCTTAAATTTGTTGACAGCAGGGCGATTCGCAACTGAACCTTATGCACAGCTTTGCAAAAGCATCCTTGGGGAGGGAGTTGGAGGAAATGGTTATGAGGGGGAAACTTGCGGCCCTTGCTGTCAGCACAGCGATGTTGCCGGCATTCGCGGCCGGCGCAGCCGAACTGAACCTGATCTGCGCGGCAGATGTCGTCGTATGCGAGAAACTCGTATCCGCATTCGAGGCAGAGCATTCCGATATCAGCGTGAACATGGTTCGCCTGTCCTCGGGCGAAACCTATGCCAAGATCCGTGCCGAGGCGCGCAATCCGCAGACAGATCTGTGGTGGGGCGGCACCGGCGATCCGCATTTGCAGGCCGCGGCCGACGGGCTGACCGCCGTCTATGAATCGCCCCGCATGTCGGAACTGCATGACTGGGCTCTCAAACAGGCCGAGGTTTCAGGCAATCGCACGGTGGGTGTCTATAGCGGGGCTTTGGGTTGGGGATACAACACCAAGATCTTCGAGGAAAAGGGCCTGAAGGAGCCGGCCTGCTGGTCGGATCTGCTGGATCCGGCGCTGAAGGGTGAAATCCAGATTGCCGATCCCAACTCATCGGGCACGGCTTATACGGCACTGGCAACGCTGGTGCAGTTGATGGGCGAAGATGAGGCCTTTGAATATCTGAAAGCGCTTCACGCCAATATCTCGCAATATACCAAGTCGGGCTCGGCCCCCGTCAAGGCGGCCGCGCGTGGCGAAGCCGGGCTGGGTATCGTGTTCATGCATGACGCCGTGGCGCAGTCCGTCGAAGGTTTCCCGATCAAGACCATCGCGCCCTGCGAAGGCACGGGCTTTGAGGTCGGGTCGATGTCGATCATCGAAAACGCGCAAAACCCGGACGAAGCCAAGATATTTTACGACTGGGTGCTGTCGGCCGAGGTGCAGAACCTGATGCCCGAGGCAGGCTCGTTCCAACTGCCATCAAACAAGGCCGCAGTGGCATCCGAGCACGTGCCGGACATGAGCCAGATCAAGCTGATCGACTATGACTTTGCCGAATTCGGCTCGGCCGAGCGGCGGCAGGCACTGCTGGCACGATGGGACAAGGAAATCGGTGGACGCGCCGCCGATTAATAGCCCAACGTTTCGGGGCGGCGTCCTGTCGCCCCGATGCTCACCCCGAAAGTCTGGCAGGTTTCCATGAACGCGGATAACAGGCGACTGGACCGGGTTTTGCTCGGTATGCTTTTGTCACTGTTGATCTTGCCGTGGTACAAGATCCGCACCGGTTTTTTCAGCTTCGACTGGATCGGGCAGTTGCCGTCGAATGAGAACCTCTGGCCCGCCGTTGCGCAGGCGGTCATGGGGCGGTGGCAGCTCTGGCCGTTTCTCATTCTTGCCGCGGCGACCGTCGGGTTGCGCCTTACCACGCCGCCCGGACCCGGGCGGGGCCGGTGGCTGGTCCGGGTCGGTTCGTTGGGAATGATCTGGCTGGTGGCCGAAGGCCTGATGCTGGGCAACCGCGGCTGGAACTGGGGACTGCTGGAAACGCTGTTTGGCCCAGCAACCGGCCAACCGGCCTTCGGCGCCGGCGCCGTGCTGTTGTCGGTGTGCTTTACCTGCCTGATTTCATTCGGCGCGGCCGAGCGCGGCGCGCTCAAGGGCGATGCTTTCGTTCTGACCTCGATCGCCTTGCTGATCCTGCTGGTCGCGGTGTTCGTATTCTATCCGATCATGTCGATCTTTACCGGCGCATTTCAGGATTTCGACGGCTCTTTCACCTCGACCGGGGTGCGGCGCAATATCGTCGATCCAAAGATCTGGAGCCTCGCCTGTCTGACCGGCGGTTCTTGCGGCGTCGCTTGGCGCACATGGTTTCTGGCGATGTGCACGGCGACGGCGACGACGCTGCTTGGGCTGGCCTTCGCGCTGGTGGCCACCCGGACCCGGTTTCCCTTCAAGCGGGGCCTGCGGTTGCTGACGATCCTGCCGATCATCACGCCGCCCTTCGTCGTTGGTCTGGCGCTGACCATGCTGTTGGGCCGGTCCGGGACGATGACGCAACTGATACAGGCAGTAACCGGATGGGAGCTGGGGCGCTGGCTATACGGCCTGACCGGCATCTGGCTGGCGCAAGTGCTAAGCTTTACGCCGATCTCTTTCCTGGTGCTCATCGGCGTTGTCGAAGGCGTCAGCCCGTCGATAGAAGAGGCGTCGCAGACCCTGCGGGCCGGGCGCTGGCGCACCTTCCGCAAGGTGTCCCTGCCCCTCATGGCGCCCGGTCTGGCCAACGCATTCCTGATCGGCTTTATCGAAAGCATGGCCGATTTCGGCAACCCGCTGGTGCTTGGCGGCTCGGGCGGGGTGCTGTCGACCGAGATCTTCTTTTCGGTCGTCGGAGCGCAAAACGACCCCTCGCGCGCCGCGGTTCTGGCCGCGATCCTGCTGTTCTTTACGCTGTCGGCGTTCCTTGCTCAGCGGGTCTGGCTGGCGGGCCGCAGTTTCGCGACCGTCAGCGGCAAGGGCGACGGAGGCAATCACGCGCTGCTTCCTGTCGGCGTCGCAGTCCCGGTGATCGCCATCGTCAGCTTGTGGAGCCTGTTCACCGTGATCGTCTATTCGATGATCCTGTTCGGCGGTTTCGTAAAAGTGTGGGGTCTGGATCATACCCTGACGCTGGACCACTATATCCGGGCCTTTGGCGTCAACTTCGATGACGGCATCCGGTGGGTGGGCGTCGCATGGAAAAGCTTCTGGACCACCATGACGATCGCGCTGATCTCAGCGCCGTTGACGGCGGCCGTCGGGCTGCTGACGGCTTGGCTGATCGCACGCCAGAGGTTCCCCGGCAAAACCCTGTTCGAATTCGTGCTGATGATGAGCTTCGCTATCCCCGGCACAGTCATCGGCATCAGCTATATCATGGCTTTCAACCTGCCGCCGATCCAGATGACCGGGACCGCCCTGATCCTGATTGTGTGCTTCGTGTCGCGCAACATGCCGGTCGGGGTGCGGGCTGGGGTGGCCGCGATGGCCCAGATCGACGGTAGTCTGGACGAGGCATCGCTGACCCTTGGCGCCACATCCGGGCGAACGCTGAGAAAGGTGATCCTGCCTTTGCTGCGACCCGCCATCATGGCCGCGCTGGTCTATAGCTTCGTTCGGGCCATCACCTCGATCTCTGCCGTCATCTTTCTGGTTTCGGCGAAATACAACATGGCCACCGCCTATATCGTCGGGCTGGTCGAGAATGGGCAATACGGGGTGGCTATCGCATATTCCTCGGTTCTGATCGTCGTCATGATCGCCGTGATCGGCTCGTTCCAATTGCTGGTCAAGGAACGCCGCCTGCACCGCCGTCCCGCGCCCGCGGTTCCATATGAGGCAAGAACATGATCCACGCGCCAAGAGGTGCAGTCGAATTCCGCGCGGTGCGCAAGAATTACGGCAGCTTCACCGCCATCCCGGATTTGAACCTGTTGATCGAACCGGGCCAGCTTGTCACGCTGCTCGGCCCCTCTGGTTGCGGCAAGACGACCACGCTGCGGATATTGGCAGGGCTGGAAACGCCCAGTTCCGGCAGCATCCATATTGGCGGACAGGATGTCACCCGCCTGCCGGCGAACCGTCGCGACGTGACGATGGTGTTCCAAAGCTATGCCCTGTTTCCACATATGAGCGTCCTCGACAATATCGCCTTCGGACTTGAATCCGTCGGCAAGAACACGGCCGAGACACGCAAGATCGCCATGCAGGGCCTGGAACTGGTCGGGCTGTCCGGCCTTGGGAACCGGCTGCCATCCGAACTGTCGGGCGGCCAGCAGCAACGCGTCGCCGTTGCCCGCGCCCTGGTGCTGGAACCGCAGGTCCTGTTGCTGGATGAGCCGCTTTCCAATCTTGATGCACGCCTGCGCCGCCGCGTCCGCACCGAGATCCGCGAGTTGCAGCAGCGTCTGGGGTTTACCGCGGTCTATGTCACCCACGATCAGGACGAGGCGCTGGCCGTTTCGGACCGCATCGTCGTCATGAAGGACGGCGTCATTGCGCAGGACGGCACTCCGCGTGAGCTTTACGAGGCGCCCGCCTCCGAATTCATCGCCGATTTCATCGGCGAGGCGAACGTGATCGACTGCGAGGTGCTGGCGGTCGATACAGGTCAGGCTCGTGTCCGGATCAGCGATCAGCAACTGACCTTGCCGGCCAGAAACGCGGCCCCCGGCCCTGCCCGGCTGGCGGTTCGTCCGAATGCCTTTGGCGTGTCGCAGGATGGCAAGGGGTTGGCTGGCAAGGTGCTCAGCAGCGCCTATCTGGGCGATCATATCGAATATGAGGTCGACAGCATCGCGGGCCGGCTGTTCGTCGTCGATTCCGAAAATAAAACCGCGGCCCCGGTGGGGACCAATATCCGGCTGCAACTCCGCAGCGGCGGCATCGCCTTGATTGCGTAAAATGGGACATCCAAAAAATGCAGAATGACGGGATTATTGCCAATCGCGCCGACAGGCTGGAACAGATTACGCGGCAGGCCGGGAATCTGGCCTTGCGTTATTTCAAGGAACGAGACGGGCTAGAGATCGAAACCAAGCGGACGCTGACCGATATGGTCTCGATCGCCGATCGGGAGGTCGAGAACCTGATCCGGGCAGAATTGCTGGCAGCCTATCCCGAAGATGCCATACTGGGCGAGGAATACGGCCTCCAAGAGGGCTCAAGTGGCCTGACTTGGGTGATCGACCCCATCGACGGGACCGCACCGTTCCTGAACGGATTGCCCAGTTGGTGCGTGTCTATCGGTCTGATGGACGACTCGCGACCATTGCTGGGCGCGATCTACGCCCCGGTTATGGCCGAGATGTTTATCGGTGGTCGCGGCATCGGTGCAACGCTGAACGGTCAGCCGATCCGGGTCACGGATCGCTTTGACCTGTCATCCGGACTGTTGGGCCTTGGCTCCAACGACCGTGTGCCGGCCGACCGGATCGGGCAAATGCACCGTGAGCTTGCGGAGGCAGAGGTCGCATGGGTGCGTTTTGGCTCGGGGGCCTTGATGCTTGCCTATGTGGCGGCGGGGCGTCTTGTCGGCTATTGCGAGCCGCGCATGAGCCTGTGGGATTGTCTTGCCGCCTACGCAATCATCGAGGCCGCCGGCGGTCGCGTAATGCCCATCGGCCCCGGTGCCCTTGCCGGAAAGCCGTTCGGCGTGCTGGGATCGACCGTGGCAGACCATGACCGGTTAGCGGCTCTTGTGCGCTTCAGCGAGCCTTCGTGGGAAAAGAACCTCTAGGAGCTTGTTGATTTCGGGATTTGGCGCAATGCAGGACTGCCGTTCCCGCGCACGCTGAAGTCAGAACCATCAAGGAGAACCCAATCAAAACGCTGCATGAATCCAACCCCAAAGCGACCAGCCCACCGGGCGATCGACGGGTTTTTGCCGGAAATCAGCGGCTGATTTGCCATTGCGACCGCCGATCCAATCAGCTATTGACCGGCCTGAAGCACCCGTAGCTCAGCTGGATAGAGTGTCGCCCTCCGAAGGCGAAGGTCACAGGTTCGAATCCTGTCGGGTGCGCCATTTCAATCCCCTACACCAATGAAAACAGCCAGTTAGGCATGCTGCATGTTGTAAAACATGAACCATATTCTGAACCAATCCGGGTCGGTATATCACGCCTGAAACGGGCCGTGCCCTGCCGCGTCCTGAGGGTTCGCTATGCCCCCATCCAGCCAACGGCTGGCAACATTCTGGTACCGGATCTTCCGTTTAGCAGGAACCCACCGCCCCAGACAATCTATTCACCCCATAGATATCAATACGTTAACGAAGTTTCCTTCAAGGCGTCCAGAGTCGTTTCGCATATCTTCCGGCGGAACTGCACTGCGCATGGGCATGCGCGGGTCGCGGGTGTAAGTCCTTTTGTCGCCTACATAAGCGAAGCGATCACACCGCCTAGGTGGCTCAACTCCGTCTCAACTTCAGCTAAAGAAATATTGTCCGCATTCACCCGTTAAGAAATCGGCCCTACTCTTATCCTCGCCGATGGGCTCAACGCCGCGCCCAGCTTTGCCGCAAGGCGCCCTCCAGAAGCGGTCATTCGTGATTGTCGCCCAGATCGCTGTGGCGCATCATCGAAACGGAAAACGCCAGCAACTACCCCATCGTTACAAAGGAAATTTGCGATGCGACCGATATTTCTTGCCCTGTTGTCGCTGCCGATACCGGCAGCCGCTTTTACGGCACAGAACGGCATGACCGTAACGCAGACCAGCCCGACCGAGATTGCGGTTGCCTATGATATGAGACGGGAAGACACCGATTATTGGTGTGCCGCAGGTGATTTTGCGCAGCGCGTTCTGGGTCAGCCTGGCAAGGCCCGGATCTGGCGTGCCACACCCAAGCCGCGCGAGGCAGGAAAGGGTATCGGCTTTACGCTCGATGCCGCACAAAAAGCCGAAGGAGCGGGATTGTCCCAGTTTGGTTCGGGGCCGCGGGACGGGTCTCTGTCGGTGGGAATGGCTGTTGGGAATTTTTGTCGCCCCTACGTCCCCTACTGGAGAGATTGAGCCAGCGCCAGCCGCCGCCTCTGCCAAGGCGGTTTCGCTAAAACGGCAAGGCCACGCGTTCCGGATCCCCGACTTTTGGCCCCTGCATCAAAATCCCCCTGTTGCTGACACAGCCTTTGAAAAATCTCTTGTTTTTTATCATTCCTCGTCATCAGATATTGGCGAGACCAACCTAGCAATCGATATCTCGCCAGCGCGTTACCCGTTCATCAACTCCCAAACTACCGAACAGTTACAAGGAGACAGACATGATTATGCAAAGTGGCTTTACGTTCTGGAATTTCTTGGTGGATGTCTTTGTCATCTTCCTTTTCATCATGTGGATATGGCTGCTCATCTCGGTCTTTGCCGATCTGTTTCGCCGCAAAGACATCCGCGGATCGGCCAAGGTCATCTGGATCATTTTCCTTTTGCTCCTGCCTTACCTCGGCGTATTTGCCTATGTGCTGACGCAGGGCCGCACCATGAGCTCCCGCGATGCTGAAGCGGCGCAGGAGGCGCGCGACCATCTGCGTCAAGTGGTCGGCTTCAGCGTGGCCGATGAACTGAGCAAACTTGAGACGCTGAAGGCGGAAGGCAAAATCACCGCAGATGAATATGCCAAACTCCGTGCCAAACTGATCTGAACACCATCTGGATTACAAAAAACCCGCCCCCATCGGGGCGGGTTGCGATTGCCCCGCTTTACTTCACCGGGAAAACTCTGACTGGCAATCCGTTTTGCAGAGTGGTCCTGTCCACGTCCCGATGACGGTTGACGCACAGACGATGCGATGCTCCATCACAGAAGACGCCAGTACCGGGTAGCGCATCGTTGGTACAGAGGATGGGACTGAAGGTCGGGACAGCGATACGGCTACGCTAATCTGCAACTTGCGATGACGCTTAAGGGAGCCATTCCCCCCCGGGGGGCGACAGGTTCGTTCCCGCTTGGGAGCCGGCTTCCCGGAGCGCCTGTAGACACGCGCATCCTTCAAGGATGCGGGGGCGCACGATGAAGATGTTGATCAGTCAGCAGCCCTTGCCACCCATCGAGATGCGGATGCCAATCCGTTCAACCAGCCAATCCTGGGCGAAGGACATGAACTGCGACATTTGACGGCATTCATGATCAGGTGGCCGAGTTCGTGGATAACCTTGTTCAGCGTCTCGGCTCAGGCCTCGGCTTCAAATCGGCCCATCTGCTAGCAAATTTCCGGGAGCACCGCTCACATGCGTCAAAGGATTGTCGCATACAACGAGGGGCGCTGTCTGGCTGTCACCGAAACAGCCAGACCCTTTCTAGTTGACCAGATTGTTCTTGTAGATCTTGCCGTCCTTCATGATCAGCAGGAAGTTCCGCTCGGGATCCGCAAGCAAGTCGATATCGGCAAGGGGGTCCCCGTCCACCAGCAGAAGGTCGGCAAAGGCGTCTTCCTCGATGACACCGACCTTGCCCTTGTAAGGGCTTCGCAGACCCGAAAGTTCAAGCAATTCGCCATTTGTCGATGTTGCCTGACGAAGTATCTCGGCAGGTGTGAACCAGCGTTTCAAAGACACGAGCATCTGGCCTTGCTGACGCGCCATTTCCTCGGAAAACAACACGTCGGTGCCGAAAGCCGTCCGGATCTTATACTTCTTAACCATCTGGTAGAGATTGTCGGTCCCCTCCATCACCTCTTCGGCCTTTTCCGCCTGATCAGAACCCGACGGGAACATGCCGTCAAAGAACTCGTGGATGATCGGTTGGGTCGAAAGCCATACGTCGTTATCTGCGATATATTGGGCAGTGGCATCGTCGATCAGATGAGCATGCTCGATCACTTTCACATCGGAATCGATCGCCCGCCGAACGGCGGCCGGCGTATAAGCATGAACCATGACATAAGTGCCCCAGTTGGAAGCGGCATCCACCGCTGCCTTC
Source organism: Paracoccus methylovorus (assembly GCF_016919705.1). NCBI lineage: Bacteria > Pseudomonadati > Pseudomonadota > Alphaproteobacteria > Rhodobacterales > Paracoccaceae > Paracoccus > Paracoccus methylovorus. The sequence goes on from NZ_CP070368.1 coordinate 1,299,236, forward strand.
AGCTCTTCCGGGGTGAAGGTTGAAACATCGAGCGGACTGTGAGGAGAGGCGACCCCACCGCCTGCAGTCAACTTGATCTGGCTGGCCCCTTGCATCAGTTGTTCGCGCACCCGCTGGCGCACCAGATCGGGACTATCCACCACCATGGCCCCGCCGCGCTGCTCGATCACGGAAAGGGATTGCGATCCATCCCTCGGCAACTCGGAGATAGGCCGGAAGTCGCCGTGTCCGCTGGTGATGGTGATCATCGCGCCTGACGGCCAGATACGCGGACCGGGCAGGACATCAGCGTCGATCGCCTGTTTCAGTCCAAAGGATGGCCCGCCCACATCACGCACAGTGGTAAAGCCTCGCATCAAGGTGGCTGTCGCCTCGGCCCCGGCCAGAAGATTGGCCAAGCCGACGTCACCAAACATCAACTGCTCGGGTGTCATACGGATGAGCATCGTATGCCAGTGCGCATCGATCAAGCCCGGCATCAAAGTGCGCCCCTCGCCGTCGATGACCGTGGCATCTGGGGCATCGGAATCCTCGGTTCCGATCATGGCAATGCGGTTTCCGCGTACAAGAACAGAAGTCGGGGCGGAAAGCTCCTCTCCCTTCCCGTCGTACACCCGCACGTTCTTAAACAGCGTTTCACCGACAGCTTCGGCCTGAACCGGAGATGTGAAGCTCATCGTCGCCAGCAACACACTGGCAGCGCTCAGAAATTTTCCTAGTCCGCTCATAACGGTTCCCGAATCCTGTTTCCGAAATACGATCTTCTGCGTCGATATTTTTCAGCCGTCGTCCCCACGTAGTCGGCGGTGACGACATGCACGTGACCCAAGGTCAGACCTTGCCTTTTTCATAGCAAGCTGCGGCCAGAAATTGTGCCTGCTATGGCCGAATCAGCTTCAGATTGCCTCTCAATAACACATTGAAGGAAAACCGTGCACCGGGAATGCCGCTCACATGTCGCGCATCCGTGCGGCCTTACCGGCATGGGGGCAGGCATCATTGCACTTGGATCGGCTGTGTGCTTCAGGCCCCGCGAAGAGGTGGAGCGAGCAGGACCACTATCCGACGGACGCAGAGATCAGGAAATTTTTCTGGCGAATACGGTACCGCCAAGCCCGCTTCGTGCCAGATCAGATGTCCGACACCGCCGTAACGCTTGAAACCGAACCTCTGAGGGTGATGATCCAAGCCCGGTAATCGTGGGTCATTTCTTAAAAGTTACCTAGCCCTTGTAAAGACTGGTGGGTGGTGAAGGACTCGAACCCAACATCTTCGGTGTAAATGAGACCAATCTGCCATTATGCAATTGAAATTGCTATGTGTTATGTTCCCGTCCTGTCAACGGAATTGAACAGTAAAAGCCGGAACAAAACGGGGGGTTGGGAACACTTTTCGCGCTGCCTAGAGCGTTGGTTGCTGCACGCCATTGATGAAACCGCCAAGAAGCGCGGCATGAACCGTGCGTCTTGTCTCGCCTCTGCTGCGCGACATGAACTTGTCGGCGCGTGACGCAAAAAAACAAGACAGCCACCGGGTTTAAGCCGCCATTGACGATGGCACGCTCGTGTCCTATCTGCGACAGGACAACAGAAGGAGACTTATGCACAGAGGCTTCGATTGAACCGCATGTAGCGGCATCGTTCGGCACATGGCGTGTCGATCCTTTTTGCATGATTTCCGTGGAGTTCTCATGGAGAACCAAAACCTAGTGATCCGACCCTTTGATGTGGCGACGGATATCGAAAAATTGTCGAGCATCTGGTTCGAGGCATCCTTGAAGGCACATCCATTCATCGGTGAGCCAAGGCTTCTCGAACAACGCAGACTGATCGAGAGAAAATACCTTCCAAAAGCAGAGACTTGGGTTGCCTGTCATGCGGGTGAAGCTATCGGCTTCATCAGCCTGCTGGGCAACTTTATCGGCGGGATCTTCATTGCGCCAGACCGGCAAGGCATGGGCGTGGGGCGCAAGCTTATCGCGCACGCTCTGGACCGGAAGGGCGAGCTTTCCCTTGAGGTCTATACTGCGAACGAACAGGCGGTCCGCTTCTACACCTCTCTCGGCTTCCGGGAGGTTTCACGGCGCGATGTCGATGATTTCGGCTATCCGTTCCAGAACGCTGCTCTGCACCTGAAGGGCTGAACAACAGACCGGGCAGGACCTCTCCTGCCCGGTCACGGCGCTCACTCTTTTCGGGAATGATCCCTACCGCACTCCCCACAACGTCGACGTGGCCAAGGTTGATTCGTGGCTATTAGTCCAGATCCGCCCCGGAACAGTGAAAGGCCACAGTCGGGACAGGCAAAACCAAAAAGAGCGATCCCGCCATGGACCAGCCATATTACCGCAAGGCCAACAATCCAGCTCGAACCCAGCTCAAAGGGAAGGGCGAAAATCGCCACCAGGAAAAAAGCCGACCAGACCGTAAAAATCCACGCCTTATGGTATAGTGTCACTGCCGGTTTCCAATTTTTGCATAACCTCTAGGGCTTCGTTTTTCAGACCCAAGCTGGCATGGATGGAGTGCGGCAGCAATGTCCCGGTCTGCCTGTCTACCGCAACGCCGCGGGCCCCCCCTGCGCATGCAACCATTTGCCCATTGCAGATTTAGCGCCGCCGGGTTCACCTTGCCTTGGGAGGTAAGGTGATGCGCCAGACCATCTACGCGGCAATCGCCGCACTGATGCCGCTGACCGCTGTTGCGGAGGGCATAGCCCTGTTTCCGGTCAAGCTGCTCGATACCTCACAGGAGGTCCGCGACCAGACAACCGATCATGAGCGGCGCCTCGGCATTCTGACCGATATTTTATATTCGGAACTGGATGGAGCAAAACTGATTGGCTTGGGTTCGATCTCTCATTGCCAGCCTCAAACCACCGACTGCCTGCTTGCTGTGGCGCAGGACGCGGAAACCACGCAAGCTGTCTTCGTGGTGGTGCAGAAGGCAAGCACGCTCATCCTGCAGATCTTCGTCACCTTGGTGGATGTGGAGTCGGGTGAACTGATCGCCAGCCGAGATCTCAATTTCCGAGGCGACAATGACGAGTCTTGGCGTCACGCAGGCATGTTTCTGGTGGGACAGCTGCAGAGTCTGGGCGATTAGCGTTGGTGGGCTTGGCGGCGGCAACCAATCCGCTAGCCGCCATTCATCAGCGCTACGATCAGCCGCAGCTTCAGCCCATTGAGCCCATTGCGGACCGCCGCAGGGAAGCTACTCTACGCGCAGTTCGCTTGGAGGCTGCAATGCGATCAATTTTTTTGGCTGCTTGGACTAGCAGGGTGTGAGCCCGCGAAGCCTGTTGAGGCGATAGGGTATGCAGAGCGTCGTCAACTGGCTGAACAAGTTGTTGAAGGGTGCGCAGCGTTGGGACTGGAACTGGACACCCCCAAGATGGATCAGTGTTTGACTGCTGAAGCGCAAAAGGAAATTTTTACCCGCCGCATGAATGCTTCCCAGCGCGGTGGGACTATACTTATTATCAAGGCAGGTGGAAGCACCGGCCCTGACGCCATGCGCGGCGTCAGGCAATAGCCATCATCAAGCAAGCGCCGGCGGGATCGGTGTTTGGCCTGATCGCTGCCGGAAGGACAATCAGCCAAAACGCAAAAATGTGGGCATGCCTGACGGATATTGCCCTCGCCAAGCCGGAAGGGCGCGCCATGTCGCCGGAAGCTTGGAAGTCCGCATTTATGTCGGCGCTTGGCTACGAGATCATCTGGCAGCCGGGTATCGACAACTCGGCAAGAACATCCTGCCGGACTTCGGGCACCTGTCGGCCGACCAGATCACGGTCGAGGATTGCAGGTCATTCATCGCCAAGCGCCGTCGCGCCGGGCGGCTGGACGGCACCATTCGCACCGATCTTGGCTGCTTGCAGACCTGCCTGTCATGGGCAGGAAAAACCCGGCTGATCCCTACCGCGCCAAGGATCGAACTGCCCCGGACGCCCCAGCCCCGCGACCGCTATTTGACCCGTAAGGAGGTTGAACAGCTGATCGCTGCCGCCGATGCCCCACATATCAGGCTGGCCATCCTCTTGATGGTGACCACCGCTAGCCGGATCGGGGCACTGCTGGAGCTGACATGGGATCGCGTTGACCTTGCGCGCCGCGTGATAAAGCTGGCGCCGAACGATCTGGGGCCGCGCAAGGGCCGTGCCACCGTGCCTATCAACGACAGCCTTATGGCTGCACTGCAAAACGCGAAGCTGTCAGGCGTGTCGGACTATGTGATCGAATGGGGAGGTCGGAAGGTCGGGTCAATCAAGGCCGGCTTCAACGCCGCAGTCGCCCGAGCCGGAATTTCACACTGCACGAGGCACGATCTGCGCCGGACGGCGGGGCGCTTTATGGCTGAGGCCGGCGTGCCCATCGAGGAAATCGCAGAATATCTTGGTCACACCAACCCGAACATAACTCGCGCCACTTATGCGCGATTCAGCCCCCAACACCTCCGGAAAGCGGCTGGTGCGCTTGAGATTCGACCGGTCGTATCGGTTCGACAAACCAAAGAGCGCACCCTATGAGGCATGGTAACACATTGAATTTTTTGGTGACCCCGACAGGATTTGAACCTGTAACCTGCCCCTTAGGAGGGGGCTGCTCTATCCAGTTGAGCCACGGGGCCGTTCGACGCCTCTTTTGCCCTCTGGTCAGGGAAATGGCAAGCTTGCCGCGGGGGGGCGGAGAAGATAACGGTAACATGATTGCGTCCCGGTAGTTGCGATGAACACAAAAAGACCCCGCCGCCCCCTGACCTTGCGTGATGTGTCCGAAGCCTCGGGCGTGTCCGAGATGACCGTCAGCCGTGTGCTGCGCAATCGCGGCGATGTATCGGCCGCCACGCGCGAGAAAGTGCTGACCGCCGCCCGCACACTGGGCTATGTCCCAAACAAGATCGCCGGAGGGCTGGCCAGCCAGCGCGTGAACCTGGTGGCGGTGGTCATCCCCTCGCTTTCGAACATGGTGTTTCCCGATGTGCTGGGCGGGATCTCGGCCGAGTTGGACGATACCGGGCTGCAACCGGTGGTGGGGGTAACGAACTACAGCCCCTCGCGCGAGGATACGGTGCTTTACGACATGCTTAGTTGGCGACCTTCGGGGGTGATCCTTGCCGGGCTGGAACACAGCAGGGCGGCACGGGCGATGCTGGACAATGCAGGGCTGCCGGTGGTCGAGATCATGGACGTGGACGGCGAACCGATCGACACCGCCGTCGGTATCTCTCATCGCCGCGCCGGGAACGAGATGGCCGACGAGATCCTGGCAGCCGGCTATCGCCGCATCGGTTTCATCGGCACCCACATGCCCGAGGATCACCGCGCCCGCAAACGGCTGGCCGGCTTTGAGGAGCGGCTGGGCGAACACGGCGTGCAACTGGCGGCACGGGAATATTATCAGGGCGGGTCTTCGTTGCTGAAAGGGCGCGAGTTGACCGAGCGTATCCTGACCCGGGAACCGGATCTGGATTTTCTTTACTTCTCCAACGACATGATCGGCGCCGGCGGGCTGTTGTGGTGCCTGGAGAATGGCTATGACATTCCGAGCCGGCTGGGACTGGCCGGGTTCAACGGGGTCGAACTGCTGGACGGCCTGCCGATGCGGCTGACCACCACCGACGCGCGGCGCATCGACATCGGCCGGCGCGCGGCCCGTATCGTCGCCGGCAAGGAGCCGAGGCCGGAAAGCGGCGTCGTGGCGCTGGCGCCAACCATCATGCCCGGCGAGACCATCCGCAGGCGCTGAGATCCAAGCGTGGCGCCCGGACAGGCACCGTCGCAGGGGTATTTGGACAACAGAGAAGGGCGGGTCAGCCGAGGTCGGGGAAGAATATTCCCTTGGGCGAGGGGGTAAATATCTCGCATCCATCGGGGGTGACGCCGATCGAATGTTCGAACTGGGCCGAGAGCGACTTGTCGCGCGTCACCGCAGTCCAGTCGTCAGCGAGGATCTTGGTTTCGGGACGGCCCAGATTGACCATGGGCTCGATGGTGAAAAACATCCCCTCTTCCAGCACCGGGCCTTTGCCGGGGCGACCGAAATGCAGCACATTCGGGGGCGCATGGAAGGTTCGGCCAAGGCCATGGCCGCAAAAATCGCGCACCACCGACATGCGGTTCGATTCCACATAGGACTGGATCGCCCAGCCGATGTCGCCGAAAGTGGCGCCGGGGCGCACGGCCTCGATCCCCTTCATCAGCGCGTCATGGGTGACCTGGATCAACCGGCGCGCCTTGACGCTGGGCCGGCCCGCAACATACATGCGCGAGCTGTCGCCATACCAGCCATCGACGATCACCGTCACGTCGATGTTCAGGATATCGCCGTCGGTCAGGAGCTTTTCGCCCGGAATGCCGTGGCAGACGACGTGGTTCACGCTGATACAGCTGGCATGCTGATAGCCGCGATAGCCGATGGTGGCGCTGACGGCGCCCAGTTCCTCGACCCGGTTCCGGATGAAATCGTCCAGCGCGCCGGTGGTGGCGCCGGGCTGCACGAGCGAGCCGACCTCATCCAGGATCTGTGCCGCGATCAGCCCGGCCGCATGCATGCCCTGAAAGTCCTGCGGGTCGTGAATGCGGATTCCCTCGCGGGTCTGGCGTGCGTCGTTCATGGCGTCCTCGTACTGGTCTGCCACACAGATAGTCCCATGGCGCCACTTGTTCCAGCCCCTCGGGCGGACCTATACATTTGCAGACCGCACCAGATCGCCAGAGGAACGCGCCTATGCAATCCGACAATCCCACTGCAGCCATCCTCGTCATCGGGGACGAGATCCTTTCGGGCCGCACGCGCGAGGGCAACGCCCATTACCTGTCGCAAGTGCTCAACAGCATCGGCGTGGACCTGCGCGAGGTGCGCGTCGTCGGCGACGACCAGGACCAGATCGTCGCGTCGATCAGGGCGCTGGACAAATCGCTGGGCGGCGCCTGGGACATGCTGTTCACCAGCGGCGGCATCGGTCCGACGCATGACGACATCACCGCCGATGCCGTGGCTGCCGCCTTTGGCACCGGCATCGAAATCAACGAAGAGGCCCGGCGCATCATGGTCGAACGCTGGGAGGCGCGCGGGGTCGAGGTCACGGGCAACCGGCTGCGCATGGCCCGCATCCCCTTGGGCGCGGCGCTGATTCCGAACGCCCATTCCGCCGCACCCGGTTTCCACATCGGCAACACCTATGTCATGGCAGGCGTGCCCGAGGTGTTCCGCGCCATGGTCGAGGCGATTGTGGATACGCTGCCCACCGGCCGGCCCTCGGTCAGCGAGGCGTTGGAGGTACTGCGCCCCGAATCCGATGTGGCCGACGAGTTGCGCGCGGTGGCCGACGACTTTCCGGACCTGTCGCTGGGATCATACCCATTTCAGCGCGGCCAGCGCTACGGCACCAGCCTGGTGATTCGGGGATTGGACGGCAAGCGCGTCACCGACGCCATGACCGCCCTGCGCGAAAGGCTGGCAATGTGATCGCCGATCCCCAGATCGCCCGCGCCTTCGAGACGACCTGGCCCGCCGCCGAATACGCCTCCGTTGGCGGTCTTGTGGTTGGGCGCGGCAGGGGCGGCGGTGGTCGCGTCAGTTCGGCCCGCGCGGCACGGCCCGACTGGAGCGATACCGACATCGCCCGTGCCGAGGCGGTGCAGCGCGGCTGGAACGAGCAGCCCATGTTCCGCGTGGCCGATGACGATGCGGCATTGGCGGCGGCGCTCGTCGCCCAAGGCTATCGCCACGGCACGCCGACGGCGATCCTTGCCGCCGATTGCGCCCATCTCGGCGCCCTGCCCGTCCCGCCGATGACCGCCTTTCCGATCTGGCCACCGCTGGCCATGCAGCGCGACATCTGGCGCGACGGCAGTGTTTCGGCCCCGCGGCAAGCGGTGATGGATCGCGTTGCCCTGCCCAAGACTGCTTTGCTGGGGCGGATAACGGATCGTGCGGCGGGGGCGGCCTTTGTGGCGCTGGACGGACCGGTCGCCATGATCCATGCCATCGAGGTGGTGCCCGCCCTGCGCCGGCAAGGGGTGGCGGGATGGCTGGTGCGCATGGCCGCAATCTGGGCACAGGAACAGGGCGCCGACAGGCTGGCGCTGGCGGTCAGCCGCGCCAATACCGCCGCGCGCGCCGCCTATGACCGGCTGGGATTTACCGAATTGGGCGGCTACGGTTATTGGAGCAAGGACTGAACGTCGCGCTCAGGCCGGGTCCATTGCCAGACGGCGCAGTTCTTTCTTGAGCAGCTCTAACTCGCTGCGCATCAGGGCCAGTTCGGCATGCAGGTCGCCGTCCAGAATGTCGCCGGCAATCAGCGTCAGGCTGCCCAGATGCGCCGCACCGGGCTGGGGCGGCTCGCCCTCGGCCCCCTGATCTTCCAGCAGCAGAAAGCTTTGCACCCCGTCCGAAAGACGCTCAGCCGGGATCGCGGCGGCGACAAGCCAGCGCCCCTCGGCCTCGGCGGTTGCGCGGGCCTCGGCCAGGCGGCTGCCCATATGCACCAGCACCAGCCGCCCCGGCTGGGCCTCGCGATGGATCACGCCCTCCCAGATGCCGCTTTTCAGCCCGAGGGATTCAAATTCGCTCATGGGAAATTCCTTGGTCAGAACTCGGCCCGAAGATGACGCGAGACAAACAGTTCGCGGATTTCGACCGCGTTCATACGGGGGGCTTCAAAGATCAGATCCAGCCAGATTTTTTCCAGCCGCTTCTCATTCAACTGAGTATAGGCCAAGTCGAACTCGGTGACTTGCTGGCTGTAGACGCCTGGCTCGAAACCGGGCAGTTGCAGCGTGATTTCGTCGATATTCGGGCCATGGCCGATGTTCAGGCGCGCATAGACGCAGGCCGCACGTTCGGCCGAGATTCCCGTCTCAAGTCGCAGAATGTGGCTGCGGGTCAGCCCCTGCAACACGCTCGCCGGCAGATCGACCGACAGCGACAGGAAGCTGCCGGAAAAGCCAAAACCCTCCAGCCGGATGCCAAAGGGTGACAGCTCGGTTGCGCCGGACGTGACGATTTGCTCCAGAATCAGTGCCCGTTCGGGGCAATCATGCCAAACCGCCGCGCCATCGCAAAGCAGGCCGCCGCTTTCGGGGGCGACCAGACCGCGGGGCGAGATCCGTCCGGCCATGAAAGCTGGGCGCCAGCGCCAATCCGTGCCACCCGGCAGATGCAGCGCATCCAGCGCCGCGCGAGAACGCACCGCATGACGGTCGGCCCCGGTCAGAAAACGGTTCAGATTGCCGCGCAGGTCCAGCGCTTCGCTGCGCAGATGGCGCAGGCTGGCGGGGCCAAGCGCCTCGACCCCGTTGGCCAGTGCCGTCCATTGCCGCAGCACCTGTTCGCGCGCCTTGCGTTCAAGCCATTTGCGAGGGCGTATTGCCATGCGTCCGCCTGTTATTGATCCATATAGACATGGGTTTCGGCCGCAGCCCCCGGATGGGTGACGGCGCCATACCGGGCCTTACCAACCAATTGCGCATATTTCCACAGCACCCCAGCGGCATAGTCGGTCTTGCGCGGCCCGGCCCATTCCGCACGGCGACGGGCCAGCTCCTCGTCCGGCAAGGCCACCGAAATCTCGCCCCTGAGCGCGTCGATGGTGATCATGTCGCCGTCGCGGATCAGGGCGATGGGTCCGCCATGCGCCGCCTCGGGGCCGACATGGCCGACGCAGAAACCGCGTGTCGCGCCGGAAAACCGGCCATCGGTGATCAAGGCCACCTTTTTGCCCATGCCCTGCCCCGACAATGCCGCGGTGGTCGCCAGCATCTCGCGCATGCCGGGTCCGCCCGCCGGGCCTTCGTTGCGGATCACGATGACGCAGCCCTCGCTGTAGTCGCGGCGGGTGACGGCCTCGAAAGCCTCTTCCTCGCATTCGAACACGCGGGCCGGGCCGGTAAAGACCTGATGTTCGGGCGTGATGCCGGCGACTTTCACGATGGCCCCATCAGGCGCAAGATTGCCCTTTAGCCCGACGACACCGCCGGTTCGCGACAGCGGTGCGGCCACCGAATGGATGACCTTGCCGTCGATCTCGCGATCGACCAGATCCAGTTCCTCGCCCATGGTGCGGCCCGATGCAGTGATGCAATCCTCGTGGATCAGGCCGGCGCGACGCAGCTCGCGCATGACGACGGGAACGCCGCCAGCCTCGAACAGGTCCTTGGCGACGTAATCGCCCCCCGGCCGCAGGTTCACGAAATAGGGCGTGTCGCGGAACACGTCGCAGACGTCGAACAGGTCAAAGGGGATGCCGGCTTCATGCGCGATGGCGGGCAGGTGCAGCCCGGCATTGGTCGAGCCGCCAGTGCAGGCCACCACCCGGGCGGCATTCTCCAGCGACTTGCGGGTCACCACGTCGCGAGCGCGGATGTTCTTTTCGATCAGGGTCATCACCGCCTCGCCCGAGGCCAGCCCGTATTGATCGCGCGATTCATAGGGCGCCGGCGCGCCCGAGCTGTTCATCAACGCCAGCCCGATGGCTTCTGACACGCAGGCCATGGTGTTCGCGGTATATTGCCCGCCGCAGGCCCCGGCCGAGGGACAGGCCACGCGCTCAAGAATTTCCAGTTCGGCATCCGACATCTTGCCGGCCGCGTGCTGGCCCACGGCCTCGAACACGTCCTGCACGACGACGTCCCTGCCGTTCAGCTTGCCCGGCAGGATCGAGCCGCCATAGATGAACACCGAGGGCACGTTCAGCCGCACCATGGCCATCATCATGCCCGGCAGCGATTTGTCGCACCCCGCCAGCCCGACCAGCGCGTCATAGCAATGGCCGCGCATGGTCAGTTCGACCGTGTCGGCGATGGCATCGCGCGACGCGAGGCTGGAGCGCATCCCCTCATGCCCCATGGCGATGCCGTCGGTGACGGTGATGGTGGTGAACTCGCGCGGACAGCCGCCGCCCTTTTTCACACCCTGTTTGACGGATTGCGCCTGACGGGCCAAGGCGATGTTGCAGGGGGCGGCCTCGTTCCAGCAGGTGGCGACGCCCACCCAAGGGGAATGGATCTCGTCTTCGGATATTCCCATGGCATAGAAATAGCTGCGATGCGGGGCGCGGGCCGGGCCTTCGGTGACATGGCGGCTGGGCAGGCGCGACTTGTCGAAACGGCTGTTTTTCATGGCTGTGTCCTCTGGCTAATTCTGGATAAGCCCCGCCCGCCCGTGGGACAAGGGCTTCGGCCCCAAGCGCCGCCCGCAGTCCTCAGTCCGCGACGGTCACCCGGTTGCGGCGTCCAGACGGGCGGCCATGATCAGATCGTTCATGGTTACGCCACCCGCCGAATGGGTCGCATAGGTGACGCTGGCAAACCCCCAGCCAAAGGCGATGTCGGGATGATGGTTGGCGGCCTCGGCCTGCCATGCGGCAAGATTGGCCAGTTGCGCGGCGCGCTTGAAGCTTTTGAAGCGCCAATCGCGGCGGATCGACTTGCCATCCTGCGCAAGCCGCCATTCCGGCAGGTCGGCCAGCGCGGCGCGCAATTCGGCGGTTGCCAGCGCCGGGGCGCCGTCCACGATCTTTTCCTTGCCCAGTCCGGTCATCGAAACCTCCGTCACAGGATCGGCGCTGCCAGCGCCAAAAGATTGTTGCGCAGCCGGCGCCAGACAGACCAGCCACGGATCTCGTCCAGCCGGATCGGGCGGGCGCGGTCGATATAGCTTTGCTGGCGTTCATCCAGACGATCGGTGATGTCGCCGCCCAGAAACAGCATGTTCATCTCGTAATTCAGTTCAAAGCTGCGGCGGTCCATGTTGGCGCTGCCCAGCATGGTCATGCGGCCGTCGGTGGTGATGATCTTGGAATGCAAAAGCCCGCCCTGAAACAACATCAGCCTGACCCCGGCCGAGACCAGCCCGTAATAGAACCCCTCGGACGTGGCCTGCACCACCAGCGAATCATTGCGCTCGGGCAGGATCACGGTCACGTCGACGCCGCGCCGGGCCGCCGTGCGGATCGCCGAATCCAACGAGGAATCAGGGACGTAGTAAGGGGTGGTGATAACCAGCCGCTCTCGCGCCGCATGAACCATCGTCACCATGCAGTCCGACAGCGAGCCCTTGCGTTCGTCAGGCCCGGTGGCGACGACCTGCGCCACCTCGCCCGGGGCGGTGACGGGGCGGGTCATGCGCAGCATCTCGCCCAGATCCTCGCCAGTATAGCTCATCCAGTCCTGCAAAAAGACTGCCTGCATCTGTCGCACGACCGGCCCCTCGATGGCCAGGAAAACGTCGATCCATGGTGCGAAGCGGGGTTTGATGGCAAAGGCGCGGTCCGAGCAGTTGCGGCTGCCGGTAAAGCCCAGTCCATGGTCGATCACCACGATCTTGCGGTGGTTGCGCAAGTCCATGCGCTGAAACAACCCACCGATCACCGGGATGCTCAGCGGAAACGCCTCGACACATTCCACGCCGGCATCCTTCATGCGCGCCCATGCGTCCGAACGGCCGAAGGCGCGAGAGCCGAAAGCGTCGATGATCGCCCGCACCTTGACGCCGCGCAGGGCAGCCCGTGCGGCGGCCTCGGCCACCGCGCGGCCCGAGGGGTCGTCCAGCCAGATATAAAACAGCATATGCACATGCTCGGTCGCGCCGTCGATGGCATCGACCAACGCGGCGATGGCGTTGTCATCTTCGGGCAGCAGGGCCGCGCGGTTGCCTGCGACGGCCGCGAACCCGGTCGTGGCATGATTCGCCTTGATGACGGGTGCTGCAAAATCCGGCAGGTGCTTCAGTTCTTCGGGGCTGGGTTGCCACAGGCCGGACAGGTGCGAGCGGACGTTGGCCATGGTCTCGACCTCGGCGCCGCGCATGCGAATCTCGCCAAAGAGGATATAGGCCAGGATACCGACCAGCGGCACCAGCTCGATCACCAAAATCCATGACAGGCGGACAGTCGGCTCCAGCCGGGGACGCAGCAGCACGCGGACCGAAACGGCCAGCGCAGCAGCGTAATGCATGAACACAAGGGCTTCAGTCCACATATTCGCATGAAAGCCCGGACAGCGTGGAATTGCAATTCCGCACCGCTTTGCCTATCTGACGGGCTGAACGCAGCGCAGAGGCCCGCCGATGAACTGGATTACCAATTATGTCCGTCCGCGCATCAATTCGCTGTTCTCGCGCCGCGAGGTGCCCGAGAACCTGTGGACCAAGTGCCCGGAGTGCGGGACCATGTTGTTCCACCGCGAATTATCCGAAAACCTGAACGTCTGCACGAATTGCGACCATCATCTGGCGATTTCGCCCCGGATGCGCTTTTCCGCGCTGTTCGACGGCGGCGTCTTCGTCGAGGTGAAGGTGCCCGAACCCGCAGCCGACCCCTTGGGCTTTCGCGACCAGAAGAAATACCCCGACCGCATGAAAGCCGCGCAAAAATCCACTGGCGAGAAAGAGGCCATGCTGGTCGCCGAGGGCGAAATCGGCCGCACCCCCATCGTCGCCGCCGCGCAGGATTTTTCCTTCATGGGCGGCTCGATGGGCATGTATGTGGGCAACGCCATCATTGCGGCAGCCGAACGCGCGGTAAAACTGAAGCGCCCCCTGGTGCTGTTTTCCGCAGCCGGCGGCGCGCGCATGCAAGAGGGCATCCTCAGCCTGATGCAGATGCCGCGCACCACCGTCGCCGTGCAGATGCTGAAAGAGGCCCACCTGCCCTATATCGTCGTGCTGACCCATCCCACGACCGGGGGCGTCACCGCGTCCTACGCCATGCTGGGCGATATCCACATCTCCGAACCCAATGCGCTGATCTGCTTTGCCGGGCCGCGCGTGATCGAGCAGACCATCCGCGAAAAGCTGCCCGAGGGTTTCCAGCGCGCCGAATACCTGCTGGAACACGGCATGCTGGACCGGGTGACGCATCGCAAAAAGCTGCGGGAAGAGCTGATCTCGATCCTGCGGATGCTGGGCGGGCTGCCCGCGCCGGTGGTGGGCGATCTGCCCGCGCCCGGCAACATCGCCGCCCCCCGCACCGAGACCGCCGACAGCCCCGCTGCCTGATCGAAGCGATATCACGATGACCTCCTCGGACGCCATTCTTGCGCGGCTCATGCAGTTGCACCCCAAGGTCATCGACCTGTCGCTGGACCGGATGCATCGCATTCTTGCCGCGTTGGGGAACCCCGAACGCCATATCCCGCCGGTGATCCACATCGCCGGGACCAACGGCAAGGGTTCGACGCAGGCGATGATCCGCGCCGGGCTGGAATCGGCGGGCCGGCGCGTCCACGCCTATACCTCGCCGCATCTTGCGCAGTTCCACGAGCGTATCCGGGTGGCGGGCGAGCTGATCCCGGAAGCCGCGCTGGCCGCCGCGCTGGAGGAATGCGAAGCCGCGAACGCCGGCGCGCCGATCACGTTCTTCGAGATCACCACGGCGGCGGCCTTTCTTGCCTTTTCGCGCACCCCTGCGGATTACACGCTGCTGGAGGTGGGCTTGGGCGGCAGGCTGGATGCGACCAACGTGATCGAAACTCCGCGACTGAGCGTCATCACGCCGATCAGCATCGACCACACGCAATATCTGGGCGAAACGCTGGCCGAGATCGCCAGCGAAAAGGCCGGGATCATCAAGCGCCGCGTGCCCTGCATCGTCGCGCCGCAAGACCCCATCGCCCGCGAGGTGATCGAGAAAAAGGCCGAGCGGCTTTTCGCCCCGCTGCGCATCGCCCGGCAGGACTGGGACAGCAGGCGCGAAGGCGACAGCCTGATCTATCAGGACGACCACGGGCTGATGGACCTGCCCCTGCCCAGCCTGCCGGGTCCGCATCAGATCGTGAATGCCGGCACCGCCATCGCCGCATTGCGCGAACTGGGCTTTGGCCGCATCGAGGCCCGCGCCGCCGTGGTCGAGGCGGAATGGCCGGCCCGCATGCAGCACCTGACCCATGGTCCGCTGGTCGAGGCGGCGGGTCAATGCGAACTATGGCTGGACGGCGGCCACAACCCGGCCGGGGGCGAGGCCGTGGCGGCGACGCTGTCAGCCATGGCGCGCCGCCCGACTCATCTGGTCTGCGGCATGCTGAACACCAAGGACGTCGCAGGTTACATGCGCCCTCTGGCCGACGTCGCGCAAAGCCTGACCGCCGTGGCGATCCCGGGAGAGCCGAACACGCTTTCAGCCGAAGATACCGCGGCGGCGGCAGCCTCGGTCGGGCTTGTCGCCTCGACCGCCCCGGACGCGCTGGCAGCGGTCAGCCGTATCGCCGCCGAGCAGCCCGGCGCGCGTATCCTGATCTGCGGCTCGCTTTATCTGGCCGGGCAGGTGCTGCGCGGGAACGGCTAGGTCCGGGACAGCTAGGCTTTGCCCCAACCCGCGTCGCGCATCTCGCGCAGACGGCTGGCGGTGCGCTCGAACTCAAAGACGCCTTCGCCCTCGGCATAAAGCTGCTCGGGTTCGTCGGCGGCGCTGGCGATAAGCCGCACCCTGGCCTCGTAAAGCGCGTCGATCAGGGTCACGAACCGCTTGGCCTCGTTGTAATTCGACTGGCTGAGGCGCGGGATGGCGTCAATGAACAGCGTATCCAGCGCCTCGGCCATGGCCAGATAATCCGCCGGGCCCAAGGGCTTGCCGCAGATATCCCAGAAACCGGCCCGCCCAATGCGGCCGACATGCTGCGGGATCTCGACCTTGCGGCCCTTGATTTCCAGCACCAAGGCTCCGTCATCGCCCGCGCTGCCGGTCTCGGCTTGCCACAGCGCATCCATATGCGCCCGGGCTTGCGCATCGGCGGGGATGAACCAGACCTGCCCGCCCTCATCCCGGTTCTGGCGGTGATCGGTGGGGCTGGCCAGCTCCACCACCTCCAGCTTTTCGCGGATCTGCGCGATGAAGGGCAGGAAAAGCTGGCGGTTCAGCCCATTCTTGTAAAGATCCTCGGGCACCCGGTTCGAGGTGGTGACGACCGTTACCCCCTCTTCGAAAAGCACCTGAAACAGCCGGCCGACGATCATCGCATCGGCGATATCGGTGATCTGCATCTCGTCAAAGCACAGCAAGCGGGCCTGCTGGGCCACCGCCTTGGCGACCGGGCGCACGGCATCCTGCTGGCCGGTCTTGCGCACCCCCTCCAGCGCGACCTGAATTTCCTGCATGAATTCGTGGAAATGCACACGGCGCTTGGCCTGAATAGGCGCCGCCTCCATCACCAGATCCATCAGCATGGACTTGCCGCGACCGACCCCGCCCCAAAGGTAGATACCCTTGACGCCCGGGGCAGGTGCTGGAGCATTGCCGCGCAGCCGCGACAGCCAGCCGGTCTTTTGCACTGCGGCAGGCACCGGCGCCGCAGCGGCCAATTCCCGCACCATCCTGTCCAGCACCGGAAGGACGCCACGTTGTGCCGCATCAGGTTCCAGCCGGCCGGCGGTGACGCGGGCCTCATAAAGTTCGGATACGCTTGCCATATCCGCCCCCTGCCAAAGAAAGACCCCGCCCGCAAGGGCTGGCCCGGCAATTCCAGAGAATTTTGCCATGGTTCGACCCATGCCACCGGAATCCCCGCATGACCTGCGACGAATGCGCCAAAGGCGCAGGCTTGCACCGCAGGGGTATGAAGGGGACAATCCCGCAATCGGGTGAAAGGAAGTCGCGGCCCTTGATGCGTGAAATATTCGATTCGATCCAGACCGCCGCATATGCCGAGCCCATGCCGGACTGGTCCACCCGCGCCGCAAGGCTGCGCGCGCTCCGGCAGATGTTGCGCCAAAATCGCCAGCGGTTCGCAGAGGCGATCGCCCGCGATTTCGGACAGCGCCCGCAGGCCGAAACGGATCTGGCCGAGGTCTTTCCGGCGCTGACCGGCATCCGCCACGCGCTGCGCCACGGCCGGGGCTGGATGCGGCGCAGGCCGGCGCGAACCGGCCTGTGGTTCCGGCCGGCACGGTGCTGGGTCCAGCCCCGCCCCCTTGGGGTGGTGGGGATCGTGGTGCCGTGGAACTATCCGGTTTTTCTAAGCTTCGGGCCGCTGACCGACGCGCTGGCAGCCGGCAATCGGATAATGATCAAACTGTCCGAACACGCCCCAGCCTTTGCCCAAACCTTTGCCGAGGCAGCGGCGCGACATTTCGAAACGGATGTGCTGGCGGTGGTGACAGGCGGGCCAGAGGTCGCGGCAGATTTTACCGCCCTGCCCTTTGATCATCTGTTGTTTACTGGCTCCACCCAAGTCGGGCGGCGGGTGATGCAAACGGCGGCGGGAAACCTGACGCCGGTCACGCTGGAACTGGGCGGAAAATCCCCGGCGCTGATCGCCCCCGACGCGCCGCTTGCGCATGCGGTAGACCGGATCATGACCGGCAAGCTGCTGAACGCCGGCCAGACCTGCATCGCGCCGGATTACGTGCTGCTGCCCCGGCCCCTGGTCGACGACTTCATCGCCCTTGCCCGCGACTGGGTCGACCGGCATTATCCCCGGCTGGCCGCAAATGCCGATTACACCCGCATCATCAACGCCGCGCAGTTCCAGCGGCTAAGCGATTCGATCGCCGCCGCACGTGACGCCGGATCGGTTCTGCATCCGCTTAGCGATACCGCTCCCGATCCCGTCAACCGCCTGATGCCGCCGATAATCGTGACGAATGCGCAAGGAGCGCTGGCCGAACAGGAAATCTTTGGCCCGGTCCTGCCGCTGGTGCCCTATGATCGGCTGCGCGAGGCGGCGGATCACATCCTTGCCCACCCGCGCCCGCTGGCCTTCTATCCCTTTACGCGGGATGAGGAGACGCTGTCGCTGCTGCTTGGATCGGTCGCAGCGGGCGGCGTGACGATAAACGACACGTTGCTGCATGTCGCCCAACACGACCTGCCCTTTGGCGGCGTCGGAGCAAGTGGCATTGGCGCCTATCACGGCAAGGCCGGTTTCGAGCGGATGTCGCATTTGATGCCGGTGTTCCGGCAGGCGCGGCTGAACGGCACGGGATTGCTCGCGCCGCCTTATGGGGCGCGGTTCCGTATGTTGATGCGCTGGATGCTACGGGTCTAGACGATGGACTGGTTGCGGGTCTCGACCCTGATGAACAGCGTGGCCACCGCCCCCAAAAGCAGCAGCGCCGCAAAAACGCCGATCGCCACGCCAAAGCCCCGCGCCACCACATAGCCCAAGAGCGAGGGCGCCAGCAGACCGCCCACGCGCGCCACGGCACTGGCGGCCCCCATGCCCGTTCCGCGCAAGCCCGTCGGGTAAAGCTCTGGCGTAAAGGCATAAAGCGCGCCCCAGGTGCCCAGCAGCGCAAAACTCATCAGCAAAAGCGAGGCCGCAACCAGCCATGGGCTGCCAGCGATGGTGAACAGAAAACATCCCGCCGCGCTGAGGACCAGGAAGATCTGCAAGGTCGGCTTCCTGCCCCAGCTTTCCACGCCATGCGCCGCCAGTGCATAGCCCGGCACTTGCGCCAGCGCCATCAGCACCAGAAAGCCATAGCCGCGCACAAAGCCAAATCCGCCCTTGGCCAGCTCCGCCGGCAACCAGACGAAAAGACCGTAATAGGATAGCGAGACCAGAAACCAGGTGGCAAAGATGCCGATGCTGCGGTTGCGAAGCTCGGGCCCGAACAGCCGCATCCGGGGGGCCGGGGGGGCGGTCAGCCGGGTTCCCTCTGGCAGGGCGCGAGCACCGTTGGTGGTCAGCACGCGGTCGATGACGGCTCGCGCGCCTGCCTCGTCACCTTTGCGCAACAGGAACATCGGCGATTCAGGGACCCACAGACGCAGCCAGATCCCGACCAGCGCCGGCAGCGCCGCCACGGCAAAGATCCAGCGCCAAGGCTCGACCACACCGGCCAGATGCGCAAGCCAGGCAGTCACGGCGATGACGATTGTGCCGATGGCCCAGAATCCCTCCAGCCAGACCAGCCAGCGGCCGCGATTTCTTGGCGGCAGGAATTCGGCCATCATCGCGTAATCGACCGGCAGTGTCCCGCCGACCGCCATGCCGGTCAGAAAGCGCAGCATCATAAGCGTCCAGATATCGGGCGCAAAGACCGAAGCCAGGCCGAAAACAGCATCACAAGCCACAGTCAGCAACAGCACATTGCGGCGGCCGATCCTGTCGGCAATGCGCCCGAACAACGTGGCGCCTGCGAACATGCCAAGAAAGAACAGCGTGCCGGTTTGCAGCGCCTGCGGCACAGTCAGGCCAAAGCTTGCCGCAATCGAACTGGCGGTAAAACCGATGGCGATGACCTGCATCGCATCCGCCGCCCAGACCAGACCAAAGATCCCCAGCAGCCGCCATTGAAAGCGGCCCGCGCCGCCTTGGGTCAAGGCCTCGTCTATGGTCAGTTTCATGGGTTATCTCCGCTCTGCCGCTTGCCGGCAGTTTTGCGACGATCGCCGCGATGTCCACCGAAAAACGCGCGCAGGCGCACGGTTTCAGGCGCAGTGATGCGGCACATCGGGCGAGTATGTAGAAAGGCCGCCCCGATTGGGCGGCCTTTGGGTCAGGACCCTGCTTGATACCGAAGCTTCACACCCTCACGAAATCCTCGATAACCTGTTCGAAACTCGCGGCAAAACTACCACCGACAGGTTTCGTGAACAGCGCCGCGCGGCTCAGCGTGCCATGAACGAACTGACCAGCGCGAACAGTCACGTAATTCAACCACGGCGTGCCAAGCGGCGTTTCCGTTATGATTGAGCCAGACAGAGTATAGGCGCGCACCCTTTGCAGCGCATTATCGATCTCCAGCCCGACGACGAATTCCTGCCCGTAGGTCACGTTCCCCAGCGAAATACTGCGGGATACGCCGTCGTCATAGCGTGCCTGCAAAGTGCCCTTGTTGTCGTGGATCGCCAGTTTGCCGCCCGACGGGTTCGCCGCAAAAAGCTGTGCCACGCCCGAACCATAGCGGTCCATCATCATGCGCAAAACGATGAACGCCCCGTCGATATCGCTGGGCGCAAGGGCAGACGCCTGCAAGAAGCGTCCATCATTGAACCTGATCCCGGTCGAGGTCATGGCAATGGCATTGCCCGTGCCCGCTACCGTCAGATTCCAGCCGCCATTTCCGTCATTGTTCACCCCCGCGACATCCGTATCGGCGCCGCTATAGGCCGACCCCGCGTGAATATAGCCCGCCGCCTGCGTATAATCGACTGTCGGCACGGATGCGGCGGCAACCGTCAGCAGCGCAGGATTGGCCACGACGGTTCCCGAAGCATTGCTCCAGTTGACCGCCAGCGCGTATTCGCCCGGCTCGGACAATTCCATGCTCAGCGCCTCGGGATCGACCCTGTCGCGGATAGGATCGTCGTCAAGCGTCAGAGTCCACTCTGCAACGGGTGTCGGTACACCTTCGGCGCGGCCCAGATCCAAGGTGATGCTGTCACCCAAGCCGGCATTCTCGGGCAGTATCGCGGGCTGGCGCGCAATTGCCGGTGCCTCGTCAGACGGAAGCCCTCCGATCAGCACCGCGCCGCTGGCATCCATCAGTATCGCAGGCTCATCACCATGATAAATTTGCCCCACCCCATCAAAAAGGCATTTGTCCACGCTGCCGTAAGTTGCCGGCGGCTCTTCCCGTCCATTCACCACCACCAGATCATTCGCGCGTCTTTGGCCCTCCGGCAGGGCGAGATAGCGGTCGTAACCCGCAGCGACGATCAGCCGCGCCGCGCCGCCCTCGCGCGCCGACCGCAGGTTTTGCGCGCTGGTCCGCTCCAGGTCCCCCAGCGTGGTGTCCAGCGCCGAGACCAGAAACAGCGACTTCGCCTCGAACACCTTGGCGACATATTGGTTGTAGCCCTCGATGGTCCAGGTGGTGCCGGCGCTCTCGCCCTCGCCGTTCACGATCAGCTCCAGCGACCAGGCGCCCTGCGCGTCGGTCGTCGCCCCGACCTTTTGCGTCACCACCCGCAGGCCGCCGTCGAAAATATCCGAGCCCTGAAGCGTCGCGATGATCTTGCCCCCGGCGATCGGGGCAAGCGTGGCGTCCATCAGCACGCCCCTGACTGTGGCTTTGTTCGGCATGTAACCCTCTTCTCATCCGAAATGGCGCGGACATTATCCCGAAGAGGCCAACGCGT
Organism: Paracoccus methylovorus; assembly: GCF_016919705.1. Classification (NCBI taxonomy): domain Bacteria; kingdom Pseudomonadati; phylum Pseudomonadota; class Alphaproteobacteria; order Rhodobacterales; family Paracoccaceae; genus Paracoccus; species Paracoccus methylovorus. The sequence continues at coordinate 1,320,262 of NZ_CP070368.1, forward strand.
TGCCAAAATCCCCCCTGCAACGGCCGCGCTAGGGCGCGTCAGCGGTTTACGAGTGCAAGATAAGGGGGTCCGCACAGGGCATCCGAATGGCGGAAGGGCATCGTTGTTGCCTTCAGCCCCAAAAGCAAAAACCCCAGAGAAATAAGCGATACACGCTGATTTCTCTGGGGTTTCTGGTGCCGGTGAAGGGACTCGAACCCCCGACCCCATCATTACGAATGACGTGCTCTACCAGCTGAGCTACACCGGCATCTTATGTGCCGCGCCGGATAGCAGGTTCCGGCGCGGGCGAAAAGGGGGATCAGCGATTTTTCCCCGCAATCTTTACCTCCTCCGGCTCGGGCGGTTCGACATCCGGACGAACAGGCAGGATATCACCCTGACCGGCGATCAAAGGTCGGGCTTCGGACACGGGCGCAACCGCCGGTTCGGGCACCGGATCGGGATCGGTGACGGTCATAGCAGGCTCGGCCCCGCTCACCACCGGTGAGGCACGACGATAATCCGATTCGCGCGGCACCATCCCGGGCGAGACATCCGCTATTTCAACGCGGGTCGAGGCAGCTTCGGATTTGCGCGCCTCTGGCTGCGGGGCGGGTGCACTGGGCTGGGACTGGGGCTCGGCCGCGGAACGGGTCGTCATGTCGCTTGCCGTCTTGTCGGAATGCGGGGCACCGACCAGCAACGGCAGCATCTCGACGCCATTCGAGGCAGTGGCCCCCCACGCGGGCGTATCGGGCTCGCGCCAGGTCAGCGTATCGAAGCCGCCGCAGCTATCGCAGACAGGGGACCAATCCGCCATGACATTATGGCACTTGTCGCAAACCCATTGCTCTCCGCGGCTGGCAACCAGCGCCTTGGCCAGAATCCCGCGCACCACGGCGTCGTCACTGCCCTCGCCGCGCTCAACGGCAGCCAGAATCGAAAGCGAGCGCACAGTCGGATGCTTTTCGGCCAGATCGCCAAGCGCACGGCGGGCACCGGGGAAGTCCTCGGCGGCCAGCAACAGTTCGGCGCGCAGCAACCGGGTTTCCTCGTGATCCGGGTTTTGCCGCATCAGATCCTCGAAGCGGCGCAACCGTGCAGCCGGTTTCTCGTCGGGCACGATCTCGGCATAGGTTGCGGCGATCGAGGGGTGCGGGCGCACGCTCCAAGTCTTCTGCAGCACCCGGCTGGCGTTACGGCTGTCGTTCTGGGCGATATAGCTGCGCGCAGCCAGCACGGCAGCAGGGATCAGGTCGGGACTGGCACGGTTGGCCGAAATCGCGGCCTCGCGGGCGCTGATAGAATTGCCCTGCGCCAACACCTCGGATGCCTCTTTCAGCGCCAGCACCGCGTCGCGGCGGATATGCACATCCTTGGGCAAATGACCCTGCTGGCGCTTGTCCTTGAGCACGGCCCGCGCCCCTCTCCAGTCGCCCTCGCGGGTTTGCAGTTGCAGCAGCGTATCCTGCAATTCGGCATGTTTCGGCTTCAAAGCATAGGCTTTCTCGGCCAATTTCAGGGCCGTAGAAGTATCACCCTCATCCAGCTTCTGACGCATCAACCCACGGACCCCCACAAAGCGGGTGCGCGGATCCGAGAGGAGCCGGCGATAAACCTCGCCGGCCTTGCGCCGGTCGCCGGCAACTTCGGCGGCCTGTGCGGCCAAAAGATCGGTGACATGCGGCTTGTCCAGAAACTTCGCCGCCTTTGCCGCCTTGTCCTGCGCCAGCTTGCCCTCGCCCGAGGCGACGGCAAGCATACCCTCGGACAGCGCGTCATAGCCCTTGCGCTCGCGCGAACGGGCAAAGTAGCGATTAATTGCCGTCTCGTCGCCCAGAAGAAAGCGCAGGAAAGCCACAAGCAGGCCCAGGATACGCACGGTGATCCAGCCCAGTAGCACGACGATCACCGCCGCGATGACCAGTTGCACGGGACCCAGCGTGTATTCGGTGCCGCCATAGACCATGCTCAGGCCCTGACCGGTTTCCGAAAGCTGCATCGCGCCCAGTGTCAGGACCAGCACGATGGCGAAGAACATCAGGATTTTCAGTGCCGAAAGCAGCATGGCGCGCCCCTTACATGCTGCCCGCGGCCAAAGTGGCCAGCGCGGCATTGGCTTCGACCCACAATTGGGCCCGGGCGGTCCAGTCGGCCATCGCCGCTTGACCGGATTGCGGCAGGGTGGCGATTTCGTCCAGCGCCCCCTTGATATCGCCTGCATTCACCGAGGCATCGGCACGCGACAGGACCGCATCCGGGTCGCTGCCTTCGCGCGGCTCGACCGAACGGGCGCCGGTTTGCACGCGCAGGAAGTTCCCGATGGTTCCCAACGCGCCCTCATTCTCGGGGGCCTCTGCGCGGGCCGCGGCCAGCGCCTCGCGTGCAGCAGTGGGGAAGCTTGTGCGCAACTGGCCCAGCGTCGGCACGTCGCCGGTCAGCACGGCAGGCGGCTCGAGCCCAGCGGCGCGCAGATCGGCCAGCGCCTGATCGCGGGCACCGCCCGTTTCGATCGCGGCTTGCAGAGCGGCGGCGGCGGTGGCGGCCTGAGCGCGGCGGTTCGCCGCCTCGGCGCTTTCCTGCAAAGCGGATGCCTGCGTCTCGGCGGCGGCGATTCGCTTCTCGGCCTCTTCGGCAGCGGCGGCGATCCGGGCTTGCAGGGTTTCGGCTTGCGCGGCAAGGTTCTGGACCTGCTCGACGGCAGTGGTATCGGTCACAGGCCGTGCCGCGAGTTCGTCGATACGCCGCTGCTGCGCGGCGATCTGCCCGGTCAGTTCGTTCAGAACCTGCTGCAGCGCCTCGCTGTTCTCCCCTGAAACGACGGGGGCCACGACGGGACGCGCCGCCAGATCGGCCACGGTCTTTTCAAGCACGGTCAGTTTTTCCTCCAGCGCCTTCAACGCCTCGGCATCGCCGCTTTGCGGCACCACATCGGCCAGCGCCTGCCGTGCGGCATCGGCACCAGCGTCGGCCGCGCGGGAGGCAAAGGCGTCGGCCTGGGTCTGTATCTCGGCGCGCGCGGCCTCGACGGCGGCTTCGCGTGCGGCTGTCACCTGCGCTTCGGTCGGCGCGGACTCGGTCACGCCCGGCTGCCAGGCGGGTGGCAGATGCGGAATGGCCCACCAGGCGGCCGCAGCGCCCAAGCCGGCAGCAACGACACCACCTACGAAAGTCGGCGCGAAACCGCCCTTGCGCACCTCGACCACACGGGTTTCGGTCTTGACGGGTTGAGACTGCGGGGCGGCGGCTTTCGGCGCTTCGGTCGATGCGGTCTCGACCTTGGCGACAGGCGGCACGCCGGCCGGGCCAGTCGGGGCTGCAGGCGGTGGCGCGCCGGTTTTCGATTCGCTCACTGGCTTGCCAGCCTCGGGCTTGGGCGCGGCCGGATCGGCGCCTGTGCCGCTGCCGACCAGCTTCGATTCGATCTGCGGCTTCGGTTCGGACTGCGCGGCCAAGGCCCCTTCGCCGGCGCTGACCGGACGGCTGTCGATAACGGGACCCGAGACCGCTTTCTTTTTACTGTCTTTCCCGGGGCTTGCCTTGCTCTCGCTGGAATTGGTTTCTGGCTTCTTCACAATTCTTCCCCGTTCCCTTTCGTATTGCGACCCGGCGACCATAGGGCATGGACCGCCTTTCGCCCGCAATCATGACTGGCTCCCGCGGGCAGTTTAGTCGGCGGTGCGTGGCGCCTCAACCCGCCCTCATGCGGATTGTTCCGTGTCCAGCAGACGCTCGACGGCCCAAAGCACCCCATCGGCATCGGGCGTAGGTGCCGGCAAGATGCGCGCGGCAGGACCCTGCCAGGCATCCCGTGCCGCAGGACTGATCGGCGCCAGCCACAGCGGCGCCTGCGCATCGGCCGCCTGCCCCGACAAGATCCGCGCCGAGCGAGGCGAGAACAGCGGCAGGATCACCGGCGCCTCGCCGGCCAGAACCGACAGCGCCGCCGCGTTCAGGGGGTGAGGCAATTGGTCATAGACCACCATGTCCGGCACCGGCAAAACCTTGGCCACATGGGCGCCATGCGGATGCAGCCAGCCCTCGTCCAACCCCTCCAGCAGCGGCATCATACGGGCCGCATCGCCCGGTCCTTCGGTCACATCGAAACCCGCCGCGCGCGCCGCCTCGGCAGTGGCGGGCCCCACGCAAATCGCCGGACGGGCGCGCCCCGCGCCCGCTGCCGGGACCGCATTGACCGAGGTGAAAATCAACCCCCGTGCCGCATCCAGCCGCCCCGTATCATGCGCCACCGGCTGAATGCGCAGCACCGGAGAGATCAGCACCCGCACAGCCAGAGGCGCCAGAGCTGCGGCAAAACGCCGCGAGGCCGGTTCGGGACGGGTCAGAAGCAGGACAGGAGCAAGGTTCGGTGGCATGGCAATCGGCCCGACAAGGTGTTACTTGCCCAATGCCTAGGCCCTTGGCGGCGCGGGAACAAGGATGAGCATGGGACTGACCTTTCTGGGCATAGAAAGCAGTTGCGACGACACCGCCGCAGCGGTGGTGCGCGACGACCGCACGATCCTTGCCTCGATCGTGGCGGGACAGACGGCGCTGCATGCCGATTTCGGCGGGGTGGTGCCGGAAATCGCCGCCCGTGCCCACGCCGAAAAACTGGATCTTTGCGTCGAGGAGGCACTGACACAGGCCGGGCTGCGGCTGACGGATCTTGACGGGATCGCCGTCACGGCCGGGCCGGGGCTGATCGGCGGGGTATTGTCGGGCGTCATGCTGGCCAAGGGGTTGGCGGCAGGCAGCGGGTTGCCGATTGTCGGCGTCAATCATCTGGCTGGCCACGCGTTGACGCCGCGACTGACCGATGCCGTGCCCTATCCCTATCTGATGCTTCTCGTCTCGGGCGGGCATTGCCAGTTTCTGTCGGTCGCCGGCCCAGACCAGTTCACCCGGCTTGGCGGCACCATCGACGACGCGCCGGGCGAGGCCTTCGACAAGGTGGCAAAGCTTTTGGGCCTGCCCCAGCCCGGCGGCCCCTCGGTCGAGAATGTCGCCCGCAGCGGGGACGCGCGCCGCTTTGCCCTGCCGCGCCCGCTGCTGGACCGGCCGGGATGCGATCTCAGCTTCTCGGGCCTGAAAACCGCCGTACTGCGCCAGCGCGACGAGTTGGTGACGGCACAAGGCGGGCTGCACGAACAGGATCGCGCCGATCTTTGCGCCGGCTTTCAGGTTGCGGTGGCCGAGGTGCTGGCCGAAAAGACCCGCCGCGCACTGGCGCTTGCCCCTGCGCCGGTTCTGGCCGTGGCCGGGGGGGTGGCCGCCAATGAAACCCTGCGCACCGCCTTGCAGACAGTGGCAACGAATGCGGGCGCGGCCTTTCTGGCCCCGCCTCTGCGGCTTTGCACCGACAATGCCGCCATGATCGCCTGGGCCGGGATCGAAGCCTTTCATTCCGGCCAGCGCGACGGCATGGATCTGGCTGCGCGGCCGCGCTGGCCGTTGGACCAGAACGCTGCGCCAATGCTGGGTGCAGGCAAACGGGGGGCAAAGGCATGAGCGTGGCTATCATCGGCGCAGGCGCCTTTGGCACGGCACTGGCGGTTTCACTGGCAAGCAAGGGTCCGGTCACGCTTTGGGGCCGTGACATCGAATGGGCCGGTTTGGGTGAAAACCCGCGCCTGCCCGGCGTGGCCCTGCCCTCTGCGTTGCGCATTACCGACCGGCTGGAGGAAATCGAGGCCGAAACCGTGCTGCTTGCCCTGCCCGCGCAGGTTCTGGGCGGATTTCTAGCCGAACATGACAAGCGTTTCGATGGCCGCAATCTTGTTAGTTGCGCGAAGGGGATCGACCTTGCCACGCTGACCGGACCTGCAACCATGATCGGCACGGCCTGCCCGCAAGCCACAGTGGCAGTACTGACCGGTCCCAGCTTTGCAGCCGACATCGCGCGCGGCCTGCCCACCGCCCTGACGCTGGCCTGCGCGGATGCCGGCGCGGCCGAGGCGCTGCAACGCCAGCTTTCGACCGCCACATTGCGGCTTTACCGCACCACCGATGTAATCGGCGCCGAACTTGGCGGGGCGCTGAAGAACATCATCGCCATCGCCGCCGGGGCCGCCATCGGCGCGGGCTATGGCGACAGCGCGCGCGCCAGCGTCATCACACGCGGCTTTGCCGAGATGCTGCGGCTGGCCACCGCGTTGGGGGCCCGGCCCGAAACCCTGCCCGGCCTGTCGGGTCTGGGCGATCTGGTGCTGACCTGCACCTCGGAACAGTCGCGCAATTTCCGCTATGGACTGGCGTTGGGATCGCACCAGCCCTTTGCCGCCGGCACCACCGTCGAGGGCGCCGCCACCGCCCGCGCCGTGACCGCGCTGGCCGAAAGGCTGGGGATCGAGATGCCGATCTCGAATCTGGTCGCCGGTCTTGCCCAAGGCCGCATCGGCATGGAACATGCGCTGGATTTTCTGTTGAACCGCCCGCTCAAGGAGGAATGATGCCCCTTTTCGCCGTAATCTGCCGCGACCATGCCGGCAAGCTGCAAACCCGTCTGGATACCCGCGAAAAGCATCTTGCCTTTCTTAAGGACCAGCCGGGCCTGAAAATGGCGGGCCCGCTGGTCGAGGAGGGAGAGATGCGCGGCTCGCTCCTGATCGTCGAAGCCGAAGGGTTGACGCAGGTCAAGGAATGGGCGGCGCAGGACCCCTACAAGGCAGCGGACCTGTTCGCCTCGGTCGAGGTGATCGAATGGAAGAAGGTGATCGGCTGATGGCGTATTGGCTATTCAAATCCGAGCCAGACGTTTTCAGCTTTGACGACCTGATCGCCAGGGGCGCGCAGGGCGAACAATGGGACGGCGTGCGCAACTATCAGGCACGCAACAACATGCGGGCGATGAAAAAGGGCGACCGCGGCTTTTTCTATCACTCGAACATCGGCAAAGAAATCGTCGGTATCTGCGAGGTGGTGGCCGAGGCGCACCCCGATTCTACCACCGACAACCCGAAATGGGAATGCGTCGATGTCCGGGCAGTCGCCCGTGTCCTGCGTCCCGTCTCGCTGGATGAAGCCAAGGCCGAACCGCGGTTGAAGGACATGGTGCTGGTCAACAACTCGCGCCTTTCGGTGCAGCCGGTCTCGGATGCGGAATGGGAGATCATTCTGGAACTGACCGGCGGCACCCAGACGCTCTGAACGCGCCAACAGGCACCATCCGGACCACCCAGGAGGATACATGGCACGCGGACCCCAACCCATCGTGGATCGTCCGACGACGAAACGCATCGGTGCTCTCAGGGCGCTATGGCCATTCATCCGGCCCTATCGCGGATTGCTGCTGGCGGCACTGATCGCATTGTCGGTCACGGCGGCGATCAGCCTGGTCCTGCCACTGGCGGTGCGCCGGGTGGTCGACGGTTTCGACGCCGGTGCCCATCTTCTGGACCAGTATTTCGGGGCGGCACTTGCCATCGTTGCCCTGCTCGCTCTGGGAACCGGCATGCGCTATTATCTGGTCACCCGGCTGGGCGAGCGGGTGGTGGCCGACATCCGCAAGGCCGTCTTCGGGCGCGTCATCGCCATGAGCCCGGCCTTTTACGAGCGGGTTCTGACCGGCGAGATCATCAGCCGCATCACAACCGACACCACGCTGATCCAGTCGGTCATAGGCTCGTCGGTCTCGATCGCGCTGCGTAATTTCCTGATCCTGATCGGCGGCATGGTGATGCTGGTCTGGACCTCAGCCAAGCTGTCGGGGCTGGTGCTTTTGCTGGTTCCGCTGATCGTCGTGCCCATCGTGGTGCTGGGGCGTCGGCTGCGCAAACTGTCGCGCGAGAATCAGGACTGGATCGCACAGTCCTCGGGCGCGGCATCGGAAAGCCTGCTCTCGGCCCAGACCGTTCAGGCGTTCACGCAAGAAGGCCCCACCCGAACGCGGTTCAACGACGTGACCGAACGGTCTTTTGACTCGGCGCTTAACCGGGTCAGAACGCGAACGGTGATGACGGTGATCGTCATCTTCCTGATCTTCTCGGGCGTGCTGGGCGTGTTGTGGATCGGGGCTCGCGATGTGCGTCTGGACGTGATGAGCGTGGGCGAACTGGTGCAATTCGTCATCTATGCCGTGCTGGTCGCGGGCGCCGTGGGCGCGCTTTCGGAAATCTGGGGCGAATTACAGCGCGCCGCGGGTGCAACGGAGCGGTTGACCGAACTATTGATGACGCAGGACGTGTTGACCGATCCACCCCAGCCAATTGCCCTGCCCCGTCCGGTTCAGGGCGCAATCCGGCTTGACGACGTGACCTTTCACTATCCCTCGCGCCCCGACCGTTCGGCGCTGGAGGGCGTTACGCTGGACATCCGCCCCGGCGAAACGGTGGCGCTGGTCGGTCCGTCGGGGGCCGGCAAGACCACGGTGATCCAGATGCTGCTACGGTTCTGGGACCCGGATTCGGGCGCCGTGCGGATCGACGGTATCGACCTGCGCGACATGGCCCGTGCCGATTTCCGCCAAGCCATCGCACTGGTGCCGCAGGATCCGGTGATCTTTGCCACCACGGCCCGCGAAAACATCCGCTTTGGCAGGCCCGACGCCTCGGACGCCGAGGTCGAGGCCGCCGCCCGCGCTGCCCACGCCGACGAATTCCTGAAGCTGCTGCCGCAAGGCTATGACAGTTTTGTTGGAGAGCGCGGCGTGATGCTGTCAGGTGGACAGAAACAGCGCATCGCCATCGCCCGCGCCATTCTGCGCGACGCACCGATCCTGCTGCTGGACGAGGCAACCTCGGCACTGGATGCGGAATCCGAACGGCTGGTGCAGCATGCCGTCGACGAACTGGCCCGCAGTCGCACGACGATCATCATCGCCCACCGTCTGGCCACGGTGAAGAAGGCCGATCGCATCGTAGTGTTCGATCATGGGGAGATCGTGGCCCAAGGCCGGCATGAGGAATTGGTTGCGCAGGGCGGGCTTTACGCGCGGCTGGCGCGGCTGCAATTCACCGAAGGCGCGTTGGAGGTTACTGGCTAGACAATTCGCCCGCTCAACTCGCGCCACACATGACGGCGCACGGACCGAGCGGCACAATGGGTAAATGAATACCCAAGCGTCTGGCCGAGAGGAACAGTGCGCAAGGCTAGGCAGAAACCGCTTTGCACAGCTTGGACTGACAAAAGGCCGGCGCGGGCGGCAGGGTGTCTTTTAGCGTGGCGCGCTATAGACCGCCGCCCAAAAGACCGTCTTGCCGTCCGCGCCCAAGGCCTTGCCAATACCGTAATGCCGGACTTGTGGTATCAGGATATTGGCCAAATGCCCGCGGGAGCGTTCCCATTCCGCCAGCACCCGGTCCTGCCCCCAAGGGCCTGCTGCGATATTCTCGGCGGCGAGGCTGGGTTTGTACCCTTCCTTCTTGAGCCGTTGCATCGGCCCACGGGTCTTGCTGCCTTGATGCGACATCACGCTACGCTGGGCCATGTCGCAAGCATGCCGGGCCGCAGCCGTCGCAACATCGCGGTTCGTCTTCAATGCAGGCAGGCCGCGCGCCTTGCGGGTAGCGTTTGTGGCACGAACCGCTGCCTCATTTTCCTGCATCGATGTTTGATAGCAAATGACCTTTCCCGGCCGGCCGAGGGCACCTGCATCGGATTTGGTCGATATCCATACCCCGTCACCGGCAGCGGCGGGAATCGCCATCAACGCAATGACCGGCAGTGCGGACAATAGGTTACAAGTTGCTTTCAGCATTCGATCCTCACTAGACTGGTCCAAAGTAGGAACTGCGCCCCTGCTTCTCAACTTCCGATTGCTTAAATTTGTCTGGAACCACCGCTTCGGCGAAACGTTGCCACCGCCGACACAGCCCGAAAAGGAGAGGTCATGGCTATTTGGGATTTCGTAAAAGACGCCGGAAAATCGCTGTTTGGATCCGAGGCCGAGGCGCAGGAAGCCCCTGCCCAGCCGGCGCAAAGCGACACGGATCGCAAGGTGGCCGCGCTCAAGGCCGAACTGTCAGCCTTGGGCCTGACCGGCAAGGATGTGCACCTGAAACTGCGCGGCGACACCGTGGTCATCTCGGGCAAGGCGCGCGATCAGGAGACGCTGGAAAAGCTGATTCTGGCGGTGGGCAATATCAAGGGTATTGCCCGGGTCGAACTCGCCGAGGATGCAGGCACCGAGACGCCCGCCCCCGCGGCGGCCACCCCCTTGTTCCACACCGTGCAAAAGGGAGAGACCCTTTCGGCCATTGCGCAGAAATATCTTGGCAAGGCAAATCGCTATCCCGAGATATTCGAGGCCAACAAGCCAATGCTCAGCCATCCCGACAAAATCTATCCCGGCCAGACGCTACGCATCCCCCAAATCTGAATTCGCACTGCGACGCTGCGTTTCCGCCCTTGTTTGGCGTGGCGGAATGCTTGCCAGAATGCTGAATATTAGCCCATTCTGCCTTCAGCGGGGCATAGCCCCAAAGGGAGAATTCGGAGGTATTTAGAATGGCTAGGTTCGCAAGCGTCGCAGACCGCGATGCGGTCGAGACGGAGATGCCCTATGCGCAACGCCAGATCCCGCATACGGTATATCAGTCCCTGGCCCAGACCCGTGATCGTTTTCCGCAACGGCCGGCAATCAGCTTTCAGTTATTTTCAGAGCCCAAGGCTGCGGCGCGCACCCTGTCCTGGACCGAACTGCATGAGCGCGTGACAGAGACTGCGAACCTGTTTCGCAGTCTGGGCGTCGGGCCGCAGGATGTGGTGGCCTATCTGCTGCCCAATTGCATCGAGGCGCCCATCGTGCTGCTGGCGGGCGCCACGGCGGGAATCGTAAACCCGATCAACCCGTTGCTGGAACCCGACCATATCGCCTCAATTCTGCGCGAAACCGGCGCCAAGGTGCTGGTGACGCTGAAAAGCTTTCCCAAGTCCGACATCGCCCAGAAAGCGGCCGAGGCGGTTGCGCAGGCCCCGAATGTTCAGACCGTGCTCGAGGTCGATCTGCGCAGCTATCTGACCGGGGTCAAACGTTTGCTCGTGCCCCTGATGCGACCCAAGGTACCCACCCGGCATCATGCCAAGGTGCTGAATTTCGAGGCCGCCGCCAGCGCCCAGCGACATAACCGCCTGAGCTTCGACGAACCGACAGAGGATCGCGTGGCGGCTTTTTTCCACACCGGCGGCACCACCGGCATGCCAAAGGTCGCGCAGCACAAGCAGTCGGGCATGGTCTATAATGGCTGGCTCGGCAGCACCTTGCTGTTTGACGAAACCGACGTGCTGATGTGTCCGCTGCCGATGTTTCACGTCTTTGCGGCCTATCCGGTGCTGATGTCCTGCGTTCTCTCGGGGGCGCAGCTGATCATGCCCACCCCGGCCGGCTATCGCGGCGATGGGGTATTCGACAATTTCTGGAAGCTGATCGAGCGTTGGCAGGCAACCTTCCTGATCACCGTGCCCACCGCCATCGCGGCATTGATGCAACGCCCGGTCGATGCCGACGTCTCGTCGCTCAAGACCGCGATCTCTGGTTCGGCCCCGCTGCCGATCGAGCTTTATAACCGCTTCAAGGCCGCGACCGGCGTCGAGATCGCCGAGGGCTACGGGCTGACCGAAGCGACCTGCCTTGTCTCTTGCAACCCGATCAACGGACTGAAGAAGGTCGGCTCGGTCGGTATCCCCCTGCCCTATACCCATGTGCGCATCCTGCAACGCCGCAACGGCGATTTCCGCGAATGCGCCACCGATGAGATCGGCGAGATTTGCGTCGCCAATCCCGGCGTCTTTGAAGGCTCGACCTATACCGAGGCCGACAAGAACCACGACCTCTTCGCCGAAAACCGCTTCCTGCGGACGGGCGATCTGGGACGCATGGACGCCGACGGCTACCTGTGGATCACCGGACGCGCCAAGGATCTTATTATCCGCGGTGGGCACAACATCGACCCGGCCGAGATCGAAGACGCACTGCTGTCGCATCCCAAGGTCGCTGCTGTAGCCGCCATCGGCCAGCCCGACTCTTTCGCGGGTGAACTGCCCTGCGCCTATGTCGAGTTGATTGCTGGGGCCGAGATCGGGTTGGACGAGCTGATGGAGCATGCCCGCACCCATATCCACGAGCGCGCCGCCGTCCCGAAGCATATCGAGGTCCTGCCCGAACTACCCAAGACTGCGGTCGGCAAGATCTTCAAGCCCGACCTGCGCAAGCTGGCAATCAAGCGCGTCTACGACGGCGCACTGGCAGAGGCCGGCCTGCCGGTCGAGGTTTGCGAGGTGATCGACGACAAAAGGCGCGGTCTGGTCGCCCGGATCGAACCCAGAAACGATGTCGACAAGAGCGCCGTCGAAAAACTGCTGGGTCAGTTCGCATTGCCATGGGAATGGGTGTAAGCCCACGCCCGAAACTGTATGAAAATACCATCCCCTGCCTTGGTTACGACACACGCCAACGCTTTACCGCAGGGGATGGCATTCTATCCAAACAGGATCAGGGTCAGAGGCTGACGTATCTCTTGCCCCGCGACCGCCCCTGTTTCGGGGCAGCCACGTTCCTTCAGATTACCGGGTGAACTTCTTGTATTTCACCCGCTTCGGCTCGACGGAATCGGGGCCGAGGCGGCGGATCTTGTCGGCCTCGTAATCCTGGAAGTTGCCTTCGAACCACTCGACATGAGCGTCGCCTTCGAACGCCAGGATATGCGTGCAGAGCCGGTCGAGGAAGAAACGGTCGTGCGAGATGATCACCGCGCAGCCGGCGAAATCTTCCAGCGCCGCCTCCAGCGCCTGAAGCGTTTCGACGTCCAGATCGTTGGTCGGTTCGTCCAGAAGCAGCACGTTGCCGCCTGATTTCAGCAGCTTGGCCATATGCACGCGGTTACGTTCACCGCCCGAAAGCAGGCCAACCTTTTTCTGCTGGTCGCCGCCCTTGAAGTTGAAGGCCGAGACATAAGCACGGCTGTTCATGGTGGCATCGCCCAGCTCGATCTGCTCGGCGCCGCCCGAGATCTCTTCCCAGACGTTTTTATTGGCGTCCAGCGCGTCCCGCGACTGGTCCACGTAGGACAGCTTTACCGTATCGCCATAGCTGATCTCGCCCGCGTCGGGTTTTTCCTGTCCGGTCAGCATCCTGAACAGCGTCGATTTACCGGCGCCGTTGGGGCCGATCACGCCAACGATGCCGCCGGGCGGCAGGGAAAAGCTGAGGTTCTCGATCAAAAGCTTGTCGCCCATGGCCTTTTTCAGACCATCCACCTCGATCACCTTGTTGCCCAGCCGCTCGCCGTTGGGAATGATGATCTGGGCATGGGCCAGTTTCTCGCGTTCGGACTGACCGGCCAGTTCGTTATAGGCGTTGATCCGCGCCTTTTGCTTGGCCTGCCGGGCCTTGGCGCCGGCGCGGATCCACTCGAGTTCCCGCTCAAGCGTTTTCTGCTTGGCTTTGTCCTCGCGGGCTTCGTGCTCCAGCCGCTTGGCCTTTTGCTCCAGCCAGGCCGAATAATTGCCCTCGTAGGGGATGCCGCGGCCGCGGTCGAGTTCCAGAATCCACCCGGTGATATCGTCAAGGAAATAGCGGTCGTGGGTGACGATCAGGATCGTGCCCGGGTATTCGATCAGGTGCTTTTGCAGCCAGGCGATGGTTTCGGCGTCCAAATGGTTGGTCGGTTCGTCCAGCAGCAGCATGTCGGGCGCCTCAAGCAGCAGCTTGCACAGCGCCACACGACGCCGCTCACCGCCCGAAAGGCTTTCGACATCGGCATCATCGGGGGGGCAGCGCAGGGCCTCCATCGCAATGTCGATCTGGCTGTCGAGATCCCACAGGTTTTCGGCGTCGATCTCGTCCTGAAGCTTCGCCATCTCGTCGGCGGTCTCGTCCGAGTAGTTCATGGCCAGTTCGTTATAGCGGTCGAGTTTCGACTGCTTGGCCTTGACCCCTTCCATGACGTTGCCGCGCACGTTCAGCGCCGGATCAAGTTGCGGTTCTTGCGGCAGGTAGCCGACCGTTGCGCCCTTGGCTGCCCAGGCCTCGCCGGTAAAATCCTTGTCGATGCCGGCCATGATGCGCAGCAGCGTCGATTTACCGGCCCCGTTGACGCCGACGACGCCGATCTTGACGCCGGGCAGAAAGTTCAGGCGGATATTCTCGAAGGTCTTCTTGCCGCCCGCATAGGTCTTGGACACCCCGTCCATGTGGTAAACGAACTGGTAGGAAGCCATGATCTTTCCCCGTCTCTGAAACCGTGTGAAGTTGGCCGCTATGTAGTCGAGCAGGGCCGAAAGGGGAAGGCTCAGCGGAACTGCCGGGCGAATTCCGGGCCGAAGGTCTGCTCGATAAAGGCAAATTGCGGTTCCAGCTTTTCGCGCAAGCGGGCGCGGGCCTTGTCCGGCACGACCAGCGTATTGTCCGACGCGAAGACCTTTTTGCCCAGGTCGCGATAATCATGCGGCCTGAGATCGAGAAAGCTTTCGACCCGGCGCAGAAAGCCCGACGGATCGCGGGCGATCATGCCAAAGGGCAGATACAGCAGCCGGTCGGGTCCGAAATGCGCGTTCCAGCGCGGGACATAATTCAGGTAGTCCCCGCGATCCATCAGCACCGGGTCCTCGACCTCGGTCAGCCAGTCCTCGACCGTGCGGGGTTTCCGGCGCGCGCGCGTAAGGTTCATCTTGAGCTGCGAAATAGCCCGGTCAACGGGATGGCGGATGATATAGACAAACTTCGCATGCGGCAGAAACTTTGCAACAAAATCGATGCCTTCTGCAGGAAGGGTCGAATATTCCGGCGTCACGTCGATGGTCTTCATCCCCGCTGGTGCAGGGGCAAAGACCAGCTTGTACCAGTGGTTGGTGAACATCGGCTCTCGGGCGATCCGGTCAAGATAGCGCACCATATCGGCCGGCACCTCCTCGCCCCGGGCAGTCCAGCGTTTTTCGATGTTCTGCCGCCCACGCCGAAAATGCCAAGGCAGCCATTTGCGATGCTCCTCGACAAAGCGGTGGTTGAAGAACTGCACCTCTTTAAACGGCGGCGTCCAGATATCCGGGTGCTGGCCAAGCATTTGCGACAACCATGTCGTGCCCGCCTTTTGCGCACCAATACCCAGAAAGTCGGGTTTGCGGGGCTTGCCTTCGGGGTCCCAGTTCATCCGTGCCGCCTTGTTTGCGTCGCTGCTGCCCTGATTAGGCCACCGGCGCAGGCGCTACAACGGTGCTGTTGTCGCGATCTGAAGCCGGCCCCAGAGGTCGTATTCCCCGGCCTCATCTACAGTGACGCTGACGATGTCGCCGGGGGACAGGCTCTGAAATCTCTCGTCGATAAACAGATTGCCGTCGATTTCCGGCGCGTCAGCCTTGGTGCGGCAGGTGGCACCGTCATCATCCACGCTGTCCACGATGACCTCGATGCGCTGCCCGACCTTGGCAGCCAGCTTTGCCTCGGAAATCGCCTGCGCCTTTTGCATGAAGCGGTCCCAGCGGTCCTGTTTCACCTCGTCAGGGACGTGGTCGGGCAGGTCGTTGGCGCGCGCGCCCTTGACGTTTTCATACTGAAAGCATCCGACGCGATCCAATTGCGCCTCGTCCAGCCAGTCAAGCAGGGTCTGGAATTCCGCCTCGGTCTCGCCGGGATAGCCGACGATGAAGGTCGAGCGCAGCGTGATCTCGGGACAGACGGCACGCCAAGCCGTGATTTCGTCCAGCGTTTTCGCGGCGGCTGCCGGGCGGGCCATGCGTTTCAGTGTATCGGGGTGCGCGTGCTGGAAGGGGATGTCCAGATAGGGCAGCACCGAGCCACCGGTTTCGCCATGGGCGGCCATCAGCGGGATCAGGTCGCGCACATGCGGATAAGGATAGACGTAATGCAGCCGCACCCAGACGCCAAGCTGACCGAGGTCGCGGGCAAGGTCGGTGATATGCGCCCTATGCCCGCGCTCGGTCGCGAATTTGCGGTCAAGCCCATAGGCCGAGGTATCCTGCGAGATCACCAGCAACTCGCGCACCCCTGCCTCGACCAGCTTTTCCGCCTCGCGGATCACGGCATAGGCGGGACGGCTGACCAGCTTGCCGCGCATGTCGGGAATGATGCAGAATTTGCAGGCGTGGTTGCAGCCCTCGGAGATCTTCAGATAGCTGTAATGGCGCGGAGTCAGCGTCACACCCGAAGCCGGCAGCAGGTCGATGAACGGATCGGGACTGGGCGGGACGGCATGATGTACCGCATCCAGCACCTGTTCGTATTGCTGCGGACCCGTCACGGCCAGCACCGAAGGGTGCGCGCCGGTGATATATTCGGGCTCTGCACCAAGGCAGCCGGTGACGATCACCTTGCCGTTTTCGGCCAGCGCCTCGCCGATGGCGTGCAGGCTTTCGGCCTTGGCGCTGTCGAGGAAACCACAGGTATTCACGATCACCGCGCCCGCGCCCTTGTAGTCGGGGCTGATCGCATAGCCCTCGGCCCGCAGGCGCGTCAGGATGCGCTCGCTGTCCACCAGCGCCTTGGGGCAGCCAAGGCTGACCATGCCGATGGTGGGCTGCCCCTCTCTTCGACTAGTGTCGAAGATGGGTGCAGGGGCTAGATCGGGGCGCAACAGGGGCGGGTTCTGGCTCATGCGCGGCATATAATGCGCGCAGGCTGTCTTGTTAAGCGCCAAGCGTGCCTCGCCGGAACGTCATTTGGACTCGCACGTTCAGCAAGGCATATGAAAGGAATGAGCATGCGTTCCCTCCTGACCCGTCTTTCCGTCGCAATTGCCCTGTCGTTCGGCGCTGTCGCCGGGCTGATCGCCCTACCCTCGGTCGCTCAGGCGCAGCCGCGCGGCAAGCCCATCGTCATCATGAACAATCGCGGCGGCAATGTGGTCGAGGCGATCCGCTATCGCAACAAGCTTGCCGCCAGCGGCCGCCCGGTCGAGGTCAGGGGCTATTGCCGCTCGGCCTGCACGATCTATATCACCCTGCCCAATGCCTGCCTGGGGCCCAAGGCCACGGTCGGCTTTCACGCGCCGCGCATCCCCGGCACCAATATCATCCCGCCCATCGTGGACGAGTTGATGGCGCAATATTACCGGGGCGGCGTCCTGCGCATGTGGAACAGCCAGTGGAAGCATTCGCTGAACATGCACAAGATATCGGCCCGCGAATATGTCCGTCTGGACCCAAGGACCAAGCTGTGTAAGTGATGAAGCCGCGCGCGGGCCAGGCTCTGCGCGCGCCGCGTGGTTATTCCCTGAGCCGCCAGCCGGTCAGGAAGATCCAACGGATCGCGCCCATGCAGACCACGATCATCAGCGCCACCGCCCCCAGCGACATCCCGATCGGCACGTCGGCAAAGCCGAAAAAGCTCCAGCGGAACCCCGAGATCAGGTAGAGCACCGGGTTGAGCTTGGCGACCCCTTCCCAGAAGGGGGGCAGCATCGAGGCCGAGTAGAAAGCCCCGCCCAGAAACACCAGCGGCGTGATGACCATCATCGGCACGATCTGCAACTGCTCGAAATTCTTGGCCCAAAGGCCGATGATGAACCCCAAAAGCGAAAAGGCCAGGGCGGTCGCCAGCAGGAACGCCAGCATCCAGAAAGGATGCGCGATATTGATCCCCGTGAACCAGAAGCTGGTCAGCAGGATCACCAGCGCGATCAGCACCGCCTTGGCGGCTGCCGCGCCGACAAAGCCCAGCGTGACCTCGATCCAGCCGGTGGGAGAGACGAGGATTTCGTAGATCGTGCCCGCGAATTTCGGAAAATAGATGCCGAAACTGGCATTGGCCACGGACTGCTGCAGGACGGTCAGCATCATCAGCCCGGGCACGATGAAGGCGCCATAGGGCACGCCCTCGACCGCCTGGATACGCCCGCCGATGGCGGCGCCGAAGACGACGAAATAAAGCACCGTCGACAGCACCGGCGAGGCGAGCGACTGCCAGATCGTGCGGAAAAACCGCGCCATCTCATGCCGAAAGACGGTATAGGCGGAACGCCAGTTCATGCGGTTTCCTCCTGGACCAGCGACATGAAGATTTCCTCAAGGTTGCTCTGCTTGGTCGAAACATCTCGCACCGCCAGGCCATAGTCGGCCAGTTCGGCCAGCAGATGGGCGATGCCGGTGCGTTCTGCCCGGGTGTCGTAGTCATAGCCCAGATCCCGGCCATCGGCCGAAAGCGTCAGCCCGCGGCCAGCGAGTTCCGTCGGCAGCGCCGCCAAAGGCTCGTAAAGCGAGATGGTCAGGTGTTTCTTGCCGAACTCGCCCATCAGCTCGTCCTTGGACCTGACCAGCAAAAGTTCGCCATGGTTGATGACGCCGATCCGGTCGGCCATGTCCTCGGCCTCTTCCAGATAATGCGTGGTCAGGATGATGGTCACACCCTCGGCGCGCAATTGCCGGACCACGGTCCACATCTCGCGCCGCAATGCCACGTCCACCCCGGCCGTCGGTTCGTCAAGAAACAGCACCTTGGGCCGGTGCGACAGCGCCTTGGCGATCAGCACCCGCCGCTTCATGCCACCCGACAGCTCGCGCGTGCGGGCATCGCGCTTGTCCCAAAGCGCAAGGCTGCGCAGCAACTGTTCGAGATAGGCGTCGTCCGGCGGCTCACCGTAAAGGCCGCGGGTAAACCGCACGCAGTCGATGACCTTCTCGAACGGTTCCAGCGCGATCTCTTGCGGGACGAGGCCGATCAGCTTTCTCGCCGCGCGCCAGTCCTTGCGGATGTCAAAGCCGCCGACGCGCACCGTGCCCCCGGTGGGCACGACAAGCCCGCAGATGATCGAGATCAGCGTGGTCTTGCCAGCACCGTTGGGACCCAGCAGCGCCAGAATCTCGCCTTCTTCGATTGTCAGCGAGACATCGTTCAGCGCCACCGTGCCGCTGTCATAGCGTTTGGATACATGGTCAATGTCGATGATCGGACGCATCCCGTCCTCCTGTTTCGGCCTTTCAGGCCTACGAATCCGGCAGGCAGGTTGACCTGCAACCGCCAGCATGTGCAATGGCGAAAACGCCCGCGCGCGCCCTGTCAGGCGGCAGGCCCCGCCACATCCGACAAACCGCCCGCCTCGGCCAGCAATCGCGCGCTGGCTGGCTCGATCTGCTCTTCCAGCATCTCCATCACCGCACCCGAACGGTGGCCGGCGCCCACCGGCGGCAAGAACTCTATCAGCGCCGTTCCGCCACGGATCGGGATGCCGCGCTTGGGCCAGAACAGGCCGCAGTTGACCGCCACGGGATGGATCGTCAGGCCGGTCGCGCGCTGAATCGTCCCGGCACCGTGCTTATAGGGCAGCCTCTGGCCGGGCCGCGTGCGCGTGCCCTCGGGATAGATGATAAGCTGGCCCAACCCGCCCGGTCGGGCACGGGCGGCCTCGACCTCGGCGATGATCTGCTTCATCGCTTCTTTGCCGCGGGCGCGGTCGATGGGAATGCTGCCGACCTTGCGTGCGAACCAACCCATGATCGGCACGCGCAAAACCTCGCGCTTCATCACGAAGGCGCGGCGCGGGCAAGCGTACGCCAGCGCGAGGATGTCCAGAAAACTCTGGTGTTTCGAGGCGACGATGCAATCGCCGGCAGGGGGCGTGCCGCGATATTCGACCCTCACGCCCAGAATGACCCGCGCGGCACCCAACATCTGGCCCAGCCACAAGCTGGCCACCCGATGCGCGCGCTCGGGACGGACCAGAACCTGCGGCAAGCCCCACAGGCCCAGCACAACTGTCGCCAATGCCGCATAAATGTAATAAACCACCGTACGCGGCCAGTCGAAGGCCGAAGCCCGGCGCGGGTGATAAAGGTTCATCAGCGCACCTCGCGCAGCATCTTCAGCGCCGCCCAGCGGGTCGCGACAAAGCCGATCCCCGCAGCGACGATCGGGATCAGCAAGGGCCAGAGCCAGCCCCAGCCCTGAAACCCAAGGCCGGTCAGAAAGCTTCCCGCCTTGTCCATCGAGGGCAGCGCCCAGATTGCGGCCATCCCCAGCGCCGTGCCCACGACCGCGCCCATTGCGGCGCGACGGGTAAAGCGGCGCACGAAGGCGGTGGCGATGGTGATGTCACGCGCCCCGACCAGTCGCAGCACACGAATGACCTGCCCGTTCGCCGCCAGTGCCGCCTTGGCCGCCAGCGTAATCATCGCCCCCGATGCCGCGGCGATCAGCAGCAGCGAAAACAGCCCCAGGATGCGCAGCCGATTCGCGGCCGAAACCAGCGGCTGGCGCCAGCGGGTATGGTCGTCGAGCACCGCGCCCGGTGCCTCGCCCTGAAGCCGCAGGCGCAATGCATTGGCGTCGAACCCATCGGCGGCCTCGGTGATCTCGATCAGGCGCGGCATTGGCAGCGCCTCGACCGGGACATCCGGACCAAACCAGGGCTCCAGCAATTTTTCGACGTCTTCGTCAGGCAGCAAACGGGCCTCGGCGATACCGGGCGTGGTCTTCAGTGCCTCCATCACCGTGACTGTCTGTTCATCGATCTGGTTGTCGGGGGCCGAGATGCGCACGGTCACGGTCTGGGCCAGTTCGCTGGACCAGCGTTCGGCCAACCGGGCGGTGGCCAGCGCCAAAGCCAGCGCGAAAACCGCAAGAAAGGCCATGGCGGCGGCCGAGAATACCGTGAGCTGCGCGGTAAAGCCGGTGGGCGGCACGACGCGGTCCGTTCCCGCCGGGTCGGGCCGGGTCAACCCGCGCCACAGCGTCGACAGGTCAAGCGATTTCAGATCGGCTTTCTTCACAGGTCAGCCCCCGCCAGTTGCAGTCTCTTGCCCGCGATGCGCAGGACCCTCGCCTGCACCTGCTGCTTGGCGGCACGGATCAGATTCAGGTCATGGGTGGCGATCAGCACCGCCTTGCCCGAACGGTTCAGTTCGATCAACAGCTGCAAAAGCCGCATCGACATATCCCAGTCAAGGTTGCCAGTCGGCTCGTCGGCAAGGATCAGGTCAGGCGACATGATGACGGCACGGGCAAGCGCGGCACGTTGCCGCTCACCCCCCGACAGTTCGGGCGGCATGGCGCGGGCATGGCCCGACAACTGCACCCATGCCAGCAGATCCCCCAGCGCATCCATGTCCACCTGCTGCCCCGAAACCAGCAGCGGCAGGGCGATGTTTTCCGCCACCGGAAGATGGTCAAGGAACTGCGTGTCCTGATGCACCACGCCCACCCTGCGGCGCAGCACCGCGATGGCGTCGCGCGACAGCGACCGCACGTCCTGACCGAATGCCGTCATGCGACCCGCGCTTGGCAGCAGTTCGGCATAACACAGCCGCAGGAAGGTGGTCTTGCCCGCGCCCGAAGGTCCGGTCAGGAAATGGAACGAACCCGGCTGCAACGTCAGCGACATGTCGGCCAGCAGCGGATCGTTGCCGCTGTAACCGAAGGACAGGTTCTGCATCTCGATCACTGGTCGTCCCTTTCCGTGCGGGCTGCTTGGCGCGCGGTTCGTGGCTTGATAGAACAGTCGCGCGGCAAATGCGAGACGCCCGCGTGATCGAAACCGCCCCTGACCGGAGCCGAAAGACCAGCCCATGCGCCTGACCTGTCCCCGTTGCGCGGCCCAATACGAGATCGCGGAATCCGCCATTCCAGCCGCCGGGCGCGAGGTCGAATGCTCGTCCTGCGGCCATGTCTGGCGCCAGCCGGGCCCGGGAAATTCCGCCCCGCCAAGCCAGATGGGCCCCCGCAACCCCTATGATCCCGAGGCGCGTCCGGCCCTTAGCCGGCAATTGGACGAATCGGTGCTGGCCATCCTGCGCGACGAAGCCGCGCGCGAATTACGCGCCCGCGAAACAGAAACCCGCCGCGTCACCCCCGATCACATTCGCGCGACAGCAGATGCCCAGATGCTGGAAGCGCAGCCAGAGACCAAACCGGAATCTGTGGACAGAGATATTGATGCCACAGCCGGCTCGCAGGTCGACTGGCCGGCTCTGACCGTTACCGGCTCCTCGCCGGACGGGGCCGCTGACGCTGCCCCCCTCCAAAGAGGGGCGGAAGCAGAAACGCCCGACAGCGCGCCAGCGCTAGAAACCCCGATCGCAGAGGACATCACCAAAGACCCGGTGGCCAAGGCCGCGCCGCAGGATCAGGACTCCACGCCGCCGTCCGACTGGCAAGAGCCCCTCGCCCGCGCCCTGCCCGATGCCGAGGAACTGGCCGCAACCCTGACCCGCACCGGTCCGCCACAGCCCGGTCCAAATCCGCATGCGGGCGACGACGCAGGGGAGGAACCCCAGGCCGCGCCGCTGATCCGCCCCGCCGCGTCGGAAGATATGCCCGTTGAAACAGCCCCACCCGAAGCGCCCGTGCCCGCCATCGTGCCGGCGCCCCGGCGAACGGGCTATGCCTCGGGCTTCGGTCTTGCGGCCATGTTGGCGCTGGGGGTGGTGCTGCTCTATACGCTGGCGCCCAAGATCCCGGCCGAGGAAGGCGGCGGCTTGCTGGCCGGATGGCGTCAGCAGATCGATCACGGCCGGCTCTGGCTGCATGATCGCATCCTTGGCGAATAGCCCTCGTCAGTTCTCCAGCAGACGGCCCAGATAGTCGCGCTCATCCCGCGGCCGCTCGCGTTCGCCGCTGCGACGGCGGATCTCGTCCTGCAACTCGCGAGCCTTGCGCGAGGGATCGCCCCCTTCGGCCAGAGGGTCGCCCGAGGTAATCGAGCCGCCGTCGCCCGACAGCGCCCGACCCAGCGGATCGGTCGGCGGCTGGTGACTATAGGGCTGGGCCAGTCCGCGCTGGCCGCGTGGATCGCCCGAAGGCCCCTCGGGCCCGTTTTCCTGCCCGCCCTGCTGCGGTTGTCCGTCCTGTCCCGGCTGCTGGTTCTGGGCCATCATGTCACCCAGCGCCCGCATCCCCTCGCGCATGGACTGAATGGCCTGAGCCTGACGCTCCAACGCGCCGGCGGCATCACCCTCGCGCAGCGCCTGCTCGGCCTCTTCCATGGCGCGGCCGGCGTCATCAAGCTGCCGACCGGCCTCGTTGCCCTGCGGCGTGCCACGACCGGGCAATAAGCCGCGCTGGCGGCCCAGATCCTCGCGCAGCCCGCGCTGACGGTCGGCAAGCTGCTGGTTGTCCTGGCTGCCTTGCCCCTCCTGGCCCTGCTGCCACTGGCCGTATTGGTCCTGCATCTGGCGCATCGCCTCGTCCGCCAGCTTTTGCTGTTCGCGCAACGTCTCGGCCAGCCGGTCGGATGGACGTTGGCGTCCACCCTCGCCCCCTTCGGATTGCGTCACCTGCATGTTCTGCATCATGCGGTTGAACTGCTCCAACAGTTCCTGCGCCTCCGCCATGCGGCCCTCGTTCATGAGGCGCTGGATTTCATCCATCATCTGCTGGATCTGGTCGCCGGTGATCTGCTGACGATCCTGCGGCGAGCGGTCGAAACGCTGCGCCGGATCCTGCCCTTGTTGCTGGGCAAGCATATCCAGATAGTCGTCAGTGGCCTGCTTCAACTCGTCCATCAGGCGCTGGATCTCATCCGGGCTTGCGCCGTTGCGGATCGCCTCGGACAGACGCTCTTGCGCCTGCTGCATGCGTTCCAACGCATCGGCAAGACCGCCGTCCTCCAGCGCCACGGCGGCATCCCACAGCACCTGTGCCAGCTTGTTGCGCGCCTCCTCGCTGAGGTTGCCGGATTCCAGCGTGCCGATGGCGCCCTGCAAACCCGTGTAAAGCGCCTCGTCCATCAAGCCCTCGGGCTGCCAGCTGGCAGCGCGCAACACCTGTGCGCTGCGGGCGGCATTCCCGCGTGACCACAGCAGGTCACGCCGCACCTCGATCAAGGCCGCCGCCAAGGGATCGAAAAAACGCCGCCCGGGCAACACCATGCGCATAGCGTGCGACACCCCCTGCTGCGCAATCCCATCCTCGACCTTCAGCGAGATGGTCACCGGCAGGTTGGCCCAGGGGTGGCGCGCCAGATCACCGACCAGCCGACCCCGGACCTCCTTGCGGCTGCCGGTGGCGGGCAAGGGCAGGTCCAGTTCGACCGGCTCGCGCGGCTCGGGCTCCATCGCCAGACCAAAGCGCCTGTCCACGGCGGCAAGGTCCAGATGGATGACCGCCTGCCCCGCTGCAATGCCATTATCGTCGCTGGCGGTGAATTCCTGCACCAGCCGGCCGTCGGCGCGGCGCTCGGGCGCCTTGCCGGGCGCCACCACTGGTTCCGCATCTGGCAGCACGGTCACGTCGAAACGTCGCCCCGCGACTTCGATCACCCCATCGCGTTCAGCCATGAACTCCGGGGCCGAAGGCTCCCCGCCCGCAACCGCAGCGCCGATGTCCTGCGAGATTGCAGCACCTTCGCCATAAAGCCTGAAACTCAGCTTCGACCCCTTGGGCAGTTCCAGCAACTGCCCCTCGGGCAAGGCGTTCAGATACAGCGTCGGGCGCCGCGTATAGGCGGGGGGCTCGGCCCAGCCCTCCCACGAAGGCCCCGCCTCGGCACCGGGACGCACCTCGGGCAAAGGCCGGAAGGTTGCGCCCAGGGCGGCGATCCCCTGCCCCAACTGTCCGGTCGGGGCAAAGACCAGCGCCATGACCAGCGCCACCATCCCAACCAACCGCAACGCGACCGGATCACGCCAGCGCAACCGGGCATCCGGGGCAATCGGACGCGCCGCAGCCGCAGCCGCCTGCATCCGCGCCAGATGCGCCCGCCACAGCGCCGTCGAGCCATCGTCCTCCGCGCCCACCGCGACCCGGTCGCGCAAGGCCGAAAGCGGTCGGCCCGGCAGGTTCATATCCACCCGCACCCGCGCAGCCTCGGCCAAGGGGCGCCGGAAACGCCGCAGGCCCCAGCCCAAAGCCAGAATGCCCCCCAGAAACACCGCAGCCATGATCCAGAACAACAGGCGCGAAGACAGCAGGTCGGTCACGCCAAAGGCCAACGCCGCCAACACCAGTGCCGACAAGACACCCAAAGGCCAGAACGCACCGGCCAAGGCCTCCCACCACATGCCGGCGCGGGTCAGGCCGATTGCCCAGCGGATCTTGCGCGGCTCAGGTTGCCCCATGACCCCGTCCCATCATTCTTCCGTGGTCAAATATCCCACGGGGGTCCGGGGGTGTGAAACCCCCGGCAACCACGCAGCGGGAAACGATACCTAAAGCCATTCGGGGATGGTATCGCGTCCCAGCATTTCCTCAAGCGTCGGTCTTGCCCGAATGACGGCGAATTGATCGCCGCTGACCAGAACCTCTGGCACCAGTGGCCGCGAGTTGTATTCCGAGGCCATCACCGCGCCATAGGCTCCCGCCGAACGCAGCGCGACCAGATCGCCCGATGCCAACTCCGGCAGATCCACCGCCTTCTGGAAGGTATCGCCCGTTTCACACACGGGGCCCACCACGTCGAACGGGGCAACTTCAGCGCCCGGCACGGCCTCGCGCACGGACACGATGTCGTGATGCGCGGAATACATCGCCGGCCGGATCAGGTCGTTCATCGCCGCATCGAGGATCAGGAAGTCGCGCCCCTCGCCCTGTTTCAGATAGACCACCGAGGCAAGCAGGATCCCGGCATTGCCAGCGATATTGCGGCCCGGTTCGATCTCGATCTCGCAGCCCAGATCCCCAACGGCCTCGCGGATCACATGCCCATATTCGATGGGCAAGGGCGGCGCATTGTTGTCGCGCCGATAAGGGATGCCCAAGCCCCCGCCCATGTCGAGCCGGGTAATGTCGTGTCCCTCGGCGCGCAGGGCCCGGGTCAGCCCGGCCATCTTGGCATAGGCTTGGCGATAGGGGTCCAGATCGGTCAACTGGCTGCCGATATGCATGTCGATGCCCACGACCTTGATACCGGGCAGGCGCGCTGCATGGGCATAGACCCCGCGCGCACGGGCGATGGGAATGCCGAACTTGTTTTCCGACTTGCCGGTCGCGATCTTCTCATGCGTCTTGGCATCCACGTCCGGATTCACCCGGACGGCGATCGGCGCCTCGACCCCCATGGAAGAGGCCACGCGCGACAAAAGCTCCAGCTCCGGCTCGGATTCGACGTTGAACTGGCGGATACCGCCTTCCAAAGCCATGCGCATCTCGGATTCAAGCTTGCCGACGCCCGAAAAGACGATGCGGCTTCCGGGTACGCCAGCCGCCTTGGCCCGGGCATACTCCCCACCCGAAACGATATCCATGCCGGCGCCCAGATCGCCCAGCAATTTCAACACCGCCAGATTCGAATTGGCCTTGACCGCAAAGCAGACCAGATGATCGGTCCATTCCAATGCCTGCTGGAACAGCTTGAAATGCCGGGTCAGCGTCGCGGTGGAATAGACATAGACCGGGGTTCCGACCTGGGCCGCAATGCGGGTCAGTGGCACGTCTTCGGCATGAAGCCAGCCGTCGACATAGTTGAAGTGATCCATCAGGTGATCCTGCGAGAGCGGATGAACAGATAAAGCGGCAGCGCGCAACCAAGCCCGAACGCCAGCGCCGGAAGCGTCAGAAGCGCCGCCCAGTTGCGGCGCAGCATGGTCTCGATCAGGCACCATAACGCCAGCGTGGCCTGCGCCACCAGATCGGATCCGCCGACGCCCTGCCAGAACGCCTCGCCCCGCCACAGCGCCACGATCAGGCCGGTCAGGGCAAGCAAGGCCCAGACCAGCCGCAGCGGTGTCAGTTCAGAGTTCAGTGACGACACCGACAACTGCCTCACCGCTGATATGCACCCCGGGTTTGCGGGCAGGTTCGGGACGGGTCGGCGCACCATCGACACCGCAAGCCGCAAGGCTGGTCAGGATCAGGGCGAATACGGCAAAGATCAAATGCTGCGTCATGCGGATTTTTCCTCCAGTTTTTCTTTCCAGCGCGCGATCTGGGCGCGGACTTGTGTCGGGGCGGTGCCGCCGTAGCTCAGGCGCGAGGCAACCGAGTTATGCACGCCAAGCACCGTATAGACATCGGCGGTAATCGCTGGGTTGACCGATTGCATCTGCTCCAGCGTCAGTTCCGGCAGATCGATGCCCGCCTTCTCGGCCATGGCGACCAGCGCGCCGGTGACATGATGGGCGTCGCGGAAGGGCAACCCGGCCTTTCGCACCAGCCAGTCCGCCAGATCGGTCGCGGTCGAAAAGCCCGAGCCCGCGGCCGCCTCAAGCCGGTCGCGGTTGGCGGACAGGTCCGACAGCATCCCGGTCATCGCAGCCAAAGCCAGCATCAGGTTGTCGGCGGCATCGAAGACCTGTTCCTTGTCCTCCTGCATGTCCTTGGAATAGGCCAAGGGCAGGCCCTTCATGACGACGAACAGCGCGACCGTGGCGCCCAGGATGCGGCCGATCTTGGCGCGGATCAGTTCGGCCGCGTCGGGGTTTTTCTTTTGCGGCATGATCGACGAGCCGGTCGAAAACCGGTCCGACATGGTGACGAAACGGAACTGGGCCGAGGACCAGATCACCAGTTCCTCTGCCAGTCGCGACAGATGAACGGCACAGATCGCGGCACTCGACAGGAACTCCAGCGCGAAATCCCGGTCGCTGACCGCATCAAGGCTATTGGCCATCGGCCGGTCGAAGCCCAACTCCCGGGCAGTCGCCTCGCGATCGATGGGAAACCCTGTGCCCGCCAGCGCCGCCGCCCCAAGGGGTGATTCGTTCATGCGCTTTCGCGCGTCCTGAAAACGCGACAGGTCGCGGCCGAACATCTCGACATAGGCCATCATGTGATGACCCCAGGTTACCGGTTGCGCGGTTTGCAGATGCGTAAAGCCCGGCATGACCCAGTCCGCACCCTTTTCTGCCTGCGACAAAGCGACGCGGATCAGCGCACCCAAACCCTCGATGGCGGCATCGCATTGGTCGCGCACCCACAGCCGGAAATCCGTCGCAACCTGATCGTTGCGCGAACGCGCCGTATGCAGCCTGCCGGCGGGTTCGCCGATGATCTCTTTCAGCCGCGATTCCACGTTCATATGGATGTCTTCCAGCGCGGTCGAAAAGGGAAAGCCGCCCTTTTCGATCTCTGACAAGACCGTGAGCAGCCCTTCCCCGATGGCCTCGGCATCGCTAGTGCTGATGATACCTTGTGCGGCAAGCATCGCCGCATGGGCGCGGCTGCCCCGGATGTCCTGGGCATAGAGCCGTTGGTCGAAGCCGATCGAGGCATTGATCGCCTCCATGATCGCGTCAGGGCCTGCGGCGAAACGTCCACCCCACATCTGGTTGGCGGTGCGGCTGGGCTGCTCGGTCATAACTTGTCCTTCGGGGGGTGGAATGCGTTGGTTGGTTCTTTATACGGCGCTGCTGATCGGTGCAAATGCGGGTTTCAACCCGGCATTTTCCGGTGAAATCGACTGGCAGGCCGCACACGACGGCGGGCTGGCCAAGCTGGCGCAGACGGAACCGACGCCTGTGCCCGCGACGACCTTCACCGATCCTGACGGCGGCACGCACAGCCTTGCCGACTGGAAAGGCAAGGTGGTGCTGCTGAATTTCTGGGCCACATGGTGCGCCCCCTGTCGCGAGGAAATGCCCTCGCTCGACGCGCTGCAGGCGGAAATGGGTGGCGAGGATTTCGAAGTTCTGGCCATTGCAGCCGGCCACAATCCGCCGCCCGCAGTAAAGAAATTCCTGGATGAAGAGGGCATTACCCACCTGCCGGTGCGGCTGGACCCGCGTCAGCAACTGGCGCGCGAAATGGGGGTGATGGGCATGCCGGTGACCATCCTGATCGACCGCGACGGCAATGAGATCGCGCGGCTGATCGGCGGCGCCGACTGGTCCTCGGACACCGCGAAAGAGTTGATCAGACAGGCGACAGCGCCTTGATGCGCGCGTGACATGGGCAATGGGTCATGTGGTCGTTGACCAGCCCGCAAGCCTGCATGAAGGCATAGATGATCACCGGACCGCAAAAGTTGAACCCCCGTTTTTTCAAGGCTTTGGCCATTGCCTCGGATTCAGCGGTCTGGGTCGGCACCTGGCTTGGGCCCGAAAACTCGTTCTGAATCGTCCGGCCGTCGACAAAGGACCAGATAAAGGGCGAAAAACCCTCGCTCCCCTCGATGTCCAGAAACAGCCGTGCTCCCTTGACCGTCGCCTCGATCTTGCCGCGATGGCGGATGATACCGGGGTTTTGCAGGGCACGCGCGATCTCATCCTCGCCCCAGCGGGCGACGCGTTCGGGATCGAAACCTTCGAAAACCTCGCGAAAGGCGTCGCGTTTGCGCAGGATGGTGATCCAACTTAGCCCAGCTTGAAAGCCGTCCAGCACCAGCTTTTCCCAAAGCGCGCGGGAATCACGCTCTGGCACGCCCCATTCGTCGTCGTGATAGGCGACATAAAGCGGGTCGGAACCGCACCAGCCGCAGCGTTCGGTCATATTGGGCAAGGATCCATTAACCTCGAGTCGGGAAATCCTTCGCAGTTTACGCGATCTTAGGACCTGATCGCCAGAGTGCCCCCAATGACAGGAGGCTTGGCATGACCGACAATATTGATTCACAACCGGAAATGGGCTCTCCGCTGGATTTCGCCATGGATCAGCAGTCGCGAATGACCATGGCGACGGTGCGGCGCGCGGTGTCGCGCGGCGATGCGATTCTGGCCTATCAACCGGCGGTGCAGGCTGACCGCCCCGCACATGTGGCCTTTTACGAAGGGCTGATCCGAATCATCGACGAAACGGGGCGTATCGTGCCGCTACGCGATTTCCTGCCGCTTGCCGAGACGACAGAGCTGGGACGCCAGATCGACTGCCTTTCCCTGTCACTGGGCCTGAAAACACTGGCCGAGGAACCCTCGCTTCGGATTTCAGTCAACATGTCGGCGCGCTCGATCGGTTATCCGGCGTGGCTGCGCACATTGCACGATGGTATTGCCGGGGACGACAGTATTGGCGAACGGCTGATCCTTGAAATCACCGAAAGCTCTGCGATGGGCCTGCCCGAACTGGTGGGGCATTTCATGCAGGAATTGCAGGGCCGGGGTGTCAGCTTTGCGCTGGATGATTTCGGCGCGGGCTATACCTCTTTCCGTTATCTGCGCGACTTCTGCTTTGACATGATCAAGATCGACGGTCAGTTCATCCGTGAAATCGCCTTGCAGCGCGACAATCAGGTGCTGACGCGGGCGTTGCAATCCATCGCGCATCATTTCGACATGTTCACCGTCGCGGAATCGGTCGAGACGGCAGAGGACGCTGCCTTTCTGATCGACATGGGAATCGACTGCCTGCAGGGTTATTATTTCGGGGCGCCGACCATCGTGCCGCCGTGGAAATCGCCGGGCTCGACCGTCAGGCGCAACTGAACCGGTTCGCCCGAAGGCCGCATCTTGCCGGGATCTGCGCAGCATCATTTGAACCGCCTCGCGCAGCGCCTCAGCCAACCACGGTTCGCCGGGACAAGCCCGCCCGGGCGAGTCCACAAAGCCCTGCCACCCGCCTTCCTGCGTGACGCACCGCCGCCAAGTCCGCTTGACCTCGGGGAACGAAACAGCAAACAGTTCCCCTGTAACCGATATTCTCGGACATCTGGGAAGGAGCCCGTCATGACCAAAGCCGTAATCGTTTCTGCCGCACGCACACCCGTCGGCAGTTTTCTGGGGTCCTATGCGAACCTGCCAGCGCATGAACTTGGCGCCATCGTCCTGAAAGCCATCGTCGAGCGCGCCGGCATCGATCCTTCCGAAATCTCCGAAACCATCCTAGGCCAGGTATTGACAGCCGCTCAGGGCCAGAACCCCGGCCGGCAGGCGCATATCAAAGCCGGATATCCGCGGGAATCGGCGGCCTGGATCATCAATCAGGTCTGCGGCTCTGGCCTGCGCTCGGTCGCGCTGGCGGCGCAGCAGGTGCTTTTGGGCGACGCCACTGTGGTCGCCGCGGGTGGTCAGGAATCCATGTCGCTGTCTCCCCATGCCGCTTTTATCCGCAGCGGGCAGAAAATGGGCGACATGAAAATGCTCGACACCATGATCCGCGATGGACTTTGGGATGCCTTCCACGATTACCACATGGGCCAGACCGCCGAGAACGTCGCCGCGAAATGGGAAATTTCCCGGGCCGAACAGGATGAGTTCGCCGTCGCCTCGCAAAACAAGGCCGAGGAGGCGCAGAAAGCCGGGCGCTTCGCCGACGAAATCGTTCCGGTCACCATCAAGACCCGCAAGGGCGATACCGTGGTCGACGCCGACGAATACATCCGCCACGGCGCCACGCTGGAGGCGATGGCAAAGCTGCGGCCCGCATTCGCCAAAGAAGGCAGCGTGACCGCCGGCAACGCATCGGGCCTGAACGACGGTGCCGCAGCCGTGCTGGTGATGACCGAGGACGAGGCCGCGCGGCGCGGCCTGACCCCGCTGGCCCGGATCGCCTCTTACGCGACCGCAGGCGTCGATCCGCAGATCATGGGCACCGGCCCGATCCCTGCCAGCCGCAAGGCGTTGGAAAAGGCCGGTTGGACGGTGGGTGATCTGGACCTGGTCGAAGCCAACGAAGCCTTTGCGGCACAGGCCATCGCCGTCAATCGCGACATGGGCTGGGACCCTTCGATCGTCAATGTGAATGGCGGCGCCATCGCCATCGGCCACCCGATCGGGGCATCGGGCTGCCGCATCCTGAACACGCTGCTGTTCGAAATGCAGCGCCGCGACGCGAAAAAGGGCCTTGCCACGCTGTGCATCGGCGGCGGCATGGGTGTTGCCCTGTGTCTTGAACGCCCCTGACTAAAATGCGCGCGCAACTATCTTGCGCCCGCTACCTCTGTTCGGTAACACTATTTCACAACCATTTTTGAAGGGGGACGGAAAATGGCAAAAGTGGCTCTTGTGACCGGCGGCTCGCGCGGCATCGGCGCAGCGATCTCAAAAGCACTGCAGGCGGCCGGTTATACCGTCGCGGCGAATTATGCCGGCAATGACGACGCCGCGCGCGCCTTTACCGAAGAAACCGGCATCAAGACCTACAAGTGGTCGGTGGCGGATTACGACGCCTGCGCGGCAGGCATCAAGCAGGTCGAGGACGAGCTTGGCCCAATCGCGGTGCTGGTCAACAACGCCGGTATCACGCGCGATTCGATGTTCCACAAGATGACCCCGCAGCAGTGGAAAGAGGTGATCGACACCAACCTGACGGGCCTGTTCAACATGACCCATCCGGTCTGGTCGGGGATGCGCGACCGCAAGTATGGCCGTATCGTCAACATCAGCTCGATCAACGGGCAAAAGGGCCAGGCGGGTCAGGCGAACTATTCCGCGGCCAAGGCGGGCGATCTGGGCTTTACCAAGGCGCTGGCCCAGGAAGGCGCCCGCGCCGGTATCACCGTAAACGCCATCTGCCCCGGCTATATCGGTACCGAAATGGTCCGCGCCATCGACGAAAAAGTGCTGAATGAACGCATCATCCCGCAGATCCCCGTTGGACGCCTTGGCGAGCCCGAAGAGATCGCGCGCTGCGTGGTCTTCCTAGCTTCCGAGGATGCCGGCTTCATCACCGGTTCGACCATCAGCGCCAATGGCGGCCAGTTCTTCGTCTAAGGCGATACCCTGACAGACAACGGCCCGCGATATTTCGCGGGCCGTTTCTGATTGGTCGGCTTGTTGGGCGGGACCAGCCCGCCCATGCCGCAGATCAATGCGACAAGCGTGTGATCTCTTCCTTGAGGCGAAGTTTTTCCTTCTTCATCTGGGCGATGGCAAGGTCATCCATGCCGGGGCTGCGGTGCGCGGCCTCGATGGCGTTCGAAAGCGACAGATGTTTGCGGCGGAGCTCCTGCACATGGGATTCAACCGACATTACGTCCTCCTCTTGGATTGATCGAACCAAGGGATTGCAGCACAGAATCGTCACATTGTCACCGAAAATTCGGGCTTCCGAGCGAAAGTGCCGCACCCCCGCGCAAAACCGCCTGTGCGGCCTTCGTCAGGTCCTCCTGATCGGCGGAATGTGACGGTTTGGCATGCATGACAAAGGGGGAAAGCAGCCGCAGCGGCGCCCGCGCGCCCTTGCGGGCCAGGACGATGACACGCCCCGCCTCGCGCCCCTCGCGGGCGGCAATCGGCAGGATGGTGATCGCCCCTGCCGAGGCAGAAAGCGCCACCAGAATATCCGCCAGACGGTCGGCGCGCTGGATCAGCGTCATCCAGCCGCCCGGCCGCAGGCGGCGCAGCCCGGACGCGATCCACATCGGCAACGGCGTCGCCTCATGCCGGGCACGGCCGCGACCGGAATCGGGCGCCGGCATGCCTTGGGTGAAATAAGGCGGGTTGGCAATGACATGGTCGAAACTCTGCCCCCGCAACGCATCCGGCATCCGCGCCAGATCGCCCTGATACAACTCGGCGGGGATTGCGTTGGCGGCGGCATTGCGCTGCGCAAGCTGGGCATAGGTTGGCTGCAATTCCAGCCCGGTCAGCCGGACGCCCGGCACGCGCGCGCCCAGACAAAGCAGCGCCACCCCTGCCCCGCACCCCAGTTCCAGCACAGTGTCGCCGTCGCACGCCGGGCAGGCGGCTGCCAGCATCACCGCATCGGCGCCGGCGCGATAGCCGCGCATGGGCTGCAAAATCCGCAGCCGACCCCCGAGGAAAGCGTCCTCGCGCAACTCAGTCATGATGGATGCGATTATCCCGCAAAATGGCACGCGCCATGAAAAGGTCGCGATCCGCTACCATAAGCCGTCGCGGCAGAATACCCAATGAACCTTCGAGAACGCTCATGTGCTGGTCCAGCGGAAAAGATTGGATCCCCTCGGCCGCAAGCAGGTCGGTCGCGCGGGTGATGGTAAGCGGATCGGTGGTGCGAAGAAGCTCTTTCATGACTTGCGAAAGTACGCGGCTGTTGCGCATGTGTCCATGGCATGGCAATGGCTTGCGGCGAAAGGGGATCGGTGATGGGCATGAACGAAAACGTCTCCAAGCCACTCGACCGGCTGGCGGCCGAACTTGATGGGGATATGGACCGGGTCAATACGTTGATCCAACAGCGTATGGCCAGCCGCCACGCCCCACGCATTCCCGAAGTCACAGCGCATCTGGTCGAGGCGGGCGGCAAGCGTCTGCGGCCCATGCTGGTGTTGGCCGCCGCACGGCTTTGCGGCTATGCGGGCGAAAGCCATGTGCTGCTGGCGGCCGCCGTCGAGTTCATCCATACGGCCACGCTGTTGCATGACGACGTGGTCGATGAAAGCCAGCAACGGCGCGGCCGTCCGACAGCCAACCTGCTGTGGGACAACAAGTCCAGCGTTCTGGTCGGCGATTATCTGTTCGCCCGCAGCTTCCAGTTGATGGCGGACACGGAAAGCATGCAGGTCATGCGCATCCTGGCCAATGCCAGCGCCACGATTGCCGAGGGCGAGGTTCTGCAACTGACCGCGGCCCAGGACATCTCGACCACCGAGGACACCTATATCCAGATCGTGCGAGGCAAGACGGCGGCGCTGTTTTCTGCCGCGACCGAGGCGGGCGCGGTGGTTGCCGGTGCCGATACGGCCGTGCAACAGGCGTTGTTCGACTATGGCGACGCCTTGGGGATCGCCTTCCAGATCGTCGACGACCTGTTGGATTACGGCGGCTCGACCACCACCATCGGCAAGAATGTGGGCGACGATTTCCGCGAGCGCAAGCTGACGCTGCCGGTCATCAAAGCCATCGCCCGCGCCGACGCCGAAGAGAGCGATTTCTGGGAACGCACCATCGCTCAGGGCCAGCAACAGGACACCGACCTTGCCACCGCGCTGGAGATCCTGCACCGGCGCGAGGCCCTGGACGCCGCCCGCGCTGACGCAATCGCCTGGGCCGAGCGTGCCAAGTCGGCACTGTCGGCCACGCCCGACCGGCCTTTGCGCCGGATTCTGGCGGATCTGGCAGATTTCGTCGTCTCTCGCCTGTCCTGATCGCATAACGAAAAAGCCCGGCGCTGTGCCGGGCTTTTCCTTTTGCCTGAAACTCTGTCCTAGCTGTTATAGGCATTCTCGCCGTGGGTGGTGATGTCCAGACCCTGCCGCTCGTTATTACCCGCAACGCGCAGCCCGATCACCGCCTTGACGATCATCAGCGCGATGAACGAAACCACAGCCGACCAGACCACCGCCACGGCCACGCCCAGCACCTGGGTCATCACCTGACCGGCCATGTCATAGCCGGCCACGACCGACTCGGTCGCATAGTCGTAGAGGCCCGAACCGCCCAGCGACGGCGCCGCGAATACCCCGGTCAGAATGGCCCCGACGATGCCTCCGATCCCATGGATGCCGAACACGTCTAGGCTTTCGTCCACACCCAGCCGGACCTTCATGCTGATGACGAACCACATGCACAGGAAACCGGCGGCAAGACCGATCACGATGGCGCCCATCGGGCCCACGAAACCGGCAGCCGGAGTAATGCCGACAAGACCGGCAATCGCCCCCGAGATACCGCCCAGCAGCGAGGGATGACCCCGGAACAACCATTCGCCAAAAGCCCATGCCAGTGCGGCGGCGGAGGTGGCCACGGTAGTGTTCAGGATCGCCATGGCGGCGGTGCCGGTGGCCTCCATGTTCGAGCCGGCGTTGAAACCGAACCAGCCGATCCACAGCAGGCAGCCACCCAGGAAGGTAAAGGGCAGATTATGCGGTGCCATCAGCTCTTTGCCATAGCCAAGACGCGGACCGACGACCAGCGCGGCGACCAGACCGGCGATACCCGCGTTGATGTGGATGACCGTACCGCCGGCAAAGTCCAGAGCGCCATGGCCGAACAGAAAGCCGCCGGGCGCGTCATAGGCACTGGGACCGCCCCACCACCAGACCATATGCGCCATCGGCAGGTAAGAGAAAAAGAACCAGATCACCACAAAGAGCAGGACGGCCGAATATTTCATCCGCTCGACCGTAGCGCCGACGATCAGCGCCGGAGCGATGCAGGCGAAGGCCATCTGAAAGATGATAAAGGCATATTCGGGCACATAGACATTGGTCGTGAACGTCTCGGCCAGCGACGAGGTGTCCACCCCCGCCAGAAACGCCTTGGAAAAACCACCGATAAGCGGGGTAAGCCAGGTTGCCTCATCAGCCGAGCCGGCACCGGTGAAGGCAAGCGAATAGCCAAAGCAGACCCACAGGATCGACATGATGCAGAAGATGGAAAGGACCTGCATCAGCACCGAAAGCATGTTTTTGGCGCGGACAAGGCCGCCATAGAACAGCGCCAGTCCCGGGATGGTCATGGCCATGACCAGTATGGCCGAAATCATCATCCAGGTCGTGTCACCCTTGTCCACGATGGGCGCGACGGTTTCGACGATGGCTTCGACCGCGGCCCCGGGGGTCTCGGCATCCTGCGCAAGGGCCGGCACCGCCAGCCCGACAAGCGGGAGGGCGAAAGCCGGGATCATGGGTTTGATCGCGGTAGGTCTCATCATGTTTCCTGCACCTTCTTTCTGCGTTGCAGCAGTTCCATGTCCCGCTCAGAAAACCCGCCGTTCTCTGCCCGGCACAAGGTTTGTGCAGCTTTCGGCCAAGCCCACCCGTTGTCTGCCCGAAATAACGGCAAAGATGCCGGGTTTTGCGCCCTGTTGGGGCAGTTCACTGATAGGTCATCTCGGTTCTCAAGCCCGGGGCTTTGATGTATGTTGCGCGCCAAAGGGCCGGAGCACTCGGCCGGGCAGGAAAGCAGGCATGAAGAAACCGACCGGCACAGGCCGCATTGTCGCAGACAAGCGCAATTTCGACCAAGCCCCTCAGAAAAAGCAAAAACAATCCGGCACCCCGCCGCGCAAACCGGCAAAACGGCCCCGTCGCGGCAATGTCGTCACGCGGGGAATCGCCGGAATGGTCCTGCTGGCCTGGCGGGTAACTTGGGGCGCCTTCTGGCGGCTTGGGCTGACGGTGGCCCTGATTCTGTTTGCAGCCACCTTTTATTACTACACGACGCTGCCTGAACCTGCGGCGCTGTTCGACGGCCGTGCCCGCGGTTCGGTCACCATGCTGGATGCCGAGGACAGGGTTTTCGCCTGGCGTGGCGAAACTTTCGGCATGGTCAGCGCCGACAAGATCGCGCCTGTATTGAAAGACGCGGTGGTCGCGACCGAGGACAAGCGATTCTATCGCCATCTGGGGGTGGACCCTCAGGGCATCGCCAGCGCCATCAAGATCAACATGGCCGCAGGTCGCGGCCCGCTGGAGGGCAACGGCGGCTCGACCATCACCCAGCAGGTGGCGAAACTGCTGTGTCTGGGCGAGACCTTCGACCCGATCCGCTGGAAATCCGAGGCCGAGTTCGAGGCGGAATGCCGCGAGTCCTCGATTTGGCGCAAGGTCAAGGAAGTGCCCTATTCGCTGGCGATGGAAGCGAAATACTCCAAACAGGACGTGCTGAACATCTACATGAACCGCTCCTATCTGGGCGCAGGTGCGCGTGGGTTCGAGGCCGCGTCGCAGCGTTACTTCGATAAATCGGCGGCCGATGTGGACGCTGCCGAAGCCGCCATGCTGGCCGGGTTGCTCAAGGCGCCCAGCTATTTCGCCCCGACCTCGAACCTGCAGCGCGCACAGGACCGCGCCTCGGTTATCCTGAGGCTGATGCATGAGCAGGGCTATCTGGACGACAAGCAATTTGCCGAGGCCAAGGAACATCCCGCAGCACTGTCCAAGGCGGCTGCGGCGCGGGCCGGCGGCTATTTCGCCGATTGGGTGATGGAATCCGGCCCCGGTTTCCTGACCAGCGAAACGACCGAGGACGTCACCATCAAGACGACCTTCGACCAGCGCGTCCAGCGCGCCGCCGAACGGGCGCTGAAGCGGATATTCGACGAAAAGGTCGCCCCCGGCTCCAAGGCGCAGGCGGCGGTGGTCATCATGTCGCCGGACGGCGCGGTGCGCGCGATGATCGGCGGGCGCGACAATACCGCGACCGGCACCTTCAACCGCGCGACGCAGGCCAAGCGGCAGCCCGGTTCCAGCTTCAAGCCTTTCGTCTATGCCGCCGCACTGGATCAGGGCTACAGCCCGAACGACATGATCCTGGATGCGCCGCTGACGATCAATGTGCGCGGCTCTGGCCCTTGGTCGCCGCAAAACTATACCCGCCGCTACTCGGGCGAGGTCACATTGACCCGGGCGCTCACGCAATCGCTGAACACCGCCACGATCCGCCTGCAAGAGATCGCCGGACGCGATGCCGTGCGTCGCGTGGCGCAGGACTTCGGCTTTGCCAGCAATCTGGCCACGGGTCCCTCGCTGGGTCTGGGGGTGTCGGAATCGACGCTGCTGGCCATGACCGGCGCCTATGCCGGCATCCGCAACGGCGGCACCGCCGTCAGCCCCTATGGTCTGGTCGAATTGCGCATCAAAGGCGACGATCAGGCGCTGATCGGTCAGGCTGGCGGCATGGGCCAGCGTGTCATCTCGCAAAAGGCGGCCCGGGAATTGATCGGCATGATGGAGCAGGTGATCGAGCGCGGCACCGGCTCTCGTGCAAAACTGCCGGGCCGTCCGGCAGCGGGCAAGACCGGCACCACCTCCAGCTATCGCGATGCGTGGTTCATCGGCTTTACCGGCCAATATGTCACCGGCGTCTGGATGGGCTATGATGACAACACCCCACTGAAGGGCGTGACCGGCGGCGGGCTGCCGGCCGAAATCTGGCAGGCGGTCATGGCCGAAATCCACGAGGGCCTGCCAGTTGAATCGCTGGGTAGTTTCGCCTTTGATCCCGACAGCGCCGTGCCGCAGGTGGTCAGCTCTGGCGGCGAAGGCGCAGCCGATCCGCTGGCCGCGGCATTGTCCGAGGCGCTTGGCCAGCCCGCGCCCCAACAGGGTCAGGCGCAACCGGTCGAAGGCGGGCGCACCCTGCCCGATCCCGGCGTTCAGACCCCCGGAGGCCCGCCCACCTTCCCGGCCGAGACCATCACCAGCGGTCCCGAGGCCGAGATGCCGCCACCCGGTGCCGATGGCGGGACCGAAGATGCGCTGACCCAGGCGCTGCGCGGCATCCAGGGGGTCTATCAGGAATGACAAAGGCCGGTCTCGCGGGACCGGCCTTTCCTTATCTGCTGCGGGGGGCGGTTCAGCCGGCCTGTTGCAGATCGGCCGTCAGCGCCGTCAGATCGCCCTTGCGGCGCGCCAGCATCGCCCCAATCTCGGCCCGCTCCGAGGCAAGCATGTTCACCCCCTCGATAATGATGTTGAAATAGCGACTTTTCCCGGATTTGTCCGAGACGTGCCATTCCACCTCCATCGGGCTGCGCCCCTTGAGACGCGCGACCGAGGTTACGGCAAAGAAGGATTTCACCGGCTTGGCACCCGTCACCTCGATCTTCGAGCCGATGAATTCATGGAAACGCTTGCCGTATTTGCGCCCGATATAGCCTTGGAACGCCTGCCGGTAGGCGGCGAATTCCGCCGCCCCTGCCTGACGCGCCGCCGGACCCAACGCCGAGCGCGCGATGATGTCCACGTCGGCATAGCGGGCAAAGATCGCCTCGAAGGCGCGATACATCTGCGCAGGCGGCTGGCCGGAATTGATCACGGCATAGACTTCGGTCAGCGAGGTTTCGATCAGCGCCCGCGCCTCATTGGTGTCCAGCGCCCAGGCGGGCCGGGCGGCGACGGCAATGCCGGCTCCAATCAGGCCCAGAAATCCGCGGCGCGTCTCATTCGGCATAAGGGTCAATATGCTCTCCTTCTTCGCCAAGTTCGTGGCGGCGATGCTGCAGCCAGATCAGCCGCGTCTGGGCATAACTATCGGCACTTTCGTGCAGGATGGAATCGACAGAATCGCCAAAACGCCCCCGTTCACCGGCTTTTGAGGCCACGCGCGCGCCCATTCCGATCAGATATTGATCCCGGTTCAGCCAACTCCGCATCGGATCGATCACCAGATCGACAACGCGCCCCACCGCATCACGCTCGGTCGAGGGGCCGATCAGCGGCAGTTCCAGATAGGCGCCCTCGCCCACGCCCCAGACGGCAAGCGTCTGCCCGAAATCCGTATCCTCCTCGGGCAAGGCGAAACCTTCGGTGGCCGGATCCAGAAAACCCGCCAGCCCGACCGTCGTGTTCACCAGAAAGCGCAAGGTCGTGCGCGCGGCCGGACCCGGCTGGCCTTGCAAAAGATGGTTCGCCGCCTTGCCGGGCTGCGCAAGGTTCGAGCCGAAATTGCCAACCGCCGCAATGGCATGACTGCCAAAGCCGTCCCCGCCGCCAGACGACATGCCCGCCCCCAGCGGCTTGACCACATGCGCATCCAACCCTCGATTGAAGGCATGGGCTTTGCGGTTCATCGGCTCATAGGGGTCGTTGATACCATCCTCGCCATGCCCCGCCGCGCAGGCCGCCAGCAACATGGTCGCGAAAAGAAGGGTGGAAAAATTCCTCGCGGGCAAGCTTCTGATAACCTTCTATAGCTAAGTCTGTCGAACCGGCAGGGATTCGCCCAAGCAGCGGAAAATGGCGACCGCACTGTTGCGACGCTGTGCTTTGGGATATGCGCTGGGACGATTCCGGGCAAGCCCGGTCAGGTTGACGAGGAAGGAACCGGCATGGGCTTGCCGCCGATGCGACATGACGGCCAACGCGAACTGCAATCCGCGCGCGGCAGGGCGTGGCAGCTTTATGCCGCGGTCGGCCTGTTCTCTTTCGCAGTGAACCTGCTGATGCTGACCGGACCACTGTTCATGATGCAGGTTTATGACCGGGTCCTGTCCAGCCGCTCGGTCGAGACGCTGACGGCGCTGTTTCTGCTGGTGGTGTTCCTGTTCGCACTGATGGGGGTGATCGATCTGGCGCGCAACCGCGTCATGGCCCGAATCGCCGCCCGTTTCCAGGAACGGATGGAGGGGCGGGTGTTCACCGCCGCGCTGCAGGACGGACAGGCCGCAGGTTCGGACCTTGTGGCACGCGGCGGCATGCGCGATCTGGAGGCGGTGCAGCGGCTGATCGCCTCACCCGTCCTCATGGCACTGTTCGACCTGCCATGGGCGCCGTTCTTTCTGGCCGCAGTGTTCATCTTCCACCCGATTTTGGGGGCAGTGGCCCTCGCGGGAATGCTGGTTCTGGTGGCAGCAACGCTATTGAGCCAATGGCTTAGCCGCGAAACCCTGCAACGGGCCTCCATCGCCGGTCAGTCGGCCGAGCGCATGTCCGACCTCTACCGCGACGAGGGCGAAGTGATCGGTTCGCTTGGTATGCGGGCCTCGGCCTTTCGACGCTGGCAAGCGGCCCGAGATACGGCATCCGAGGCGACGGTGCGCGCCAGTGACCGCGCGACCGGCTTTACGGTATTTTCCCGCACCTTCCGGCTGTTCCTGCAAAGCGCACTTCTGGCTGCCGGCGCGTGGCTGGTGCTGCGACAAGAAGTGACGCCGGGCGCCATGATCGCCTCATCGATCCTGATGGGACGGGCGTTGGCCCCGGTCGAACAGGTCGTGGGGGGTTGGGCCGTCGTTCAACGCGCGCAGGACGGGTGGAAAAGGCTTTCCGAGTTGCTGTCGCGACGCCCGCCTGTGCAGCAGCGCACCCCGCTTCCCCGCCCCGAGGCCCAGCTTGAGGTGCGCAACCTGACCATCATACCCCCAAGCCAGCGGGCGGCAACGCTGCGCGGGGTCAGTTTCGATCTTGGCCCCGGTCAGGCGTTAGGGGTGATCGGCCCTTCGGGCGCCGGCAAGACCACACTGGCCCGAGCGCTGATCGGGGCATGGCCCATTGCCTCGGGTTCGATCCGGTTGGGCGGCGCGACGCTGGATCAATATGACCCGGACGTGTTTGGCGGGCTGATCGGATATCTGCCGCAGCAAGTCACGCTGTTCGACGGCACCATCGCCGAAAATATCGCCCGCCTCTTGCCCGAGCCCGATCCGCAACGCGTCGTCGCCGCCGCCATGGCCGCAGCCGCGCATCAGATGATCCTGGATCTGCCTCAGGGCTACGACACCCGCGTCAGCCAGACCGGCGGGCAGCTTTCGGGCGGCCAGATTCAACGCATCGGACTGGCGCGGGCGCTATACGCCGATCCGGTGATCTTCGTTCTCGACGAGCCCAACTCCAACCTCGACAACGAGGGCTCGACCGCATTGAACCTGGCGATCCGCAGCATCAAGGCGCGCGGCGGGGCTGTCATCATCATGGCCCATCGCCCCGCCGCCATCACCGAATGCGAGCTGCTGCTGGTGCTGGACATGGGCCAGCGGCGCGCATTTGGGCCACGCGACGACGTTTTGAAATCGCTGGTCAAGAACGCAGACCAGATTGCCCGTGCCCAGGGCCACGGCGGAGGCGTGACATGACCGAACCCACCCCGCTTGGCCGCGCACCGGTCGAAAAACTGCCCGCTGGTTCGGCAAAACGGTCGGCTGCATATAGTTCGCGCCGCACGCAGCAGTTGGCCGAGGTTTCTACGCCGTCCCCGCCCCTCCCGCCAAAACGGCCCGAATGGTCGGCACGCGGCCCGGTCCTGCTCGGTTTCATGGCGATGCTGGTATTGATTGGCGGTTTTGGACTATGGGCCGCAACCGCGCGGATTTCAGGCGCCGTCGTTGCCCCCGGTCAGGTCGAGGTCGAACAGCGCCGCCAGATCGTGCAGCATCCCGATGGCGGTGTCGTCGCGGAAATCGTGGTCCATGAAGGCGAAGACGTGTCGGCAGGCCAACCGCTGATCCGGCTTGATGGTGCGCTGCTGGACACTGAGCTTGCCATCGTCGAAGGACAGTATTTCGAAATACTCGCTCGTCGCGGCCGGCTCAACGCTGAGCGGGCAGACGTCAAGGACATCACATTCCCGCAGGAATTGACCGAGGCCGCAGCAAACCGACCCGAGCTTCTGGCCCTGATGGAGGGGCAAACCAGCCTGTTCCGAGCCCGGCTCGACACACTGGAACAATCCTTGGGCCAGTTGGCGAAACAGGTTGAACAGGTGCAATCGCAGATCGACGGCGTGGATGCGCAGACCGTGGCGCTGCAACAGCAACGCGGGTTTATTTCCCAGGAATTACGCGACCAGAGATCACTGTTGGAAAAGGGTCTGGCACAAGCGCCACGCGTGCTGGCGCTTGAACGCGAGGCGGCCCGGCTCGACGGTCTTCTGGGCGAGGCAACCTCCACCCGCGCCCGCGCCGTGACGCAGCTGGCCGAAATCGACCTGTCGCGGCTGGAGAAAACCGCCACCCGTCGCGAAGCCGCCGAGACAGAACTGCGTGAACTTGGCTATCGCGAGCTGGAACTGGCCGAACGCCGCCGCTCGCTGATCGAACGCATCACGCGGCTGGAAATCCGCGCACCCGTCTCGGGCGTGGTGCAGGAATTGCAGATCACCACGCCGCGCTCGGTGATTCGGCCGGCCGAACCGATCATGTTCATCATTCCTCAGGACCGGCCGCTGGTGGTGGCCGCGCGCATAGCACCGATCAATATCGACGAAGTTCACCCGGGGCAGGAAGTGGTGTTACGCTTCTCGTCCTTCTCGTCGCGCACCACACCCGAGATCGACGGGGTGCTGAGCCGCGTCACCCCCGACACGCTGACCGATCCAGTCACGCAGGCGCCCTATTACCGCGCCGAAGTAACGATCGCAGCGACCGAGGTGGAAAAGCTCAAGGGGCTGGAGCTGGTGCCCGGCATGCCGGTCGAAGTCTATGTCCAGACCGGAGAGCGCAGTCCGATGGCCTATCTGGTCAAACCGCTGTCGGATTACTTCACCCGCGCATTCCGCGAGAACTGAACCTCCCGCAGCCCGGCCGCAGCCCTCCCTTTTCCCAGAAGGGGCGGGCTGTAATGGCCCCTCCGATATTGGAGCACGCGGTATCACAGGTGAAAAAGCCGGGCGCGTCAGCGGCCCAGCTTACTTTGCAAATCACATTCATCAGGCGGAAAGCGGGGGAATCAATGCGTCCCGCATTTCCGAAACCGGGCCGCCCGCTGGTATCTTAAAGACCCAGACACCAGCGCATGACGGCCTTTTGCGCATGCAATCGGTTCTCGGCTTCATCGAAGATGACCGAATTCGGACCATCCATCACCGCGCTGGTCACCTCGTCGTCGCGATGCGCGGGCAGGCAATGCATGAACAGCGCGTCGGGTTTGGCCTGGGCCATCAGCGCCTCGTTCACCTGATAGGGGCGCAACTGATTGTGCCGACGCTCGCGGGCCGATTGCGGATCGTGCATCGAAACCCAGGTATCCGTTACCACCAGATCCGCGCCCTCGACGGCTTTTGCCGGATCGCGTTGGATCTGCGCCTGCACGCCCTGGGCACGGGCGAATTCCAGCGCCTCGCGCTCGGGATCCAGCGTCGGGGGGCCGGTAAAGGTAAAGTCATAGCCGAACTGGCCCGCGGCATGGATCATCGAGCAGCAGACGTTGTTGCCATCGCCCGACCAGACCACTTTCTTGCCGGCGATGGGACCGCGATGTTCCTCGAAGGTCATCACATCCGCCATGATCTGACAGGGATGCGTGCGGTTCGTCAGCCCGTTGATGACCGGAACGCTGGCATATTCCGCCATTTCCAGCAGGGTCGCCTCT
This sequence comes from Paracoccus methylovorus, assembly GCF_016919705.1. NCBI lineage: Bacteria > Pseudomonadati > Pseudomonadota > Alphaproteobacteria > Rhodobacterales > Paracoccaceae > Paracoccus > Paracoccus methylovorus. Next base: position 1,364,604 of record NZ_CP070368.1, read on the forward strand.
TCAAAGGTGCGGATCATGATCAGATCGACATAGCGCGACAGCACCCGCGCGGTATCGGCTATGGTCTCGCCATGGCCAAGCTGCATCTCCTTGCCCGACAGCACCATGGTCTGGCCGCCCATCTGCCGTACGCCGAGGTCAAAGCTGACGCGGGTCCGGGTCGAGGGCTTTTCAAAGATCAGCGCCACCATGCGGTTCTTAAGGGGTGAATCGGCGTCCGGCGCACCCTTGGGCTGACCATCGCGTGCATCCTTCATCCGGCGCGCAGTGTCGATCATTCCGCGCAGATCTGCCTTGTCGGTGGTATGGATGTCGAGGAAACTGTTCATATGTGACTGTCTTTCGGATTGATCTGGCAAGCAAGCCGCGTTGCCGAAGGGAGGTCAAGGCCAAAGGCCCAGAGTCGTTGCGGAATTCGACATCCCTCATCGGTGCCGTGTCATGATGCGCGCAAGCGTTCCGTCCTCGGATGGCCGCAATTCCTCGCCCCGAAATCCCGCCTTTTCATAGGCGCGAATGGCGCGCAGGTTCCTGGGGTCCGGGTCGATAACCAATAGCGCCGCCTGCTCCAGCAGGCTGTCGGACAGCGCCCGCAACCAATCCCCGCCGCGGCCAAATCCTTCGGGGCCCGAGAAGCAGTCGACAGCGATGGCATCGGGGGCAAGATCGGCGAAATGCGGCGCCGACCAATGATGCGCGGGGTAATGCTGCGCATAGCCCAACGGGACATCATCGCCAAGCGCGATCACCTGGCGCATTGCGGGTTCGTCCAGATCTTGCTCGATCCCGGCCAACTCGTCAGACCCCGGCCACCAATGCGCGACCTCGGGCTGGCGCAGCCAATCCGCCAGCATGGGCAGATCGGCGCGCGTAACCGGCCGGAAACCGAACTCAGCCATCCAGCCTGCCGGCAGCCCGGTCCAGCCGGACAACCGCCTCGGCGATCTCGTCGTCGCTGATGGTCAGCGGGGGCAGCAGGCGCAAGGTGTTGTCCGCTGCGGCCACGGTCAGGATATGTTCGCCGTAACCGGCATTGACCAGTTCGCCGGGCGCGATTTTGCATTTCAGGCCCAGCATCAGGCCCTGACCGCGCACCGTTTCGAAGATATCGGGATGCGCGGCAACCAGCCCCTCCAGCTTTTGGCGGAACAGGGCGGCCTTGCGGTTGACCTCGGCCAGAAACTCAGGGCAGGCAATGATCTGCATGACCTTGGCGCCGATCGCGCAGGCCAGCGGATTGCCGCCATAGGTCGAGCCATGCGAACCCACCGCCATACCTGCAGCGGCCTTTTCCGTAGCCACCACCGCACCCAGCGGGAAGCCGCCGCCGATGCCCTTGGCGATCATCATGATATCGGGGGTGATGCCGGCATATTCATGCGCAAACAGCTTGCCGGTGCGGCCCATGCCGGACTGCACCTCGTCCAGAACCAAGAGCGCGCCGGTCTGGTCGCACAACTCGCGGATCAGGCGCAGGTCGGCGTCGGGCAGCGGACGAATGCCACCTTCGCCCTGCACCGGCTCCAGCATGACGGCGGCGGTGCGGTCGGAAATCGCAGCCTTCAGCGCCTCCATGTCGGCCCATGGCAACTGGCGGAAACCGGGCATCAGGGGGCCAAAGCCCTTGACCATCTTTTCCGAACCTGCCGCCGCGATGGCGCCGGTCGAACGGCCGTGGAAGGCCCCTTCGAAGGTCAGGATCTCATAGCGGTCGGGATCGCCCTGTTCGGCCCAGTATTTACGCACCATCTTGATCGCCAGTTCTGCGGCCTCGGTGCCAGAGTTGGTGATGAAGGCAGTGTCGGCAAAAGTGTGCTCGGTCAACAGATCCGCCAGCCTTTCCTGCTCGGGGATCTGATACAGGTTCGAAACATGCCAGATCCGGTTCGCCTGTTCGGTCAAGGTGGCGACCAGTTCGGGATTGGCGTGACCCAGTGCGTTCACGGCAATACCCGCCCCAAGGTCCAGATATCGCGTCCCATCCGTCGCGATGGCCCAAGAGCCCTCACCCCGCTCAAATGCAAGGGGTGCGCGGTTGTAAGTCGGCAGGACGTGCGAAATCATGGGGTTACCCTCTCTGGGAACGGCCGCTTGGCGGCACCATGGCTGACGGAAAGGCAGGGGGGATCGGACGTCGAAGCGTCAACGTCGGGGACGGGCGATATATGCGGTCCGGGCGATCATGGGCCGTCGCATAGCGCGGAATCGGGCCTTGCGCAACGGTCATTTCAGGGCTTCATCCGATAGCCCGAGGCCAGCCAGCGCCATGCGATGAACAGCACCAGCCCCACCGTCAGCATGCTGACCGCCAGCCCGCGCAGCACCGGCGCATCCGAAACCCCGACAAAGCCGTAACGCGCACCGTCGATCAGATAGAAGATCGGGTTCCAATGCGCCAGCGTCCGGAACGGCTGGGGCAGCGCCTCGACCGAATAGAAAGTGCCCGACAGAAACGAAAGCGGGGTGACGACAAAGTTGGTGATCGCCGCCATCTGGTCGAATTTCTGCGCCGCGATCCCGGCCAGCAGGCCCAGCCCGCCCATCAGCAGGGCCCCCAGCACGACGAAGGTCAGCACCCACAGCGGATGGGCCACGCCCTGCCCGATCACCAGCGCCATGCCGACGGCGATAGCGAATGCAACGATCAGGGCACGTGTCACCGAACCGATCAGATAGCCGGCCAGGATCTCGACCGCCGACAGGGGCGGCATCAGCGTATCGACGATATTGCCCTGCATCTTGGCCGAGATAAGGCTGGACGAGGTGTTGGCAAAGGCGTTCTGGATCACCGTCATCATCAGGATGCCGGGGCCAAGAAATGCCAGATAGGACAGGCCCATGATCTCGCCCCGGTTCCGGCCAAGCGCCAGGGCAAAGACGATCACGAACAGCGCCGAGGTCATCAGCGGCGCAAATATGGTCTGTTGCCAGACGCTGAGAAAGCGCATGATCTCGCGCCGGCACAGCGTATAGAGGCCCAGCCAGTTCACCCGGTCAAAGCGGCGCACGCCCATTTGACGGAATCCGGGGCGGTTCTGGACGGGCTGCATCGGTGCTCCTTGAACTTACGGGCGCGGACGAGTAAATCTGGCTATCCCCGGATTTAAGGCCGGATCTTGCGGAATTGAAGCCACTAGCACGAAGGGCACCGGGTTGCACCCCCGGTGCAGGAAAGGCAAACCATGTCCTGGACCGACGAGCGCGTCGAGACGTTGAAACGCATGTGGGCCGAGGGCCAGTCTGCCAGTCAGATCGCCAAGGAGCTGGGCGGCGTGACCCGCAACGCGGTGATCGGCAAGGTTCACCGGCTGGGCCTGTCGAATCGCAGCGAAGAGGGGGCGGAAGCCGCCCCGGAACCCGTGGCAAAACCCGCCGCCGCCGCGCCGGCGCCCGAGCCAAAGCCGGCACCCGAGCCGGCGCCCGCGCCGAAGCCCAAACCCGCTGTCGCAGCCGCCCCGGAACCGACCCCCGAGCCCGCGCCGCAAGTGGCCACCTTCAACCGCCGACCCATCGTTCCGGCGGGCCAGCCTCTGCCGCCGCAGCCCTCGGCCAACGAGATCAGCCCCGAGGCGCTGGCCTCGGTGCGCGAGGTCGAAAAGCGCGCCCGCAAGCTGACCCTGATGGAACTGACCGAGCGCACCTGCAAATGGCCCATCGGTGACCCGGCGACCGACAAGTTCTGGTTCTGCGGCCTGCCCTCGGTCCCCGGCAAGCCCTATTGCGAGGCGCATGTGGGCGTGGCCTTCCAACCGATGAGCTCGCGCAGGGATCGCAGGCGTTAGGTGCCCCGCTTTCCCCGGCTCGCTGCGCTGGCCGTCACGCTGGACGGCTCTGGCGACACGATGCGGGCGCTGCTGGTTCAGCGCCGCAATCCGCCGGATGCGGGCCTTTGGGGCTTTCCGGGCGGCCATGTCGAACCCGGCGAAACCGCGCTTGAGGCTGCCGCCCGTGAACTGGCCGAGGAAACCGGCATCATCGGCCAGCCGCGCGCCTATCTGGACAATGTCGACGTGATCGAACGCGATGCGAATGGCGCGCTGCGGTTTCATTTCCTGCTGGCAGCGGTGCTCTGCGACCATGTCGCGGGCGAGCCGGTCGCGGCGGATGACGCGCTGGACGCGCGTTGGGTGACGGTCGGGGACATTCTGGCCGGCCGCCTGCCGCTCAGCGCCTGCGTGGCCGACGTGATCCGCAAGGCGCTGGCCTGCCGGCAGGCCGGTTAAAACAAGCCCGCCGCCCTTGCGCCGTTGCGTCAGGCATCTCCCCCGCAGCGGTGACAGCCCCGAGGTGCTGGTCTTCGCCGCCCACGCTGGATAAAGAAGCGCAGTAACCCAACAGGACCCGATCATGGCGCGGCATCTCATCACTTCGGCGATCCCTTACATCAACGGGATCAAGCACCTCGGCAATCTCGTCGGCTCGCAACTGCCGGCGGATCTTTACGCCCGTTACCTGCGTGGCCGCGAGAATGAGGTGATGTTTATCTGCGCCACCGACGAACACGGCACCCCGGCCGAGCTTGCCGCCGCCAAGGCAGGCAAACCGGTCGCTGTCTATTGCGCCGAAATGCACGAGATACAGGCCGGGATCGCCCGCAACTTCGGCCTGTCCTTCGATCATTTCGGCCGTTCCTCGTCCGAGCGCAACCATGTGCTGACGCAGCATTTCGCCGGCAAGCTGGACGAGAACGGTTACATCTCCGAGGTCGAGGAACGGCAGGTCTACTCCATCGACGACGGCCGCTTTCTGCCCGACCGCTATATCGAGGGCACCTGCCCCAACTGCGGCTATGACAAGGCGCGCGGCGACCAGTGCGAGAATTGCACCAAGCAGCTTGATCCGACCGATCTGATCGAGCCGCGCTCGGCCATCTCTGGCTCGACCAATCTGGAAGTGCGGTCGACCAAGCACCTTTACCTGCGCCAGCGCACACTCAAGGACCAGATCGCCGCCTGGATCGACAGCAAGACCGACTGGCCGATCCTGACCACCTCTATCGCCCGCAAGTGGCTGAACGATGGCGACGGCTTGCAGGACCGCGGCATCACCCGCGATCTGGATTGGGGTATCCCGGTGAAAAAGGGCGACAGGCCCTGGCCCGGGATGGAGGGCAAGGTCTTTTACGTCTGGTTCGACGCGCCCATCGAATATATCGCCGCCACGGCCGAGGGCGCCGACAAGCGCGGTGCGCCCGACAGCGACTGGCGCCGCTGGTGGCGGCTGGACGAGGGCGCGGACGACGTGACCTATACCCAGTTCATGGGCAAGGATAACGTGCCCTTCCACACGCTGTCTTTCCCGGCGACGATCATCGGTTCGGGTGAGCCGTGGAAGCTGGTGGATTACATCAAAAGCTTCAACTACCTGACCTATGACGGCGGCCAGTTTTCGACCAGCCAGGGTCGCGGCGTATTCATGGATCAGGCCCTGTCGATCCTGCCCGCCGATTACTGGCGCTGGTGGCTTTTGTCGCACGCGCCCGAATCGGGCGACAGCGAGTTCACCTGGGACAATTTCCAGCAATCGGTAAACAAGGATCTGGCCGATGTGCTGGGCAATTTCGTCAGCCGCATCACCAAGTTCTGCCGCAGCAAGTTCGGCGAAACGATCCCCCAAGGCGGCAGCTACGGCCCAGAAGAGGAAGCCCTGCTTGAGGCCCTGACCACCCGCATCCGTGCCTATGAAGGCTTCATGGACCATGTCGAGGTCCGAAAATCCGCAGCCGAGCTGCGCGCAATCTGGGTTCTGGGCAACGAATACCTGCAATCGGCCGCCCCTTGGTCAACCTTCAAGACCGACCCGGAAAAGGCTGCGATGCAGGTGCGTCTGGGCCTGAACCTGATCCGGCTCTATGCGGTCTTGTCTGCACCCTTCATCCCCTTCGCGGCGGATGCGATGCTGGCTTCCATGCAAAGCGATAACCGTAACTGGCCCGATGACGTTCGCACCGCGCTGGAGGCCCTGCCCGCTGGACACGGTTTTTCCGTGCCCGACGTGCTTTTCGCCAAGATCACCGACGAACAGCGCGACGAATGGCAGGACCGCTTCAAGGGCATTCGCAGCTGATCAAATCAGCCTGATGGTAAAACACAATATATTTGTTGTATTTGCGCAACAAACCATACCACTGGCGGAACAGTCCCTTGCCCCTTCGGGCGGGGGCTGATTAATCGCCGCCAGTTACCCAGGTCACGGCGGCTCCCTCCCGCATCTCGGCCCAGGCAGAAATCTTGCTCCTGCTGTTCCGAGGTGACGATGCCGTCCTTTCATGTAATCCGCCCCACACATTCGCGTCATGGCCGCAGCATTCGCGCGGCTTCCCCCTCCGCCGGCCGACTTCCTGCCCTGCTTCTTGGCCTGACCGCCCTGACCGCGCCAACGATCGCACTGGCACAGGCCGAAGTGGTCGAACTGGACACCGTCATCGTAACCTCGGCCTCGTCCATCGCGACATCGATTCAGGATGCGCCCGCTTCGATCACCGTGATCGACCAAAGCGACATCCGGGCCAAAGGCGCACGCGACATCAAGGATGTGCTGCGCACGGTCCCCGGTCTCAACCTGACGCGCGGGAACGACGGCAATTCGCAAGTCTCGTTCCGCGGCCTGTCCTCCAGCCGCACGCTTACGCTGATCGACGGCAAGCGGGTCAGCACCCGCAACACCTTTGCCCGCCACTACGGGGGCGACCTGCAAATCGTGCCGTTGGATGCAATCGAACGTATCGAGGTCGTGCGCGGCCCGATGTCCACGCTTTACGGCTCGGACGCGATGGGTGGTGTCATCAACATCATCACCAAGAAAGCGACCGAGACCTGGTCGGGTTCGCTGACCACCGATTTCGCTTTCGCGGACGAAAACAGCACCGCCGACAGCCGTGCAATCTCGGGCTACATCTCTGGTCCGCTTGGCAACAACCTCAGCCTTTCGGCCTGGGGCAAGCTGGGTGAAACCGACGCGCCCGATGCACCCTATGCCTATTCCGAAGGCCGCGGCGGCGTGCTCACACCACTTTACACCTCGAACGGTATGCGCACCAAAACGCTCGGCACGCGCCTGACCTGGGCCCCGCAAGAGGGGATGGAATGGGGTGCCGAAGTCCAAGGCTCGGTCGACAATTATCTGGGCAACGTGGGCGAGCCCGATTCCAGAAAGGTGTCCAGGACAAGCTATGGCCTGACCAATGAGTTGCAGTTGGGTCAGGGTCACCTGTCCAGCTACCTGCGTCACGAAACATCCGGCAACGAGAGCTGGAACGCGACAACGGGGACGTGGGACGACCCCATCGACTATGACACGACCACACTGGAAAGCCGCTATACCTCGCAGACGACGCTGGGTGGCCGTCAGTTCGATTACACCATCGGCGGCCTTGTGGCGCATGAAAAGCTGAGCGACCCGCAGACCTCGGCCGAACTCATCGAAGGTTCGGTCGACACCGCGGCAATCTATGCCGAAGGCCGCTGGCAGGCGACCGACATGCTGAGCCTGACCACCGGCCTGCGTGTGGACCATCACGAGCGGTTCGGCACCCATGTCACCCCGCGCATCTATGCCAACTACGACTTCGGCAACGGGCTGATGCTGAAGGGCGGCTATTCGCAGGCCTTCGTGGCGCCCGACCTGCGCAACCTGAACCCGAATTACGAGATGGGCTCGCGCGGCAACGGGTGCAAACCCTACCAAGGCCCCTGCACCATCGTCGGCAATCCCGATCTTAAGCCCGAGACCTCGGACAACTACGAGATCGGCCTGAACTACCAGGGTGAACGCAGCAGCTGGGAGGTCACCGCCTTCTACAACGACGTTCAGGACATGATTAGCGCCCGCAGGATCCGGCCTGCCACGCCCACGGAATCGGCACTGTTCCAGCGTGACAACTTCGACTACGGCAAGACTGCGGGTATCGAGTTCGGACTGGATTACCAGATCAACGACGATCTGACCTGGACCACCTCGGGCACCTATATTGCCAAGTCCGAGTTCAAATACGGCGACTTCGACACCGCCTATCCGATGGCCACGACGCCCAAGTGGAATATCACCACCGGTCTGGGCTGGCAGGCAAACGACAAGCTGAACCTGTCGGGTGAGGTGACCTATGTCGGCAAGCAGGCGGGCTATGTCGTCGAAGACGGCCTCGTGGTCGGCGGTGACGAGCAGGCCTCAGTGCCGGCCGGTCAGAACAGCAAAGCCTATTATCTGGTCAACGTGGCCGCCGCCTATGACCTGAACGATATGGCGACGCTGAATGTCGGCATCGACAACCTGTTCAACGGTCAGCCCGAATCCGATGTCTCTTATCGCGAGAACGGCCGGCTGTTCACGCTGGGCATCACCACCCGCTTCTGATCCCGTTCAAGCTGGAAAACGAAAGGCCGTCCCAATCAGGGGCGGCCTTTTTTGGTAACGGGCATATGGAACCTGCCGGCCGCGCAGCGCATGGTTGTTCAGGACAGGCAGAATAACGGAGATGGCCCCATGACCCATTGCATCCTGATCGGCGCCCCGGTGGACGAGGGGCAGCGCCGCCCCGGCTGCCTGATGGGTCCCGCCGCCTATCGCGTAGCAGGGCTGGCCCATACCCTGAACCAACTGGGCCACACGGTCGAGGACCGCGGTGATCTTCGTCCCACCCCGGGCCGCAGCCAGGTTTGCGCCAACCCTGCCGTGCATCACCTGTCAGAGATCATCGCCTGGACCGAGGTGCTGCGCGCCGCCGGCACCACGGCGATGGAAGAAGGAATGCCCATCTTTCTGGGCGGCGATCATTCGCTGGCGCTTGGGTCGCTGGCCGGCGTGACGGCCCATGCCCATGCCTTGGGGCGGCCGCAATTCGTGTTGTGGCTGGACGCGCACAGCGACTTCCACACTGTCGAGACCACAGCCTCGGGGAACCTGCATGGCACGCCGCTGGCCTATGCCTCGGGTCGGGCGGGTTTTGGTCCCTTTCCCGCCTTTCCGGCACCGATCCCGCCCCGAAACATCTGCATGTTCGGCATACGCAGCGTGGATGGCCCCGAACTGGCCGCGCTGCGCGAAACCGACATCGTCGTGAACGACATGCGCGTTCTGGACGAGCGCGGCATCATTGCGCCCTTGCGCGAATTCCTTGACCGGGTGCAGGCCGAAAACGGCTTGCTGCATGTCAGTCTGGACGTGGATTTCCTCGATCCGTCGATCGCCCCCGCCGTCGGCACCACCGTTCCCGGCGGTGCCACTTTCCGCGAGGCGCATCTGGTCTGCGAACTGCTGCATGAAAGCGGGCTGATGACCTCGCTGGACCTGGTCGAGTTGAACCCGTTTCTGGACGACCGTGGCCGCACGGCAATGCTGATGGTCGATCTGGTCGGCTCGCTGATGGGGCGCAAGGTATTTGACCGGCCCACACGCAGCTACTGAGGCTTGCCAATTCCCGCCCGGCCCGCTAGCCAATTCCCGGCGCGGGCGTGGCGGAATGGTAGACGCATGGGACTTAAACTCCCTGGGGCGCAAGCCTGTGCGGGTTCGAGTCCCGCCGCCCGCACCAGATAACCTCATTTCGTGTATTTCCGACGACAAGGGCAACGACCCTGCAAGCCCCTCAGTCAGGGCGACGGGTTGCCATAAAGCTGACCGCCCTTATTTCCGCCGCAGATTTTCCAGTTCCGGGAACGGCTGCCACTGCACGTCCGGACGGTCGCAGATCGGATGGTCCAGACTGCCGCCGGCAACCTTGCCGTCGCGGATTGGAACTCCGATGCTGTGCACCCCAAGGTAATTGCCCGATACATCCTTGCTGTCCCCGCGCACGCAAACCCCTTGCAAACCATCCGGCAGGGTCGCCACGTTGGAAATCTCGGCATCCCTGATCGAGGACGGATCATAGATCAACTCTTGGGCGGCGGCGACAATCTGCGCCTTCAAGGCGGCATCCGGCGGCGTGGCCCGCGCGATGACATCGCCGTAATTGTCGGTCGCGGCGCAGGCGGTCAGAAGCAAAGTGCCGGTGATCAGAACAAGTCTTTGGCGCATAATCATTTCCCCATCAGGCTTACAGCCATCGTAGGTAGCATCCATCGGGAATGGAAGGCCCGCGCACCGGCAAAGAGAAGAACCCGCACCAGAGGTCGAACCGCCACGAGGCGCTGAACGCTTCTGCGATTTCCCTTGATCCCTTGAAATTGTCTCATCGTCGCGCTGTCTGCACATCCCATTACCCATGAGGCAGGATCGACCGGTATTTGCAGAAGGAAACCGATGGTGGTCGATGACAAAAGGACCGATGCGCTCAGGGCGTTCCTGATGGACTTGTTGCTCAGTTCGCCGCTGCTGCGACCGGGCCGCGAACATGAAACCGCCCGCGCTTATCAGGATAAGGCGGCCGTTTCCCATCCCGAGGTGGCAAGCATCCTTCACGAAGCGGCCGACCGCCTGCTTCACGGCTGATATCGGCGGCTCAGGGCGGCAGGTCCATTTGCACCAGCGCCACCAGATAGAGCAGCCAAGGGGTCAGCACCGCACCGCCCAGCAGAAAAAGCACGTCTCTGCGCCATCCATGACGGACCAGAGCCATCGAGATGGCGACCGCTGCGGCGATGGGTAATAGCATCAGAATCGGCATGCAGCCATGATAGCCAGCCCCTGCGCCCGAGACTTCGCAAAACGAAACATTCTCAAAGCGATGGCCAAAATCTGCCGGAACCTTGCAGGCAGTTCGGCAACCACCCGCCACCCAAGGGTCGAAACGGTCCGGCAAACCGCTGCTGTTCCGGCGTCACTTCCGGTTGCCTCCACCGCGGCACAGGCATACAGGGGGCGGGCTCAATTCACCAAGTTACCAGGCATTATGATGAAGCAGATTCTGTTCCCGATCCTCGCCGCCCTTGTGGTCGGTTTTGGCCTCATGGCCTATGACAAGTCGCGCGGCGCGGAATGGGTGGTATCCCCGGAAGAAATCGCCCAAGCTCAAGCTGCCGGCAAACCGGGCGTAGACTCTCGGCCCGGCACGGTGACCGTCCTGCCGATCCGCAGCGAGACCGCCGACGCGTTGCCTTTCAAATGGGCGATGGCTGGCATTGCCGCTGGTTTGGTCGCTTTCAGTTCCATGCGCCGCAAGAAAAAGGCAGCGTAGGGTCGCCATTCTGCGAAAGGATATCTATCCTTCCCTGAACCGAATGAAACCGCAGGCACTCTCCGCCAGACAAATGAGATCTGCGCGGATGCGGCCAGATGCCTCGATTTCACTTTACTTTCATCATATAAGCATATCGTTTATAATAAACTTTCCTCTGTCGCAGATTGCAATTAACCCCGAAGACCATCTGCTGGTGAATTTGAATGAATCGGCTTGGTTCCCCCGCAAGGCTCGGTTAGTTTCGCGCCGAAATCCGAACCTTAGGAGAATAGGATGGCACAGCGCCTTCACCTCGTTTTCGGTGGTGAGCTTACCGATCCCACCCGCACCGAGTTCCGTGATACCAAGGACATCCATATCGTCGGCATCTACCCCAACTATGCCGAAGCCCATTCCGCTTGGAAGGCCGAGGCGCAGCGCACCGTGGACAGCGCCCATACCCGTTATTTCATCGCCCACCTGCACCGGCTGCGCGACGAAGAACGCGAGGTCAGCCCGACCGAGGAACTGGGCAGCTAAGCCGCCGCCAAGCGCGATGCCCCCCCCTGACGCGACCGCATCCCTCGCCCTGTGGCTTCATCTGCGGCGCGCGGCGCTGTCGAGCGGGCCGGTGCCGCCTATTGCTACGCCATCGGGCGACGGGCCGCTGGTCTTGGTACATCTTTCAGAGCAGGCCGAGGACCCGCCGCAACCCGCCGCGCTGATCAAGGCGTTGCTGGCGCGGCGACCGGGGCTGCGCTTTGCCTTTTCCGGCGCGCCCCTGCCGTCCGACCATCTGCCCGCGGGGCTGCGCTCCGTCGCCCTGCCGCCCTGCCACGATCCGGCAGTCGCGCACGAGGCGATCCAGACGCTCAGGCCACGGGTGGCGTTGATCCTTGGTGATCAGCTTCCGGCCTCGCTGATCTCGGCCATGGCCGAGCAGCACCTGCCGGTCATCCTGTGCGAAGCGAGGCTGGTGGCCTATACCCGACGCGGATCGTGGCGTGGGGCCGTCAATCGCGGGCTGATCGGCAAGATCACCCGCATCCTTGCCCCCGACCCGACCGCCGCCGCCGCCGCCCGTCAACTTGGTGCCGCGCCGGATCGGGTCGAGCTGACCGGCCCGATCACCGAGACGCGGCCTCCCTTGGCTGCAAACGAGGCAGAGCGCCGCGCGCTGGCCCAGATTCTGGCCGGTCGCCACACCTTGCTGGCTGCCTGCCCCACCCTGCCCGAGGCCAAGGCGGTGCTGGCCGCCCATCAGGCGGCGCTGCATCATAATCATCGCGCGCTGCTGATCCTGGCCGGCCTGTCAGAGGAGATCCTTCCCCAGATCCGCGCCGAGGTCGAGGCGCTTGGCCTTGCCGCCGTGCTGCGCTCGGACGACGAGGATCCTTCGCCGGACGATCACGTTCTGATCGCCGAGGATACGCAAGAGATGGGTCTGTGGTATCGTCTGGCTCCGGTCAGTTTCATGGGAGGCACCCTTTTGCCCGGTCCCGGGCTTGCGCCCCGTCATCCGTTCGAGCCGGCTGCCCTTGGCTCGGCCATCATCCACGGTCCCATTGCAGGCCCGCATGGGCCGGAATGGGTGCAACTTGACGGCGCCTCGGCCGCGCGGCTGGTTACGGATGCGGTTGGCCTGACCCGTGCGGTCACAGATCTGTCTGCGGCGGATCAGGCAGCGATGCTGGCCGGCAACGCCTGGTCGGTCAGCACCGGCGGCGCCGCCGTGCTGGGCCGCATCGCCGATACCGTCATCGAAGCCATGGAGACCGCACAATGAGCCGGCGCGCACCCGCCTTCTGGTTCCAGCCGCCGGGGCTGCAGGCACGTTTACTGTCCCCGCTTGGCGCGCTTTACGCCGCGGCCACCGCCCGCCGCCTGGCCCGGGGCGGGCGCACAAAGCCGGGTGTCCCGGTAATCTGCGTTGGCAACCTGAACGCCGGCGGCACCGGCAAGACACCCACCACGATCATGCTGGCCCAGCTTTTGCAGGCGCGCGGCGTCGAGGTGCATATCGTCTCGCGCGGGTATGGCGGCAGTGAAAAGGGCCCGCTGCGGGTCGAGGAATCGCGTCATAAGGCAAGTCGCGTCGGCGATGAGCCGTTGCTGATGGCGGCTTTTGCGCCGGTCTGGGTCGCGGATGATCGCCGCGCAGGTGCGAAAGCTGCGGTGGATGCTGGTGCTCGGGCGATCCTGCTGGACGACGGCTTTCAGGACCCGGCCTTGGCGCATGATCTGTCGCTGATCGTGGTGGACACGGCCAAGGGCTTTGGCAACGGGCTTTGCCTGCCTGCCGGGCCGCTGCGCGAGCCGGTGGACCGCGGACTTGCCCGCGCCGACCTGCTTTTGTCGATCGGCGATGCCCCGGCTCAGGCGCAATTCGCGACTGCCTGGGATAAGCGCCTGCCCCTGCCGCATCTGACCGGCCACCTCGCCCCGTTACAGACTGGCATGGATTGGCAGGGGCAGCCCGTGCTGGCCTTTGCCGGCATCGGCCATCCCGAGAAATTCTTTGCCACCCTGCGCAGCCTTGGCGCCAAGGTGCTGCGGGCCGAGGCGCTGGAGGATCATCAGCCCTTCACCCCGCAACTCCTGACGCGGCTGGAGACCGAATCGCGGCTGATCGGTGCGCAATTGGTAACGACGGAAAAGGATGCCGTGCGGCTGCCGCGCAGCTTCCGTCCCAAGGTGTTGGCCCTGCCGGTCCGGCTGCAATTGGACGATGCCGCACCGCTTACCGGACGGCTGGCCGCTTTGGGCCTGTAAGACCCCGGCCGCCGCCGGCCGGAGTCGCTGGGCAGGGGCGCTCAGCCCTTGTTTTCGGCCTCGACCAGTTTGGCGTCGATGATCTTTTTCAGATCGTCCCAAGGCTGGTTTTGCACCTTCTCGCCGGCGATGATGAAGGTCGGCGTGCCCTCGATACCGTCGGCACTGGCGTTGGTCTGGAATGTGGCAACCAGATCGGCGACCTTTTGCTTGTCGTTCCAGCAAGCATCCATCTGCTCGGTGGTCATGCCGGCCTTGGCGCCAATTTTGCGCAGGTTAGCGGCAATCTCATCGCCAGATTTCGCATCCAGCCAGTTCTTTTGGTCCGAGAAGACCAAGTCCGAAACAGCGTAATATTTCTCATCCCCGCCACAACGGGCCAGGATGCCGGCCCAAAGCCCGACCGCGTCGAAATAAACATCGCGCTGGATGAACCGGACCTTGCCGGTATCGATATATTCCGCCTTCAGCTTGGGCAGGTTCTGGTCGTGGAACGCCGCGCAATGGCTGCAGGTAAAGCTGGCGTATTCGATGATCGTGACCGGCGCGTCTTCTTGACCCAGCGCAATATCGGGCAGGACATTGCCCTCAAGCGATTGCTCGGCGGCATTGTCGGCGGATTCCGCCTCTTGCGCCAGTGCGGGCAGCGCAGATGCGGTCAGCGCAGCCACGGCGGCGGCAATCAGGGAACGGCGAAGCAGCATCATGGATTGGCCTTTCGGTCGTTAGCGTCCCGGCGGGACAGGATGTTCAGCGCCAGCCGCCGCATGGCTGCGGAAAGCGCGGGATTGTCGAACTCCGAGGCGATATCCTCGGCCTGGGCTATCTTTTGCGGATCGGGGGGGGCGTCGCGGCGTGGCGCGGCGACGAATTCGGCCTGCCCTTCGGAAAAACCAATGGGCGCGGTCTGGGTCAGCACGATGCGCGAAACGGCGTTAAAGCCATAGCAGGCATTCACCTTGTCCCGGATCTGTTCAAGCTGCATGCCGATCAGCGGGGCCTGCGCGCCCGGAACCAGCAAGGTCAGCGTGGCGCCAAAACCCTTGCCGTGATTGATCCTGACCGGGCGGGTACGGGCGGCAAGTTCAGGCCCTACCACGTCCTGCCAATGGGTCAGCAGGCGCGCGACGGCAAACCCCCGGCCTTCGCTCACGGTCTTTACCCGTTGCGCGACCAGTTGCGCCGCGGCCTCAAAGCCGCGCATACGGCGGCGGGGCTGGGTCTCGGGTTTCTTCTGGGCCATCGGGCAACCATATGGTTTATCTGGCGCACAGTCTGGACCGCGACGCGTCCGGATGCCAGAGAAACGAGGCTGAAAATTGCGTGACCTGACGGTGATCCCGACCCAATTGCTGGCATGGTACGACCGCCACGCCCGGGTCTTGCCATGGCGGGTCCCCGCGGGTCACGGTCCGGCCGATCCATATCGCGTCTGGTTGTCCGAGGTCATGCTGCAACAGACAACCGTCGCGGCGGTCAAATCCTATTTCCAGCGGTTCACCAGCCTGTGGCCCACCGTCCACGATCTTGCCGCGGCCGAGGATGCGCAGGTCATGGCGGAATGGGCCGGGCTTGGCTATTACGCCCGCGCCCGCAACCTGATCGCCTGCGCCCGTGCGGTATCCGCGATGGGCGCGTTCCCCACCACGCGCGAGGGGCTGGCGGCGTTGCCCGGCATCGGCCCCTATACCTCGGCCGCCATCGCCGCCATCGCCTTCGACCAACCCGAGACCGTGGTGGACGGCAATGTCGAACGTGTCGTGGCGCGGCTCTTCGCGGTCCAGACGGCACTGCCCGCCGCCAAGCCGGAATTGGTCACGCTGGCCACCAGCCTGACCCCGTCCCAGCGACCCGGAGATTTCGCGCAGGCCATGATGGATCTGGGTGCGACAATATGCTCGCCTCGGAATCCCGCCTGTGGCATCTGCCCGATCAACGACGACTGCGCGGCCCGTGCCCAAGGTATCGCCGCCGATCTGCCGCGCAAGGCGCCCAAGAAGCCCAAACCCCTGCGTCACGGCACCGTCTGGATCGGTTTTGCCGATGAGAGGGTTCTGGTCGAAACCCGGCCTGAAAAAGGTCTGCTGGGCGGCACGCTGGCTTTCCCCTCGACAGGTTGGGACGGCTCGGCGCTGCCACCGCCTGCACCCGCCGACTGGCAGGCAATCGGGCTGGTCCGCCATGTCTTTACCCATTTCGCGCTGGACCTGACGGTCATGACCGCCTGGTTGACCGCCGCGCCCGAACGAGGAAGCCTGACGCCGCTAAGCAAGTTCAGACCAACCGCTCTGCCGGGGCTGATGCGCAAGGCATGGGTGCTTGCCCGCCCCGCGACCACAGTCGTACCGGACCAGCAACGCTAACCGTCGCCCGGCAGGGCAGCGCGGCCCATGCCGACCCAACCTCCGGCGACACCACAAACGCCGATCCATTCACACAGACAGATCGCAAAAGGCCCCGCCCGGCGGCGGAACCGCAGGACGGGGCTAGGCGGTCCCGGCCGCGCCAGAGCTCGCGGAGCCTCGGGACTTGGCGAAACCGGGAATCAGTGGGTGCGGCCCTCGTCCGCCTCCATTTCAGCGCGGATCTGCTGGCGCAGGATATCGATGGGCACCATCCGCCCCTCGCGCCGGAAATGCCAATAGGTCCAGCCATTGCAACTGGGTGCGCCCTCCAGCGCGGCCCCGACCTGATGGATCGAACCTTTGACGTCATTGCCGATCAGGCTGCCGTCGGCGCGCACCTTGGCCTTGTGGCGGTTGTTCATCGAGAAAAGCTCTTCGCCCGGACGCAGCATGCCACGCTCAACCACCTGTCCAAAGGGAACGCGCGGCTCGGCGCGCTTGGGTTTGATGGTGGCGATGGCGTCGCTGTCGAATTTGCGGATGCGGCTGATGCGCTTTTCGGCAACCGCGCGATAGGCTTCCTCGCGTTCGATCCCGATAAAGTCGCGGCCCAGCATCTTGGCCACAGCCCCGGTGGTGCCGGTGCCAAAGAACGGGTCCAGCACCACATCACCCGGGCTGGTCGAACCGACAAGGATACGGTGCAAAAGCGCCTCGGGCTTTTGAGTCGGATGCGCCTTGGCGCCGCCGTCGTCCTTCAGCCGCTCGCCGCCGGTGCAGATCGGCAGCACCCAGTCGCTGCGCATCTGCACGCCTTCGTTCAGCGATTTCAGCGCCTCGTAGTTGAAGGTGTATTTCGCACCCTCGGATTTGCTGGCCCAGATCATCGTCTCATGCGCATTGGTCAGCCGCTTGCCGCGGAAGTTCGGCATCGGATTGGCCTTGCGCCACACCACGTCGTTCAGGATCCAGTAGCCTTGGTTCTGCAGCTCTGCCCCGACCCGGAAAATGTTGTGATAGGACCCGATGACCCAGATCGCCCCGTCCGGCTTCAGAATGCGGCGCGCGGCGGCCAACCAGTCGCGGGTAAACTTGTCATAGGCGGCAAAGCCCGAGAACTGGTCCCAATGGTCGTCCACCGCATCGACACGAGAGTTGTCGGGCCGGTGCAGCTCGCCTTTCAATTGCAGGTTATAGGGCGGATCAGCAAAGATCAGATCGACGCTGGCCTCGGGCAGCGCGTTCATGATCTCGATACAATCACCGGCCAGAATCTGGTTGAGCGGAAGGGTTCGCGCCGCAGCGCGGGATTTCATGTCAAGTTTGGTCATCACTGCCTCGGGTTTCGGCTATTTGGTTGCCGATTTGATGAAGCGATAATGAGTCAGACATGATTCGCCGTCAAATTGTTTTTCGAATCAATATGTTGCGGTTTGTTCTTTACACAATATGTTGTGGACGGGGGCGAAGCTGCGCCTATGATGTGGGGTTACGCCCAAATCTAGCAGCGCCTGACGATGCGCGGGCGTCGGATAACCGGCGTTCGCTTCCCACCCGTATCCGGGATGCTGTTGCGCCAAATCCACCATGATGCGATCGCGCAACAGTTTCGCCAGGATCGAGGCCGCCGCGATGGACAGGCTTCGCGCATCGCCCCCGACCACCGCCTGCCCCGGCAAGTCCATATCGCGGGGCAGCATATTGCCGTCGACCAACACCAGGCAGGGCCGCTGTCGCAGCCCGGCGATCGCCCGCAACATCGCCAGATGCGAGGCACGCAGGATGTTAAGCCGATCGATCTCTTCGACACTGGCATGGCCCACGGCCCAGTCGCAGCGCGCCATGATCAGCTCCGACAGCATCTCGCGACGCTTCGCCGTCAGCTTCTTGGAATCGTTCAGCCCCTCAGGAATGCAGGTGACATCCAGAATCACCGCTGCCGCCGTAACCGGCCCCGCCAAAGGCCCACGGCCCACCTCATCGACACCCGCGACAAAGCGCGCGCCCGACCGCAGGGCAGCCTCTTCGAAAGAATAGTCCGGCAGGCTCATGCCTCGATGGTGACGGGGGCGATCTGGACCTCTTCCAGGTTCACGCCCGCACCCTCGCGGTCCACCACCAGAAAATCGGCCGGATGATCCAGCGGCGTCAGGACCCCATGCCAGACCCCTGCGCGCAGGTTCACCCCCACGCCGGCAGGCACCAGAAAGGCAATCGGCGCGCCCGGCCGGCCGGCCTCATCCGGCGCCACGACCGACAGCCAGGGATCCGGCCCCAGCGGCATGAAAGCCTGGCTGCCCAGCGGATGCCGCTCCAGCAGCGTGCAATCATAAGGCAGACTGACGGCTTGCGAACGAAAGATCGAGATAATCGCCTCGCCGCCGCTCCGCTCGACCATGGCCAGCGCATGATGCCGCTCGCAACGGCCGGCGTTGATCATCTTGCTGGGCGTTTCGCGGGGGGTCAGCAACTCGCCGTATGGGGCGAACTCCTCGGCCGCAATGGGCCTTGCCTTGATCCTGTTCATGTTTCTTCCGTGTTCAAATATCCCGGGGGTCCGGGGGCGGCGCCCCCGGTCCGGCAGCTACAGCCGCTCCATCCGCGGCAGAAAGATGGTCAACAGCCCCATCAGCGGCAGATAAGAGCAGATCTGGTAAACGAATTCGATCCCCCTCGCATCCGCGATTATTCCCAGCACCGCAGCGGCGATCCCGCCCATGCCGAAGGCGAAGCCGAAAAAGATGCCGGCGATCATTCCGGTCCGCCCCGGCACCAACTCTTGCGCGAATACCACGATGGCCGGAAAGGCCGAGGCCAGAATGATCCCGATCACCACGGTCAAAAATCCGGTCGCGACCAGTCCCACATGCGGCAGCATCAGCGTGAACGGCAGGATACCCAGGATCGAGAACCAGATCACCTTCAGTGGCCCCACACGGTCCCCGATCAGCCCGCCCAGCATGACGCCTGCGGCCATGCCGCCCAGAAACAGGAACAGCATCAGCTGCGCCTGCTGGGTGCCAAGCCCGAATTTCTCGATCAGGAAGAAGGTGTAATAGCTCGAAATGCTCGCCGTATAAATGTTCTTGGTAAATGTCAGCAGCGCCAGTACCACGATGGCGACCGTGACCCGCCGACGCGAAAACGGCAAGGCCGTTGTCGGCCGCGCACCTGCCGCCTTGCGCCGCCCCTCGGCCCAATTGCCGATACGCGACAAGACCACCGAACCGACCATGGCCGCGATCGAGAAAATCGCCACCGAGGGCCGGCCCAGCGGCACCACGATAAAGGCGGCCAGCAAGGGCCCCAAGGCGGTGCCGAAGTTTCCGCCCAGTTGGAACACCGACTGCGCGGTTCCAAATCGTCCGCCCGAGGCGATTCGCGCCACGCGCGAGCTTTCGGGATGAAATACCGCCGAACCGATCCCGATCAGCATCGCGCCCGACAACAGCACCCAATACTCATGCGCCAACGCCAGCAGCAGGACACCGACAAAGGTCGAGCCCATGCCAAGAGCCAGCGAACGCGGCATCGGATTGCGATCCGTCACCATCCCCACCACCGGTTGCAACAGCGATGCCGTGACCTGGAAGGCAAAGGTCATCATGCCGATCTGCCAATAGGACAGCGAGAATTCCTCGCGCAGCAAGGGATAGATCGCGGCCAGCATGGACTGCATGATGTCATTGATCATGTGGCACAGGCTGATTGCGATCAGCACCGTCCAGGCCGTGGTGGAAACACCCTGGCCGCGGAACAAGGAAGCTTCCGACACGGCATCACCTCTTGAGAATCGCCCGATTTCTCCTGCCCGGTCGGCGGAATGTCAACCTGGACAGGCGGAACATGGCCGGTCGCGGCAATTGACCTTGACCCCCGCGGAAATTTGCAATCAAAAACTAAACCGATGAGTTTACCGAAGTTCCCCCGGTCAGGCAGTCCTGCCGCTTGCCTTCATCGTCGCCGGGGCGACACAGACCCGTTTGATCGAACGTATCGAGTTTCGCCGCAACATCGACGCAAAGACATATTTTAGACATGATTGAACTTCCCCGCCCCTTGGCACAGGCCCTTTCGGTGGAATCGCAGCAGCGCAGGCGCCGGAACATGACCTGGCAGGCCGTCCAGGAAGAGGTTCTGACCCGCATCCACAACGGCGATTGGCCCGAGGGAGAGTTGATTCCGACCGAAGCGGAACTGGCTACCGAGTTCGGCTGCGCCCGCGCGACGGTGAACCGTGCCTTGCAGACTCTGGCGCAAAGCGGCGTGCTGGAACGCCGGCGCAAGGTCGGCACCCGCGTGGCGCAACATCCCCGGGTGCAGATGGTGCGGTTTCTGTTGCGCCGCGATATCGAGGCCGCAGGCAAGGTCTATGGCTATACGCTGCTGGACTACAAGGAATGCCCGCCCCCCGCTGATGTTGCGCAATCGATGCTGCTGCGGACCGACGACAGCCTGCTGCGGGTCAAGACCCGGTTCACGGCCGATGACGCGCCCTATTGCTGCGAGGAACGCTGGATCAACAATTACGCCGCCCCCGGCCTGACGCAGCAGGCATTGGAGCAATTAAGCCCGTGCGAGTGGCTGCTGGGCCATGTGCCGATCAACCGCGCCAGCATGGCCATCGGCGCGGCGCTGGCCGGCTCGGGGTTCGTGCCCGAAGCGCTGGGTCTGGCGCCGGAAGATCCCGTCCTGCTGGTCGAGCGGATCGACTGGCTGAACAACATGCCGGTGTCCCTGACGCGGCGCTATTTCCCACAGCATCACCGCTTCGCCGCGACGATCTGAGGGCTGCGTTCAAGCCGAGTTGACCGCGTCTTGCTTGCTTTGGTCGGCATATTTGGCCAAATGTGCCGATAACCAGAACACTACAGGCAAACAAACCGGATCCGAGCATGTTTTTGACCCGATTCCGTACGGGCCTTTCGTCGCGTCTCGCGCTGGCGGCCGCGATCGTTGCGCTTCCGCTTTCGCCCGGCTGGGCACAAGCCGCCCCTCCGGCTCAGGGTGCCGGCGTGCAGGCCGCAGCGCCAAAGCCCAAGGCGCTCATCTCGATCACGCCCACCGAAATCGAGACGGCCAGTTATGACGGCGGCGATCTGCCTGCAGGACAATCCGCACTGACCGCCAAGGTGCAGATCCTGCTGGACCGCGCAGGCATCTCGCCCGGCGTAGTGGACGGCTGGCGCGGCGGCATGAGCGAAAGCGCCATCATGGCCTTTCAACGCCGGTCCGGCCTGCCGATGAACGGTCGCATGGATCATGCGGTCTGGGATCTGTTGCAGGGCTATGCCCCCGCGCCCCTGACCATGGCCTATACCATCACCGAAGAGGACGCGGTCGGGCTGGTGGACAGCATCCCCAAGGACTACGCCGAAAAGGCCGCCATGACCTCGCAGGGCTATACCAGCGTGCTGGAAAAGCTGGCCGAGCGTTTCCACATGGACGAAAAATTTCTGGCCAAGCTGAACCCCGGCGCCGCCTTCCAGCCCGGCGAGACCATCCATGCCACCGTCCCTGCCAAGCCGATCCGCGCCACCGTCACCCGCATCATCGTGGACAAGGAAACCCGCCGCGTCGCGGCCTATGACGCCAAGGGGAATATGGTCGCGGACTATCCGGCGACCGTCGGTTCGTCCGACACCCCCTCGCCGCATGGCAATCACGTCGTGGATGCCGTGGCGCTGAACCCGACCTATACCTATAACCCGCACCGGAATTTCAAGCAGGGCGAGAACGACAGGGTGCTCATCATCCCGCCGGGGCCGAACGGGCCGGTCGGCAATGTCTGGATCGACCTGTCCGAACCGACCTATGGCCTCCACGGAACCGCGACGCCTTCGCAGTTGTTCCTGCACCAGTCGCATGGTTGCGTGCGGTTGACGAACTGGGACGCTTGGGAGCTGGCGCATATGGTCAAGCCAAAGGTGACGACGGTCGAATTCCTGCCACCCGGAGTGCGCATCGCCGATGTGACCGGCATCTCGCCCATGGCCGCGGCAACGCAAACGGCGGCGGTCGCGACCATCGCCAGCACACGCCCCCCGGCCCGTGGTGACAGGATGCCGCCGCAAGTGGCCACAGCCGAGGCGGCACCCGTCATGGCTGGGACCGCACCGGCCGCCGCAGCATCGGCACTGACCAATGCCGCAGCGACGGCAACCGCGACGACTGTGGTGACGACGCCCGAACCGTTGGTCGTTACCCCGGCCGTTTCCACCTCGTCCGAGCCGTTGGTGCCTGACACCCCGCTGCCTCTGGCAGAGGATGAAGAGCCGGAATACCCCTCTGACGTGGGACTTCCCGAAAGCTTGCCGGGACAGGAACCGGGCAGCGTGACGCTTTATCCCAACGCCGGGCAACCCTGAGATGCGCGCATTGGCGCTGGTCCTGATCGCGGGGCTGATGGTTCTGCCGGGGCAGACACCGGCCCAGGACGCGCCCGCGCCGCGTCCCGACCACCCCAACGACGAACGCCCGGCGCCGCGCCCGGAGGACAAGGCCGCAACCGAGATCACCCCGGCCAAGCCCGACGCCGCAAGCGAACCCGCATCGGAATCGGCAGAAAACCCAGACGATGCGCCTTTGCCCGAGGTTCCCGTCCCTTCCGGTCCCCCGGTTCACACGACCCTGCGAGAAAGCGATTTCGACTATTCCGCCTGCCTGCTGGAACTGACGTTGCTGGGGGCCGATTACAGCGAGACCCCGTCCATTCTGGATGCCGAACAGCGTGATTGCGGCATCGACCGCCCGATCCTGCTGCACCAACCCCTGCCCGGCATCGAGATCGCGGGCGACGCGCCGATGCGCTGCGACACCGCACGCCACCTTGCGCATTGGCTGCGCGATTTCATCCGCCCCGCCGCCGCGCTTTTGCCGGGGCAGCCCCGGCTGGTCGCGCTGGAGCCGGGCTCGACCTATCAATGTCGGGCAACCGTCGGAGACAAGAGCGAGACTCTGTCGGAACACGCTTTCGGCAATGCTTTCGATATCGCCGCCGTCCACTTCGATGACGGCACCCGGCTTTCGGTCGAGCCGCGCCAGGACAGCGGCGACCTGCAAGAGTCCTTTCAGCGTGCGGCGCGCGGCACCGCCTGCCTGCATTTCACCACGGTTCTTGGCCCCGGCACCAATGCGGCACATGAGGACCACTTGCATCTGGACATCAAGGCACGTCGCGGCGGCTTTCGGCTGTGCCAATAGGGTTCAACGCCGAACCCTGCCCAAATCCAGATATTCCGGATCGAACCGAGCCAGCCGCGCCAGCCTTTGCCAGTCAAGGATCTCGACCTCGCTGCCGGTCCAGCGGATCAGCCCATCCGCGCGCAGGTCGCGCACGGCGCGATTCACATGGATGGGGGTATAGCCAAGGATATCGGCCAGCTCTTTTTGCAGCAGCGGCAGGGTAAAGCGATGGTCCTGCGCAGCACCCACGCTGGAAAGCCGGGTGTAGAGTTCGCACAGAAGGTGGGCCAGATGCCCGCTGGAACGCAAAGTGGCAGCCGCCACCAGCCATTGCCGATGAATTGCCGCATCGATGACCGTGGACATCCATAAAAGCCGGGTCAGATGCGGGAAATCATACGTAACCTGCCGCAGATCATCGTGATCGACGAACTCCACCTCGGATACACCCACCGAGATCACGTCATGCTCCAGCCCGGCCAGCACGAAACCGTGCAGATCGACGAAATCCCCCGGCACATGCAGGGCAGTGATGACACGTTCACCCGGACGGTCGCACAGCTCATGCTGCCGCGCAGCCATACCGCGTAGCATCAGGCAACTGCGCGTGGCCAAACGCCCCCGGGGAACGATCACCTCGCCAGGGCGAAAGCAGACATGCGTGCTGGGCAGCGCGCGCAGGCCTGCAATATCGGTTTCGGTAAGCACATCTCTTCGTTGCAGGTAACGGACAAAATATTCGGTAATGGCCATGATGCTCCTCGGCTCGCCTGCAGAAGATGCGGGCGCGCCGTCTGCCGTGCAATCGCCCCGAAACGCCAGTTAACATTCATCAATCATGCCATAACCCCGTCGTATTCATAGGCTTCTTTGGCGCTTAGCCCGGTTTTGGGGGCGGAACCCCCAAAGCCTCGGCCAAATACGCGTAGCTTTGCCGCGCATCCGGGCTTTGCCGGGTAAAGAACCCGTCCAGGGCCGGATAAAGCCGCACCGCTTCGTCCACACGAGGGTCCGTGCCTTGCGCATACAGCCCGGCTCGGATCATCAGTTCGGATTCTGCATAGGTCCCCAGCAGCCCGCGCGCCCGCGCGATCAGCGCGTTCTCGGCCTCGCTCGCCGCCTGCGGCAATGAACGCGAAACCGAGCGCAATACGTCCACCGCCGGGAACCTTCCCCGCTCGGCAATGGCGCGGTCCAGAACGACATGGCCATCCAGCACGCCCCGCAAAATATCGGCCACCGGTTCTTCCATATCCGAACCGGCCACCAGCACGCTGAAGATCGCGGTGATATCGCCCGCCCCTTCGGGTCCGGGTCCTGATCGTTCGGCCAGCGACATGATCAGATGCGAGGTCGAGGGCGGAAAGCCACGATAACTGGGGTTTTCTCCCGCCGCCAGCGCGATTTCCCGATGCGCTTCGGCAAAGCGGGTGATCGAATCGGCCAGAAACAGAACCTGCCGCCCCTGATCGCGGAAATGCTCGGCCACCGTCATCGCTGCCCAGGCGCAGCGCCGGCGCATCAGCGGCGACTGGTCCGAAGTGGCCGCCACCACGACCGAGCGCGCCATACCCTCCTCGCCCAGCGTTTCCTCGACGAATTCGCGCAGTTCGCGCCCACGTTCGCCCACCAGCGCGATCACGACCACATCGGCCGAAACCCCCTTGGCCAGCATCGAAAGCAGCGTGGACTTGCCGACGCCCGAGCCCGCGAACAGCCCCAACCGCTGGCCGCGCACCAAAGGCAAAAGCGTGTCGAACACCGCAAGCCCGGTATCAAGCCGCCCGCCCAGCCGGTTGCGCAAGGCGGCGGGCGGCGGCGGCGGACGAAAGCCCCTCTCCTCGCCCCCGGCGACCAGAGGGCGACCGTCGAGCGGCCTGCCGAATGGATCGATGATGCGCCCGATCCAGGAATCGGCCGGTGCCAGCCAAGGCGCAAAAACCAACTCAACCCGAGTGCCGATCGACAGCCCCTCCATCGGCCCTTCGGGCAGGATCGCTGCCTGATCGGAATGCAGCGCGACGATCTCACCACTCAAATCCTTGCCGTAATCCATTGAAAAAACAACGCGATCACCCAAGGATGCATAGGCATTCAATCCACCCGCCTGGATCAGACCCGCCTGGATCGCACTGACTTGACCGAAATAGCGGGTCATGCGGACCCGACGCATCCGCGCAGCGATAGAGTGCATTTTATCCATTCCGACCTCGTCTTTTCCCGCGGCATCGCTCGCCTCGAAAGGGTTTCTAAACCTATTGAGGTTAAGACCGGGTTTATCGGAACCTGAGGGGACACCTTGATGTTTGACCAGATCGGTACATTGCGAATGGCCAGTTCGCTGACCGCCCACGCGGCCGAGCGGCAAAAATTGATTGCACGGAACGTCGCCAACGCCGACACGCCTGGCTTCCGCTCGCGTGATCTGGCGAGCTTTGCCGAAACCTATCAAAATCAAGTCGCCACGGGCATGCGTGCTACTCGCCCCGGTCACCTGACGGGCGCCGGATGGGGTAGCGACACCGCCCGCATCAAAGACGCGGGGGGCGAGCCAGCCCCCAACGGCAATACCGTTTCATTAGAAGAGGAAGTGTTTCGCAGCGCGGCAGCCAAGCGACAGTTCGATCTGTCGCTGGCAGTAACCAAGTCCTCGCTGTCGCTGGTCCGCGCCAGCATCGGGCGCGGCAGGTAAAGGGATCGAACATGACCGAGACACTTTCCGCAACCGATCTTGCCGTTTCCGGGATGAAGGCACAGGCCGTGCGCCTGCGCCACATTTCGGAAAACATCGCCAACGCAGATACGCCCGGCTATCGCCGCAAGCTCGTGGCCTTCCGTGAACAGGTGGATTTCGGACGCCCCAACGGTGCCGTGACTGCAGGACCGACCCGTCTGGATCGACGCGAACTGCCGCTCATCTTCGACCCGGCCCATCCGATGGCTGATGTCGAGGGATATTATTCGGGTTCCAACGTGGACCTGATCATCGAAATCGCCGACGCGAAAGAGGCCAGCCGCAGCTACGAAGCCAATTTGCGCGTCTTTGAACAATCTCGCCAGATGGGCAGTTCGCTGCTGGATCTGATCCGCCGCTAAAGAGGAAACACCATGATTTCTCCGACATCTGCCGCAGCCGCCTATGGGCGCGCACGCCCTGAGATCTCGCCTGCCGACACCCTGCCGCAGGGTGTAACCAACGCCGCTACGGATTTCGCCCGGGCGTTGGAGCAGGTCGATCTGACCGCGACCGGCGCCATGGCCGGAATGACTGATACGCATGATCTGGTCCACAGCATTGCGCAGGCCGAGATTGCGCTCGAAACCGTGGTCGCAGTTCGCGACAAGGTGGTCGAGGCCTATCAGGAAATCCTTCGTATGCCGGTCTAAGGACAAGACGATGGATGAGAACCTGATCTTCGACCTAACACGGCAGGCACTTTGGATCGCGGTGCGCATGGCAGCCCCCTTGCTGATCGTGGCATTGGTGACCGGTGTAGCGATCGGCCTGGTTCAGGCGCTGACTTCAGTGCAGGAAATGACGCTGACCTTCGTCCCAAAAATCGGCCTGATGCTGGTCGTATTCTGGGTCAGCATGAGCTTCATGACCGCGACACTGACCAGCTTCTTCACCGATCAGATCCTGCCACAAATTGCGGGGTCATAAGC